>JBGANP010000092.1:0-13671 GCA_044222255.1 Phycisphaerales bacterium
TCCTGACGGCGGAAAAGAAGGAGCAGCCGATCGTCCCATGAGAGCGTGCCCGACTTGCGCACCTTGTCCGCGAGCGTAAGAAACGCCCAGACGGAGCAGTTCAGTCCAAGGGCCGCGCCCAAGAGCATGGGCTCGGTAAGGGCCGCTCTCCCCCACGCTAGAACACGAACTCGCCATTTCGCAGGCGGACGTGCCGAAAGGCGAGGCATGGGGGATATTGCGGTGTGGGTCAATACAAACCGCCCCGCGATCGCGGCTGCGCGCCGCGGAAGGAACGTTCAAGCCGCCGACCGCAGCCCCCGCTCCGTCCGAGGATGACTCTTCGCCGAGTCGCGTAGTCCCAGCGGCTCAAGATGGTGCAGCGCCGCAGTCAGTTCGCGCCGCGTCAAACGCGCGGGTGACGCATCGTTGCGCTCGTCCACGACCTCTCGCACCAGTTCCCGGAGAGTGATGGCCCCGCGGTGAGCGATAAGCGTCTGGATTACGATGTCCATCGCCACATCATGCCGCGCCGTGAACTTGGCTTTGACGGGTGCCCGGCGCCGTTCACCACGGGCTGCATTGATCTTGCTAGACATGGCGTGGTTCTCCTCTACTACCACTTCGGATGGTCCCCGCCATGGCGACTGAATCGATCGTGAAACTCTCTTGAAAGGACGCTGGGCGAGCAGCGGGGTCAACGCGTCCGGCACCGGAATGGGCGTACGCACGAAGCATGTCTCGGTCGCCGGAAGCGCACTGCCCCTCGCGTGCAGGTTGGCGAGCGCCCTTGAGCCAGATCACCCTGCGTCACTTCCGGCCCGGCGGATTCGCGATGTCTGAGGCGATCGCGGCGGTCCGAGCAGAGTCAGGAAGGGCCCGCCCACGATGAACCCCGTTTTACTAGACCGTCACGTGGTCCCGCCGCGCACCTTCGGATGCGCGGGGTGGACAGCGTTAACACCAATCGGAGGCAGCCCGCGATGCGCAAGCCCACGTCCCGCAGGAGGCCCGCGGAGCAGCCCCGCCCTCCGTTCCCGCGGCAGCACCAGAGCAAGCCGGGCATTGAATCGAAGCTCCGACCGCGACCGCGCTACGAAGCCCCCGACTTTGCTCCCGCGGGCAAACTGGCCGGCCAGGCGGCGCTCATCACGGGCGGGGATTCGGGGATCGGGCGTGCCGTGGCGGTCATGTACGCACGCGAGGGCGCGGACGTCGCCATCAACTATCTGCGCGCCGAGGAATCGGATGCGAAAGAAACCGCAGCGGCGGTCGAGAGTTTGGGGAAGCGGTGTCTGCGTTTGCCGGGCGATCTGCGCGACCCAAAGACGTGCAGATCGATCGTGGAGAGAACATGGCGTGCCTTCGGGAGGCTCGATGTGCTGGTGAGCAACGCCGCCTGGCAGAACCGCAAGAAATCGATTCTTGACGTCACCGACGCGGAGTTTGACCGTACGTTCAAGACAAACGTGTACGCGTACTTCTGGCTCGTGAAGGCTGCCCTGCCGCGACTGAAGCGAGGTGCATCGATCATTGTGACGAGCTCCGAGACGGCGTTCGACGGGCCACCCGAGCTGCCCGACTACAGCGCGACCAAGGGCGCGATCAACACCCTCACCAAGAGCCTGGCGCGCCAGCTGATCGCCCAAGGAATCCGCGTAAACGCGGTGGCCCCCGGTCCCGTTTGGACGCCGCTGAACCCGAGCGACCGCGGCGCTTCTCGCCAACGAATCGCCAACTTCGGTCGCGGCAAGACCGGACCACCCATCGATCGCCCGGCCCAGCCCGAGGAACTAGCGCCCGCGTACGTCTTCCTCGCGTCTAGCGCGGATTCGAGCTACATCGCAGGACAGGTACTTCGGGTGATGGGAGGAAAGACCAGCGGGGGATGATCGGAGTGTCGGACGCGCGTCCGCCACCAACTCTAGTGAACCCGAACGACGAGCGGCTGGCGCCCACCACGCCACGGCACGGGGGCGGCTGTCCGCACGATGTCCAGTGGGGAGGTCCTCCTCCGAATTCAAGGTCATCGATGCGAGGCCGTCGTAGGGATGGATGGTCCTGGCTCACCCAGAAACTCAAGGCCAACCTCCCAGAGGCTCAGCGAGGCCCGAGTGACCCGCGCCACGCGAACAGAGAGTCGGCGAGTCCAACCTGGACCTGTCACCTCCAGGTGCAGGACATCACCCAGCCCCACCGCGGGCTTGATCTCGGTCATCACACGCATGCCGGTGGTGCTGTAATCCACCACATCTCCGAGTTCGCAGGTAATCCCCACGCCCCCTGTACGGGGAGCCCGGCGGCTTCCGCGGCCCGACCAGAGGAGTTTGATGGAATGAAGAAGCCCCATGCGGGAGGTCGCCTGCCGCCCTGCCTCGTTGAACTGAGTGAGGTGCCATCGGGCTTGGTGGGTGCGAACTGATGCACCAATCCGCTAAGCATCAAAGAAGACCGCCGCGTGGGGGACCCGGCGGTCTCGACATCGGGCGCGCGGCCTGCGGCCCGGTTGTTCCTTCTCTCCAGCTCTGAGTTTCCCAATCGCGTATGGCGCGAGCCTGACACAAGAATGAATTTCTCCTTATCTACGAGTTGAAGGCGCGAAGAGACCGAGCGGAGGGGTGCCGCGGCGCAGGAGACGCCCGGCGTGGGCAACCCAAAGCGCGAGGCGTTGGGGAGCGCGACGCCGGCACCGGCCGAGTGCTAATAGCCTGCACGGTGCGACGGCGAAACATGGGAAAGCCACATAAGTAAATTTTTACTCGCGAATTCATGCGCGAAACGACCTCGACTCCACGTTGGCGCGGTAGTGTGGCACTCGATCAGCGTGAGCGCCCTTGCTCGACCTGTTCACGTGCGATGGAGTATGGCGATGAGCTGGCCGCGCTCGGAGTTTCTCAGACAGGGATTTGAAGGAGCCCTACGCCCGTGGGCTGGACTCGATGAGCAATAGAACTGAAGACACGGCGTCCATTGACCAGGGCAGCCCCGACTATGGCGCGCTCTTCGCGTCGGTGCCAGACCTTTATCTCGTTCTCAGCCCATCCTTGAGGATTGTCGCGGTATCCGATGCGTATCTCCGCGCCACGATGACCACGCGCGCAAAGATCGTGGGACAACCGCTGTTTGAAGTCTTCCCGGACAACCCCGATGACCCGGGAGCTAACGGGGTGCGCAACCTCCACGCGTCCCTGGACCGCGTGCTGTCAACACGAACCGTTGACATCATGCCTATTCAAAAGTACGACATCCGCCGTCCTGAAGCGGAGGGCGGAGGCTTTGAGGAGAGATCCTGGAGCCCGCAGAACATTCCTGTCATGGGTCCCGACGGAGCGGTTGAGTACATCATCCACCGAGTTGAGGACGTTACCACTCTTAGTCGCATGAAAGCCGCCCAGGCGCAAAACGCCGCGCACGCTGACGAACTGAAAAGCCGTGTGCGCCGCTTTGAAGTCACCGACGCAAAGCTGGCTTCGATCGTCGAGCATTCCGACGACGCCATAATTACGGAAGATCTCACGGGAACGATCACCACATGGAATGCTGCGGCGGTACGCCTCTTCGGGTACGAAGCACCCGAGGTCATCGGCAAGCCCCTATCGGTGCTGGTGCCGCCGGAACGAACAGCGGAATGGACTGACCTCTTGGTGCGCCTGCGTGCGGGAGAGGTCATTCGGCTTGAGACCGAACGTGTAAAGAAGGGCGGCGAGCGAGTGGACGTCGCGGTGACGCTGTCCACGATCAAAGACCCCACGGGCAAGCCCGTGGAAGTGGCGAAGATCGTGCGCGATATCACGCAGCGCAAACGCGCAGAAACATCTCTTCAGGAGAGCGAACATCGCTTGCGGATGGCGCTTGCTGCGGGCGAGATCGGCGTGTGGCGTTGGAGCCTGACAGAAGATCGCGTAGAGATGTCCGACCGGGCCAGATCGCTCCTGGGGGGATCCTCCGAACGACCCGATGACGCCGCGCCGTACCGAAATGCGATCTTGCCCGAGGACCGCGACCGTGTCGTGGCGGCGATCGAGCGCGCGATCCGGACGCGCTGCGAGTATGACGAGGAGTATCGGGTCGTCCGGGCTGACAAGTCGCTCGGCTGGGTCGCGGTGCGGGGACGCGTGTATGAGGACGCGGCCGGCCGCCCATTGTTCATCCAGGGCGTGGTGCTGGACATCACGGACCGTAAGGAAGCGGAGTTGGTCCGCGGCCTGAAGCTGGAACATGAGCGAGCGGTGGCAGAAGCGGCCAGCCGCGCCAAGAGCGAGTTCCTGGCCCACATGAGTCACGAAATACGCACACCTCTCAACGGCGTGGTCGGGATGATCGAGTTGCTTCTTGACACCCCGATGACCCCCCAGCAGCGCCGGTACGCGGCGATCACCAAGTCGTCTGCCGAGTCACTCACGGCCATTGTGAACGATATTTTGGATTTCTCGAAGATCGAGGCGGGGAAGCTGGAACTAGCCTCGTTCCAATTCAATCTGCACGCAGCCCTCGAGGAGTTTGTGCAGATGCTCGCACCCGGTGCCCAGCAGAAAGGGTTGGAGCTGGCGAGCAGCGTACATCCGGGGGTCCCGCGGATGGTCATGGGCGATGCCGACCGACTGCGGCAGGTGGTCGTCAATCTAATCAGCAACGCGATCAAGTTTACACGCAAGGGAAGCGTTGTGCTGCGAGTGGTGCTCGAAGCCGAGGACACCGAATCGGTGACGGTCCGAATCAGCGTCACCGATACCGGCATCGGGATTCCCGCGGATCGGCTCGACCGCCTTTTCAAGGCTTTCTCGCAGGCGGACGCTCAGACGACCCGGGCGTACGGCGGCACGGGGTTGGGCTTGGCTATCGCCAAGCGACTTGCCGAGCTGATGGGCGGTCAGGTGGGGGTCGAGAGCGAACCCGAGAAGGGCTCGGTGTTCTGGTTCACGGTCAAATTGGGCCGCGTGGCTGACCAGCCGCTCCCCCAGCGCCACGACGTCGATCCGCGAGGGATTCGCGTGCTGCTGGTGGATGATGACGAGGCCCACCTGGGAGTGCTCCGGGAGCAGATTGCCAGTTGGGGGCTGGACGATTCGGCCGTGCGCGACGGACAGGCCGCCCTCAACGCGCTGACGGCTGCCGCGGCCGCCAAGCGGCCCTTTCAGGTTGCGCTGATCGACCGAGACCTTCCCGATATGGACGCGTTCGAGTTGGCCAACGCGGTCAGGTCTCGTGCGGATATCGCGGGAACCGCGCTCATGGTCCTGCTGACGATGGACGACCGGATTGAGCATGAGTCGCTGCGCGCGCTCGGCTTCGCGGGAGCAATCGCCAAGCCGGTCCGGCAGTCGGAGCTATTCGACACCATCATGGGCGTGCTCGCGCGGGCAGAAAGACCACCTGCGGACAGTCCACGTTCTGAATCGAAATCGGAGCCCGCACCGATCGCGTCGCGCGGCGCCAGAATACTGCTCGCCGAGGACAACGAGATCAACCAGATCGTCGCGTCCGAACTGCTCGCAAAGCTGGGATTCCATTGCGACATCGTCCCCGACGGCAAGGAAGCGGTCGCCGCGGCGGAAAGCGGAAAGTACGACGTGATCCTGATGGATTGTCAAATGCCCGTCATGGACGGCTTCGAAGCCACACAAGCGATACGACGCACGGAGCGTGCAAGCGGGGCTCGCCGGGTTCCCATCGTCGCATTAACCGCGAACGCGATGCAGGATGACCGTGACCGGTGCCTGGCCGCTGGAATGGACTCGCATATCAGTAAACCCATCAATCCCAAGACTCTGGCCAACACTCTCCTTTCCTTGATTGAAGGGAGCGAGCAAGGCCCCGCTTCTCCGAGCGTTGAACGCACCCCCGGCGGGAGTCCTCCCGGACCCGCTGCCAACTGAGCTCCTCCGTCCTCGGGCGCCGGATTGCCCTGCCGCGACGAACTACGCGGCTGCGGCGTACGTCTCGGCAAAGTGAGCCCGGATTTCGATGAACTGCTTCTCGGTGCGCAGGAACGCATCCACGATGTCTGGATCAAAGTGCGAGCCGGCGTCCTTTCTGATCATGGACGCGGCCATTTCATGGCAGAACGCGGCCTTGTATACCCGCTTGGACGTGAGCGCATCGTAAACATCCGCGAGCGCCGTGATGCGTCCGCTCAGCGGTATCGCGGTCCCCGCAAGTCCCGCGGGGTAGCCCGAGCCATCCCAACGCTCGTGGTGAGTCGCGGCGATGTCCCGAGCCATCTCAAGGAACTTCACGCCCGGGAACGCGCGCAGCGCGGCGTCGAGCGTCTGCGCTCCCAGCATCGCGTGCATCTGCATGATCTCGAACTCCCGGTCGTTCAACCGACCGGCTTTGAGCAGCACGTTGTCGGGGATCCCCACCTTGCCAATGTCGTGCAACGGGCTGGTCAGGTAGATGAGGCGAATGAACTCGGCATCGATCTGATCGCGGAACTTCGGGAGAGATCCCAGATCCTTCGCCAGGACGCGGCAATAGCTGCGGACCCGCTCGAGGTGCGCGCCCGTTTCCGGGTCGCGCGACTCGGCGAGCTTCGCCATTGCAAAGATCGCCACGTCACGCGTTTCAAGAGCCAGAATGCGCTCGCCGACGCGCACCCGCGCGATAAGCTCCGGCGGATTGAAGGGCTTTGCGACAAAGTCGTCGGCGCCCGCGGAGAGGCCCTCGACGGCATCCTGTGGCGTGTCATGGGACGTCACCAGAACGAAGTACACATAGCCCGAGATGTCATCGGCCCGGATGGCGCGGCACAGCTCAAGGCCGCTCATCCCCGGCATTTCCCAGTCAGTAACGACAAGTCGGAGGCCAGCGCGTCGGATCCGCTCAAGCGCCGCCGCCCCGTCGTGCGCGGTCTCCACTTCATACCCGGCGCTCTGCAGCGTGGCCCGCAGCAATGAAAGTGATACTTCGTTGTCATCGACGACCAGGACCTTCATGGCGAGACCTCGCGTGACGGGGCAATGCCGGAGAGCAGCGTGTGCCGGGCTCCTGGAAGATGCGTCAGGCAGCGCTCAATCTCGGAGCGGAGCGCGGCAAAGTCTCCGGCTATAGCGTCGAGCCGATCCTGTTTGGCCGATGACTCCACTTGCGCCGCCAGAACGCGCAGCGTCTGCGCCGCCACAGAGCCGGCCGCGCCCTTCAGGGCGTGGGCTTTGCGAGCGATCTGGACCGCATCGTGAGCGGTAATCAGGGATGCGATCGCTCCAACGTCTTCTCGAAGCTGGATTTCAAATTTGTCCAGCACGAGCGCGGCGACGTCGGTGCTACCCATGCAGCGCTCGAGCAATTCGGGCAGCGCGAACGGTGGGGGGCAATCGGACCGCGGTGTGCTGATCATGGAATCTCCTAGGCCGCTCTGGCCCCTTGGGTGGTCGCGTCCAGTACCTGCTCGATGGTGCGCAGAAGTTCCGCTGGGTTGACGGGTTTGCTGGCATAGCCGTCCATGCCCGCTTCCAGACATCGCTCGCGATCGCCTTTCATCGCGTTGGCGGTGAGCGCGACGATCGGTGTATGCCTCCCACCCCCAACGGCGGCTTCGTTGCGGCGGATCAGGCGTGTCGCCTCGAAGCCGTCCATCACCGGCATCTGGCAGTCCATCAGCACGACATCGTATCGGCCGGTCCGCACCGACTCGGCCGCACACCTCCCGTCCGGAACTACGTCGCATGTGTAACCGCCTTTGGTGAGAACTTCGCGGGTGACAATCTGATTCACCTCGTTGTCCTCGGCGATGAGGATGCGCAATCCCGTGCGGGGAGGCGTGCTGAGCTCGACCGTGGCCGGGGCGCTCGCGGATCCGGGGTGCGGTTGCGACAGAGAAGGGGCCGAGAGCACCTCAAACGGTATTGTGAACCAGAAGGACGAACCGCGGCCCAACTCGCTCTCCACGCCGATGGTGCCGCCCATGAGCGACGTGAGTTGCTTTGCAATCGCGAGCCCCAAGCCCGTCCCCCCGTACACCCGCGTGGTCGAAGGGTCGGCCTGAGAAAATGCCTGGAAAAGCCGCTTGGCGCGGTCGGGCGAAACCCCCACTCCGGTGTCCGTGATGGTGAAGCGTACCACCGTCTTGCCGCCAGATAGGCATTCGCCGGTGAGGCTAAGCGTCACCGAGCCGCGCTCGGTGAACTTGATGGCGTTGTTCAGGAGATTGAAGATCACCTGGCGAAGGCGGTCGGAGTCGGCGAGTACGCGCAGAGGCACGCTCGGATCGATCCGGCACGCTATCGCGAGCCCCTTTTTCGTCGCGGGCTCTGTGAGTATGTCCACCACTTCCGTGACGGTGTCGTGGAGATCAATCGCGACGGGCACGATTTCGAGCTTCCGTGCTTCGATCCTCGAGAGATCGAGCACGTCGCCGAGAACGCTGGTCAGGAGAGTCGCGGAGGTCTTGGCCAGCCGGCCGTAGCGTCGCTGTTCGGGGCTCAGGTCAGTTGCTAATAGCAGGTCGAGCAGGCCTATGACACCGTTGAGCGGTGTGCGGATTTCGTGGCTCATATTGGCCAGGAATTCACTCTTCGCACGGCTGCCCGCCTCGGCGGCGAGCTTCGCCTCCGCGAGCTGGGCGGTCCGTTGCCTCACCCTCTCCTCCAGCATGCGCTCGCTCTCACGGAGAGTACCCGTGCTGCGGAGAAGGCTCGTCAGCAGGAGCAGAATCGCCGCCGCGCCCATCATGCCCCCGGCCCGGAAGAATCGTGCATTGCGAATGTCGCGCGCCAACCACTCCTCGCTCGCGACCAGCATGACTTGCATGCCACCCCCGTCGAGCACCTCGAAATCGCGGAGCCTGAGGAGCAGGACGTACTGGCCGCCCACGCGCGTGAGGGATGTGTCAGCAGCGTCTTTCGCCAGCGGTGCCACGATCCCGGCCAGCACATCTTCTCGGATGGGGGGGAGTGAGCGTCCCGAACTGATCGACTCGGAGAAGTATTCGCCGCGGTCGGTGATCAAGTCGACCGAACAGTGCCGTCCCTCGATGCCGTTGGCTTGCACCAGTTCGGTCAACCGCTCGGAGCGGAGCCGGGCGCTCGCCACGCCGAGCTTCCGTCCGGTGCGGGGGTCACGAACGGGTACCGAGCAAGCGATCGAGAGACCGGTCGAATCGAAGAACGCAGGGGTGATATCGCACGTGGTTTGAAATTCCAGGACCTGCTCGTCAGCGTCATTGCGCACGCACTTCTGCACGATGGCGCGCTGGTCAAAGGAAGTGCTCATGATCCGCGCAACGCGATCATGGGGGATCGGATCACCGGCAGAGTACACCGTGTTGATCGCGACAATGTGGCCGAGGGAATCGAACAGCGCCAGGGCGTCGATCTCGGTCGCGTTGCGGATCCCGTCGTTGCAGACACGTGTGAGTTCCTCGTCGCTCCCGCCGCGAAGTGCGTCGATTACTCCGGGGTCCACCGCCAGCTTCTGCGTGCGGCTCATGGCGGGGCGCACCACGCGTGCGATGTCCGCGCGAATCGCAGTGCCGATGTTCATGAGCGATGCGGTGGCCGAGGCCTGCGCGACCGCGTCGTGATCGATCGGCGCCAGGAGCAGTCGAGCGCCGGAGACCACCAGGACCATCGCACCGCCGCTCACGGCCAATGCGGTGCCGCGTGAGTGCAGGAACGTGCGCCAGCGCCACGCGAACGGTCCGAATGTCCTGCCCGTGAAGCGGCTCATAGCACCACCTTGGCGGGCAAGCGCGCCCGCTCGTGCCGACAGATCGCCCCACGCCCGCGATGCCACCCTGAGCCTGCCCCCCCGATTGCCGTGAAGCGCTCCCGGGCGCATCTAGTACTTGTAGGTAACGGGCTGCGTTGCTCCAGCGGGGGGGGGGAGACACTTCTGAGACTCATCGCCACGTCCGGACACTCGGTTCAGTGCATGGGAGCGGATGACTTGCTCTGGCTCGTTCGAGCCTCTCCGCACCCTCACCGGCGGCCCCTTGAGGAGCGACCGTGTCCCATAAGTCCTCGCTGCCCCGCGCGCCCAGCACGCCCACTGCGGGAACCGCGAATGCAGACCGCGGGAAACGAGGGGGCCAGAGCAATTGCCGCGTACACCTCAGCGTACTCGCCGACCGTGTCGATACGAGTCCGCGAGATCGTGCAGGCGCACGAGAACGTCCCGGCGTGGAAGGGGGGCCTCCGACGAGCCCGAGGATGTAACAACAATGAAGACCATACTGGTCGTAGACGATGCGCCGGTATTTCGAGAGCCGATCGAAGAGGTACTGCGCCAGAATAATTTCGAGACGCTGGCCGCCTGCAACGGCAGGCAGGCCATCGCCATGCTCTCAGGGCGTGTGCCTGACCTGGTCCTGCTTGACCTGGGCATGCCTGAGGTGGACGGTATGGAAGTGCTTGCGCATATTCGGTCCACCGCCTCGCTGTACAGGGTGCCCGTCTTGATTCTGTCGGCCGAGGCAGATCGCGGTCGCATCGTCGATGCGGGGAAGCTCGGTATCAGTGGCTATGTGCTCAAGTCCGCGTTCTCGCTTCGCGATCTGCTCGCGCGCATTAAAGCCATCACCGCCGCGGGTACCGCGCGCGAACGGGGAACCCCGCCACCGGCCCTGGCCAAGATCGCGGCAATTCACGCGGGCGCTGCTGCGATGCCGACCCCCAAGCATGCGGGGGCAGAAGCAAGCACCGCAAGGCCGGACCCGCCTCTGGTGCCCAGCGGTATCAAGCTCGCTGCGGAAGGGAGTCAGACCGCACGCGTTACGATCGGCAAGGCCGAATTGATGAGGCGAGTGCGTGCATGCAGTGAGCTGCACGGGTTGTCGCCGGCGGTGTCGCAAGTCGTGAAGCTCACGAGCAACCCGAACTGTCAGAGTGACGAAGTGGCCAAGGTGATTGCTCAAGACCAGGCCATGGCCATCAAGATCCTCAAGGTCGCCAACAGCTCGGCGTACACCCGAGGCAAACCGGTCGATTCGTTGCAGAAGGCGGTCGTGCGAATCGGCATGGGGTGCATCCGCCAAACAGTCATGGGCATCAGCGTCGTCGATCGATTCAGCGGCACGGCGTTCGACGGGTATCTCGACACCGCACACTTCTGGGAGCATTCGATCGCGTGTGCCATCATCGGCGCGGAGATTGCTCATGCGATGCGGACCAACGACCCGGAGGCAGCGTTCGCCGCGGGACTTATGCACGATGTCGGGCGCGTCGTGCTTGCTGAGCAGCTCGGCTCGCATTACACGCAGGTCATCAGCAACGCCAGAGAGCTCGGCGTGCCTCTGGAACAAGCCGAAAGGCGCCTGCTCTCGGCGACGCACGCAGATGTCATGGAAGACTTGCTGCGAGCCTGGCACTTCCCCGCCGACCTCGTAACCCCGATCCTTCTCCACCAAGCCTCGTGCGGCCAGATCAAGGCCACGGCGGGACGGCAGGTCACCGAGACCTTGCGTTTGGCGCTCGCCGATCGCCTCGCACACGCGCTCATGCTCGGCAGCAGCGGCAACGACACCGTCTACTCGACGGTCGAACTGTGCCGCGAGCTCGAAATAAATGCTGACGTGTTCGCTCGGATCACGGGCGCGGCACAGCAGCAGACGGACGATCTGAAGTTCGCCATGCTCGCCTGGACCAACGGGCGCGCGTGGCCGCGAGTTGCGGAGCGTGTGCGGGCGGAACTGGGCGGCAGGTTCTGCCCTCTCTTCGTGAGTGAAGACGAGGATGTTGATGCGATCGGGCGATTCTGCGCGACCGTCTCCGAGCCGGTGAGTAACGAAGTGCCCACAGTCGTGGTCATGCATGCACTCCGAGCCGCGACACTCATAAGCACCTATGCACGTGTGAAGGCCGCCGAGGAGGCTCGAGGGGTCAAGCAGTTGCCCATCCTCCTACTGAGCCCACCGCAGCACCCCACTGCACTTGATTCTGGGGTGATGGAAGGGCGAAAGTGGCGACACCTGTCGGTGCCCTTCACGATTGGACACTTCGTCGCCGCCATCCACGAACTGGTTGGCGAAAGCTCCGCTCGGGTGGCGGCCTGAGATGAATATTCAAATAGTTGTACCGTTTACCCCCCAGAGCGAAGGCCCCAGGTAGCGCCGTGATCCGCGGAGCGAGACCCAGCTTTTGCGAGGGGAGCGCGCAGGCGGCCCGCTGTTACAGCAGATCGTGTCACCAGCGCGCCAAGGCATCCGCGCCCCGGCTCTCTTCTGAGATGCCGTCGGACCCCCGGTGTGGGCGCTCGTCGGCCTCTCTCGCGAACCTCTCCACCCCATCGGCGTTCCCATTGGGCGCCGTTTGCGCTGACGTGCTGGGCAAGTCTCCGGATCAGCGAGGTGTTGGGCCACTTGGTTGATGCAGCGACCGGCACGGTGATGCCGCTTCAGCACCCCGCGACAAAGCGGTCCATGAAGTAGTCAAAGTCGTCGCCGTTCACGAACGCGTTGTGGTCAACGTCGGCGGAGGGGAGGCCGAACTCAAAGTCGTAGACGAACGCGTCGAAGTCGTCTCCGCTCACAAACGTGTCGTGGTTGTAGTCCGAAGCGCAGCCGGGCGGAAAAGGGAGCTCCATCCGCCAGACCCGGTGAACCCCGTCGCCCACGATCACGCGTCCGTCGCGCGAGACGTCCCAGGGGTAGATGCCGCTCCAGCCGCTGACGTCCACTCCTTGCGATTGGGCGAAGGCACCGGGCGCGGCAGCGCCCAATCCGCGCACCCACACGACGGCGTTGCCGACAACGACGTTGCCGTCCCCTGAAACCCCCAAGCCCTCGCCGGCCCCGAGGTCGAGGAAGCCGTCGGCCGCGCTCCACCGAAACGCCCGCTCCGTGCTCGTCCCGTAGATGCCAACCAAGGTCAATCCGTCGCCGCTGATCGCTTTGGCGTTGCCCTGGGAGGCAATCGAGAACGGTCCGCCGGGGTCGGACCACAAAGCCGCGACGCCCACGTTCAACGGGAGCCCGATGACGTTGGCGGTGCCGGCGACGGTGGCGCCGTCGTCGCTGACAGCGGTTGCGATGAAGGCGCTGAATCCTTGGAAAGTGAAGTAGCCCGTCAGCCCGACGGTCCAGCCCGATGGCCCTTTGCGCCAGATCACGCCGCGAACCTCAAAGGCGTGCGACGCCTGCCCGACCACGGTGTTCCCGTCTGCGGAAACCGCCAGCGCGGTTTGGGCTGCATCGGGCCAGACCAGCGGCAGAACTTCCGAGCCGGTCGAACTCGACCAGTACATGGCCGCGGCCGGCGAACTGATGGACTGTCCCACCACGACCGAGCCATCCTCGTTGGTCGCGTTGGCGATCGAGAACTGCGAGAGGGAGACGATGCCGGTGGAGGCGGTCCATCGAAAGCCGCCGGCCGCTGGCGGTCCGGCCGGGAACCACTGGCCCACGACCGTGGAGCCGTCGCGGCTGACGTGGGGGAACCGGACCTCGACTCCCGGGTAGTTGGGTGCGATGTCGGCAATGGTCTGGGAAAGCCCCGAGCTTGCGAGCACGGTCACGGCAACCGCGACTGCGGCCGCTCGCGCCCACGCGTCCAGCCTCCTCTCCTCCGTGACATGGCGGGACTTCCGATTCACACCGATCCAGGATGCGGCGCTCGCGTGCATGACCGCAGCCTAGCAGCCCGCGGCGCCGGCACAACCGCCCTTGATCCTTGACCGCCCCCGGAGGTAACAAAACGGATGGGTAGCGAATTGGTTCGCGGAACGAGCCCGGGCGATGCTGCCCCCTCGGAGGACGGC
>JBGANP010000093.1:0-13322 GCA_044222255.1 Phycisphaerales bacterium
ACTTGGTGAAGATCTCTCCCACGCCCCAGCAGAGGCCGGCGAGGATGGCGCAGAGGATCGGAGCGGAGGGGGTGAGGGTGGGCGTGGGCATTGGGCAGGGTAGGAAAGTGCAAAACACAAAATACAAAGTGCAAAGTGCAAAGTGCAAATCAGAGAAGGCACTCTTCCCTCGCTTCATCCTGCCTCATTTGCACGTTGCATTATGCACTTTGCACTTTTCCCCTACCATCTCGCATGAGCGTCAACGCCGCCCTCGCCGACCGATTCTCCCTGATCTCCAAGCTCATGGACCTGCTCGGGCAGGACACCTTCAAGGTGCTCGCCCACGCCAAGGCCTCGCGGATCATCGGCGACCTTGCCATGGACCTCGAACCGATCGCGAAGGCCCCCGACGCCAAGAAGCAGCTCGTCGCCCTCGACGGCGTCGGGCCGAAGATCGCCGACAAGATCATCGAGTTCGTCGCTTCGGGAAAGATCAGCGAGCTCGAAGAGCTGCGCACGCAGGTGCCCCCCGGCCTGCTCGCCGTGATGGAGATTCCCGGCCTCGGCCCCAAGACCGTCGCGGTGCTCTGGAAGCAAGGCGGCGTGGAATCCATCGCGGACCTCAAGAAGATCATCGCGGATGGCTCGATCCTCACGCTGCCGCGCATGGGCGAGAAGGCCGTCGCGAAGATCAAGGAGTCGATCGCTCTCGCGGAGCAGGGCTCGCATCGGCTGCACCTCGGGCTGGCGATCCCGATTGCCGATCGCATCGTCGAGCATCTCCGAAAGGTCAAGGGCGTCAAGCACATCGCCTTCGCCGGCTCCGCCCGCCGGGGCAAGGAGACCGTCGGCGACATCGACATACTCGCAACCGCCGCGGATGCAGAGGGCGTGAGCAAGGCGTTCCGTGCAATGGAAGAAGTCCGGAAGGTGATCCTCGCGGGAGACACCAAGTCCAGCGTGCGCTTCGCGATCAACCCGGACATGGGGCGCTGGACGATGGAAGGCCAGCACGGGCAGGAGCATGTGGAGCCCACCATACAGGTCGATCTTCGCGTGCTCGACGACTCCTCCTGGGGCGCGGCCCTGATGTACTTCACCGGGTCGAAGGACCACAACGTCAAGCTCCGCGAGCGAGCCCTCAAGATGGGACTCACGCTCAACGAGTACGGGCTCTTCCCCGAGGATGATGAGATGGAACCGCCGCAGAAACGCGGCGTCAAACCCGTCGCCTCCAAGACCGAAGAAGACGTCTACGCCAAGCTCGGTCTCGCCTGGATTCCTCCCGAAATGCGCGAAGACCGTGGCGAGATCGAGGCCTTCGAACTCGCGCACCTGAACCCCGAGCGCAAGCGAAGGCCGAAGTCTTCCACAAAGAAAGATGCCCCCGCCACGGCTTCATCTCTCCCCACTCCCATCGAGCTCTCCGACATTAAAGCCGAACTCCACGCCCATACCACCGCCAGCGACGGCTCGATGTCCATCGAAGAACTCGCCCGCCAGGCCAAGCAGCGCGGCTTCCACACCATCGCCGTCACCGATCACTCTAAGTCCAGCGCGATCGCCGGCGGTCTCTCGCCCGAGCGGCTCGCCGAGCACATCAAAGCCATCCACGCGGCCCGCAAGAAGGTCGATGGCATCACCATTCTCGCCGGCAGCGAGGTGGACATCCTCGCCGACGGCTCACTGGACTACGACGATGAACTGCTCGCGAAGCTCGATGTCGTCGTCGCCTCGCCGCACGCCTCGCTGCGGCAAGAGCCCACCGTCGCCACCGCGCGTCTCCTCAAAGCCATCCGGCACCCGCTCGTCCACATTCTCGGGCATCCGACGGGCCGCCTGATCGACAAGCGCCCCGGCCTCGCACCCGACATGGCCGAGCTCATCGCCGCGGCGAAGGAGCACAACGTCGCCCTCGAGATAAACGCACACTGGATGCGTCTTGATCTCCGCGACACACACGTCCGCGCCGCCGTCGATGCCGGCGCACTCATCGCGATTGACTGCGATGTGCATGAGCCAGACGACTATGACAACCTGAAATACGGCGTCGCCACGGCGCGGAGAGGGTGGCTCACGGCCGACGGCTGCATCAACACCTGGCCCGCGAAGAAGCTGCACGAGTGGTTGAAGGCGAAGCGCTGACCTTACCGCTACGGCAGCAACCCCCACCACTTCAGCAACGGAATCGCCACAAACATCAGTACCCCGAACAGCAGCACCGCCCAGCCCAGCACCGTCAGCGGCCGCATCGCAAACGGCCGCTCCCGCCGCTGCTGCTTGAGCTCCGCCCGCGTCGCCTTGATCTCCTCCCACACCGAGTCGCTTCCCGCTAAGGGCGTGTTCACCACGCCGCACTCCGGGCACAGCGTCTCGCCCGCCGCGCCCACCGGCAGCTTCTTGAGCAGATACCCGCAGTTCACGCACGAGATCCGCGGCGTCCCCGCGCTCGGCCGCGGCATCTCCCCCACGGCCACGCCGACCACATGGTGCCCGCGCGCCCGTACCGCCCCCGCCGCGGATTCCTCGTCCACCGCCCGCACCAGCACGTTCCACGAACGGCCATTGGATATGGCAACCGTGACTTTGTAGAGATTGGAAACCACTTCGGCCATGGGCTGGTTCGGGCTATCCTACCTCGCTTCGGTCAAGCCCTGCCCACGCGCCCACCCACAGAGCGCACGGAAACGCTGTTTCCTGCGCCGAGGATTTTCCATGTTCGAACGACTCTCCGACGGCTTCTCCAACGTCTTCCGCAAGCTCTCCGGCAAGGGCTCGATCTCCGAGTCCAACATCGCCGAAGCCCTCGCCGATGTCCGCAACGCGCTGCTCGAAGCGGATGTCCAGGTCGATGTCGCCAACGACTTCATTGCGGGCGTGAAGTCCGACTCGGTCGGTAGGCAAGTCACCAAGTCTCTCGAGCCCGGTCAGGAGTTCATCGGCATCGTCCATGACCGCCTCGTCGAGTTCCTCGGCGGCACGCCCGCGAAGACCGAAGAGGAAGCCCGCGCCCGCATGACGGCGTCGATGGAAGAGTCCGCCGTTCTCCAAGTCTCGCCCGGCCCCACCATTATCATGATGTGCGGCCTGCAGGGGTCCGGCAAAACCACCACCTGCGGCAAGCTCGCCGCGTATCTCAAGAAACGCGGCCGCTCCGTCCTCCTCGCCGCCGCCGATCTCCAGCGTCCCGCCGCCGTCGAGCAGCTCCACATCGTCGCCGACCAAGTCCAGGCCATGCCCGGCGGCGCACGCGTCGAGTTCTATGGCGAAGTCGATAAGGTCGCCGAGTATGGAAAGGCCGTCGGCGTCGCCGTGCAGGTCTGCCGCCGCGCGGTGGAGCACGCCCGCAAGAACGGGATCGACACTGTCATTCTCGACACCGCCGGCCGCCTGCACATCAACGACGCGCTGATGGACGAGCTCCACCAGATCAACCGCTCCCTCGCGCCGCACCAGATCTTCCTCGTTGTCGATGCCATGACCGGGCAGGATGCCGTGAACTCCGCCAAGGCCTTTCACAGCAAGCTGGAGATCGACGGCATCATCCTCAGCAAGTTCGACTCGGACACCCGCGGCGGCGCGGCGATCTCCGTCAAGCACGTCACCGGCGCGCCGATCAAGTTCGTGGGCACCGGCGAGAAGCTCGAGAACATCGAGCCCTTCCACCCCGAGCGAATCGCCACCCGCATCCTCGGCATGGGCGATGTCGTCTCGCTGGTCGAGAAAGCCCGCGCCGAGGTCTCCGATGAAGAAGCCGAGGCCCTGCAGGACAAGTTCTCCAAGGGCGAGATGACGATGGAGGACTTCCTCAAGCAGCTCCGCACGCTCCGCCGCATGGGCCCGCTCAAGCAGCTCATGGGCCTGCTCCCCGGCGTCGGCGGCGCGCTCAAGGATGTCCACATCGACGACAAGCAGCTCGACCGCGTCGAGGCGATCGTCCACTCCATGACTCCAGCCGAGCGCCGCAAGCCGGAGATGCTCGACAACCCGCGCCGCCGCCGCGTCGGCAAGGGCAGCGGCACGAGCGATCAGGAGGTCGGCCAACTCGTCAAGCAGTTCTCCACCGTGAACAAGCTCGCCAAATCACTCGGCGGCATGGGCGCGATGGACCGCGTGAAGGCCGTCAAGGAACTCGGCAAGGGCGGCATGGCCGACATGATGCCCGGCGTCAGCGGCCTCCCGCAGTTCCGCACCAAAGGCAGCACGGCGACGACGAGTATCAAGAGCAAGTTCAAGAAGCGGAAGTGAGGGGGGAATCGGGAATCGGGTTTCGGATGAAGCCAAGGCCTGCAAACCTGCATCCACCCGAAACCCGATTCAACAAACGCACGCGGCCCCGGGTCTGTTCGACCGGGGCCGCGCTGTTTTTCCTATTTGAACTTTGAACTTTGAACTTTCCCCCCTCCCCCCACTGCCCACTCACCACTCCCTCATCACTCCCTCCCAATCGGGAGCACATCCTTCGCCTCTCCCTTCACCCACTTCTCCAGCCGCGGCCAGAAGACTTCCTTCATGAGGATCCGCACGCACGCGGCGACGGGGATGGCCAGCAGGAGGCCGTAGATGCCCGCGAGCGCGCCGCCGGCGATGGAGGAGAAGACGATCGTCGGGATGGCAAGGTCCGTGTGCTTGCCCTGGATCGTCGGCGTGAGGAAGTAATCGTCCAGGAAGTTCGCGGTGATGTGGATGACAGGGGGCGCGATGAGGATCCACCAGAGCCCGCCGCTGGAGGCGAACAGGTGCGGCGCGAAGACCGGGCCCTCCACGCCGCCGAGCCACATGAGCATCATCGCGACCGGCGCGCCGATGGACTGCATGAACGGGACGATGAAGATGATCCCGACGATCGGCCCGAGAATCCACGGCGCGGGAACGCCCGCGAGGAAGTACATGAGCGTGAAGAAGCAAGCCTCGATGGCGCAGATGGTGATGCGGCCGCGTACGAACCCCGCGATGGCGCGGTCCATCTTGCCCAAGATGTAGGTGACGCGCTCGCGCTGGGCTTCGGGAATGAAGGACTCCGAGAAGGTCAGCACGCTGGCCCATCCGGTGGAGAAGAAGTAGAAGAAGATCGCCGTCAGCAGGACCTGCAGGACGATGCTGCCGACGGTGGTCGCGGTGGCGAAGGCAGCGCGGGCGGCATCCGCGCCGCTGCTGGCGACGCGGCGGCCGAGGGATGCGGAGAGCTCCCCCGCGTGCATGCTCAGCCAGTCGATGGCGCGCTGGCCCAGCTCGCGCATCTCCTCGCGTCCGCCCAGATGGGCGAGCAGGCCGGTGGACTCGGGCGCGGGAACGACCTCCACCGTTTTCAGCGGCGGCGCGGGGGCCGTGGCCGAGGGCTCCGCGGGAGGATTCGGCGAGGTCTTGGGCGAAACGGGCGCGGGCGGATACGGGGGCGAGTCGGGAGTCAGGCCCGGCGTGGGCACGACATCCTTCTTGATCTCCTGGCGGGCGGGGCGCTCGGCGAGGAAGTCGCGGATGCTCGTCCACGCGCCGTGCGGGACATCCGCCTTGAGCTGCTCATCCTCGGGCGCAGCGACCGACTTCTGAACCTTCGAGATGCTCGATGCGACTTCCGATGCGGCCTTGGCCCCCTGCACCACCGCGAACCCCGCGCCGACCACCGCCGGGACGACGAGCACGAAGAACGTGATCGCGATGATGCCCGTCGCCGCGACCCGGCGGGAGCAGTAGCGCTTCGCGACGACCCATCGCACGAGCGGCTCAAAGAGATACGCGAGCGTCAGCGCGAGCAGGATGGGGACCGTGACCACGCGGATCTGATAGCCCAGATACACCACGCCGACGATCGCGGCGATGAGCATGAGATCGCGCACCCACTGGATCTGCCAGAGGTGCAGCCGCGCGATGGACTGCGCCGGAGCGGTCGGGGTGGATGGTGGCTGATGTGAATTCGGATCCTGCATGGTCGGCAGGATACGGGGGAAGCCGCGGCGATGCTCGGAGGATCAGCAGATGCAGGCGGCCGCGCCGGGGCCGAAGGCCTCGGCAAAGTCGTAGACGCTCTTGAAATCGTCGATCGAGTCACGCTCGCCGGCGCGGAGCTCCTTGCGGTCGATCATGGCGTAGACGATCGTACCGAAGTCCTCGGTGCGCGTCACGCCCCAGCGGGCCAGAACGACGCCCGCGAGCATGCCGTAGCGCTGCGTGGCGAAGGACTTGAGGCCAAGACAGAGCTGCTGGCCGGTGATGTGGCGGCGGCCCTCATCGGCGGGCTCGGGCTGCAGCGGCGCGGGGCCATGCACGCCGTGGGCGGTGTGGCGGAGTCCTTCGCGGACGAACTCGAACGCCTCTTCGGGAATCTGCGATGCGCGGTCGCGAATCGCGGGCCAATCCAAGCTGCTGGAACTGTTCACGAACGATCACTCCTGATCGGACAGATGTTCCCGCGATCCTTCTACCGCTCGGTTCGTCATGGAACCGAGGCGGTGCGGGATGAGATCGTATGCCCGAGTTGGCCGATGGCCAGAGAATCCGGGGGCAATCCTCGCCGGTTCAGGCGGGTGCGTTTGGCTTGGCGGGTCGCCCAACCTTACCGCGGTTCCCCAGCTTCACGCCCCGCCGCGCCGGAACCGGCTTGCTGATGTGCGGCGAGCCCTTGACCACGAAGCGCAGCGGCTTGGCGGCCCATGCGCCGGCGTAGTCAATCCCGATGCGCGGCGCGCGGACGATCTGTGAAGCGGGGATGGGTGGAAGTTCCAGCCGCGCGTGCGGCGCGGCGATGTACAACCGGCGACCGGTGACGAGATCCAGCCCGTTCTGCTCGCGATCGATGGACATGGCCTGACAGAGCCGCGCCGGGCCGGAGCAGAGCTCGCGATCGGGAATCGTACGAGCGGTTCGCGGGGACTTGCCGGAATGAACGCCGCGCAGGGCTCGCATGACATCAAGGCCGCTAACAGGTTCCAGAGCACGCAGCAGCACGGCGTGCGGCACATCGATCTCGCCGCAGACGATGTTCATGCAGTAGTGCATGCCGTAGGTGAAGTAGACATACGCCGTGCCGGGGCACGCGTACATCGCCTCGTTGCGGGGCGTGCGCCGGCCGCGATAGGCGTGCGAGGCGGCATCGATCTCGCCGCGATAGGCCTCGGTCTCGACGATGCGACCGGCAAGAACGGTGTCGTCATCGAGCACGCGGACGATGAGATGGCCGAGCAGACGCTGCGCGAGGGAGCGGGCATCGCCGGCAAACTCGTCGCGCTTCCAGCGGCGGCCGATCACGCTTTGTGCGCCGATCGCGGTCATGCGTAAGCGTGCAGGCCCGGCAGGATGAGGTTCACACCGAAGTAGGTCCACAGCATCACGATGAACCCGAGCACGCTCAGCCACGCCGTGACCAGAGCGCGGTTCGAGAGATTCGCGAAGCGGATGTGGATGACGACGAGATAGACCAGCCACGTGACGAGCGCCCAAAGCTCCTTGGGATCAAAGGCCCACCAGCGGCCCCAGGAGTGGTCGGCCCACCACGCGCCGAGCAGGATGCCCACGCCGAGGGTCCAGAACGCGAGTTGCAGGATGATCATCTGCGACTTGTCCAGATCATGCAGCACGCGGGCCGTTCCGTGCGAGGAGCCGCCGCCGATGTTGAGAGCGGTTGCCGACATTTCGGACACACCATCATCATCGGAGATCGTGCCGCCGCCGGGGATCGCGAGCTTGGGCGAGGGAGCAAGCGTGCCGCGGAACCTGGCGGCGTAGTGCGTGCCGAGATAGAACAAGCTCACCATGAATCCCAGCGCGATCAGGCCGTACGACACGAGCACCGTCGTGACGTGATACTTCAGCAGCACGCTGGTGTTCAGGATTGGCGCCTCGCGCTCGACGCTCACGCCGGGAATGCCGGTCTGCGTCGCGGTCACCAGAACCATGAAGCCGACGCCCGCCGCGGCGGCGCCGAAGAGCCATTGACGGCGAATCAGCATGATCGTCGTGCCGACCAGCCCCGCGAAGAGCGAGAGCCCCGTCATGGACTCGAACTGGTTCTGGATCGCGAAGCGCTCCGCGATGATGCAGCGACTGACGAATCCGAACCCGTGCATGCCCAGCGCGCCGAAGAGCAACGCCACGCCGAGATACACGAGCCACTTCCGCCCGGTGCCGAAGGCCAGCAGGAGACCCAGCAGCGCGAAAGCGTACAGCCAGAAGCCCCACTCGAAGGCGTTGAGGCGGTTGTACGTCGCTTCGAGGGTGCGCTTGGTCGTGGGGTAGTACGCGGCGTTGATTTTGGGGAGTTCGAGCGCGAGCGTCTTGGCCGCGGCGTTCACACGCGTCGCATCCGCCGCCCGCCAGGCCTCGCCGAGCTCACGAACGGCCTTGCCCGCAGCGGAATCCGGCGGGAGCGTCGCGAGGTGACGCCATGGCGCATCCGGGCTCTCGGATGCGACCATGACCAGGTTCTTCCACGAGTGCTGATAGACCAGCAACGTTGTACGGGCCTTGTCCAGCCCCTGCGCGAATGCCGCATCGGTGCCGAAGGAGTTGATCACATCGTCGAGAATGATCACCTCTTTGCCTGGGGCCTTCTCAACGAACTTGCCGGGCTTCAGGCGACCGACACGCTTCCACCACTCCTTCTCCGCGGCATCCGAGTACATCCGATCCAGGAACGCTTCGCGCAGCGGGAGATACTCGACATACACCAGCGGCTTGTCGACGTAGTACCCGGGGTCGATCATCAGGTCGAGGGTGGTGAAGAGCGGGTCATAGTGCACGTTCCTCGCGACGGCTGGGTTCGCGGGATTGATCGCAAAGTCCACGTAGTCCTTGCGACCCAGCATCTGACGGACGGTCTCGCGGGCGAGAGTGTCGAGCACCTTGACGCGTGAACCGTGATACACGGCCAGATCGCGTAGAGGCGAGAGATCGACCTCCTTCGAGAACTTCTCCTTCTTGGCCATGTCGAAGGACGTGACCACGAGCGGGCCGAAGGGATTGGCGATCTCCGCGGCATCGTCCATCATGACGGCCTTGGGATGGGCGTTCCCGGCGGGAGCGGACTGCGCTCTGCTCTCGGGCGTGAGCAGCGCGACCATGGCAAGAAGCAGACATGCGATCGTCCACTCAAAGATGCGTCTGGTGCGTGTGGGTGTGCTGGTCATGGCTTCGCCCCTTGCGTGGAACGTTCGTTTTCGTGGGTTGATGCGGTGCCGTTGAGCTTCGCCGCGCTGGCGGGCTTGCCGCCCGAGCGGGCGAGTTGCTCCTGAATCTTGCGTTTCTGACGCTGGATCAGCCAGGGCTTCAGATAGAAGGCCCAGGGAATCCCGATGCTCATCATGATCGCGCCCGCAGCGATGATATAGATGCCGGGATTGTTGCCGACCCCGAGGATCGTGAAGCGTGCGACCGGCTTGGCCAGTCGGCCAGCGGCGACCATCTGCTGGCTCTCACGCCATCCGGACTGGTCCCAGCCCGCCTGCGCGAACTTGTACTGGTTCGGCGCGATCCAACTCATCATGCGACCAAGCACGCGCCCTGGGAGAGGCATTCCTTCGGGCGCGACATACGGCGTGACGATGAGCAGCGGGTTGTTCAAGCTCGTGCGCCGAATGGCCGTCCAGCTGCCGTCGGATTCCTGCTTTGCGTCCGGTTGCGGCCAGTCCGTCGTCACGGCGACATCCGAGCGATAATCCTTGGGCGTCTCGGAGTGCTCGTAGGGGATCATCTCGAACTCGTGCAAACGCACCGCCATCTTCGGCCAGAACTCGTGCCAGACGCGCCCGAACGCGATGCTCACGGTGCGACCATCCGGCAGTCGCACATCGCGGGCCATGCCGCCTTCCTCGCGCCCGATCGTGAGATATTTTGAGAACGGGACCCAATACACGCCCGCCAACCCGGCCTTGGTGCGCACCTCGACGGCCGCGGCGGAGGCCTCGTGGTTGCCGATGCGCTGCCGGTCGCGTGCCTCATCGGGCACGACCTCGGGCACCTCGACGCGCACCGCGTCATCGATCCGTGACCCGAGCTTGATCGCTGCGACCGGCGCGATCTGCACTTCCGCGCCGGGCTTGAGATTCTCTGTGACCGTGGCTTCGGCGCCGACCTGTCGGACGATCGCGCGAACAGTGCCATCGGCTCGCTCATCGAAATACACACTGAGCGTCGAGGCGTCGATGTACGTGATGCGGATTCCCGGGTCGGCATCGCGCCGCTTCGGCATGCCGCGGTCGTTCATCTCATCGAGCATGTCCTGCGAGATTTCCGGGAAGCGGCTGTAGACCCATCGATCGAATGCACCAGGCTTGGCCCCCCCACTTCCTTCCGCGGGCGGCTGCACGCGGACGATCGCCAAGCTCGAAGTGGCGCCTTCGTAGCCGCGCGTGACCAGCGGCATCGGGGGCCGAGGCGAGAGCGACTTCACGCTTAGCGTGTAGCCGGTTTCGCCCAGCGCGATCACCTGCTGCTCGCTCACGCCGTACACGGCCTTGAAGCCGCTGGCCGGGTGCTCCACCAGCAGCGCGTGGCGGGTTCCCGGCGGAAGCTTCATGGCCAGCGCGTTCCACCGGACTTCGGGCATGCCGATCGTGTACTCAACTCCGAGAGCGTTCTGCTCGGCCCGGCCCGCGGCATGGTCGGGAAACAGCCGCCACGATTTTCGCGGCGGAGTCTGCCCCTCGGGCATCTGAGCGGTAACGACCAGGTCCAGCATTCGCACTCGCTCGGGGGCTCCGACCATCTTGGCCACGCCGGCGGGAAGCCATTCCTCAACGAGTTCGGCGTAGCTGGCGTATCCGACGATCCGGAACGTGATGTCATCGTCGATCAACTGGATCGCGCCGCTCGCGGCGCGGCCGGGCACGGGAATATCGATCGGCCCCAGCGATTCGGTCATGCCCTGCGTCGGCTCGGATCGCGGCACGACATTCAGGTTGTAATCGCTGTACCGCGGAACATCCTGCAACACGCGCTGGTCCCAACCCTGCGTGCGATCCTGGGTTACCCAGAGTGCCGTGCGCGTGTTGTCATAGAAGCCCTTCTCGGCTCGCGGCGGCATTGGCTTACCCGACGCGTCGACGCCACCGGAGGCAAGCAGGATCATGTCCCCTTCCTGCTTGTGCGAGGTGTAGTAGACGCTGCCGAGTGCGATCGTGACGATCCCGGTGTGCACCGTCAGCACGCCGATGCGCGGGAAGGTGAACTCGATGCGACGGATTGTCGCCACGACCAGGTTTGTCACGAAGAGCAGCAACACCACACGAAGCGGCCACCACGCGTAGAACTCCAGCTCGCTCATCTCCATCATCGGGAGGCGACGAAACTGCACGGCCTGGTACTTCTCGATGAACGCCCCGAAGAAGCGGACGCCAGTTCCGGCGATGGGGTCATACCGCAGCAGCGGCCAGATCCCCCACCACCACACCACCACAACGCCCGCACTCAGCGCGAGCAGCGCGACCGTGCTCACAATAAATCGCACCGACCGTCCGACGCCCTTGCGTCGCATCGCCCACCCCGAAATCCAGACCGGCACGACGGCCCCCACAACAAACAGCACGACAAACACCAGCGCGATGAAAAGCACGGTCGGAATACGGGCCAGGAGCCCGATCGGCACGCTCGCTAGCACACCGTAGAGCGCGACGAAGGTGAGCAGCACGACGGCAGTCGAGATCCAACTGAACAGCCGCAGAACGACCTTTGCGGGCCACAGCGCGCCGGTCAGATGCCGGTCATCCCACTGCTGGCTGCGTACCCACTTGGCGCTCATGTCGTGCTTGCACCCCTGTTGCTGCCTTCAGTTGCCCCCCGACGCATTGCCGGGACAGCCATACCGAACAATATACGATAGATGCTCGGATCAGCGGCGACAAGCTTCTGTAGAATCAGAAAAAATGCTGGCAAACAGCAATTGAGGGACATTTCCTTCCTTTATCATTCGGTCCGCTCCATCCGTCGGATTGTCATCTGAATGGGAAACTCCAACGGCGACAAGACCCGCCAAGGGTTCGCCAGTGGCGAAGCAGAAGGCCGCATCGGGCAGTCCCAAAGCCCGTGCGCCGTTGGTTGTACCCATGCGGAGCAAGTCGAGCGGCGGCGTTCCATCGCGCCGGTGGAGGAACCGCATCTCGTCGAGGATGCTTATGCCGCGGCCGCCATCGCGGGGCATTGCTCCGGCTTCCGGCGGCAGATTGACGACCGAGTCGGTCCCGAGCGCGACACAGATTCCTGCGGCGAGCATGTCCCGGTATCGGTGCGGGCCGAAGTGGCGCTCGGCACCGAAGTAGGCGGAGGCGCGGGGACAGTACACGACGCGGGTTCTGGTGGCTGCAAGGGTTTCAATCGCCGCTTCGTCGGCATCGTTGACATGGGCAACGGTGAAGGGGGTTTGCTCCAGCAGCGGACGGAGGTGCTCGACTGGGGTTCGACCCAGCCCGAGGTCGACGGGGATCGATTCATCCCAGAGACCAAGCATTTCCAGAAGTTGCCGCTGCGGCCCATCGGCCTTTGCCACGAACTCGCGCTCTTCGGGAGACTCGGCCAGATGCGTGCTGATTGGAGCATTGTGGCCAAGTTTGTTGGCCAGAGCGATGGCCGCGGCGTACACCGATCGCGCAACTGTGTTCGGGGCATGGGGTTGCAAACCCAGCCGCACGCGTGGGTCGGCGTGTGCGGCGGCGATGATCTCGGGAGTCAGCCGGGCCAGCATCTCCTGCGAGCGAGCAATCCCCTTGCCAATGCCGAAGAACTCGAGCCATGAGACGCCAATCAGCGGCGATTCTCGCAAGCTCTCCCACGGTTGAAACGTCATCTGGGCACGGACGGCCCCGGCGATATCCCCCACTGCGACAGTTCCAGTGGCCAGCGAGAGTTCAATGCCGCGGCGAACGCTGGCGGCGATCTGTTCCGGCTCGGTCTCGCGGCGGGTGCGGATCATGTCGATCCACGGCATGAACCCCACGGCGGGATCGTGCGGCTGGGGGCCGATATGCGTGAGGTCCAGATGGGTGTGGGCGTTAACGAGTCCGGGGATCAGGACGGCGTCCGGTCGGGAGATCGTCGTAAGGTCCGCCGCGCTGCTGGCCTCGTGGGCATCCACCTCGCCGGGCCTGCCGACGGCGAGCACCCTCGCGGGGAAGATCGAGCCGGGTCGATCCGCGAACTCGACGAGGAGCGAACCGGGCGCGGCAAACGTGCCATGGGCATCCAGCACCGCGCCGCCATCGAAGCGGACAACCCGCGGCCGCGCGGGCTTCGGGGCGTGTGAGGATGTCGGTTGTGGGCTCATGGCGGAATCGCGATCTGCTCGATACAAGTGCACGCGGGGCACCATACCGAATGATTGACTGGATGCGGGCGGCGGGCGTCAAAACACCCCC
>JBGANP010000009.1:0-73740 GCA_044222255.1 Phycisphaerales bacterium
GTGGGGAGATCGAAGGCGGTGGAGAGGCCGGTGTTGGCGGCGGCGCGGGTGGAAGTGCCGCCGCCCTTGCCTTGCTCGAGGAGATACTTGAAGCGCTTGTTGGTGTCGTCGGCGGAGCCGAAGCCGGCGAACTGGCGCATGGTCCAGAGACGAGTGCGGTAGCCGTCGGGAAAGAGGCCGCGGGTGAAGGGGTATTTGCCGGGTGCGTTGATGTCGCGATTGAAGTGCTTGATGGACTCGGCGGGTTTATCGGGTGTGTAGGCGGCGTCGAGGACGAGGCCGGAGATGGTGACGGTTTGCGCGTCGATGGGTTTGGCGGGCGCGGCGGGGCGGCCGAGGTGAGAGGTGGTGGCCGCGGTGGAGGGGGGATTGGTGATGCTCATGGGGAGGCCTCGAAGGGTGCGATGCGGCGAGTATACGTTTGGGTCGGTGTGGCCACGCGGGGTGGAAATGGGGGATATGGGGCCGATAAGCGTTCGGGAGAGCGGGCGAAGGCGGGAACCCGGGGTTTGCGTGGGGCGAACAGAAGGGGCTGCGGATGGGGGACGGGGAATTCGGAGAAGTGTGGCCGATGGAGGGTTCGTACGCTTGATGGGTGCGGCGTCATTGCTGGCATGTTTTGGTGGCGGGTTGGGGATGGAGAGTCGGATTCATCTCGGAGTTGCTCATGCGTTTTGAAACTGTCTGCACCGCGGCCGCGGTTCTTGTCGCGGGGATTGCGATCTCGTCGCTGGCGCCGAAGGCGTCGGCGCAGTTTGTCGCGCTGGATGTGGCGGGGAATCCGGCGGGAGATGCGCTGGTGCGGCCGGTGGGTGTGTATTCGGCGCCGGGAGATTACCGGCGGATTTTTGTGGTGCAGAAGGGCGGGCAGATCCGGACGATTGATATATCGCAGAATCCGCCGGTGACGCAGGCGTCGGCGACGCCGTTTCTGAATCTTGGCGCGCTGGTGCAGACACCGGCGAACGCGGGGGATGAGCGCGGGCTGCTGGGGCTGGCGTTCCATCCGCAGTTTCAGACGAATGCGAAGTTCTATGTGTACTACACGAATCCGGCGGTAAGCGGATTGCCGACGGGGATGGGGTATTACCAGAACGTGATGGAGTACACGCTGACGGGGCCGAACGCGGTGGACACGACGGGCGCGACGGTGCGCCCGGTGGCGCGGATTCAGCCCCCCACGGCTACGAACCACAATGGCGGGTGGATCGGGTTCGGGCCGGTTGGGTTTCTGTACATCTCTGTGGGGGATGGTGGATTGTCCAACGACTCGGGGACAGGGCACAATGCGACGATCGGGAACGCGCAGGACACGGGGACGCCGCTGGGGAAGATTCTGCGGATTGATGTGAGCAGCAACGGGCCTGCTCCGCAGGGGCCGTTCTGGACGGGGACGGCGACGGTGGGGATATCGAACTACGGCGTGCCGGGGGACAATCCTGCGCTGGCTGTGGTGAGCGGGGGGACGAGTCCGGCGCGGCAGGAGATCTGGGCGACCGGGGTGCGGAACGCGTGGCGGTGCTCGTTTGATCGGCTAACGGGAGATTTCTGGGTTGCGGATGTGGGGCAGAACCTATGGGAGGAAATCAACTTTCAGCCGGCGCGGACGCTCGCGCCGGACAATCTGCCGCAGATCGCGGGGCGGAACTACGGGTGGCGGTGCTTTGAGGGGACGCTTCAGTTCCTCATATCGGCGGGAAATCCTCAGACGAACGGGGGGCGATGCCCGCTGACGTTTGATGATGCCGCGCTGACCGCGCCGGTGGGGGTGTATCCGCACACGACGGCGGCGGGGAACGCGGGCGCGCCGCGGATGATGACGGACACGGTGACGGGGACGTTCTGGACGGGATGTTCGATCACGGGCGGCTATGTGTATCGCGGGTGCAGGATTCCATCGCTCTACGGGCGGTATGTGTTTGCCGACTACTGCGGCGGCGTGGTGTATTCGACGACGCTGAACACGGGCACGGGGTTGCTGAACAATCCGACATCCACACCGGTGTATGTGGGCTCGACGGCGGTGACGCCGAATGTGCCGGCGTATTCGACGGGGCTCTCGAACAACACGGTGTCGTTCGGAGAGGATGCGTATGGCGAGTTGTACATGGTGAGTCAGGGGACGGGGCGGATCTACAAGTTCGTGTCCACGGCGGCGGGCACGATTCCGCTGGCGAATCCGGATCAGGACAGGAACGGAGTGCTGGCGGTCTCGGATATTTTTGCGTTTCTTGGGGATTGGTTCGCGAGCCTGCCGCGGGCGGATTACAACCGCATCGGTGGGATCGGCGTGCAGGACATCTTTGATTTTCTGGCGGCGTGGTTTGGCGGGTGTGCCGGATGATCAGCGGGTGCCGACGTAGATGATGAAGTTGGCGCGGGCTTTGTCTTCCTCGCGCGGTGCGCCCGTGGCGGGGGCGGGGGCATCGACGAAACTGATGCGGACGGTTTTGGAGCCGGGATGGAGCTTCTTGAGGGCTTGGGCAAGGCCGCCCTCGAAGTCGATGTGGAAGCGGCCGACGATGAGTAGGACCGGGGCGTTGTTTTTGTCGAACGCGCCGGCGACGCTTTCGGCCATTGTCCAGTCCCACATGGATTGGCTGCGAAAGGTGGCGTCGAGCGTGGCGCGGCGCTGGGCTTCCGCGGCGGGGTCGGGCATCGGGGCGGGTGACTGGCCGGGATCTTCGGTCATGATCTTGTCGAAGTCGTCTCGGTAGCGCGTGCCTCGGGCGGGGAGTTCATCGGGGATACGGAAGAGGCGCTTCTGCTCGGGGGTGAGGGAGGCGAGTTTGTCGTAGCCGCTGGTGCGGGCGATGCGGACGTATGGGCGCGGGGCGTTGGCGGCGACGACCGGGCGGCCGGCGGCCTTGGCGGCGTCGATCATCTGGGCGTGGCCGCGCGGATAGTTTCCTTCGACGCGGTTGGTGCGTTTGCGGAAAGTGGCTTCGTCGGTAATGCCGGTGAGGTAGTCGTCGAGGCGGGACTGCTCATCGCGTTCGATGAACTCCATGGCGAGCGCGGCGCGGGGGCAGCGGGGGAGCATGTCCTCCCAGAGCGCGGCGGCCGCGGCGAGGCCGAGGGGATGGCCGTGGTTCTCGCCGATGAGGACGACGTCGGCTTCGGAGGCGGCGGCGACGAGAGTGGCCCAATCGGCGGGGCGGCCGTCTTCATTGAAGATGGTGACGGCGCGGGCCTTGGCCGGAGCGATCATGGGTGCGGCGATGGTGGGGGATCCGGAAGCGCGCGGGGAGCTTGTTGAGGAGCCGCAGGCGGAGAGGAGCGTGGAGGCGAGGGTGAGCGCGGCGAGGCAGGATTTGGTGTGGTTGGTATTCACGTCAGGAGTGTACCGATTCGGCGGAGTGGGTGCTGTGGTGCGTGTTTCTCAGAGTGCCGCGACGGGAGATGTGCTCAAACGTGTGGGCGTTGCGCCGGAAAGCACGGGATTGAAACTCGGTTGCGAGTTGTACGAACTGGGAGATTCCTATGATGTTGGCCCACCTCGGCGTGCGGCCGCGGGGAATCTATGCACCCACTCTTTGACCAACGTCGCTACCTGATTCCGTTTCGGTCGTCGCTGCTGCCGCAGATTTTTACGGACACGCTGGTGATCGGGACGGGCGTGGCGGGGCTGCGCGCGGCGATCGCGGCGGCGGAGGGCGGGGATGTCATTGTTCTCAGCAAGGACGGCACCGAGGAGTCGAACACGGCGTGGGCGCAGGGCGGGATCGCGGCGGTGATGGCGACGGACGACACGGTTGAGTCGCATGTGCAAGACACGCTGACGGCGGGTGTGGGATTGTGCGATGAGCCGTCGGTGCGGTTCATCTGCGAGCAGGCACCGGAGCGCATGGCGGAGCTCGTGCAGTGGGGAATGCGATTTGATCGCAAGGATGGCAAGGATCTTTCGCTGGGGCGAGAAGGCGGACATTCGCACTCGCGGATTCTGCATGCGAATGGGGATGCGACGGGGGCGGAGCTTTCGCGATGTCTGGTGATGAAGCTGGCGGGGACGCCGCATATTCGGCTGTTTACGGATTGCTTTGCGCTCGATCTGATCACGCCGAGCAATGAGCCGGGCGCACCGGTGATGGGGGCGATCACGCATCATCCGCGATATGGATTGCAGATGATCTGGGCGAAGAGCACGATTCTGGCGACGGGCGGCGCGGGGATGGTGTTTCGCGAGACGACAAATCCGAAGTGCGCGACGGCGGATGGTTTGGCGATGGCGTATCGGGCCGGCGCGGCCGTGCAGGATCTGGCGTTTGTGCAGTTTCATCCGACGACGCTGTATCTGGCGGGACGGCCGCGGAGTTTGATTACCGAGGCGGTGCGAGGCGAGGGGGCGCATCTGCTGGATCACACGGGGCATCGGTTCATGACGGAAGTGCATCCGATGGCGGAGCTGGCGCCGCGCGATGTGGTGAGCCGCGCGATCGTGCATCGGCTGGCGACGCATGGTGGGACGCACGTGTTTCTGGATGTGCGGCACATCGACTTCGCGGGGCGGTTTCCGGGATCGCGAAGCTACTGTGGAGTGGATCTTGATCCGACGAAGGATCTGATTCCGGTGAATCCGGCGGCGCACTACACGGTGGGTGGCGTAGCGACGGATCTGATCGGGCGATCGACTGTGCCGGGATTGTTTGCGGTGGGCGAGGTGGCGAGTTGCGGGCTACATGGGGCGAATCGGCTGGCGAGCAACTCGTTGCTGGAGGGGCTGGTGGTGGGGGAGGCGGCGGGGCGTGCGGCGGCGGGGATGGCGCGGGCGATGCACGCGCCGATTGGTGCGCCGGCGGATCATGATGAGGGCGTGTTCGCGTGGCCGGACTCGGAGTTGAGCGGAAAGACGACGCGGTTTCGGCCGCCGCCTTCGCCGGTGCCGGTGATTTCGGATATCCGGCCGAGTGATAATGCGGAACTGGATTTGTCGGATGTGCTGAGTTCACTGCGCTCGGCGATGTGGCGAAACGCCGGGGTGGAGCGATCGGGACAGCGGTTGAAGGATGTTGCGGAGATGATTGATTTCTGGGCGCGGTACACGCTGGACAAGATCTTTGATTCGCCGCCGGGGTGGCAGACGCAGAACTTGTTGCTGGCGGCCGCGCTGGTGGCGCAGAGTGCGTATTGGCGGGAGGAATCCCGGGGCGGGCATTTGCGTATGGATACTCCGGAGACGCTGGAGAAGTATCGGGTGCATGATCGGTGGGGGCGTGGGGTGGCGGGGGCGAGGAGTATCGCCGTCGCTGTTGGAGTGCGGAGTTGAGGATTGGAGTGGAGGAGTAGAGGGGTAGAGGAGTCGAGGAGTTGTGATGGATGGGATGCGGGCGATTGCGGGAGTCGGGAGCGCAGGTTGCAACAGGCACCGGCGTTCTCGCTGCGCTCGAAAGCCGGTGGCACGTGGGGTGCAGCTGGCACGGGTTTCGATGGCGGTCTATGTCGCGGTGTTGCTCGCGGGGTGTGCGGGCGAGGAGCGGGTGACTTCGTATAAGCCGTTCTTTGCGGGCGTGAGCGGTGCGGAGTATGGGGGGCAGGGACCGGTGGACCCGATGAAGGGGCGGCAGGATCCGACGGCGACGCCGGCGGAGTTCAAGACGATCATCGAGCATCCGGATGGGCGGAAGACGTATCTCACACCGTCGCCGGCGATTCTGCTGGCGCATGTCGAGGCGTTGCTGGATGAGGACACCCCGGAAACGGACAAGGTGATTCTCGATCAGTTGATCGATGAGAAGACCAAGGACCATTACCGGCAGCATGGCGTTGAGCCGATCGAGTACATCACGTATCTGCGGCAAAACCGCAAGGCGCTCGCGAAGACGCTGGCGAGGATGCCGATGGCGGAGCGGACGCCGACGGTGGTGGTGGATCAACCCGGGGACCGGCAGTGGGTGCTGCGGCTGACGGGGCAGGCGAGCGAGGGCGTGAAGTTTCGGGAGGTGTGGATACGGCAGGACATGGGGATGTGGAGGTTGGAGTGGCTGAGGTGAGGGGAAAGTGCAAAGTGCAAAATACAAAGTGCAAATGCGGAAGGGAGAACTGCAATGTCGCGATTGCGGGAGGAGTTGCTGGACCGGGTGGTGGAGTTTGGTGATCGCGGGTTGCAACTTGCCGAGGCACTGGATCGGAAACGAGTGTTTGCTCGGTTGACGGATCAGATTTCGGGGTGTTTCACTTCGGTCGGCGCGAATGTGTATGAGGCCCACGAAGCGATGAGTGAAAAGGACTTCTGCAAGGCGCCCGGAGTAGCGATCAAGGAAGCGAGCGAGTCGCGATACTGGTGGCGTCTGATCTCGAAGCGCGGGTATGTTCCAGCGAATCGCCTGACGCTTCTCGAGAAGGAATCCATGGAAATCACCAGGGTTCTCGGGGCGATCATCTTCAAGACAAAGTGGCGGACTTGAAGGTGGCGGAATCGCCGTCGTTCGCCAAGGAATAGCACGTTTCGCAGTCTTGTTTGCACTTTGCATTTTGTACTTTGCACTTTCCCGACTCCTACGATGCGGACACCGGTCGCACGCGCCTTTTGCAAGCCCAAACCATGCCAAACACCACATTGCCGTCATCGTCTCACAGCAGCACCAATGGCACGCACGCGAAGCCGAGCGCTGTGGATGCTGCGCTGCAACCGTCGGACACGTTTGTGCATCGGCACATCGGGCCCGATGGGACGGATCGCGCGGAGATGCTCGCGCTGCTGGGGTATGGGTCGCTGGATGCGCTGACGGATGTGGCGGTGCCGGGGGCGATCCGGATGAAGGGGCCGCTGAAGCTGGATGGGGTGGCGGGGGGGACGCGGGAGCGCGGCGAGTTTGAGGTGTTGGGGGAACTGAAGAAGATCGCGAGCGGGAACAAGGTGTTTCGGTCGTTCATCGGGCAGGGGTATTACGACACGATCACGCCGCCGGTGATTCTGCGGAACATCATCGAGAATCCGGGGTGGTACACGCAGTACACGCCGTATCAGGCGGAGATTTCGCAAGGGCGGCTGGAAGCGCTGCTGAACTTTCAGACGATGGTGAGCGATCTGACGGGGCTGCCCTTAGCGGGGGCGAGCTTGCTGGACGAGGGGACGGCGGCGGCGGAGGCGATGGCGATGTGCTACTCGATCGCGGGTGGGCACGAGGGGACGAAGACGCGGTTTTTTGTGGATGCGGGGTGCCATCCGCAGACGATCGCGGTGGTGAAGACGCGGGCGGAGTCGCTTGGGATTCAGATCACGGTGGGGGATTGCCGCGCGAAGGAAGCCACGGGCGCGGATGTGTGCGGTGTGCTCGTGCAGTATCCGACGACGGAGGGGCGGATCGAGGACTATGGGGATGTGTGCGAGCGGGTCCACGCGGCGGACGCGCTGGTGGTTGCGGCGACGGACTTGCTGGCACTCACACTGATCACACCGCCGGGGGAGTGGAAGGGTGGCGGGGCGGATGTGTGTGTGGGGAACTCGCAGCGGTTTGGCGTGCCAATGGGGGCGGGCGGGCCGCACGCGGCGTTTTTCTCGACGAAAAATGAGTACGCGCGGAAGATGCCGGGGCGGATCATCGGTGTGTCAAAGGATGCTCAGGGGAATCCGGCGTATCGGATGGCGATCCAGACGCGCGAGCAGCATATCAAGCGGGAGCGGGCGACGAGCAACATCTGCACGGCTCAGGCGCTGCTGGCGATTTGCGCGGGGATGTATGCGGTGTATCACGGGCCGGAGGGGTTGAAGAGGATTGCGCGACGTGTCGCGTACCTCAGCAATAAGTTCGTGCAGGGCGTCTTGGATCTCGGCCACAAAGCCGAAGGACCGACCTTCGACACAGTTCGAGTCGGCGTTCAAGATTCGAGCGAAGTCATGAAGCGTGCCGTGAGCCGCGGATTCAACTTGCGACGGTTGAACACGACGGACATCTGCGTTTCGTTCGACGAGACGACGACCGAGGCGGAAGTGAACGCCATGTTGGAGGTCTTTGCGAATCAAGGAGTGAGCGTGCCGACAGTTGCCGGGCTTTGGCATGAGCACGGCGGATTGGGTGGCATGTTCCTGAACCTGGATCGGAAGTCGTCATTCCTCACCCACCCCGTCTTCAACACCCACCACTCCGAATCGGAGATGCTCCGCTATATCTTCACGCTCATGGGCCGCGATCTGTCGCTGGCGCACAGCATGATCCCGCTGGGTTCGTGCACGATGAAGTTGAACGCAACGAGCGAGATGATTCCTGTGACGTGGCCGGAGTTTGGGCGGATGCATCCGTTCGCGCCGGCGGAACAGCAGAAGGGGTACGCGGCGATGTGCGCGGATCTGGAGCGGTGGCTGGCGGAGATCACTGGTTTCGCGGCGACTTCCTTGCAGCCCAACGCTGGATCGCAGGGGGAGTACGCGGGGCTGCTCGCGATTCGCGGCTATCACGCCTCGCGCGGCGACAGCAAGCGGAACATCTGCCTGATTCCTGACTCGGCGCACGGGACGAATCCGGCGTCGGCGGTGATCGCTGGCCTGCATGTGGTAGCGGTGGCGAACAAGGAAAACGGGGATATCGATATTGAGGATTTGAAGGCGAAGGCGGCGGAACACAAGGATGATCTGGCCGCGTTGATGGTGACGTATCCCTCGACGTACGGAAAGTTCGAGGAGGGGATCAAGGAGATCTGCCAGATCGTGCACGCGCACGGCGGGCAGGTGTACATGGATGGCGCGAACATGAACGCGCAGGTCGGGCTCTGCCGACCGGGAGACATCGGGGCGGATGTGTGCCACCTGAATCTGCACAAGACGTTCTGCATCCCGCACGGCGGCGGCGGGCCGGGAATGGGCCCGATCTGCGTCGCGAAGCATCTCGCGCCGTTCCTGCCGGGAAGCCCGGTTGGTGAAGGAAGTGCGGTCGGCCCGGTGTCGTCTGCGCCGTGGAGTTCGGCGTCGATCCTGCCCATCTCGTGGATGTACATCGCGATGATGGGCGGCGCGGGTCTGCGCCAGGCGACTCAGGTGGCGATCTTGAACGCGAACTTCATGGCCAAGCGATTGGAGAAGCACTACAAGGTGCTGTTTACGGGCCCGGGCGGGCGGTGTGCGCACGAGTTCATCATCGATCTGCGTGAGTTTGAGAAGAACGCGGGGATCAAGAGCGAGGATGTCGCCAAGCGGCTGATGGACTATGGCTTCCACGCTCCGACTATGAGCTTCCCGGTTGCGGGAACGCTGATGATCGAGCCGACCGAGAGCGAGCCGAAAGCGGAACTGGACCGGTTCTGCGATGCGATGATCGCGATCCGCGAGGAGATTCGGGCGATCGAGGACGGGAAGCTCTCCAAGACGGACAACCCGCTGAAGAACGCGCCGCACACGGCGCACGTGGTGACGGCGGATGAGTGGAAGCACGCGTACACGCGCGAGCAGGCGTGCTGGCCGCTGGCGTATCTGCGGAAGCACAAGTTCTGGCCGTCGGTCGGTCGTATCGACAATCCGTATGGGGACCGGAATCTGGTGTGTACGTGCCCGCCGATGAGCGAGTACGAGCAGTAAGCACAGGCCGCGGATTCAGATCAAGCAAGTTGAAAAACAACCGCCGCTCCACGAGGGAGCGGCGGTTTTGTGTTGCTGCGATGAAGTTCAATCGGCTCAGGGGCCGGGATTCGGCACTGGTGGTGGAGTCGGGGCGGGTGTGGGATTCGGAGTGCCGCCACCGCCGCCCTGACCGCCCGCGACTGCGGTCACGGGGACCTGGCGGATCTTGGCGACGGTGCCGAGGCCGGCGTCCATGTTGAGCGTGACGTAGCGGCGGGCTCCGCCCTTGGCGGCGACCTGCTTGGTGCCGCTGGGCCAGTAGGAGTAGCCGTTGATCTGGCGGTGGATGTAGTCGGGGGCGTTGACGATCAGGGTGTTGTTGAAGAAGTGCATGCTCGCGCCCTCGCCGCCGTTGTCCTGCCACTGGGCGGATTCAACGAGAGAGGTGAGGAGGTCCATGATCTTCTTGGCGCGCTCTTCGGGGGAGGGCTGGGTGTCGAGGGGATTGGTGTTCTGGCCGGTGCCGCTGAAGGGGCTCTGGCCGCCGCCGCCGGCGTTGGATTGCAGAACGTTGTTGAGATCGATGGCGGGAACTTCGCGGTAGCGCGGGATGATCAGGAGCAGATCGTTGATGTCGTAGATGACGACGCGCTTGAACTTGTTGAGCAGTTCCTTGGGGCCGACCTGCATGGAGCCGGTGGTGGACATCTGCCAGGAGTTTTCGGCAAAGTCCGTGCGGGCTTTTTCGAGGACGGCTTCGAGCACGTAGAGCGCGGCCTGGTTCTGGACGTTGAGGGTGATCTTCTTTTCTTTGTCCAGACCAGCGCCGGTGGAGTTGTCGGTGGACCAGAGGGGCTCGATGTCGGCCTGGGTCACATCCTGGATGAACTTGAAGACATCCTCGAGGCGGGTGTCTTCAACCTTCAGGGAGATGCGGCGGTTCATGCGAAGGAGCGTGGCACGCTCGGGGCTGACGGCGGCGATGCGGTCGGCCTGGGACTGCGTGGCTTCCTTCATCGCCGGCTTGGGCGCTGGGGCCGTCTGGGCGAGGGCGAGGGTGCCGGTGGTGAACATCGTTCCCGCGGCGAGGATCGTCATCAGCGTGTGTGAGCGAGCCATTGTCATTGTCTCCGGTGGTTTGGCCGCAGGGTGGGGGTGCGGCCGACCTGAACCCGATTGTCCCGCCCATCCCGTTACCACATTGTACGACGCACGAGGCTGTATCTGGTTCCCGAGTGGGGGGAACAGGGGCGTTATCGACCGAAAACAGGGTGAAAGTAGCGGGTTCTTGCGAGGGTAAGGGCGGGTCTGGCGTTTCGAGGCCGTTTAGAACGCGGTGGTGGGGGTGGCCGTCATGGTCAGTTCATCCCCTTGGCCGCCGCGGCTTTCGAGCAGGTCGTGGGCGAGGGCTGCGATCATCGCGCCGTTGTCGAGGCAATACGAGAGCGGAGGGATGCGGAGATCCAGGGAGCGGGCGGCGGCGAGGGTGGTGAGGCGTTCGCGGAGGAGGGAGTTGGCGCTCACGCCGCCACCGACGAGGAGGGTGAGGGCGTCGGGGTGACGATTAAGGGCGCGTTCGAGCTTGAGAATGACGGCGGCGATGGCGGCGTGCTGGAATGTGGCGGCGACATCGGGCGCGGAGAGGAGGGGAACGGGGAGTTCGTTGCGGGCAGCGCGCTTGGCGCGGGTGCGATCGTCTTCGGGGACGCCGCGGAAGGCGTAGAGGGCGGCGGTTTTCAGGCCGGAGAAGGAGAAGTCGAGCGAGTCGGGTGAGAGACGCGCGATGGGGAAGCCGGGCGTGTGGGCACGGCCGGTGCGGGCGAGTTTGTCGAGGTTGGGGCCGCCGGGGAAATCGAGACCGAGGATGGCGGCGACTTTGTCGTAGGCCTCACCCACAGCGTCATCGATGGTGGCGCCGATGCGGCGGATGTCGGTTGTGGAGGTGCAGAGGTAGAGGGAGGTGTGGCCGCCAGAGATGACGATGCCGAGAGCGGGAAAGGTGGGAGGGAGTGGTGAGTGGGCCGTGGGGAGTGGGGAAGACGGGGAGAGGAGGCCCGCGACGAGGTGGGCGTGGACGTGGTCGACGCCGACGATGGGGATGTTGAGAGACCAGGCGAGGGCTTTGGCTGCGGCGGTGCCGACGAGGAGGGAGCCGATGAGTCCGGGGCGGTTGCCGACGGCGATGGCGGTGAGGTCGTGGAGGGAGATGCCGGCGTCGGCCACGGCGCGGCGCACGATTGGGAGGATGCGCTCGGCGTGGGCGCGGCTGGCGATCTCGGGGACGACGCCGCGGTATTCGGCGTGGAGATCGTTCTGGCTGGCGATCACGCTTGAGAGCACGACGCGGCCTTCGCGCACGACGGCGGCGGCGGTCTCGTCGCAGGAGGTTTCGATACCGAGGATGAGGGAGGGCTGCGGAGTGGTCACTGCTTGGGGGCCGCGGGCGGGGGCGTGTTGGTGGCGGCGCTGGGCTGGTCCTTCTTTTCCTTCTCGAGATCGGCGATGGCGAGCCAGCGCTCCAGATCGCGGCCGGTGATCTTCAGATCGGCAATCACTTTGCCGTCCTTATCGCGGACTTCGACGACTCCGCCGGTGAGGTCGAGGGCATCGGGCCAGAAGTCGGCATCCTTGGGCTTTTCTTTTTCGATACTGGTGACTGTTTCGAGGGTCTCGATGCGTTTCTCGATGCGGGCGAACTCTTTGCCCATGAGTTCCTGCGTCTTCTCGAGGGTCTTGAGTTCCTTGGTGGCGATGGCCTTGCTCTGGACCTCGGCATCGGAGAGTTTTTTCCACTCGCCCGAGGCGATCTTGGTTTGCATGGTGGAGATCGCGCCGGCGAGTTGCTTGTCCTTGGCGGTGGACTCGATCCAAGTCGGGTCGGTCCAGTGCTGATCGGCGGCGGCGGGAATGGGCTCGGCATCGGCGGGGAGGTCGGTGCCGGGTTTTCGGAGGATGTCCCAACTGCGGCGGGTCAGGGCCGTGGCCAACGCTTCGGCGTCGGTGATGGGGAGGAAGAAGCCGGGGGTGGGATCAACGCCCCAGACCTTGGCATCGTCGGTGCGCTGGATGAGGCGGCCGCTGGGGAGGTAGTAGTGCTGGGTTGTGAGCTTGAGAATGGCGTTCTGATCGTGAGGGAGACTGGTGACGGACTGCACGAGGCCCTTGCCGTAGGAACGCGAGCCGATGATGACAACGCGACCGGAGGAGCCGAGGATTTCCTGCATGCTGCCGGAGACGATCTCGCTGGCGGAGGCCGAGGAACCGTTCACGAGGATGGCGACGGGGTACTTGAGCTGAGTGTCGCGTTTCTCTGCTCGGTAGACGACCTCGGGGGTGTTGCGACCCTTGGTGGACATGACGCGGGAGCCGCCATCAACGAACATGCTGACGATCTCGATCGCGGTGTCCATGATGCCGCCGGGGTTGTAACGGAGATCGAGGACGAGGCCGTTGAGGGAGCCGCCGGCCGCGGCAGTCGCCTGTTCGAGCGACGCGGTGAGTTCTTCCGGCGCTGTGGGGGTGAACTGGCTGAGACGTACGTACGCGATTTTGTTGGCGGGATCGATCTGGTTATCCCTGTGGCCGGAGGAATCCGTATGGCGGCGATAGCCGCGCGCCGACTTGGAGACGATCTTGGCCCGGTTGAGGTTGAAGGTGATTTCCTGGCCGTTACGGAGCACGTCGAGGGTGACGGGCGTGCCTTCCGGGCCAGTGATGAGCTTGATGCACTTCTGATCGGTAAGACCGTGGGTGGAGGTGCCGTTCACCTTGGAGATGCGGTCGCCCGCGAGGATGCCGGCGTTGAACGCGGGCGAATCCTCCATCGGTGAGACGACGTAGAGCCAGCCGTCTTTCTTGACCTCGATCTGGCAGCCAACGCCAGAGAAAGAGCCGGTCATGGCCTTCTCAAAGTCCGCGGAATCTTCGGCGGAGATGTACTCGGCGTATGGATCATCGAGGGCTTCGAGCATGCCTTGGATCGCGCCCTTGGCCAGCTTATGCTGGTCGGGCTTGTCCACGAAGTTGTTGGTGATGAGATTGCGCGCGTCCGAGACGAGATCCCATCCGTCGGCACGGCCGCTCATTTGCGCGAGCGTGGAGGGAAGCTTGGCCACGAAGAGGCCGAGCAGGAAGACGAGCAGGAGGTTCATCAGGAATAGGCGGCGCGGGCGGGAGGTCGTCGAACGCATGGGGGCACTCCGGGGATCAGCGAATCGTAGGAACGATCGGCGATCGCTACCTCTGATACCGGTGTGGGGGATCGGGAGTTCCTACCATCTTGGCTCGCCATGCCTGCCCCACAAGAACGTACGACAATCAAGGTCCAGACGGAACGCGCGGTGCTCGCCGCTGTGCGCCTGCCGCATTCGGTGTTTGATGAGGCCAACCCGTTCGGGGAGCTTCGCGCCTTGGCGGAGCAGGCGGGGGCGATCGTGGTGGGGGAACTGGAGCAGCGGGCGACCAAGGTTCGCGCGGCCACGTATATGGGGTCGGGCAAGGTCGAGGAGCTCCGGGGACTGTGCGAGGAACTGGATGCGGCGGTGGTGATCTTTGATCATGACCTGTCGCCGCGGCAGATCGCGAATATCGAGGAAGTGGTGGGGCGGAAGATCATCGACCGGAGCGAGTTGATCCTGGATATCTTCGCGGCGCGTGCGACGACGCACGAGGCGAAGATTCAGGTGGAGCTGGCACAGCTGGAGTACACATTGCCCAGACTGCGGGCGATGTGGAGCCACCTGGAACGCATCACTGGTGGCGCGGGGCTCGGCGGCATCGGCACGCGCGGCCCTGGCGAGCAGCAGCTCGAAATCGACCGGCGTCTGGCGCAGCGGAAGAAGCTGGACCTGCAAGGGGAGCTGGACGAGATTTATGCGCGCAAGCGGCGCATGGTGCAGGACCGGAAGCGCGACCACTTCACCGTGGGATTGGTGGGGTACACCAACGCGGGCAAGAGCACGCTCTTCAACTCGCTGACGGAAGGCGGGGCGTACGCGGACGATCGGCTGTTCGCGACACTGGTGACCCGCACACGCGACTGGAATCTCGGTGGCGGGTTCAGTGTGATGCTCAGCGATACGGTCGGATTCGTGCGAGATCTGCCGCACCACCTGATCGCGTCGTTCCGCGCAACGCTTGAAGAGGCGACGCATGCGGATGTGCTGCTCATCATGCTCGATGTGGCGGATCCCGCCGCGGAGCTTGAGTACAACACGGTCGTCGCGACGCTGGATGAACTCGAAAAAGAAGTTCGTGAGTTGGAGGAGCGGGACGGCAATCTACCGGAGCAGAATCTGGACGGCGAAGGGTGGACGCCGCCCAAACGGATTCTGCTGCTGAACAAAGCGGACAAGCTGAAGGACAATCGCGATCTGCTCGTCTGGAAGCAGAAGGTGCCGGATTCGATCGTGATCTCAGCGCTGCAGCCGCCGCCGGATGGGCTGGGTCATCAGGAACTCCATGACCGCGTGCTTGCGCTGGCGCAGCAGGGGTTGGTTGAGGCGGAAATCACGATTCCGATGTCCGAGGGGAAGTCGATGCAGCGGCTGGAGAACCGGGCGCGGGTTCTGGAGCGGCGATACGACGACACGGGCACCAGCGTGACGATGCATGTTCGGATCGGGCGGCGGCAGCTGGACATGCTGCGATCCAGCGCGCGGGGGATCAAGGTGGTGGAGCTGAATGGCAAGGCCGGGGCGAAGTGGCAGGGCCAATAACGGTGGTGTGCGCGGCTTGCGCGCCGCCCGCGGCGAACGGGATTCGCCGTGGAGAGAGCCAAAGAGGGGTTTTCTGGCCGCGAAGCGTGTAAGTGTTGGTGGATTCTTCGCTTGCGCGAAGGGCTCGGAAAGCGGGGCAGAGTGGACAATCAGCCCCGGCGCGCCGATACTCTGGACCTTCCACAAGCGCCAAAGCGATCGAGCTTTGGCCATTCAGGCCACCTTAGCTCAGCGGTAGAGCGATGCTTTCGTAAAGCATAGGTCCAGGGTTCAAATCCCTGAGGTGGCTCTTTTCCCTCTTGGTTGGCGTCAAATTCAAACGGGGCGAACGGTGTTAAACCGGTCGCCCCGTCACTGTTCACTCTCTGCACAGGCCGCGTGATTTTCGGCGGCGGCTCGCCGTGGAAATGCGTGCGCGGCGGATTTGACGAAAGCGGAGGGAGGAAACCTCAACAACCGGCAAACCACGCCGCAAGAAAGTCGAAGATGTCGGCAACGGTGAGTGAGCTTTCGGCGTTGAAATCGGCCCGTGGATCCGCCGCGAACCACGCCGCGAGAAACTCAAAGATGTCGGTGATCGCCGACGAACCGTTCTGATCAAAGTCGGAGAGGCAGCATGGCGTGGTGAGGTCTGCCGTCGGGTTGCAGGCGATGCCGGTGCCGACAAATCGGCCGACCGAAGAACTGCAAGCCAGGGCCGAAACGACCAAGCATGTCGATCCGCGGCAGCACGCGCCCGGCGGTGGTGGAGTTTCCAGTCGAAAAGTCCCGGGCAGCGTGCTCCCCGGCACATCTCCGACCAAAATGGTCAGGCACGGATCGGTCCCATGGGAGCCGATCAGGCCAGGGTTGTATCCGACGCTCAGCCCGGTGGCATCGCGGGCGAGGTTGATCTCGGTGATGTTGTTCACGCCGTCGCCGTCGGAGTCCCACATCTCGATGTCGGCGAGGGCCTCGGTGATGCTACGACCGGCTCGTAGCCGCTCGATGAGGTCGCGGCGGTAGCAGTTCCAGTCGCCATAGAAGACGTTGGCATCGTGGCAGGTGATGCACGAGGAGCCAACGCTCGGAGACAGCTCATAATCGTCTGGCAGCGTGGAGGCGGGATAGCGCTGGCGGAACGCGGCTAAGTAGCCGGGGTTTCCTGTCGCTGGGTTAAGGGCCACGACGAACGCAACGCCCACAGTCGCGAGGAGGATCAGGATTGAAACGGTGCGTCGGAACATACACAGCCCTTCCCTGAACTGAAGGTGCAGAAACCCTGGGCGAAGAGCGCCGCACGCGATTAAGCGTGCGGCACCAGGCGATGATAGTCGATGTCCGTTCGTCGAGATCAGCGCCCGACGACGCGCGGCGAGCAGGCGCAGAGCACGAAGAACAAAACGCCTAAGGGCAGGAATGGACTACAGGATGTAAAGACCGCGGGTTGACCGCCCTCGGTAGTTCATTTGCGGTAGCGCCGCCACACAGCGGAGTTGTGGGCCTGCATGTTGAGCAGGAACCAGCCGTCGCCCAGGATGTCCGAGGCGTCGATGCCCCAGGTCTCCTCGTCAATCATTATAGCCAGTCCAGTAGCGGTGGAAAAGAGGGCGGCGTCGGAGATGCCGATCTCGATCATGTTGTCGCCGAAGGGGTCGTACATCCAGAGGCGCCCGAGCCGGGCGTTATTCCCGACATCTTCCTGCATCAGGACATAGCCCCTGCTTGTGACGCAGATGTTGTCAAGCATCTCGAAGGTGGTGGCGCCGGACGCCGAGACAAGCCCTCCAGAGAGCGAGGCCATGTTCCCCGCCTCTGCGAGCATCGTTACGGTGCCGCCGTTGGTCGGGTTGGTGATGTCGGTGAAATCCATGGCATACACACGAGAGCGTCCGCCGTTGGCGGTCGTGTTGTCAGTAGTCACGAAGTACCCGCGACTGTTGCTCTTGGTGTCCCATGCGAAGTCTTCGGGGCGCAGGAAGTTGACGACCTGGTTGGCGTCGCCGATCTGCTGGAGGCCGACAGTTGTCGGAGTGCTCGGGGCGGTGTAGCTTGCTCCTGGGACATTGGTCACGTCGCCGAAGCTGTGCAGTGTGAATGAAGCGGACTCGCGACGGCCGACGGTCGTGTTGCCCAGCACATTCGAGCGAGACTCGCCGGGAACTGCCGCGACGCTGGACGTGCCGATATCGCTGATCTGGATCCCGTACAGGGAGCCGTTGGTCAGGCCTGCCTTCTCAATCTGATTGCCGGTGGCCTGCTTGTTGCCGACATAGACATAGATCCCGCCGAGGGTCGTGTCGTTGGTGCCAATTACTACGGTCTTCTGCTGGGAGTAGGGGCTGGCGACGCTGTTCTCCCAGGAGAAATCGCCGAACCAGGGGAGCTCGTAGGCGGTGCCGGTCTCGGTGCCGGTGACGACGTGGGCGAATGCGGCGAAGACCCGCGCTCCTCACCGGCCATGTAGATACGCTCCGTGGTTCCCTGAACCGTTCAGGAATGTACACCGCGGTGGTAGACGCGAAGATCGCCGAACACGCCCCTTGTCGCGGTTGGGATTGGCGGTGTTCCAGCCCTGCGTGCCGAACTGAGTGCTGGCGGCGGTGTTGCCCGTGGCCTGTGTAGTCGGGCATGGGGTTCGCGGTGTTGAAGTTCTGATAGGCCGCGGCGGAGATGTTCCAGAGGTTGTAGTTGGTGGCGGAATCGTCGCCGCTCACGACCGAGAGGTCGGACGTGCGGACTTTCCACTTGGACACGAACGAGCCGCGGCTGCCGTGGCGGCGCTGGATGCCCTGGTTGTCGTTGAGTTCATGGTTGACCAGCAGAGTGAATGTTCCGTTGGCGATGTCGTCGGCGTCGCGATACGCGCCTTGGCCGTCAGGAAGGCCGACGAGGCGATAGTCGTTGACCTTGTGCGGGTGAAGAACTCGTTAACGGCGGTAGTCGCGAATGACTTGAAGATGACCCCGGAACCGGCATCCGATGGGAGCATGTGCGACGCTTGCCCGGTGCTCGGGCCTTGCTGCTGGGCCTGGGCGGCGCCGCAGGCTGCCACGAGGGCGGCCGCGGCGGAAACGAATCGTATGGACAGACGCATGGATCTCTCTCCTGAAACGGGATTGAGCGGCTGGAGGCGCACGAACGTCGTGCGGCCACGCCATTGAGCCAGACGTTATCGCACGCGTCTCGCGATTCGATGCCCTGTTGTGTTGTGATCGCGTGGAGATTGCGTGAGCGCAGCGTGACGGCTAGGCACGATCGCTGTCCGTTTGTCAATGATCAGCAAAGTTTTCGCGAACAGCGGCACGCGTATCGTCGGTTGTGAACAAGATCAGCGGCGACATCGTGGTCATCGGCGCCGGCGCGGCCGGTCTCTTTGCATCCATCTGGGCGGGACGAACGATTCGCGAGACCGGATCCGGCGCGAGCGTAATGACCGTGGATGGAGTGAAAAAGCTCGGCGAAAGTACTCGTCGCCGGGGGCGGGCGCTGCAACGTCACGCATCACGCGGTGGATGAGACGGCGTACGCGGGGGCATCGCGAAACGCGATTCGCAAGGTGCTGCGCGGGTTCGGTGTGCGCGAGACGGTGGCGTTCTTCGCGGACATGGGCGTGGAGCTCAAGCGTGAGGAAACCGGGAAGCTGTTTCCGACGACGGACGATGCGCACACGGTTCTGGATGCGCTGCTGCGTGCGGCGGAGCGGGCGAAGGTGGAACTCGTGCATCGTGGCGCGTGGGGGAGTTGCGGCGCGAGGGTGATGGGTTTGTGTTGACGAAACAGGACGCGGAGGGGGAAGTGGGTACGGCGATGACGGAGGCACGCATGATTCGAGCGCGGCGGGTGATTCTGGCCGCGGGCGGCATGGCGCTGCCGAAGAGCGGATCGGATGGAAAGGCGTATCAGTTCGTGCGGGCCCTCGGGCACACGGTGACACCGGTGTTTCCCGCGCTCGTGCCGCTGGTGCTGGGTGATGGGTCGGCGTGGATCAAGGAGCTCTCGGGGCTGACGCTGAAACGACCCTCGAACTCCACTCGGTCACGGGCAAAACGCTGGTCGCGTTCACCAACTCGACACTGTGTACGCACTTCGGACTTTCGGGTCCGAGCGTGCTGGATATCAGCCGCTACTACACGGAGGCGAAGCGTGCGGATGCAGGGACGAAGCTGACGATCAACTGGTCACCGGGATTGACGTTTGACGCGGCGGATGCGTGGCTGGCGCAATCCGCGAAGGTCTCGGCTGCGAAGCGACTGGTGGAGAAAGTTCCAGAGCGACTGGCGCGGGCGCTGTGCGCGAGTGTCTCCGTCGATCACGCGATGCTGGTCGGGAATCTCAAGCGGGATGATCGGCGTGCTCTAGCGCGGCAACTCGTTGCGACGGAACTCGCCGTCAACGGTGATCGAGGATTCACGTACGCGGAAGTCACGGCCGGCGGCGTCCCGCTGAGCGAACTGCATCTGGACACGGTGGAGTCGCGCATCTGTCCCGGACTGCACCTCTGCGGCGAAATCTGCGATGTGGATGGCCGCATTGGCGGGTTCAACTTCCAATGGGCATGGGCGAGCGGACACGCGGCGGGCGTGGCCGCGGCTCGACTGTGGCGGCCATCCCCGCAAGCGGTTCAGGTACCCTCTCACGCGTGGATCCGAACACCTTCAAACCTTGGCGGCACCCGGCGTGTCTCTCCGATGAGCAGTTGCTCGGACAGTGCCGCGTCGGCACCGGTCGGACCGGCGGCCCGGGCGGGCAGAACCGCAACAAGGTCGAGACGCTGATCGAGCTCACGCACACGCCCACGGGCGTGGAGGCCCACGCGGGCGAGCGTCGGAGCCAGATGGAGAACAAACGCATGGCCCTGCGCCGGCTGCGGCTTGCGCTTGCGGTGCAGGTCAGGACGCTGGTTCCCGAGGGTGCGGTTGGCTCGGACCTCTGGCGATCACGACGCAAGCGAGCTCCGAAGAACGCCACGGCGGGATCACCCCCTAAAACAAGGTGGGAAGGTGGCGGAGAAGGCGTCATTGAGGTGAATCCAGACCATCACGACTATCCGGCGATGCTGGCGGAAGCCATGGATGTGCTCGCGGCGTCGGATTGGGACCCGAAGCCTGCTTCGCTGCGGCTGAACTGCTCGGCAAGCCAGCTTTTGAAGTTGATCCGTGAGTACTACCCGGCGATCGAACGCGTGAATCAGGCGCGGGCGGAGCGCGGGCAATCCCAATTGCGATGATCACGCAGGATTGGTCATGCCAGCACGTACATGAGGAACCGGGAGGCGACTGGCTGCTCATAGCCATGGGAGGCTTCATGATTCCTGCTCGAAACACTCGTCTGATTTCGTTGCTCCTCTCGATTCTGGCACCGGCGCTTTGGGGTTTTCTGACGCCAGGCACAGCGCAGGCACAAGTCACTCGCGGGGCGTGCTGCTTTGCGAACGGCACGTGCGCGACGTATCGCAGTTCGGTCTGCACGAATCGAGGCGGCACATGGCGCGGGGCGAACACGTCCTGCACTCCCAACGTCTGTCCGGTGCCGCGCGGGGCGTGTTGTTTCACGGATGGTGGGTGTGCGTGGGTGACGCGGGCCGGTTGTCAGTCGAGGCGCGGTACGTATCAGGGTGATGCCACGACCTGCGGTGTGCGGACTTGTCCGCGGCCGCCAACTCCCGCGGGCGGTGGTGGAGGAGGTGGTGGCGGGACGCCGGTCACTCCGGCACCGCAGATCGGGGCATGCTGCTTGCCCGATCTGACGTGTATTGAGACGACCGCGACCGATTGCGCCACGCGAAACGGCACGTTTCAGGGGCTGGGAAGGCCTTGTTATCAAGTGTATTGCCCGGCCGCGTCGCCGCCCGCGTCGTGCTGTTTTCCGGATGGGTCGTGCGTGACGACGACGGCGATCGACTGCCTGGGGCGGGCAGGGTATTTCCGCGCGGGAGTGGCGTGCTCGGCGACCGCATGTGCGCAGACCGGTGCGTGCTGCATTGGCACGGGCGGGTCGTGCTCACTGGAGACGCTGGCGGACTGCACAGCGCAGGGCGGCCAATATCGCGGCAACTTCACCTCGTGTACCAACGGAGATGCGTTTGGCAAGGTGCGTGCTGTTTGCGAGATTCGTCCTGCGTGATGGTGACGACCACGGATTGTGCCGGAATGACGGGGCGATTCCGGGGTGTGAGTTCGACCTGCTCGCAGCAATACTGCGTGGACAACACCACGGGATTTGCGTGCTGCCTGCAAGACGCGACGTGCTTGATTACAAATCAGCGGGACTGCCTGGCTCGGCGCGGAGTGTGGGGCCGCGGAGCGACGTGCAGTGTGCGGCGCTGTCAGGTGATGGGTTCGTGCTGCGTTTCCACTGGTCAGTGTTACTCGACAGGAACGGACGACTGTTCTGAGTTGGCCGGCGTATTTCTTGCAGGCGGCTCGTGCAACACGCAGTTCTGCCCGCGGGCTTGCCCCTGCAACTGGAACGGCGATCGGTGGGTGAACGAGGGCGACCTGTTCCGATACATCGCTGACTGGATGCAGGGCCGGGCGGATTATGACAACGACGGAGATACGGACGAGAGCGATGCTCGGCAGTTCATCGATCTGCTGCACCACCCCTCCGGATGCTGATCGCCCGCGAGCGCGCGGAAGCGGGTATCCTCACGTCCATGCTCAACGCTGTGCTTCGATATCTTGTGCCTCTGCTCGCGCTGTTTGCGGCTGGACCTCTCGCGGGGCATTTGACTGGCGCGCTGCTGCGGTCGCGATGGCGGCGGTGATGCCTCGCTGCTTGTCTGCGGCAGGATCGGTGTGGTTGCCGCGGCAGCGTGATGGCTGGCGATTCTCATGGGCGTCATCGCGGCCCGAACGCTCGGGCACAGGATGGGAGCTGTTTTCGGCGGGGTTGGTCTTGGCGTGGGCGGCGGGAACGGTCGGGTTGATTTGATTCTCACTCAGCCGCACACAGATGGTGCCCTTCGGATGTTGTCTCTTGAGGGGCTGCTGATGGGCGCGCTCGGAGTGGTCGGGGCGGCGGTGATCCTGCGGATTCCAGTGATGCATTCCGCGCTCGCCGAGGTGCGCGATCCGGGCCATGAACACCATCACTTTGTCGAGGAGCCGACGGAGTATTTCAACTCAACCGCGCCGATGGCGCTGTCCGCGGCGGTGGCAGCCGCGGGTGTGATCGTCTGGCTGGTGGCCCAGGAGACACTGAAAGGACAGACTTTCGCGGCGGCGCGATCGGGAGTTGCGGCAACCCGCGGCACGAGTGGCAGCGCCGAAGGTTTCGTCCGTGTGGGTCTTCGGCGCGGTGGCGCTTCTCGCGGCAGCCTCGCCTCTGATTGCTTCGTTCAAGCACCCGACCCAATCGGATGTAATCCAAGCCGCACTTGCGGGAAGATTGTTCGTGCTCGCGCGGCCGTTGCCTCTTGATTGGCTCGCGGGCGCGTTTATCGGCGTGCCGATCGGGCTGGCGTGGGCGACATCGATGGTGGATCGGCACGCGGAGCCGGCGGTCGCGCGGCGGTGAACTGTTGGTATCCGCGGGATTCGCTCGAAGACTCGCTCATCCCGGGCGTGTATCAGAGCCCCGGCGGGCGGACGTGCTGGCGGCTGGCGTAGCGATACGCCGTGGTCAGGCCAAGCACCACCCAGATGATGTTGTTCCACGCGAGCACGCCCCGGCGGGTGGCGAGCCAGACGTGGTGCGTGAGGTTGTCGGGGCTGAAGACGTTGCGCACCGCGAGCCAGGTCGCGGGATAAGCGGCGGCGAGAATGACGGCGAGCGTGAGAAAGAGCGACCAGAGGCCGAGGCCGGTTGTGCCGCGCCGGTTGTGCGCGCCCGCGAATTTCAGGGCGGAGAGACCGATCGCGACTCCGACGGGCCAGGCGAGAAAGTCGAGACGGTTCTGCGTCGCGGCGGCGATGGCCATCCAAGCGGCGAATGAGAAACATGCGGCGACAAGGGCGGCGGTGGAAGGGGTGAGGAGGAGGTCGGAAGGGGGACGCGCGTGGGTGAAAGTGGTGATGGCGGGTGCGGGAGGGATGGCGGGCTGATCGTGGTGGAACGCATCGTGCATCCACGCGAGTTCGGTGGCGGGGGCGATGGTGGCGCGATTGTCGGTGGAGGTGGTCTTGGGCTTTTCCGCAGCAGCGCGGTAGTTGCTGACGGACTCGAGATAGACGCGGGCGCGGCGGTCGAACTCGGAGGAGAAGGTGAGGCTCAGTTGCGCGTATGCCGCGCGGAGCTGGCCGAGAGGATTGGCGATGAGGTCTTCATAGCGAAGACGGACGACGCGATCGGGGGAAAGCGCTGCTGAGTCGTCGAGGAACTTGCGCTCGGTGCGGTCGTATTCGTCGATCACGCGGCGGCGGATTTCTTCATCGCCCGGATATGGCTGGAAGAGGAACGGAGCGAAGCGCTGGTGGAGCGCGACGTTGGAGCGGAGAACCGGCGTGGGATCGCGATGGAGATGGATGAACTTTGCGTTGGGGTAGAGGCGAGCGAGTTCAGCGACGCGGGCGGTGTGGCTGGGTGTCTTGAGCAGCAGCGTTCGGCCGCCGGAGAGGCGATCGAGTTTCCAGGTGAGCGCGAGTTGTGTGCGGCGAAACTCGTCGAGTTCCGCGGCGGTCAGGCCTTCGAGCGTCTGGTATCGCTTGTAGTGGTCCCAACATGCGGGTACGACCATGCGCCCGGGCATGGCGCACGCGGCTGTCCAGTTGCAGATTCCGAAGTCGTCCTCTGCGGGATATTCAGGACCGTACGCGACATCATCCTGCGGCCGACTGGAAGTGAGAAACGGGACGAGGAAATAGCGGAGAAACGTCCACGAGAGCGCGAACCCCTGTGGGGCGAGCATCTGGTACCAGCGGGGCGTGGAGAGTTGCGGATCGCAGGAGAGCAAGTAGTGCAGGTGCGTGGTGCCGGAGCGGTAGTAGCCGAGGACGAAGACCGGGCCAGCATCAGAACCCTGCCGCGCAAGCGGGCGGTCCGGACTGTCGATTCCCGATGTGCTTGCGGTCGATCGCCTTGCAGATGGAAGCAAGGGCGCGAGAAGCAGACGCTCGGGGAGGGTCAGCACGGTGCCGAGAGCGGAGGTGCAGAGTCCTGTCGCGATGCGGGGCCAGTACCTCGACGGAATCTTCGCATACGCCCGATCTCGCGTGAGCACACGCCACCACGCATCCAGGGGCGCAAAGCCCATGAAGTGCGGGTAAGGGAGTGGAAAAATGCGATCGAGCGATTCGAGCATGCGTGAGAGGGCGGAGTGTACTGATGCTGAGCGCCAGGCACGCTGCGGCGGGACGGGCATTGGGCCAGCTGCGACCCGATGGATGCGGCGGAAGACAGAGCGTTCCGCAGTTTTCAAGAAATGGTGAAAATCACTCTCTGGCCGCCTATTGTTTATCACAATGACCGCGACGTTGACGCCAACTTGTTCTGTGAGGACGACCGACCGATTGGGGCCCGCCGCGGAGGCGCTCGAGCCGATTCGTGCCAAGCTCGCCCGAGGCGAGCGCCTGACAATCGAAGATGGCGAAACGCTCTTCGCCACGCCGGATATCTGGTCCGTCTGTGAGATGGCCGATTCAGTCCGGCGGCGGTTGCACGGGGATGTGGCGTACTACAACATCAACCGCCACCTGAACTACTCGAACATCTGCGCGCTCTCGTGCAAGTTCTGCGAGTTCTACAGGAAGAACGATGAGCCCGGCTCGTACACGCGCGACATGGAGTATGTGAAGGAGCAGGTGCGGCAGGCGGTGGAGGGCGGGGCGACGGAGATGCACTCGGTTGGCGGGCTGCACCCGTATCTGCCGTTCAGCTACTACACCGATCTTTGCTCGACGATCCGCGATGAGGCGAGGCGACTCGGCTCGGAGCTGCACGTCAAGGCGTTCACGGCGGTTGAAGTTGTTCATCTGGCTCGTATCGCAAAGATGTATAAGGGCGCGACGATGCAGGGGCCGGATGGGCAGGCCGCGCGGCGGGAGGGGATTCGCTGGGTGCTGACGCAGTTGAAGGATGCGGGCCTCGGTTCGCTTCCCGGCGGCGGGGCGGAGGTCTTCGACGATCGCGTCCACGATGAGGCGTACAAAGGGAAGATTCGCTCGGATGTCTGGCTGGATGTCCACGCGGTGGCACACGAGCTCGGGCTGAACACGAACGCGACGATTTTGTATGGGCACATCGAGCAGCGCCGCGAGCGGCTGGTGCATATGGACATGCTGCGAAAGGCGCAGGACGAAGCCCTGGGACGAAACTTGCCGGGACGCTTTCAGACGATCATCCCCCTGCCGTTTTTCCCTGATGGCAGCGAACTCGAGCATCTCCCCGGCCCCGGCGGGTTGGAAAATCTCCGCACCCTCGCGATCGCGCGGCTGATGCTCGACAACTTCCCGCACGTCAAAGCGTTCTGGATCATGCAGACGCTGCCGATGGCGCAGCTCATGCTCCAGAGCGGTGCGGATGACATTGATGGCACGATCGTGTGGTACGACATCACCAAGGTCGGCGGGGCATCGACGCACCAGGAAGTGACGGTCGGCAAACTGACCAAGGCGATCCTTGATGCGGGGTTCAGGCCGGTGGAGCGGGACACGCTGTATCGGCGGGTGGTGAGGGACGGCAATCGGTGGTCGATAGCCGAGGCATGACGCTCCGGCTGTGGGAGTTTGCGTGCGATGATCCCAATCGTACCAGTTCCCAACGTGCTGCCAGTATTCTTGCTTGCGATTTCGTGTTTCGTTTTCGGTCTTGAATTTCTTGCGTTTTGGCTTCGACTCTACAAAAGAGGTGTCGGCGATCCTGTTGCAGGACATGTGCTGCTTCTGTCATATGTCGGATCAAGCTGGTGCTGGGTCCCCCTGCTCATGGTGTGTATGCTGCTTGCGATGGGTGCCGCTGAGGGTGACGCATTTCCGGGGGCGGTGGTCGCACTCGTCCCCGGCATTGTCGGCTCCGGGCTTGTTTGCTGGGCCACTCGGTCTTCTAGACCTACTTTGGCCGCGGTTTTGGGAGCGATCCTCGGAGGAGGCATTAGCGCACTGTGTCCTGCAACGATTTCCTGCACCGCTGCGCCGGAGATGTGGGTGTGCATCACGCTTATTGGATCGGTATGGGATCCAGAGCGACGCATGAGACTCAAGCCGCAATGGCTGTGCGGCGCATGCGGGTGCGACTTGCGGGGCCTCACGTCTGTGATCTGCGCCGAGTGCGGCACGCAGAGGACGACGTGAGTAACTCCGCTTTGAGTCAGGAGGGACGGCTGGCTGTCAGAAGCGTGCGAGGAAGAGAGTCCCCGCCAGCTTGCGCCGCTCGGCACTGATCGCCCGACATACGCTCTGCCCGCTTGACCGACTCTACCCCAACCGAAACACACCCGAAGCACGATCCCTACGCAGCCCTTCGTGAACCGAACTACCGGTATTTCGCATCCGGCTGGGTGCTCGCGAGCATGGGTTTGCAGATGCAGGGGACCGCGCTGGCGTGGGAAGTTTACGAGCGGACGCGGAGCCCGATGTCGCTGGGATACGTGGGTGTGGCCCGGGCACTCCCCGTCATTTTGCTCGCGCTCCCCGCCGGTCAGATCGTTGATCTGCTGGATCGCAAACGGATTCTCATTGCAACGCAAATAGCGTTTGCGTTGGCAAGCGTTTTTCTCGCGCTGGGGTCGCACCATGAGGTCAGCATCTGGTGGATCTACGTGCTCGTTGCCCTCACAGGATGCGCGCGGGTGTTCAACGGGCCAAGCAGGTCCAGTCTGCTGCCGCAGATCGTGCGGCCTGAGCGATTCCACAACGCCGTGACATGGAACAGCGGCGTGTTTCAACTCTCGGCCACTCTTGGGCCGATCGCGGCCGGCGCGATGATCTGGTGGATGGGCAACCTGGGAATGCACACCACCGGCAAGGATGGCCAGGTGCCCGGAGTCGCGTGGCCGATCTATCTGATCGCCGGCGCGGGTTGCCTGGTCTTCGCGGCTACCTGCTCGCAGGTGCAGCCGTACGCCCGAGCCTCGGAGCCCAAGAAGGGGAGGGTGATCGACGCGATCCGGCCGAGCGTGCTCCTTCCGGGAATGCTCGAAGGGGCGCGTCACGTCTGGAAAGAGAAAACCGTCTTGGGTGCGCTCGCGCTTGATCTCATGGCCGTGCTGCTCGGCGGGGCGACAGCTCTCATGCCCGTGTACGCCAAGGAGATTCTGAACGTCGGGCCGGTGGGTCTGGGCGCGCTGAAGTCAGCGCCCTTCGTCGGGGCTCTTGTCATGGCCCTGATTCTCGCGCACCGGCGGCCGTTTGAGCGAGCTGGGCGAGCGCTACTCCTGAGCGTTGCGGGCTTCGGCGTCTGCACGATCGCCTTCGGTTTCTCGACGTGGTTTTGGGTTTCCCTGGTTGCGCTGTTCATTCTCGGTGCCTTGGACAGCATAAGTGTGGTGGTGCGTCACGTGCTGGTGAGCGTGAGAACCCCGGATCACCTGCGCGGCCGCGTGAACGCGGTGAACAGCGTGTTCATTGAGTCGTCCAACGAGCTTGGCGGGTATGAATCCGGCGGCGTTGCTCATCTCGCAGGCAAATGGCTCGGTGCGGCGGGTGGGGCCGTGTTCAGCGTGGTATTCGGCGGTGTGGGAACGATACTGGTTGTTGGAGTAATGGCGTGGTGGCTTCCCGAACTCCGCCGACTTGGCAGACTGGAGGTTCCGCCGCTGGACACCGAGTTCTGCCGCAAGTGCCGGTACGATCTGACGGGGAACGAAAGCGGGGTGTGCCCTGAGTGCGGCACGTCGAGCAACGCGGAGCAGGCGGAAGCCCAGGCCGAAGAGGTCTCGAATCTCGCTCCCCACGTCTAGCGCGTAGCATCGCCCATGACCTCCTCCGGCTCCAACGGACAGCAGATGACCGAACCCGGCGCGATTCACGCGCTGATGGGTGGTCTGGTTGATTACGCGGGCCTGTTCCCGCCCACCAAGCTCTCAATGACGGAAGCCGTGCGGAACTACGCCCAATACGTCGCGAGCAACGATGCGTGGATGCTCGGGCGGTTCATCCTGCCGGTTTCGAAGATCGAGGAGTTTCGCAAGGCGGCCATGCCACATCTTGCGAAGCAGTGGTCGGAGGACGATGAGGGCGGTGGCATGTGGCCGATCTCCGTGCTGATCGATGGCGATCTCGATGAAGACCTCGACTCCGTGTTTGCGTTCAACACCGAGCACGCGGAAGAGAAGAACGGGCTGGCGGTGATCGACGCGATCGAAATCAAGGTGCCGCCGACGAGCGAGACTGATGCCGCGCCGTCGCTCGGGTTCATCGAGGCCGCGCTGGAGGTGATGGCGGAGGGCGTGTATCCGTTCTTCGAGCTGCCGTGCGTGGGGAAAGACGGCAAGCCCGTCGATCTGCGCGGCGCGATCGCCGCGCTCTCAGGGGCGGATGCCGGTGCGAAAGTGCGGACGGGTGGCATCACGCCGGATGCGATTCCGCCGAGCCGCGCTGTGGCGGAGTTCATCGTCGCGTGTGCGCAGGCGGATGTGCCGTTCAAGGCGACGGCGGGGCTGCACCACGCGGTGCGCGCCGAGCAGCCGTTGACCTATGAGCCGCAGTGCCCGAGAGCCGTGATGCACGGGTTTCTCAATGTGTTCATCGCGGCGGCGATGGTGCGGGAGTATCGCATCGACGCGGCCGCGGCGGCGAAGGTCCTCGAAGAGACTGATGTCAGAAAGTTCATCGTCACGCCCGAATCGATCGCGTGGGGGCCCGGCGAGGTCGGCATCGAATCGCTGGAGCGCACTCGCGAGATGTTCGCGCTCTCATACGGCTCGTGCTCGTTTGATGAGCCGGTGCAGGAGTTGCGGGCGCTGAAGCTCATCTGAGTGCCGCGACTGTGGTCTCTGTGTTTACCACGCCGGCGTCGCTTGGTTCCGACTATCCACAGCGTGGGGTGCCCAGCAGAGCGCGAGCATCCGGACCGTGATGTTGGTCTTCTTGGGCTTGAGCGTGACTTTGTCCAGCTCATCCGTCATCGGGTCTCCGTCCGAGTCGATCTCCGCGGACTCCTCCTTGAACTGCGCTTCCAGAGCGGCATATTGCTGCTGAACGGCTTCGACGGTTTCCGTCGCGCGGCCGACATCCGCGGACTCCTGCGTCACGCGCCCGACGCTTCGCATTGCGGTGCCTGCCTTTGACAGACTGGAGGCGCTCACGACTTTCTTGCCCATGAACGCGCCGAGGATGGCCGCGCCGAAGGAGACCGCCGCGCCGATCTTCGCGCTGGTAGACTGCGACTTCTGCGCCTCTACCTGCTGCTGCGCTTTGCGCAGCCGCTCCTGAAGCGAGGCGAGCTTGGGCGCGTATTTCTGCCGCAGCCGCTCCTTCTGTTCATCACGCTTCTCGCGGAGCATCTGCGAGAGGCGGAGGCGGAAGTCCTTTTCGCTCTCGCCCTGCTTGCTGGTCGCCTTGAGCGCGGGATACTTCAACAGTTCCAATTTGCCGATCTTGTAAAGGGCATCCGCGAACTCCTTCTGCCACGCAGAGAAACTCCTGGCCTTGGTCGCGTCCGCGGGGAGCGGCCCGAATTGCGCTCCGGGCGCGGCCTGCGTTTCCAGGTCCGTCTCGACCATGTCCGACTGCTCGGCGTTTTCCCAATCCACGCAGACGGGGCCGGGCATGATGGGCACGAGCAGCGATTGCGGGTCCGTCTCGTCCACGCCAACCTTGGGGTCCGTGTAGTACACACGGGCGGTGCCGAGGAGCATCGGCTGGTAGACCAGCTTTGATCCTGCGGGGATCGCGCGGGCGGGCAGGAAATACTGCGGAATCTCGCTGGGAAGGACGGGCTGAGAGGCTGCGGCTGTACCGGCCGCGGTTGCTGTCATTGCCGCGGCGGGCGCGATCGGGGAGCGTGCAGGAGCGGAGGTCGGCGAGGGAGCCGCCGCTGCGCCCGCGCGGACAGGGTCCATCAGCGTCTTGATCTGCTGCCGTGTCAATGGGCCTCGCAGGTAAGAAAGGCACCAGCGGCTCTCGATGACTTCAGGCGCATCGTCGTGGACGTTGTTCATCAGAAAGATGCGGGGCCCAAGGGAAGAGAGCATGCGGTCCATCTCGGCGCGGTCGAAGCGGGAACCGGCGGTGCCGGCCGCGCCTTCGAGGCCGTCGAGCACGCGCTGCTTGTCGCGCTCGGTTTGCAATCGCCCGATCAGCCATGTTCCGGCGTTGGAAAGCCCCTTGTAGTCCAGATCCACCGGGTTCTGCGTCGCGAGGATCACGCCGACGCCGAACGCACGAGCCTGTTTCATAAGCGTCAGCAGCGGCTTCTTGCTTGGTGGATTCGCGGTGGGGGGGAAGTAGCCGGCGATCTCGTCCATGTATAGCAGCGCGCGAAGACTCGTCGTGCCCGACTGCGCCCGCACCCAGCCGAGCATCTGGTTCAGCAGCAGCGAGACGAAGAACATCCGCTCCGCATCCGAGAGATGAGCGATCGAGAAGATCGCGTGACGCGGCTTACCTTGCGGGGTGTACAGCAGCGAGCCAATATCCAGCGGCGCGCCATCCATCCACGCCCCGAAGCCCGGCGCGGCGACCAAATTGTTCAGCGCCATCGCGAGTCCGAACCGTTCCTTGCTCGGATACACCGTCTCCAACGCCATGACGCCAAGCTTGTCGAACGGCGGCTGCTGGATCTGCTGGATCAGCGCGGCCAGATCCAGATCCTGCCCCTTCGTCCACGCGCCACCGAGAATGGCCGAGAGCAGGATGTGCTCGCGTGACTGGATCGGGTCCGCATCGATGCCCATGAGCCCAAGCAGACTCGTCGCGGTGACGGAGACGCGATCGCGAAACGCCTCGCCATCCTCCACGATCTCGGGCGGCGGCGCGCTGAAGCTCTTGAGCACGCTCACGGGCAGGCCAGCCGATGAGCCGGGCGTGTACACGGCGAACTCCGCCGCGTCGCGCAGACGCTGGATGCGAGCGCCATCCTGATCCCACTCCGCCAGCCCTTTGCTCCAGAGCGCGGCCTGCCCCGCCGCGAAATCGTCCGATGTCTGTCCCTTCTTGCGGGCATCGTCCTCGTTGATCCACGGCCTGAAATCCGCCGGGCGTAGCTGCGGAAATGTGAGCAGCAGGTTGGAGAGATCGCCCTTCGGGTCGATGATGATTGCTGGAACCCCATCGATCGCCGCTTCTTCGAGAATGCCCAGACACAGCCCCGTCTTGCCGCTACCGGTCATGCCGACGCAGACGGCATGCGTCACCAGATCCTTGGAGTCGTACAGCACCAGATCGTTGGTGCGCTTCCGGCCGGGGAGGTCATAGACCTTGCCGAGGTAGAAAACACCGAGTCTCTCGTAGTCGATAGTGGGCATGTGCGGATGATATCGAACGATTCGCCAGCGGGCGGCAATGTCACTTGCGGGCGAGTACCATGGACCCGATGCGGGTCTCCATTGTCATTCCGGTGTTCAACGAGCGGGCCACGCTGGAGGAGATCGTCCACCGGGTGTTGGCCGCGTCGCTGGGGGAACTGGAGCGCGAAGTCATCCTCATTGATGATCGTTCCACCGATGGCTCGACCGAGATCGCCGAGCGGCTTGCCACGCAGACTCCCAGGACCGTCCGGCTCATCCGCCACGCGAGCAACCAGGGCAAGGGCGCGGCCATCCGCACCGGCTTCGCGGCGGCCACCGGTGACATCCTGCTGATCCAGGATGCCGATTTGGAGTACGACCCTGCCGAGTACCTCCGTCTGCTCGCGCCGATGCTCGATGGCCGCGCGGATGTCGTTTTCGGCTCGCGCTTCATCGGCGGCGAGGCGCATCGCGTGCTCTACTACTGGCATTCGGTCGCGAACCGAGCGATCACCGCGTTCTCCAATGCTCTGACGAATCTCAACCTCACCGACATCGAGTGCTGCTACAAGGCGTTCACGCGCGAGGTGGCGACGAAGCTGAAGATCGAGGAATCCGGTTTCGGCGTGGAGCCGGAACTCACAGCCCGCGTCGCGAACCTGAAATGCCGCGTCTTCGAGGTCGGCGTTTCTTACAGCGGCCGGACCTATGAGCAGGGGAAAAAAATCCGCCCAAGCGACGGCGCGTGGGCGGTGTGGTGCATTCTCAAATACAACTTGCTCGGTTGAGCGAGTTGGTCCCGCTCATTCCCGCAATGCTGCCGCCGGAATGCGGCCGTTCTCCGGCACGCCGTCGATGAATCCCGCCAGCTTCCGAGCACGCACCGGGTGCTGGAGCTTCTTGAGTGCTTTCGCCTCCACCTGACGCACACGCTCGCGCGTCACCTTGAAGATGCGCCCCACTTCCTCCAATGTGTAGGTGTATCCATCGCCGATGCCGTAGCGAAGCTTGATGATCTCACGCTCGCGATACGTCAGCGACTTGAGCACCAGTTCGATCCGCTGCTTGAGCATGTCCTGCGTCGCCGTGCCCGCGGGCGATTCGGTGCGGGTGTCTTCCAGGAAATCGCTGATGCTGCTGTCCGCATCGTCGCCGACGGGTTTGTCCAGCGAAACCGGGTGCTTGCTGATCTTCATCACGCGACGGGTGTCCGTCACGCTCATGCCCGCCCGTTCGGCGAGTTCCTCGATCGTCGGCTCGACGCCCGCCTCCTGGAGCATCAGCTTCTGGATGTTTCGCAAGCGAGTCATCGTTTCGATCATGTGAACGGGAATGCGGATCGTGCGGGCATGGTCCGCGATGGCGCGGGTGATGGCCTGCCGGATCCACCATGTGGCGTACGTGCTGAACTTGTAGCCGCGCTTGTACTCGTATTTGTCCACGGCTCGCATCAGGCCGGTGTTGCCCTCCTGGATGACATCCAGGAACGAGAGCCCGCGGTTGCGGTACTTCTTTGCGATCGAGACCACCAGCCGCAGGTTGCCGCCCGAGAGGTCACGCTTGGCCTGCTCGTATTCCCAGAACACCGTCGCAAGGTCGCGAACGCGCCGCGCGAGATCCTCCGGCTCTTCCAGCACGAGATTGCGCAGCCCGCCGAGCTCTTCCTTCATCACGGCGACATCATCAAGCTCGAACTTCTTGGGGAACCGCTCGGCCCGGCGCAAATCCGAGGCGAGCTCGTTCATCTTCTTCGCGATCGAGCGGAGCTTCTTGAAGAGCGGGATGATCTTGCCCGTGCGCAAGCTCAGTTCTTCGCAGAGCGTCGCCATCTTGCGGCGGCGCGTCGAGATTCGCTGCTCAAGCTCGGTCTCCACATCGTTGTCGCCGCTGAGCGTGGCCGCGTTCATCGCTTCCCAATCCGCCTTGTTCAGAGCGAGCAGCTTGTCGAGCGTGTTCAGGTTGTAGGGAATGCGACGAGAGATCTTCTCCTTGGCGTTTTCCTCTGCGGTGGAGATCCGCATCGTTCGGTCAAAGGGGAGCGTTCCCGCATCCACCTGGCGCAGCATCGCGGCGGCCTGGGTGAGCACATAGTCGCTCTCAAGACAGCGACGGCGGAAGATCATCCGCGTCGTCTCGATCTTCTTGGCGAGCCGGATTTCCTCTTCCCGCGTCAGCAGCGGGATGTTGCCCATCTGCGTGAGATACATCCGCACCGGATCGTCGATCCGCTTGCTCGCGCTCTCGGTGATCGCCTCGTCGATCTCCCGGCGGAGCATCGCCTCTTCTTCGTCGGACGGCTCCTCATCGCCCTTGGAATCCACGGCGAGCCCGGAGGCCTTTGCCCACGACGCGGCGTGCGAGCGATCCCCGCCCGCGACGCTCATGGCGCGGATCGGCTTGCCCATGCCGGCGCTCGCGCCATTCGGAGTCGCCTCCGCGAGCTTCTTCGTATCTCGCCACGACCGCGCCTTGTATTCCATCTCGTCGATGAGCTCAACCCCGAGCTGATCGATGTAGACCAGCAGTTCGTGCAGCCGATCCGGATCGACCCACTCATCGGGCAGCGTGTTGTTGAGCTCCTCGTAGCTCAGCCAACCACGCCGGGTGCTCACATCGATCAGATCCGAGAGCGCTGGATGAAGATCAAGAATCACGAATGCCTCCTGCAGTTCCGTGGCCCGCTCCGGGGTCCACGCAAGTCCGTCAACCTCGCCACCCTCGTGGCCCGTCCGACGCCGCGGCCGTCATTGGCCGCCCACTCCTCGTCCCCATTTCGAACATCGATACCTCTGCACTACGACCCCGGCCTGGGAATCGCACGTGGATCGTCCCCATGTCGTGATCGCAACGAGCGCAATCGCTCGATTCTCTGCGTCAGTGATTCCTCCCCGGAATCGCCGCCGCTCGCCGCGGCTCCCGGTGTCGCCCGCGATCGGGCGGCTCGGGCATCTTTCAGCCGATCAGTCCACAGGCGTGCCAGCCCTTCGGGGGTCGCGTTGGTCATGCGATCCACTTCTGATGAGAGCCGCGTTGCTGCCCGCTGCACACCCGAATCCTCCGTCGCGGCGAGCACCGCCGCGAGCGAGGGAGAGTGTTCATCGATGATCAGCCCCGAGATCGTCCCCGCGACCTGACGCACATCGGCATCCTCGAATGACTCGGGCTCGATGAGTTCCCAATCCTCTTCGGTGAGCGATGCCGGCAGCGCGGGATCATTCAGGATGCACCCGAGCAGCAGTTCCCCCGCACCGACGGGCTTGCGCTCGATTTCCGCGCTGGGCTGGGCACCACCGGCGGCCATGCCCGCGGGGCGCACCCGCGCGCGCCGCTGCGCGATCAGCGTCGCGATCGTCTCCCAGTCCACATCAGTGATCTGCGAAAGCCGCTTGAGAATGAGCTGGTAACGGATCTTGTCCACGCGTTCCAGTCCAAGATCGACCAGCTTCGCGATGAAGTCCTCGACGATGCGTGCCCGGGCGGAGAGCCCGCCGCCGCCGATCTGTGTTCGCACACGCGAGAAGAGAAGTTCCAGCGGGTCGGTCGCCTTCGCGATCACGCGATCAAAGACCTCGCGCCCGCCCTCGCGCTTCAGCAACTCGTCCGGGTCCTTCGCGTCCGTCATCGTCGAAAGCGTCGCGATCCGCACATCCACCGGCTCGGCGAAGAAGACCTCCACCGCCCGCTCCGCCGCCTTCTGTCCCGCATCATCACCATCAAACAGCAACACCACCGTGTCGCAGAGCCGCCGAAGCACCTTCGCGTTGCCCGCCGTCATCGCCGTTCCCAGCGTCGCCACCGCGTTCTTCACGCCCGCCTGATGGCAGGCGATCGTGTCCATGTATCCTTCTGTGATGATCGCGATCCGAGTCTTGCGAATCTCCTGCGCCGCTTGATGCAACCCATAGAGCGTCGTGGACTTGTCAAAGATCGCCGACTCCGCCGAGTTGATGTACTTCGGTTCGTCCTCATCGTTGATGCGCCGCCCGCCGAAGCCGATGATCCGACCGATCTGGTCCTGAATGGGAAACATCACGCGGTTGCGGAATCCGTCGTAGAACCCGCCGCCGTTCTCGCGTGCTTTCACCAGCCCCGTCGCCCGGTACGGGTCGAGGGAAAGCCCCTTGTTGTTGATCGTGAGCACGAGCCCGTCCCACCGATCCGGCGCGGCTCCGATCTGGAAAAGGTCGATCATCTCTTGTGAGACGCCGCGCTTCGCGAGCACCGCCCGCGCCGCCGCGCCGTGCTGCTCGTGCTCCAGAATCGCCCGAAAAAACCCTTGTGCGGTTCCCGACGCCCCGAGCATCGCCGAGCGAGAGGTCGTCTCATCGCTCTCGTATCCCTCCTGCTCACCCTCCTCGCCGCCGCGCGAGAACGAGGCCGACCGCTGCGGCTTCCAAGGCGTCAGCGTGATCCCCGCACGCTCCGCCAGATACTTCAGCGCCTCGCCGTACCCCATCTTGTGATATTCCCTAACGAAGCTGATCGCGTTCCCGCCTGCGCCGCAGGAGAAGCAGTGATAGATCTGCTTGTGGGGAACGATGTTCATCGACGGCTTGTGGTCGTCGTGGAACGGGCAGAGCGAGACAAACTCGCGCCCCTTCGGTTTGATCGCAAGGTGGTCGCCGATCAGCCGAACGATGTCCGTCGCGTCTAGGACGCGTTGACGATCGTCGGTCTGCCCAAACGTACGACCCTGCATCGGCAGCATGGTGCCCCATTCACGCCGCGATCGACGAGCCCGACGCGTTCGCGCGGCCGGCCTCGACAATCAACCCTTCACGAATCCGGACGCACGCCGACAAGGCGGGCGCGAGAACAGAAAGAATCGCGTGCGATCTCTTTTGACGAGTGCTTCCCAATTCAACACCAAGCGGTACTGCGTAACCGACCCCACCGGCAAGAACCGGAGTCCCAAACACATCAGGCCGACGCAGCTTGGCGAGGCCAACGGGGGCTTGAGCGGATGTCCGGCGAGAGTTTGTCCCGGTCCATATGGCAAGAAGCCAGGACGCTTGGGACCAACAAGGAGGCCGCTCAGGTCTCAGAGCAAGACTAGCACGCAACGCATGACGGTCAAACGACTTGGGGAAAATGGGCAACTTTGCTGTGGGAGCAACTTTCATGCCGCGCAGCTCTTGAAACTCCCTCCTAGGAAGCACTCCATTCATCTACCATCCGTCCATGCGGCTGAGGGTCCGATATGGCGGTCGGGTGCAGGGGGTTGGCTTCCGAGCCACGACCCGTTCCATCATGTCGCGATTCCCGGTCACCGGGTGGGTCCGCAACGAACCGGATGAAACCGTGCTTCTGGAACTCCAGGGCGAGGACGGGACCGTCCGGGTCGCGCTCGCGGAGTTGCGATCCTCCATGGGCCGGAACATCCAAAGCGAGGATGCGGCCCCGATCGACGACCTTCCCGGCGAGCGTCGTTTCGAGATTACCCACTAACCCCGCACCCCACGTCACCTCATGCCCGGAGCCCCAGTGCGACCCCTCATTCTGTTTGATATCGATGCCACGCTACTCAAGACCGACGGTGCCGGCATGGGAGCCATGGCGGACGCTGGGCGCGAACTCTTCGGAGTGGAGTTCACCGCGGAAGGCATCGATTTCGCCGGGCGGCTGGACCCATTGATCTTCCGCGAACTCTTCGCGCTGAACCGTATCGATCGCACCCCCGCGGGAGAGCGGCACTTCCGAACCGTCTACTTCTCCCACCTTCGGCGACGGCTCACACAGTCAACCACTGCCCGTGCCCTTCCCGGCGCGGCGGTTCTCGTCGATGCCCTGCGCGTCGCCCAGTCACACGAACTCGGCATTCTCACCGGCAACTTCCAAGAGACGGGTTCCCTCAAACTCCAAGCCTGCGGCCTGAATCCATCATGGTTTCCCATCTCCGCCTGGGGCGATGAGTCGCCGCACGACCCGCCCGCCCGCGATCACCTGCCTCCCGTGGCCATGAGTCGATACCACACGCACGTTGGTGTCCATGTTCACCCCGCGAACGTCACGATCATCGGGGACACGCCGCACGATGTCCGCTGCGCCCTCGTGAACGGCTGCCGCTGCATCGCCGTAGCCACCGGCAAGTTCACCGAGGAGCAGCTCGCTGAGGCCGGTGCGACCGCTGTGGTGGCGAACCTCTCTGACACCGCGCATCTGCTCGAACTGCTCACTTCTTCGGCCACATCCTCTCCGACATGAACCGACAGCGTGCCGATGCTGTATCATGGCTCAGCCCACAGAACGTGTGGACGTGGGCGAGAGCGAGCAGCCATGCGGAACGAGTACTCGGCGTTCGCCGCCGATTTCTACATCAACCAGCGACTGAACCTCAAGATGGATCTGTCGATGCGCCGCGATACGGTGCTCTCGCTGTTTGACAGAGTTCGCAAAGACCAGCCGCAGATGGATCGCTTTAAGCGGTACACCGACGAGCTCGCGCTCGAATCGCGCCCCGAGGGTGGCGAACTCACCGGCGCGACGCAGCAATGGGTCGCCGTCCGCAAGACGAGCATCCGCTCGGGCAGCGTCAATCCGGAAACCTCCGAGCAGGGGTGTCGCCTGCACCGACTCGTGCTCGAGTCCGCGCCGTACTTCCTCGACATCAGCCCGCTGGACATCGACCACCTCGAAGTGCTCTACGGCTTCGATCTCATGGCCCACGGCAACCACGATGGCATCGTCTTCAACGCTCTTTATGGCGGCTCGCCGCTGGCCGCGATGATCGATGGCTTGGACGCTAAGCAAAAGCGAGAGCACCGTCTTGTGGACTGCCAGCCCCTCATCGGCGTCACGCTCAATGACGACGGCGATGTGCAGGCGCACTTCGAGATCAAGACCCGCTCCTCGGGTGTTTCCCAGCGTGGCGCTAGGCCCGGCGCGGGCCCCGGCGGCGGTGGGGGGGATGGCCGCGAAGAACCCATCAGTGTCTATCTGATCGTTCGCAAGTACGGCCCGTTTACCGAGGTCGGCGAGCTTGGCACCGTCTTCTCCGATCTGACCACCCGCGGCGAATCGCTGCTTGATTCCGTCGTGCTTCCCAAACTCCTCGCCCCCATCCGCGAGGCCATCGTCACCGGCGGCTGAGACGCACCTCGCATCGCACGATGATTTTTTCGCACGCTCCACTTCCGGCCCTCCTGCTCGCACAAGCGGCCAAGCCCGTTCCCACGGTCGTGCTTATCTGGGTCGGCGTGCTGATCGCGTGTGCCGTGATCGGTGGAATGCTCCTCGTCGTTCTCCGCAAAAAGCTCTTCGAGCGCCAGTCCGCCGCCGAAGTCCGCGGCTCGCTCATGGAGCAACTCCGCGACGCCCACGCTCGCGGCGAGATCTCCACAGACGAATACGAGCAGACGCGCAAGTCCATGGCATCACGGCTTTCCCATGTCATGGACACCAAGCGAGGCGGCGGCCTCTTCGAGCTACCCGACCCGAAGCGACCAACCAAGCGGCCCGCCTCCAAGTTCGGAGCTCCCAACCTCTATCCCGATGCCACGCCTCAGAGCACGCCCGGTCCGGAAACCGGCGAACTCCGCGCCCCACCGGGGTATGACCTCACCGGCCAGCCGCTCCCCCCGCCCGCGAATCCGGAATAACCGATACGGACGTTCGCCCCGCACTTCCGTATGGTTTTGGTGTCTGCCTTATCACCTTCCAGGGGTAGAATGATGCGACGACCGATGCCCCGGCTCGTGCGGTGATTTCCGGTGTGCTCGCGGCCCACAAAGGCCAGTCGACACGCCCCTTTGTGGGGACTTCGCTCCAGCCGGTCGCTCGTTCCGCCGATACACACCACGCACTGTTTACCACCTCGCTCTTGGACGCCTAGGCCCCCGACGGATCTGTTCCCAAGAGCACACAAGGACGGCTCAATGGCCATTCCCCCAAACCGGACCGATACAAACCAAGGCAACGCAGGCGGAGGCCAAGGCGGACAGGGCAACGGCGGCTCCGGCTTCAAAGGCCGGAAGATCACCACCTGCTCATTCTGCGGCAAGACCAGCCGCGATGTCGGCCCCATGGTCGAAGGCCCGGGCGATGTCTACATCTGCTCCAACTGCACCGACCTTTGCCAGAACATCTTCAAGCAGGAGCGCCGCAAAGTCTCCTCCGCAAGCTCCATGTTCACGACGGTGCCCTCCCCGCGGACCATGAAGGAGTTTCTGGACCAGTACGTCATCGGCCAGGACCAGGCCAAGAAGGCCCTCTCCGTTGCTGTTCACAACCACTACAAGCGGTTGCTCCACGCCGACAAGGAAGCCAACGACGTCGAACTCGACAAGAGCAACATCCTGCTCATGGGCCCGACCGGCTCGGGCAAGACGCTGCTCGCCCGCACCCTCGCCAAGATTCTCAACGTTCCCTTCGCTATCGGCGATGCGACGACGCTGACCGAGGCCGGCTATGTCGGCGAGGATGTCGAGAACCTCCTCCTCAAGCTTCTTCAGAACGCCGACTTTGATGTCGAGGCCGCGCAGCGCGGCATCATCTACATCGACGAGATCGACAAGATCGGCAAGACCAACCACAACGTCAGCATCACCCGTGACGTCTCCGGCGAGGGCGTGCAGCAGTCCCTCCTCAAGATGCTCGAAGGCACCGTTGCCAACGTTCCGCCGCAGGGCGGCCGCAAGCACCCGGAGCAGCAGTACATCCACGTCGATACCTCGCACATCCTCTTCATCTGCGGCGGCACCTTCGTCGGCATCGAGGACATCATCCGCCGCCGCATCGGTCGCAGCTAAGCGCATCGGCTTCAACGTGGAGGCCGCCTCCGCCGCGATGGTCGAGCGCGATCGCGAAGTCATCCTCTCGCAGGTGACCCCCGATGACCTCATCGAGTTCGGCATGATCCCCGAGTTCGTCGGGCGTCTGCCGATCCTCGCTCCCCTCATGCCGCTCACGGTGGAGGCGATGATCAACATTCTCACCGAGCCCAAGAACGCTCTGATCCGTCAGTATCAGCACATGTTCCATCTGGAGCGTGCCAAGCTTCGCTTCACCGACGCGGCCCTCCGCGCCATCGGCGAGAAGGCCCTCAAGCGTGATACCGGAGCCCGCGCCCTTCGCGCAGTGCTCGAGGAGATCATGATCGGGCTGATGTACGACCTGCCCGAGGGCAACCACGCCGGCGTCGAGTTCGTCATCGACGAGGGCGATGTCCTCAAGCCCCGCCGCCTCGAAGACATTCGCGTGAAGCGAAAAGAGTCCGCCTGATTTTTTCATATGCCAAATGCAAAGGCCCGGACATCGCGTCCGGGCCTTTTTCAGTTCTGTTGTTGTGCGACACTGATCAGTTCAGATCCGTGCAATACCACGCCCGCTCCGACCCCACATGCACCTCGGCCAGCAGATGGACCCGCAGGTTCGTCTCCAGCAGCCGCCGCGAGTGCTTGGGCTGATCGGTAAAGAGATGCAGCGTTGGCCTCACCGTGCTGTGCTGCTTGCCAAGCGATGAGGCCAGAATCCCCGCGTGCGTCTCCGCCCACGAAGATGCAATGAGCAGCGCGGCCAGCGTCGATTCCTCAGAACTCGCCGCCTTGGCTCGTGCCAGCAGATGCAGCCGCCCTGCTCCATCGATCGCCACCTCGATCCCCGTCGCGTACGGGCATCGCACCGCGGTCGATTGCAGATCGACAAGATGCGATGCCAGCGTGTCCACGGCCCCGAAGACGGTCGCCGGATTCGACGCCGCTTGCCGAACCGGGGAAGCGACATTCGACCACATCTGTACTGAGGGCATCGCGACCGGTCCGACCGGAGTCGAGATCGCCGCAGTCATCGGTGCAGCCCGTTCGACGTGTTCGACTGTTTGCGCGACGACCTGCCGCCGCGTCCCATGGCCCGCGGCGATTTCCGCCACCGTCGACTTTGGCTCGGGCAGTGCGATATCCGCCATCGTTATGGCTGCTGCCACGCCGACATCCGCAAGCGACGCGAGTTCCGCCGATCCTTCCGCGACGGTCATGTCCGTCGGTACAGGAGACGGTTCCGCGTGCTCAACTTCCGCCGCCACCGTCTCGATTGGTGCAGGTATGCGAACGTCTGCGATCGGCGTGGCGACCGCAGCCGACGGCCGCGCGAACATGTCCGTCCCAACCTGCCCCGCCACCAGCGCCCGCTCCACGCCCGAGAGAATCGTCTTGAGTGTGAGCTCCGTCGCGCCGCTGAACATCGCGTGCGGCGGGCGCACCCCGCCGATCTTCCCCGCACACGTCACCGCCGCCACTGGCCGCGCGAGCGTCGAGGTCGCCATCGCCGCCAGTTCCGTTCCCGCGCCAGCGTGCTGCCCGCCCATCACCGCCAGCCGCACCATCGGCCCGCTCTCGCTCGCCTTCGGCAATCGCTCGGCCAGCCCCGTCAGTGTAACCTTACACGCCTCGCGAGCGGTCTGGTCGCCTCCGGTCAGGATCGTCACCGCTCGCGTGATCGGACACGCGACAACGCTCGCCTCCTGCCCGGTGTCGCAGCGCACGATCCAGCGATCCGTGATCTCCGCCGCCGCGTCGATTGCATCATCGATCGAACCGAGGTCGCCCAGCCCCGGAGCCGCCGCGACATCCGCCAGCGCACCGACGATCTCCAGCGAAACAAACTCCCCCTGCATTCGCAGATACGCCACCGGTTTCCCGACCGCCTCCGCGATCTCGCGCACATACTGGCTCGCCCACGCGCCCGCCAGGACCGGCAGATTCCCGAGCACCAGCAGCTCCAGCACCGGGTTGCGCACCGGCGGCGGGAGTGCATTCAGAATCGGCCGCGCCTCGCCCTCATCATCCTCAAGCATCAGCACCGGCGCGGCGGGTCGAGTCGCGATCGCCTCAGCATTTGCGGCGTTCGGTGTCGGGGCCAGCTGATATTCAACATCATCATCCGTCCCCGCCAGCCGCAGAATCGGCCCATCTCCCGGCTTGTGCGTCGTCGGAGTTGCCGCGGTGGTGGAGGGCGTCGGGCGGGATTGCTTCGTCGTGCGAGCCGGCTCGGTCCGTCCCGGTGTTTTCGGAGCGCCGGGAACTCTCGCTCCCGCGACCTCACCGAGAAACAGATCCGTGAGCGCATCAAACGGCTCATCGCCCGAGGGGCTGAGCGCGGTCGGCGCCATCTCCGAAGCGCGTTTCCAGAACGGCCCGATGCGCATCGAACCGCCGACCTGGGAATGAGAAGTGGGGGGGATGTTGCTCATGCGACGGTTCCACCAAAGGGCACGACGACGACGCTGTTGGAGCCGCCGAACGGGTTGGGCGCGACAACGGGATTGAACGGATCGGGTATCCACTTCCCGTCCACGACGAGTCGGTATTGCGTGTAACCGGGCGCGATCGCCACGATCGCCTCGAGCATGCCCGTCAGCGGATTCGCCCGCAGCGGCATCGGCGTCCAGTTGTTGAACTCACCTGCCACGGCCACCTCCTGCCCGATGGTCACCGGCTGCACGAACAGCACGCCGCGCGCCGTGTGCTGCACGCCGAAGAGCCGGCGTGGGGGCTCGCTCGCCGGAGATTGCGGCGGTGTTTGGAATGTCTGCGGTGCTGCGATTGCCTGCTTGGGTTCCGCAGCGATCGGCGCCGCGGGAGCCGCCACGAACGGATCTCGCATCTGAATCGCAGGCGTCGCCGCAAGCGGAATCGTGATGGGCGCGGCTGGCTCCATCGGCGCCGTGATCTTCGCCTCTGCAATCGCAACCGCCCGTTGCAGCTTCCGCGTCCGCAGCGCGACTTCCGCCGCGCGGCTGAGCGTCGGGGCTGGCGCGAGCGAAACCGTCCGAGTCTCGGTCGCCACGCCCCCGCCGGGTCCGGAAATCACCTGCTCGATCGTCCCCCCGCCGCCATCGCCGTCTGCCCCCGAGATCGCCTCGGCGCCCTCGCTTGAAACGCTCGCCTTCCCCGCCTTCAGCGTGTGCTCGATGAGCCACTCGGAGAGTTGCAGATAATCCTTCGCCCCCTGCGATTCCTTGGCGTACTCGATCACCGGTTGCCCGAAGCTCGCCGCCTCGCGCAGCGCGTGGTCGAACGAGATCACCACCGGGATCACGCGATTGGCGAACCGCCTTCGCAACTCCTCCAACAGATCGCGGCTCAGCACGTTGTTCGAGTCGTGCATCGTCGCCAGCAGCCGGTGGTGCGGAGCGACGCCCAGCCGCTTGCCGATCGCCTTCAGTGCATTGATCTGCTTGGTCGCGCCTTGCAGCGAGAAGAAACCGGTCTCCACCGGAATGATCACCTCATCCGCCGCGACCATCGCGTTGAACGCAAGCATGCCGATCGCCGGGGAGCAGTCGATCAGGCAGATGTCGTACTGCGCATCAAACCGCGCCAGCACTTTCTTCAGGCGGCTTTCCGCATCCTCCATGCCCGCGAGTTCGCCACGCGCCGCCTCCAGCGCGGCCAGCCGCACCGTGCTCGGCGCGAGGTCCAGATTCCGGCTCACCCGCCAGAGCATCCGCTGCGGATCGATCGGCTTGTCATCGGGCGCGAGCATCGCGTCGCCGATGTGCAGGTCCACCCGCTGCTCAGGAATCGCCAGACCCGCGGCGCAGTGCCCCTGCGGGTCCGTGTCCACGAGCAATGTTCGATACCCCTTGCCCGCAAACACACCCGCAAGGTTGATCGCCGTCGTGGTCTTCCCACATCCGCCTTTTTGATTGACAACCGCGTATGTGCGCACGAGCGCGCTCCCGAATACCCAAACGCGGCCGGGAGTCTGGGGGCATCCGTGCCCGCAAACGCAGGCCGCAAGTCGTGCGCAGTTATCGGATGCGCCCCCACGAACCCTCCAATGGTCGAAAGTTCAAGTTTTCAACCGTGCGCCACGCCGAATCGGACACCCCGATTTGAGTGGGCTCACTTCCCGCCACTCACGCCCGGATCGAATCGATCGCCTCGTGCAGCACATCCTCACCCGGCGCCGCCACCACCTCGCACCGTCCCTCGCCGCACGGCAGCACCAGCCGCAACTTTCCACCCGCCGCCTTCTTGTCGTGGCGCATCCGCTCCACGATCTCCCCGGAGCCTGGCAGGTGATACGCCGTGATGGGCAATCCCGCATGGCGCAGCATCGTCTTCGTTGACTCGGCCAGTCCCTCACCAACCAGCTTCATGAGTTCCGCGCACCGCGCGGCGCACACCAGTCCGAGCGCCACCGCCTCGCCATGGCGCAGCGGCGCGAGCGATGCGTCCTGCGCCGGCGCCACCATCGGCAGCGTCTCAATCGCGTGCCCGAACGTGTGCCCGAGATTCAGCAGCGCACGCCCCGATGCCGCGTTCGCCGATTCCTCGCGCTCATCTCCGCCTACGACTCGCGCCTTGATCGCCACATTCCGCCCGATCAGTTCCGTCAGCGTCTTCGCATCGCGTTCCAAGATGCTCCGCAGCCGGTCCTTCGTCCACAGCATCAGGTCCGCATCATCAAACGCCGCGCTGAGCATCGCATGCTTGATGCACTCCGCCAGCCCCGCGCGAAAGTCGCGCTCCGGGAGCGTCTCCAATGTTGAGACATCCGCCAGCACCAACGAGGGCTGCCAGAACGCGCCCACCATGTTCTTCTGCAGTTCCTTCCCGCTCCGAAGATTCACGCCCGTCTTCCCGCCGACCGACGCATCCACCATCGAGAGCAGCGTCGTCGGGCAGTTGATCCACGCGATCCCGCGTCGATAGCTCGCGGCCGCAAACCCAGCCATATCCCCCGTGATTCCGCCCCCGAGCGCAATAACCACATCCCCACGTTCCATGTTGTGGCGTGCGAGTTCCTGCATCATGTGATACAGCGCCTGTAGCGACTTGCCCTCCTCCGTCGCCCGCACCGGCGTCGAAGAAACCCGATACCCCGAGGCATCCAGCCGCCGCGTCAGGTCCACCAGCAACTCCTTGGGCAGCCCGTCATCCGCGAAAACATGCAGCGACCGCGAACCGCCAACCGCCGCGCCGATCCGCGATGCTGCACCCGCCAGCAGCCCTTCCCCTATCACCGCGTCATACGTCCGCGACGCGGCCTCTACTCGAATGGTCCTCGAATCGGTCATTCTTTTTCCCGCTCCGGCCGCTCTTTGGAAAGTTCATTGTTCAGCCACGCCCGCGCGAACGTCCAGTCGTTCTTCACCGTCGCCGGACTCACCCCAAGCGCCGACGCTGTCTCCTCGATCGACAGCCCGGCGAAGTACCGCATCATCACAACATCCGCCTTGCGCTTGTCGTGCCGCTCCAGCTTGTCGAGAATCTCATCCAGTGCGAGCAACTCTTCCGATCGCGACTCATCCGAGATCGCCGCCTCATCGAGCTCCACCCGCACGCCGTCGCGCCCTCCGCCACGCTTCAGCCGGTTCCGCGAGCGTGCCCGCTCGATTAATATCCGTCGCATCGCTCGTGCCGCCGCCCCGAAGAAGTGCGCCCGTCCGTCCCACTTGATCTCTTTCCCCGCCGTCCCCAAGAGGCGCATATATGCCTCATGCACGAGCGCGGTCGGCTGCAACGTGTGCCCCGCGCCGCCCCCCGCTTCCGCCGCCATCTTCGATCGTGCCAGCCGCCGCAACTCGTCATACACCAGCGGCAGCAGTTCCGCTGCGGCGTGCGAGTCCCCGCCGGACGCCTGTTCGAGCAGCTGCGTCACCAGATGCTGGTTTGGCGATGCGGACGACGGTTTGGGTTGAACTGGGTCAGACAAGGGTGTCCCGAGAATAGCTTCAGAATGGTAGGGGATGGACGCTCCCGTTCCGCGCCGAATCTGATGAGATGGCCCCGTCAGGCCCCGGCCACCGCAGCCGAATCCCCTTTTTCTGCGTCACGTCCGGACGCGCGTCCGATAGCCATCGGGGCGGACAACCGCGTCACAGTTGTGCACGCGACCATCGTTTTTCGAGTTCGTACAACGGAGTATCCCGTGCGCCGATTCACCGCTTCGATCCTCTCTCTGCTCGCCCTCGCGGGCGTCGCCTCTGCCCAGCCCGTACAGATCCGCGTGATCGAGCGGACCGGTCAGACGCAGATCACTTCGGCCGCGGACGCTGTCCTCGACTGCGCCGTGCAGATGCGTTACAACGTCCCCATGAACCCCGTCTACATCGGCGGGTTTGCCTTCACCATCGTCATCGCCGGCGAGCCCGACACCAACGGCACGCTCGCTCGCGGCCTTATCTCCAACGTTGATCGTACCTACGCCACCACCTTCGCCGCCAACGCCTCTGTGGGCCGCGGCGGCCTTGCCGCACATTTCACCTACCTCGCCGGGCTCAGCTCCAGTTTCAACGGCGTCATCAACACCTCCGGCGGCACCTTTACCAACACCCTCGGCAACCAGGAGATCGGTCTCATCACCGGTTCCGCCACCGGCTCTCCGCTCCTGCTCACGCCCGATATGGACCCCGCCAGCGAAGGGAACCCCTTCACCTGGAGCGGATATGGCGCAGGCATCCCCGCGCCCTCCGGTGCCACCGCGTCCATGCCTTCGATCATCGGCGCCAACTACTTCGGTAGTGACACCAACTGGGTTGATGTCTATAGGTTCCGCTACACCGCGACGAACCTCGCGGCTCGCACGCTCAGCATCGAAGTCCGCGACGCCACCGCACAGACCTTCTCTTCACTTCTCAACTCCAACGGTGTCTGGGGACAGAACACCCCCAACACCGAGACCCCATCGGTCAGCAATCTCTCCATCGCCGTCGTCGAGAGCGGCATCTGCTGCCACAACACCACTGGTGCATGCACCCTCGGTGCCGCGCCGTGCCCGACGGGCGAGTCGTTCATGTCCGGTAGCACATGCTCCCCCAATTCCTGCCCGCAACCGGGCACTTGTTGCACATCCTCAGGAACCTGCACCCTTACGCTCCAATCCGCCTGCGAGGCGACATGGTCTCTCGGTGGCGCGTGTTCTCCCAACCCGTGCGCCCAGCCGGGTGTCTGTTGCATCGCCGCCGGTACCTGCTCCATCACGCTCCAGAACGCGTGCACGACCGGCTCGTGGTCGCAGTCCGGATCATGCTCACCGAATCCCTGTCCGCAGCCCGGCTCCTGCTGCACCTCCGGCGGCATCTGCACCGTCACGCTGCAATCCGCCTGCACCAGCACATGGACACTCGGCGCTCTCTGCAATCCCAACCCTTGTCCTCAACCCGGTTCGTGCTGCACCTCCGTCGGCGCCTGCACGGTCACGCTGCAATCGGGCTGTTCCGCTGTCTGGGCCAGCGGCGGCACATGCTCCCCGAACATCTGTCCGCAACCCGCTCGCTGCTGCGCCGCCAGCGGCGCGTGCACGCTCTCGCTCCAATCCGCGTGCTCGGGCATCTGGACGTCCGATGCCACCTGCTCGCCCAACAACTGTCCGCAGCCCGGCCGCTGCTGCGCCGAAGCGGGCACGTGCACCCTCGTCCTCCAATCCGCGTGTACCGGCACATGGTCCTCGGGTGTCTGTTCTCCCAACACCTGCCCCCAACCCGGCCGCTGCTGCACGACTTCTGGCTCCTGCACGATCACGTTCCAATCCGCCTGCACCGCCGTGTGGACGCAGGGCGGCACGTGTTCTCCCAACACCTGCCCGCAACCCGGTCGCTGCTGTGCCGTCTCCGGCAGTTGCACCACCACACTCCAATCCGCCTGCACAGGAACTTGGACTCTCAGCGCCACCTGCTCCCCCAACACCTGCCCGCAGACATCGGGCCGCTGTTGTAACTTCGTCACCGGCGTCTGCAACATCCGCACGCTCGCTGATTGCAACCCCGCCGCCAACGACTGGTCCGTCGGCACCTGCACCCCAAACACCTGTCCCGTCACCGGCGCGTGCTGCAACATCGCCGCCACCACCTGTATCCGCCGCACGCAAGCCCGCTGCGGCAGCGGCAACACCTGGCAATCCGGCGGCGTCTGCTCCCCGAATCCCTGCACACCTCCGCAGGGCCGCTGCTGCAACTTCGTGACCGGTGTCTGCAACTTCCGCCTACAGGCCGACTGCAATCCCGGCGCGAACGACTGGTTCGCCGGCGGCACCTGCACGCCCAATACCTGCGCCGTCACCGGCCCCTGCTGCAATCTCACCACCGCCGCGTGCATCCGCCGCACGCAGGCCCGCTGCCTCACCGGTAGCACCTGGTCCGCCGGCGGCACCTGCTCGCCCACACCCTGCACGCTCCCCGGCCGCTGCTGCAACTTCGTCACCGGCGCCTGCAATCTCCGCGTCCTCTCCGAGTGCAACCCAGCCGCGAACGATTGGAACATCGGCGGCACCTGCTCCCCCAACACCTGCCCCGTCACAGGTCCCTGCTGCAGCACCACCACCGGCGCATGCATCCGCCGCACGCAGGCGCGCTGCCTCGCTGGCAGCACCTGGTCCGCCGGCGGCACCTGCTCTCCGAATCCCTGCCCCTCTCCCATTCTCGCCGGCGGCTGCCCCGGCGACGTTAACCACTCCGGCACCGCCGACACCACCGACATCTTCGACTTCCTCAGTACTTGGTTCGAAGGCGGCCCAAGCGCCGACTACAACGGCAACGGAGAAACAAACTCCCTCGACGTCTTCGACTTCCTCAACACCTGGTTCGCCGGCTGCCCCTAGTGGCATGGGCCTACCGGCCCATGTTTCGGCCGCCGCGGCCGAAGTCCCCGCCACTCTGCAACCAACGCCAACTCTTTCCAGACGCCGCCCCACGCGGCGTCTTTTTCTTTCCCTCGTTGCCTTGATGCCCCATTCCTCGATCCCTTCCCCTCCCCCCATACCATCGCGGCCGCAAAAAGGACCAACCCATGACCACCCTCGCCGCCCCATCCCCCGTCTTCCGCAACCTCCCCTTCATGGGCGTGATCCACGTCAACAACGAAGCCGCGAAGGTCGGCTACAAGATGGGCGACCCCGCGTGGTCCAACCTCGGTCAAGGTCAGCCCGAGATCGGTGAACTCGAAGGTGCGCCGCCCCGCTTCAACACCCTGAAGATCGACCTCGCCGATCACGGCTACGGCCCCGTCGAGGGCATCCCCGAACTCCGCGATGCCGTCGCCGCGCACTACAACCGGCTCTACCGCGTCGGCAAATCATCCCAGTTCACCCGCGAGAACGTTGCCATCGCTCCCGGCGGCCGCGCCGCCCTCACACGCCTCGGCGCGGCCCTCGCCCCCGGAAATCTCGGCTACTTCACCCCCGACTACACCGCCTACGAAGACCTCCTCACCGCCTTCGCTGGCATCAAGCCCGTCCACATCGAACTCAAGGCCGCAGACGGGTTCAAGATCTCCATCGACGCCCTCAAGCACCGCATCGAGCGCGACCACCTCAACGCCCTTCTCATCTCCAATCCCTGCAACCCCACCGGCGTCGCCATCAGCGGCGATGAACTCGCCGCATGGGCCGATCTCGCCCGCACCCGCGGCACAACGCTCCTCATGGACGAGTTCTACTCGCACTACTCCTACGCCGCCGACGGCAGCGCATTCCCCGGCCTCGCCGGCATCTCCACCGCCGCGCACATCGATGATGTGAACGCCGACCCAATCGTCATCATCGACGGTCTCACCAAGAACTTCCGCTACCCCGGCTGGCGCATCGGCTGGATTCTCGCCCCAAAGCACATCATCCAGAAGTTCACCGCCGCCGGTTCTTTTCTCGATGGCGGACCTTCACGCCCCATCCAGCGCGCCGCCGTCGAAGTCCTCGCCCCCGCCCGCGCCGATCAGGAACTCGCCGCCGTCCGCACAAACTTCGCCGCCAAGCGCAAACTCACCCTCGACACCCTGACATCCCTCGGCGTCCGCTTCCCCGCCGCCTCGTCTTCACATCCGACTTCCGACATCGCCCATCCGAAATCCGGTACGTTCTACGTTTTCGGCGATGTCTCCGCCCTCCCCGCACCCCTGAACACCGGCGACGGCTTCATGCGCGAGGCCTTCAAGCACCGCGTCCTCACCGTCCCCGGCGAGTTCTTCGATGTGAATCCCGGCAAGCTCCGCACCGGCCCCTCCCCCCTCAAGAACTTCGTCCGCTTCTCCTTCGGTCCCCCGAAGGAAAACCTCGCCGCTGGCCTCCAGCGCCTCACCGAGATGGTGAAAGGCGTCAAATGAACATCGAGCATTGATAGAGAATGGGTGGCACTGGCAGTTCGCCGAAATGTCGGGTGGCACGGGCAGCTCGCCTGCCCGTGATGAGCGGCGAGGGCCAATCCACAACCAACCGATATCTACAGCAACTCACGTTCTTCTTCGCGTGCGATAACTCTTCTCGCACGCAGCCAACTTCCGACGCGTCATGCTCTGGGTCTCTCATGGAAAGTGTCGATACACTCCCCCATGCTCACCCTCGACTACGCCAACATGCTCTCCGATCGCGTCGGCCCCCACGGCCTCGATCCCGCCCACCTCGATCCCAAGGGCGAAGCCGCCGCCAGCATCGTCTCCATGACGAAAAAGCTGACCTCCACCCGCGGCAAGAACTGGGAGCGTTGGCGTGATCTTCACATCAACCCCATGCGCGACGAGCATACCAGCGCGATCAAGTCCTACGTCGCCGCCAACAAAGGCCGCTTCGAAAACCTCATCGTCCTCGGCATCGGCGGCAGCGCGCTCGGCAACATCGCCCTGCAATCCTCCCTCAATCCGTCCACCTACAACCTCCAGTCCAAGCGCCCCGGCCCCCGCATGTTCGTGGTGGACAACGTCGACCCCGCCTACTTCGGCGGCGTCCTGAACTACATTCTCTCCGTCGATCCCAAGCTCGAAAAAACCCTCTTCAACGTCGTCAGTAAATCCGGCGAGACCGCCGAAACCGCAGCCCAGTTCATGGTCATCCGCGACCTGCTCAAGAAGCACGGCCGCAAGGGCGCGGACCACGTCGTCGCCTGCACCGATCCCGCCAAGGGCACGATGCGCCAGATCTGTAGCGCCGAGGGATACACCACGCTCCCCGTTCCCGATGGCGTCGGCGGCCGCTTCAGCGTCCTCTCCCCCGTCGGCCTCTTCAGCGCGGCCATGTGCGGCATCGACATCGACGCCCTCCTCGACGGCGCGGCCGCCATGGACCCGCTCACCACCCGTGAGGACATCGCCAAAAACCCCGCCGCCATGCTTGCCTACCTCCTCGTCGAACTCGGCGAGACCAAGGGCAAGGTCAACCACGTGATGATGCCCTACTGCAACGCGATGTACCTCCTCGCCGACTGGTACCGCCAGCTCTGGGCCGAATCCCTCGGTAAGAAGTCCAACCTCCAGGGCGAAACCGTCTACGCCGGCTTCACCCCCATCAAAGCCCTCGGCACCACCGACCAGCACTCCCAGGTCCAGCTCTACCGCGAAGGTCCGAACGACAAGGTCATCGGCTTCGTCGAACTCGCTGAATCTGGTTGGTCACACATCCCAGGTGGAGTGGGGGACGCCAACGTCAACATTCCCACCGGCCTCAACGTCGATGCCATCAAGTACCTCGAAGGCCGCACCATGGCCTCGCTGCTGCACGCCGAGAAGCGAGCCACCGAATACGCCTGCGTCGAAAGCCAGCGCCCCAACTTCACCATCACCTTCCCCAAGCTCGATGCCCACCACGTCGGCCAGTTCATCTACCTCTGGGAAATGGTCACGGCCTACGCGGGCCTGATGCTCAACATCGACGCCTACGACCAGCCCGCCGTCGAACTCGGCAAGCAAGCCACCTTCGGCCTCATGGGTCGCGCCGGCTACGAGAAACATCTCAAGGCCGTCACCGAAACGCTCGCACCGACGCGATTCGTCATCCGCGAATGACTTCAAAACAGAGGCCCGGGCGCAGGCCCGGGCACCCCTGCAACAGAATCGACCCAACTCGAAGCAATCGCCCCATGCGAATTCTCCTCGCCGCACTCTTCGCGTTCATCGTCGTCACGATCTTCACCAAGATCCCCGACCTTTACACGCAGTTCATGTGGGGCGCGATCGCTGCCGTCTTCGCACTTGTCGTCTGCTCACTCCCGATCATCCTGAAACAAACTGCAAAGCGAACCCCCGCCCAGCAATGGATCGAAACCGGATTCCTTGCCGCGGGAGCGATTCTCCTTACTCTGAGCACTCAGTACGCAGTTTTCTGACGGCACCCAGTCCGACGCATTTCATGCACCCGGATCGCATCGCCACCGTCGATCGCGAAGTTGCTCTTCGGTGTATCTCGGTTCAATCACGTGTCGGTCCGTTTCCCCGCGCCACGAATACCAGATCGCTTCAGCCGCGTCGTCGAGCGACACGTGGAAGTCGGATTTTCCATCTCGATCCGAGATCACATCGAGCACGCCGGGAACTTCCAGACCGCCCATGCCTATCTCTGCGCAACGCACGATGCGGAGAACCCCCAACTCTCCATCAAACACGGAACGCACATGCTGCGCGACAAACCGGGCATCCTCGGCTGGGTCGCATGGATAGTGCGCCGCCCGCAGGTTCGCCGCCGCCTCCTCTCGCGTCCAGCGATGGTCAGACAATGCCAGAGCGCCCGCGCACTCAAGCCGAACGCGCCGAGTCGATCCATCGACGATCACGCGAATATCGAACGGACGCAGCGAACTCGACGGATACGCGTAAATCACCTGGAGTGAACGCGACTGGCACGGGTCAGCTACTCGAAACTCCGCCTCGCGCGGCGCCCACCTTTCCAGCCACTGAATAAACCAATGGTGAATCGCCCCGCGCCCCTCGTTCACGCGGCCATACGCCACGCGGCTCACTGTACGAAGCTCCGAAAAGCTCATCCGGCGAGAAGGCAGCCGAACTCGAAACTCCCGAAGTTCCGGCACGCAGCGCAGCAACTCCTGCGTGGCGATTCGCGTGTACTCCGCCGATGATGGCGTGACGCTTGTTTGACTCAATTGCTTTCGCTCGGGGTTCAGGCGGATGTTGCGGGGTCGGGAGTCTATCGCGCTCCTCAACGGAGCAACATCCCGCTCACCCCACCGCATCGCCCCCACCACCCACCCCGGCGTCTCCTCCACAAACCTCCGCACCACCTTCTCCCGCGAGAAGTAGTACCACGCCGTCAGCCCCGGCCCGATCACCCCGAAGATTGCCACGCCGCCATACAGCCCATACGCGATCATCGATGTGAAGCCCCCGACCATGTCCGTCATCATCTGATCGACCTGCGCATCTCCCGAAGACTGCCCGCCCAACACCGCGGCCGGATTCCGCAGCATCATCACCAGCGAGAAGATGCCATACACCACCAGCACGCACCCCAGACCGATCTGGTTCCACCCGAGCAATCTGGCCCCCGATGGATCGAACCGCCGAATCCTCGCCGCGCCGCGCAGTTCGTTCACCGTCACGATGCTCAGCGCCACCCCAAGCACGATCGAAACCACATCGCCCCACAACCCACCCATCAGCGTGATGAGCGCGAAGAACGCCATCGTCCACCCGCTGAACGCCGCCACATTCGCCGCTCGCCGCACCTTTTTCCCCCGCAGCCGCGCCGCCGCGATGGCCGCCAGATGCTCCCCCGAAAGTGGCCCCGGCGCGGCGGACTCCCCCCGAGTTATCGGCACCGACACGGGTTGGACGGAGAGTTCGATGACGGGCTATCGACGCAACTCCGGCGCGTCTTGTGCCACCCATGACCGCTCTGGAGAGTCCATAACCGCGTGTCCAAGAACCAGCGGGGCATGAACGCCCACAGTGCTGAGAAGCGATCGAATCGGTCGCAACGCAGGCCGATCGGTCCGGTATGTCCATTGTTCCAATCTCGCGAACGTCCTTCCCCGTCGATCGCCGACAGAACCACCTAGAATCCCGCGCATGTCCTGGACCCGCCTCATCCTCCCGTTCGTGCTCCTGGTCGCGATGGTCCTGCCTCGCGCCGAGTGCATGCGCTGCGAGCGGGTCGGTGAGGACGGCAGCGTTCCCGCGTGCTGTGCCCCATCCGATTCCTGCTGCGGCGAATCGGCCGCCGAATCCGACGACTGCTGCGCCCCCTCCGACCGTGCCTGCGCTGGCGGTGACTGCTGCGAGCAGACCGTTTGCGTTTTCCCGTTCTCGCAGTGCCCCGGCAATCCGCAATCTCCCTGTCGCTGCATCTATTCTCTCCTTGACGGCATAACCGCGATACCGCTCGCGAAGACCGCGACTGTGGGCAAGCCCGGAATCGCGCCACGATTCCTTGCATGGGCCGCACCGCACTCGCTGAGCGAGGGGCTTGCTGCCTCCAACATCGAACGTCGCTGGGGTCGTTCCCCGCCGCCGATCCCGATCTCCTCGCGGACCAGACGTGCTTCGATCTGCGTCCGCACGATCTGAGTTCGCAACCGCGCTCTCCGGTTCCCGGCGACTCGCCGTGATCGCGCGGATGTTCCGCGCGCGGCGTCTTCGTCCACTCAGTTCACTTTCAGGAGATTCAACCATGATCGGTATTTTCCACGCGGCCATTCTCGCCGCTTCGCTCGCTGCTCCGTCCGCTCCCGCCGTCCAGAAGGCCGCCTGCTGCTCCGCGGCGCAGGCCACCTGCAACTGCGGCCCAAGCTGCAAGTGCGGGTCGTCCTGCACGTGCTCGAGCGGCTGCTGCCAAAGTGGCCAGTGCCAGTGCGGCTGCTGCGCCCAGAATGGCTGCTGTTCCGGCAGCGCCTGCGCCAAGTAACGCGTTGAAAAGGTGACCACCGCCCGCGGCCGAGCGTCCGAGAAGACGCCCGGCCGCTTTTCTTTGCGCCAACAGATTGGCTTCTCCTCGCGTTCCCGACGCATTCCCTTACAATCGTCAACGCTATCGCCGCGCTTTCGCCCGACCGTCCACCGTCCACTCGCTCCTCCTATCCCTTGGACACCGACCGCTTCCAACTCCTCTCCGACCTCTTCGAGCGTGCCAACGCGCTCCCCGAGACCGAGCGTCCCGCGTTTCTGACCGAGCATTGCAACGGCGACGCGGCCCTCCGCGCCGAGCTCGAAGCGCTTCTGGGTCACTCGGAAAAACCGGATGATCCCATCGTCACGGCCGCGGGTCTGGATGCGCTCTTTGAGGAGGCGGGTCTCAAGCCGCTCTCCGGCGCAAGCCGCGGCAAGATTCCCGATGTCATCGGTCGCAACCCGCATCAGACACCCTCGCCCAATCACGGCATGCACGGCGGCGCGACGCCGAGCACCGGCTTCGGCCTCGCTCCCGGCGCGGCCGCCATGCCGCTGCTCACCGGTCAGTATCGCATCCTCCGCGTCATCGGCGAGGGTGGCATGGGCATCGTCTACGAGGCGGAGCAGTCCTTCCCCAAGCGCAAGGTCGCGCTCAAGTCCATCCGCCCCGGCCTCTTCACGCGGCGGATGCTGCGCCGCTTCCAGAACGAGGCCCACATCCTCGGCCGCCTCCAGCACCCGGGCATCGCGCAGATCTACGAGGCCGGCGCCTCGGACCCGCAGTCTCCCGACGATGCGTTCTTCGTCATGGAGTTCGTCGATGGCCCGCCGCTGACGACGTACGTCACGCAGAAGAAGCTGCGCACGAGCCAGTGCGCCGAGCTGATGATCCAGGTCTGCGAGGCCGTCCACCACGCCCACCAGCGCGGCGTCATCCACCGCGATCTCAAGCCCGGCAACATCCTCGTGACCGAGGATGCCGATGGCGCGCCGCACCCGAAGGTGCTCGACTTCGGCGTCGCGCGCGTCACCGACGATCGCACCAAGGGCGGAGGCCTCGGCGAAAAAGCCCAAGTCGAGACCATGCTCACCCACGCCGGCCAGCTCATCGGCACGCTCGCGTACATGAGCCCGGAGCAGATCTCCGCTGGCCCGGATGATGTCGATGTCCGCACCGATGTCTATGCGCTCGGCGTTGTGCTCTATCAACTCCTCACAGGCAAGCTGCCCCTCGATCTCGCCGACAAGTCCATCCCCGACGCCGTGCAGATGGTGCGCGAGCACGAACCATCGCGACTCGGCACCATCGATCGCGCGTACCGCGGCGATCTGGAAACCATCGTCGCCAAGGCGATGGAGAAAGATCGTTCCCGCCGCTACCAGTCTGCCGCCGAACTCGGCGAAGACCTGCGCCGCTATCTCGACGGAGAGGCGATCGCGGCCAAACGCGACTCGTCGATCTACATCGCCCGCAAGTTCGTCCGCCGCCACAAGGCCGCAGTTGCTGTCGCGAGTGTCATCCTCCTCGGCCTTGTCGCCTTCGGCATCGTCGCATCGATGCAGGCCCGCAAGAATCGCCTTCTCGCGGCCACGCTCGCCGACCAACTCGTGGTCGCCAACACCGATCGCGGCCGCCTGGAAACCCTCGCGGGCACGCCGCATCTTGGCGAGAAGACGCTCTGGGCCGAGCGCCTGCAGCGTCCCGAGATGCCCGAGACGTATTGGGCTCTGTGGGAGCACTACTCCCGTCAGCCGATCCTGCGATCCACCTCCGGGCCTGGCCTGAATACCGGGCGCATCCTGCTCACTCCGGATCATCAGATCGTTCTGCGCACCGGGAGAGAGGGCGAGATCGAGGCGTGGAGCGCTGATCTGGAACGGTGCCTCTGGCGCCTCGAGGCGGAGGGCACGAGTTGCACCGATGGCGCGATCGCCGCGGACGGGTCGTTCGCGGTCTTTGTCGGTGTGAAGGGAAAGATCGTCCTGATCGACCCACGCACGGGTGCGATCATCCGTCGAATCGACGGCGGGGCCGTTGACCTGTATTCCGTCGCGATCTCTCCCGGCGGCGCGGCGATCTACGTCGGCGGGCAGACCGGCGAGGTCATGGAATGGGACGCGCAAACGGGAGCACGCGTGCGATCCCTCGGCAGGCAGTCCAGAACCGTTCGTTTCCTCGCCGCCAGCCCCGATGGCCAGACACTGGTGGCGGGTCGGCTCGGCGGAGTGTGTTCGGTCATTGATCTGGAGACGGGCAAGCTCCGCGGCAATCTGCCTCTGAAAACCAAGGGCATCTACGGCATCGCGTATTCCCGCGACGGCTCGCTCTGCTACTTTGCCAGCACCGAAGGCGTCCTGCACAGCTTCGAGACCGAGCATTGGAACGCCGCGGATACCTGGGATATTGGAGAGGTGCGTTCCATGGCGTTGCTGGACGATCGCACGCTCGCTACATCCGGGCAGGACGGGCTGAAGGTGTGGGATCTTCCGAGCAAGACACTCAGTGCGAAGTTTCCCGGCGACGAGAGCGGCTCGGCCCTCATCATTGCCGGTCCGCGCCCCGGCACGCTCCTCATGGGCCAGATGGGGTCGTGTATCCGACTCTGGGAAACCTCCACGCTCGCCGGCGCGGCGCGCCTGCTTGGGAATACCGACGCCTATGTGTACACGGTCACGCCAAGCACGGACGGGAAACTGATCGCTGCGGCGGATCGGGCGGGGGTCATTCGCGTGTGGGCTGCATCCACGCGCAAGTTGATCGGCCAGTGTTCTGGCCCGAGCGGCGGCGGGAGATCGATCGTCTGGCGATCCGGCGCGCCCGAGTTCGTCGCCGTCTTCGAGAAAGGGGAAGCTGGGCTCTTTCGCGTCGGCGAGAATGGCCCGGAGATGACCCACTCGTGGCAGGCGCACGCCAGCCAGTCGTGCAGCGCGGCGATTTCGCCGGATGGTGCGTTGCTCGCGACCGGTTCGCAGCAGGACGGCATCAAGCTGTGGGATGCCCGAACGCGCGAGCTCGTTCGCAGGATGGAGGTCACGCAATCCGCGGTGCTGTGCCTGGAGTTCAGCCACGATGGGAAGCAGTTGCTCTCGGCTGGGCTCGGACCCGGTGTGGCCGTTTCCGAGGTTGCTTCCGGGAAACTCCTGGCCGCGATCCCCGACGCGTATCAGAATTACCGCGCCCGGTACAGCCCCGACGGGAGCATGATCGCGGTCTCGCATTCGCGCCCGGAGATCGAACTGCTGGAGGCGAAGACGCTCACATCCATTCGATTTCTGCGCGGGCATCCCAAGACTGTCATCGATACCAACTTCAGCGAGGACGGACGGACGCTGATCTCCGGGGCGGCGGATGGAAGCGTGCGGCTGTGGAACGTGGCCACCGGTCGGTCTCTGGCCTCGATGGAGTTCGGCACGGAGGTCGGAGCGGTCCAGTTCGTTCCCGGGAGCGAGGGACGATGGGTCGTCCTGAGCGGGGAGAAGGGGCAGTTGCGCCTCGTGGACATGCGCTACTACGACCGGCACATCGCTGGCAACTGCGGCTATTTTCTGAGTCGACTGGAGCCAACACTTCCAAGTCAGGCCCGCAGCGACGTGCTGCTGGCGTGGGCCCGGAAGGCGATGGGGAACCCGGCGTTCACGTTTGACGATCCGGTGGCCGGGCTGCCGCTGCTGCCCAACGGGGCGATGCGTCAGGCGGCGCCGGTTCCGATCAGGCGGTTGCCCGGGCAATAACCGCGCTCGGACGTTGAGAGTTTGGGGTTGGTTGCATCCCCACGCGTGCGAAAAACCGCGGGCGCGGTACAGTGTTGGGCTATGGCCAACTGGTCGGGAGAATCCCGTTCGGGATCGAGCGCATCGCGCCCAGCGCACGCGCGGCTGTCGTCGGACCCCGAGCACGCGCCGAGCGGGACGCTGCTTGTTGAGGTGGCGTGGGAAGTCTGCAACCAGCTTGGCGGCATCTATCAGGTCATCAAGAGCAAGGCCCCGCGGATGGTGAGCCGGTGGAAGAACCGGTACTACATGCTCGGGCCGTACAACGCGGCGAAGGCGTCGCTGGAGTTTGAGGAACGGCCGCTCAAGCCGAACACGTGGATCGCCAAGGCAATCGAGCAGTTGAGGTCGGGCGGGTTGATCGTGCATCATGGGCATTGGCTGGTTCCCGGGCGGCCGAAGGTGTTGCTGGTGGAGCACGGGATGCCGGTGCACGAGCTGGATGCGCTCAAGTTCAAGATCTGGAAGAACCACGGGATCGAGTTCGGGAATGACTGGCTCACCGATGGTGTCGTGACGTTTGCGGAAGCGGCGAAGCGGACGCTGTGGTCGCTCTCCTTGAACTGGGCGGCGGCGAAGCCCGGTGATCACGAGCACGAGGAGGATGGCGTTTCGCAGCGCGGCTCTCGGCGCGTGCTGGCGCACTTTCATGAGTGGATGGGCGGGCTGGCGATCCCGATGCTGCGGCTCGAGCAGGCGCCGGTGGCGACGGTTTTTACAACCCATGCGACGCAGCTCGGGCGGACGCTGGCGTGGGGAGACGAGTTCTTCTACGACCACCTGCCTTTCGTGGATTCGGATGCGGAAGCGCATCGGACGAACATCAAGACGCAGCACTACACGGAGAAGGCGTGCGCGCATGGGGCGCATGTCTTCACGACGGTGAGCGGGATCACGGGTGAGGAGTGCACGCACCTGCTCGGGCGCTCGCCGGACCTTGTGACTCCGAATGGACTTTCGATCGATACGTACAACGTCGGGCACGACTTTCAGACGTATCACGCGCAGTTCAAGGAACGCATCCATCGGTTCACGATGGGGCACTTCTTCCCGAGCTACTCGTTCGATCTGGACAAGACGATCTACTTCTTCACCTCCGGGCGGTTTGAGCCCAGGAACAAGGGGTTTGATCTGTGCATCGAGGCGATGGCGCGGCTGAACGCGGAGCTGAAGGCGCAGAAGATTGATCGGACGGTGGTGTTCTTCATCGTGACGGCGCGGAATCCCAGGTCGCTGCATCCGCGTGCGCTGCAATCGCGCGGCGTGCTCGACCAGCTCGATGATTCGGCGCGCAAGGCGGTGGAGGAGATTCGTGAGCCGTGGTTCAGACGGCTCGCCGCGGCGGCGGGTGGAGGGGTGGGGGGCGGGCCGCCGGCGAAGCTGGATGAACTCATCAGCGAGTACTGGAAACTGCGCGTGCGTCGGACGCAGTTCGCGTTCAGGACGGACCAGTTGCCGATGGTCGTCACGCATCTGCTGGATGATGATGCGAAGGACGATGTGCTGAACCAGATTCGAAACGTCTGGATGTTCAATCGCGCGGACGATCCGGTGAAGATCGTGTACCACCCGGAGTTCATCAATCCGACGAACCCGCTGTGGGGGATCGAGTACGACCAGTTCGTGCGTGGGTGCCACATGGGTGTGTTTCCGAGCGCGTACGAGCCGTGGGGATACACGCCGCTGGAGTGCCTGGCGATGGGCGTTCCGGCGGTGACGAGCGATCTGGCGGGGTTCGGACGATTCGTGGAGGACACGCACCCGGAGCTTGCGAGTGGGATGCTGTCATCCAGCCCGAGCGATGGATCGAGCGCATCGAGCGCAGCGCGCGGGCTGATGATCATCAAGCGGCGCGGCAGAACGTTCGGGGAGGCGGCCGCGGATCTGTCGAGGCACCTGCTGGAGGTGTGCAAGATGGATCGGCGGCAGCGGATTCAGCTGCGGAACGATGTGGAGCGGAGCTCGTGGGAGTTTGACTGGACGATTCTGGGAACGGCGTATGACCATGCCCATGATCTCGCGCTGATTCGGGCGGGAGTGGGGGGGTAGCCGGAATGTCGGATGGGGGATGGGCGATGTCGGATGTGGGGACGGCGTTCTCTTCTGCTGAGTTGGCTTGGTCATTCGCATCGGTTTCGGTGTCATTGCCATCTTGCTCGTAGTCGAGTGCAATCTCATCGTCGAGGTCGCAGGGATCTGGGGCGTTGAAGATCGCGACGGCGCAGCGGCGTTTTTCGTCGGGGGTTTCGGCTTGGTTGAGGGCATCAATCAAAGCACGCAGTGCATCGAGGCGGGCGGATGCGAGTTCGGCGGCATAGGGGGAAAGGGTGGACATGGTGGGCTCCCAGGGAATGGCGTTTGAAGTTCGAATGTGGACGTTCAGAGTTCAAAGTTGAGAGGCGAGGGCAAGGGCGAAGGCAGGGTCGAGGTGGCGATGGTGGGAACTGGGTGGGAGGAAAAAAAGCGGTCCTCTACCCAGGGGCGGAGATACAGATTTGTGCGCCCAAACCCGCGCAGCAAGTTGGTCAAATCGCGTGTAAGTGCTTGTCAGGAATGGGCTGAAAAAATCTGAGAATTCCGCGAGGCGGCTTGAAAGTTGCGCTCGTTTGGGCGCGCAAACCCGCGCAAACTCCCCTGTTTTCGGTGCAGGATTGGTGGTCGTGTGCGCCCGTCTCGCACTTGGGCAGTACGCCGCCATGCCACGGGAGGCAGGGGCATTTGCGGCATGTGCTACGGCTGAACGGCGCGGATGCGATCCTGGCACTGCTGCTCGGTCAATATGGGGAACTCAGTCTGGCCCGTGGCGAGCATGAGCTGGATGTAGGGGCGGCAGAGTGTGCACCCGGTGGCGCACCCGGTGCGGGCGGAGAGCGCGGCGAGATCGGCACGTTCGGCGATCGCGATGGCGTGCAGTTCGCGGAAGGTGATGTTGTGGCAGACGCAGCGATCGACGGGCACGGGAGGGCTCCTGAGAGCATGGGAAGGAAGATGAAAGCAGGAACACGCTAGCAGCGGCCATTCCGGGCGGCATGAGGGCCGTGTGAATCCCGTGGACTTGGGCGGTTTTGTGTCACTTCAGCTATCTCGAAAGACACCTGTTGTATTGCAGCCGAAGTTTGGGTAATCTGCGTTCGTGGCCCTCTGATGAGGTTTCGGGCGGCCGCGCGATTCGATCGTGATATCCAAAGGAGCTCGCTGTGAGGACCATTCGACCATTCATTCTCGGGGGCGTGGCGCTGGCGGTGTGTTCGATGGCCGCGTTTGCCGCTCCACCAGACTCGGTATCGTCCGGGCAAAAGAGTGTCGAGCGAGCTCTCATTCAGAGTATCGACGGATCGGCTCCCGCGGAACTGCCCGTGGAGCAGGAACGGCCGTTCGGCACGCGCAATCTGACGCAGTTTCCCGGAGTGACGAGCGGGTGCCAGCTGTGGGGCACGGTGGAGCGCATCACGAGCCCGGGGTATCGGCGAGCGGACAACTTCAAGCCCGCGGCGAACTCGACGATCACGCAGGTAAAGTGGTCGGGCCTGTACCGGCAGATGACCAGCGCGGCCAATGGCACGCAGCCCGCGGGCGAGTCGTTTGAGATCCGCTTCTATACCGACAACCTTGGCTTTCCGGGCACGCCCGTCGGTGCTGGCCAAGTGGTCACGCCGACGGCGACGACCGACGGCACGCTGGGCACACCGGCCGCCACCGTGTACAACTACCAGGCGACGCTGCCCACGGGTGTCGCGGTGGTAGGCGGGGACTGCTACTGGATGGAGATCGTGAATCTGAACACGGCGGGGCAGCGGTGGGTGTGGCGGAGCGGCTTGGGCGCCGATTCGTATCACTTCGGGTGGGGCGTGGGGAATCCGCTGGCGGGCGATCAGGTCGCCGGCGACCTTTCGTTCTGTCTGGACATCGAGCTGCTGGGCTTGGTCGCGAATCCGTGTCCGAAGGCGACGATCCCTGCGGCGTGCGCGAATCCGGATGTGAACGGACAGCCGCGTGTGAGCGCGAACAACGGATATTCGTCGAATCTCCCCGGGTCGGTGGGACTTCCCGGGCTGACCTCGGTGGCGTTTGAACGGGCCGAATCATTCCGGCTCTCGAGTAGCGGAAACATCACGAGCGTGTGCTTCTACGCGTTCTTCAACTCGTTTGGCTCCCTTGGCGGAGCGAACGTGGGCGGCGGATTCCCTGCGAATCCTGATATCAAAGTGACGTACTACCAGAACGACATCGCGACGGGACTTCCGGGGGCGGAGATCGTTTCGTACACGGTCGGAGACCCCGGCGTGACGATCGTTCGCGATGCGAGCGCGACGAACACGAACCACAAGATCACGCACCCGGCGGTTCCGGTGCTGGCCAACACGTGCTACCACATCAGCTTGTCGTATCGATCGGATGTGAACGATCCGACGCGGCACTGCATCTTCTTGTGGGGATCCTCGTTCAGCACGGCGGCGAACACCGATCTGGTCATCGCGACGCGCAACAACAATCCCACGGGCGCGTGGGGATTCACGGCAAATACCGGCTCGATTCGCGGCGTGTCGTTCCTGTTTGATGTCGGGCCGGCTGTGCTGCCGGCGTGCAGCCCGCCGACGCTGACAAACGTATCGTGCGCGACGGCGACTCCGATCACGATCGGCGGCGCTGCGGTGAACGGATACAACTTTGGTCAGCCATCGACGGTGCTCGCGCCGTGCGGCTTTGAGCTGCTGTATGGCGGCGTGGTGTGGTACTCGATGGTGGGCGACGGCACCACCGTGACGGTGAGCACGTGCAACGCATCGCTGTTCGGCGACCCGGTGATGAGCATCTGGTGCGCTCCGAACGGGTGCGGACAGGAACTCAACTGCATCCAGAGCAACGACGATGTCGCGTGCGCGGCTGGCGCGCTGGCTGCGGAGAACACGTTCGCAACGGTCGCGGGGCAGACGTACTACATCTCCATGAGCGCGGCGGGCGGCGGCGGAACGGCATTCGCGATCCAGGCGACGAGCAACGGCGTGCCGGCGAATCCTCCGGCGGCGGCGTGCGGCACGTTCCAGCGATGCGAGCTGTCCGCCGCGCCGTCGGACGTGCAGGAGGTTGAGCCGTGTCTGGATTCGACGAACGTGGCGCAGAACACCAACGGCGTCTGTGCGGGCGCTTCGGTGTATCCGTCGTTCGGCACGATCGTGGCTGGGCACAACAGCACGTTCTTGAACGGCGCGGCGAACACCCGCGACTTTGATCTGTGGGTGCTGCCGGCGGTTGCGGAACCGACGGTTGTGACGTGGAAGATCAACTCGGAGTTCCCGTGCTTCTACACGTTCCTGAACTTCGCGGTGGACTGCACGAGCGTTTCGACCAACGTCTTCGGACCGGTGACGCGGCTGGCCTGCCAGGATGCGTTCATCAGCGAGACCACGTTGCCCAACACGGGCATCAACGTTCTGCGAATTTCGGTGCCGGACTTCCAGGGCTTGCCTTGCCCCAACTACAACGACTACCGGTTTGTCGTGACACCCGTGCAGCTTGGCTCGTGCTGCGTGGTGGGTATCAACTGCCAGCAGACCGGCGCGGGCGGCTGCGCCACGCAAGGCGGCATCTTCACTGCGGGCGCCGCGTGCTCGCCGGTTGACACGTGCAACGGCGTGTGTTGCACCGGCGCGGCGTGCGCGGTCGCGACGATCAATGAGTGCACCGGCGCGGGCACGACCTACATCGCGGGCGGCACCTGCTCGCCCGATCCGTGTGCGGCACCCACAGGGGTCTGCTGCCGCGGCGCGACGTGCTCGACCACGGTGACGACCTCGGCGGCGTGCACTAGTTCGCTGATCGGCGGACAGGCCGCGGGCGCTGCGTTCCCAACGGGCGCGGCGTGCAACGCGGGCAATGTGTCCAACTCGCCGTGCTGCTATGCCAACTACAACAAGACAGGCGGCGTCACCGTCAATGACATCTTCGACTTCCTGGGCGACTGGTTCGCGGGAAGCCCGTACGCCAACACCGGCGGCACGGGCGCCGCTGTGCCGCTGTCGGTGCAGAACATCTTCGACTTCCTGACCAACTGGTTCAACGGCGGGTGCAGCTGAATCGCCGCGTGGGTATCTTGATTCTGACTCAGAGCCCCCTCCGATGTCGGGGGCTTTTGTCTTGGCGCTCTCAGCGTGCGAATGGCCCGTTGCGAGCAAAGAAAATGCCCGAACCTGAGCTGTTCGGGCTTTGAAGATTGCTGAATGGGACGGAAGATCAGGGCTTCTTGGGCTCTTCCTTCTTCGTCTCTTCCTTGGCGGCCTCGGGCTTTGCCTCTTCCTTCTTGGGCTCTTCCTTGGGGGCCTTGGCGGCCATTTCCTTGGCGCGGCCGGTGGCCTTCACGACCTCGGCGGCGGGGAGGAGGAGGATGCCGAAGCTGCCCTCGCCGGCCTCGCCGCCTTCCATGTCTTCCTTATCCGGAAGCTGGAGGATGTTCACGCCGACGACCTTGGCATCCGCGTTGAACATCGGGGAGCCGAGCATCTCGCGCTGCGAGCCGCCGAAGCCGGAGGGGATCATCAGCGGGCGGGGCTTCTTGGTGGAGCCGCCGACGCGGCCTTCATCAACCGAGAGAGCGTGATCGAAGAACTTGCCCATGCGCTCGACGACGAAGAGCTTGTCGCCGATGGCCGGAGCGGGGGCGGCGGCGGAGGGGGAGAAGTCGACGAAGGTGAACTTCTTGTCCTTGGCCTTCTCGTCATCGACGGCGATCCAGCAGAGGTCCAGCTCGGGATCGCGGGCGAGGATCTTGGCCTTGACGCCCTCGGTGTCGTCGCCGGTGAGGATGCGGATGTTGGTGGGGTTGACGGACATGCCCATGCGGGAGGCCATGCCGCCCATCTTGGCGTTGGAGATCAGGACGAGGCCGCCCTGCTCCATCACGAGGCCGGTGGTCTCGACATCGCGACCGGAGTCGCCATCGCCGCCCATGGGGCCGCCGTCGATCTTCATGACGAACTTGATGGTGACGAGGGCGGAGCCGACGTTTTCGAGGAGCTTCTTGTAGGTCGCCGCGGTTTCATCGGCCGCGGGAGCGGGTGTGGGGGCGGGGAGGTGAAGGCGGGCGTGCGAGGTGGCCGCGCCGGCGAGGAGGAGGGTTGAGGCGAGGATGGACAGGGTGCGAGTCATGGGGGCTCCGGGGAGGAAAGTGAGTGGGCAGTTGGGAGTGGGCAGTGGGAAAGGCGGGCAGGATCAGCCGTTGGCGACTGGCTTCTTCTCGGTGGGCTTCCAGTCGGGTTCGACGAAGCGGAAGAAGGTGCGGACGCCGCGGTAGACGACGAAGACGACGCGCTCGGGCTGGGTCTGCTTGACCTTTTCCATGGCCTTCTTGTAGGAAGTGGTGTCGGTGATGTCAGTTTCGCCGATTTTCTGGATGAGGTCGCCGGGCTGAATGCCCGCGAGGCCGGCCCAACCGGCGGGCTCGGCGGAATCGACCATGACGCCCTTGACAGAGTCGGACCATTTCTGATCTTCGCGATCGAAGAAGGTGATCTCGCGGACGGAGATCTCGAAGTCCGAGTTTCGGACGCGCGGGACCTCGTCGGCGGTCTGGCGGGTGCGCTCCAGATCGAGCTTCACCTCGGTGGGAGAGCCGTTGCGATAGACGCCGAGGACGATGCTCTGGTCGATGGACATCTTTCGGACTTCGCGGTTGAGCAGACCGGCTTCCTGCAGGCCCTTGGGCTGGACCTTGGAGCCGTCGATCGCGTAGATGATGTCGCCGACTTTGAGCCCGGCCTTGGCGGCCTGCGTGCCTGAGTAGACGCGGACGACGCGAAAGCCCTTCTGGTCGGCATTGGTCGTGCCGGTGGCGAGTTTCTCGGCCATGGCCTTCACGACGGGCTGCGTGGCCACGCCGATCCACGCCTTGGGGAGCTCTGGCGGCGGATCGGGGCGGTCTTCGGGCTTGGGTTTGATGAGCGTGAGGTATGACTTGCCCTCGCGCTCGTACTCGATGAGGACGTACTCGGGCTTGTCCTTCATCGAATCGACCTGCTTGTACTTGTCGATGAGATCCTGGAGGGCGTTGATGGGCGTGCCGTCGACGGCGCGGATGACATCGCCCCAGTTAAGCTTCGGCTCGGCCTGCTCGGCGGGGCCGCCGCTGCGGAGGGAGGTGACGATGACGCCTTTGGTGCCGTTGAGCTTTCGGAGCTGGGCGGCGCGCTCGGTGATGCGTTGGGCAGTCACGCCCCAGGTGCGGAGCGCGGCCTCTTCGCCCTTGTCCTTCAGAAGCTTGTCGGTGGTGATGGTCGCTTCGGCGCGCTGACCGGAGCGGATGTAGGTGACGGGGATCGTCGAGCCGATGGGGTGCCCGGCGATCTGCTTGAGCAGCGGAGGGACTTCCTCGGAGAAGCGGATGTTGATGGGCTTGCCGTCGATGGAGACGACGACATCGCCGGGACGGAGCCCTGCGGCGAAGGCGGGGCCGTCGGTCTCGACGGAATCAACGAGGACGCCCTCATCGATGCCGGTGTTCTGTGTGTGGCGGAAGTTGGCGCCGATGCTGGAGCGGAGAACCTCGCCGCGGGTGCGGAGGTTGTCGGCGACGGCGCGGGCGAGGTTGGAGGGACTGGCGAAGGCCATGCCGGAGCCGCCTCGGGTGTTCACGCCGACAACCTGGCCCTGGAGATTGACGAGAGGCCCGCCGGAGTTTCCGGGGTTGATGAGGGCGTCGTGCTGGATCCAGTTGGTGAAGAGACCGGTGCGCTGCTCGCCGTTGAGCATGAGGTCGTCACCTTCGCTTGCGGAGGTGAGGACACGTTCGGTGTTGGAGACGATGCCGAGCGTGACGGTGCGCGAGAGCGAGAAGGGAGAGCCCATGGCGAGGACGTAGTCGCCGACGACGAGCTGATCGGAGTCGCCGAAGGTCGCCGCCGGGAGGGGCTTGGTGGGGTCCTTCATCTTGGATGTGTCGATCTTGAGCACCGCGAGATCGGTCCACGGATCTTCGCCGATGAGCGTCGCGGGGATGCGCTGCTTGTCGGAGAGGACGCACCAGAACTTGTGACCCTGATCGGTGACGTGGGCGTTGGTGAGCACGTAGCCGTCGGGGGAGATGATGGTTCCGGAGCCGGTGGCGCGGGCCTTGGCCTCCTTGCCGCCTTGATACTCAAGGATGACAACGTCGATGTTGACGAGTGAGGGGAAGACGCGGTCGCGAGCGGTGCCGACCATCGAGCGGACGCCGGAGCGCAGCTCAACGATGCGTGGGTCTTCTTTGGGGCCGCTGGATGCGGTGGTGGAGGAGGCGGCGCATCCTGCGAGGGAGATGAGCATGATCGCGCTCGCGCCTCCAACAAGAAGGAGGCGGGCGCGAGAACCATCCGTGGTGCTTGGCATGTGCTGGGGACTCCGGGTACGCCTATTCGGGCGGAAGGGAAGGGTGGGAGGGGGAGTGGGATGTCAAATCGGGCAAGGACGTGAAGGATTCATACCGAAGAAGGGGGTGCGGGGTTCGATGCGCGGCGAACGGGAATGTTCATCGGAAAGTGGGGGTCGGACGCAGCATTTGATGGAGGAGGGCGTAGAACCGGGGGCGGAAGGGTGGCGGGCTATTGGTCCGGGCGGCGGGGCTGGGGCGGAGCCTTGGCTTGCTGGAAACCTCCTGGTTGGGAACTTGATACACTCGGCTCCGAGGATCTTGCCATCATTCGATCGAAGTTCATGCTTGTGGCGGTAATGCTGGCGCTGGCGGCGTATGTGCCGACCTGTTTTTGCTGGACGGAGACCGTTGCGGCATGGATGATGGGGAGCCGGGCCGCTGCCTCCGGGCATGTCTGCTGCGGCGAGCATGATGAGGTCGAACTGGCCCATCAGGATGGAGATGATGAGCGTCAGGCACCATCGCCGGGATGTCTGCTGGACTGCGTCTGTGGAGTGCAGCATCGAATTGTTTCACAGCCGAAGTTGACGCCGCTGGACTTTGAGCCGGTGGTGGTTGACTGGGTGGTACCCGAAATCGTTGTGGATTCTGCTTTGGCAGGGGATGGGCCGCGCGGCGGGATGTGGGTGGCGAGTGGCGTCGGTACGGCGGGCGCGCGGACACTGCTGCGCCTGCACTGCGCGCTGACTATTTGAGATGATGGGAAAGTCCTGCGGGAACGCGCGATCTCAATGCGCGTCGAACGTGGGCGGTCATGCTTGGAACTTGGCCAGCGCCGAGACATTCCGGGCGTGATCCGGGTCAAATCACCGATTTGTAGGCGATGTGCAACTCCCGCTCGGACGGGGGGGTGTGGAAACATGAAGTGGTCTGGAGATTTGGCAATGAAGAACTGGAAGATCGGCGCGGCGGGGCTTGGCGTGGTGGTTGTGGCCTGCGTGCTAGTGCCGGTGTGGGCGCATGATCCGCATGAGGCGCCGAGCTCGGGGGCGTTTGATCTGAACTCGCCGCGGCATCCGTCGGAACTGACGGCGAAGTACATCGGGCTCAAAACGGCCGAGGTGGACTTCGGGAGTGTGCAGCGGACGGCTCGGCTCACGGGCACGGTGCGGGCGATGCCGGAGCGGCAGCGCGTGGTGGCGAGCGCGGTCGCGGGATCGATCACGAAGCTGGATGTGCGCGTGGGGCAACGCGTGAAGCGCGGCGAGGTGATCGGGGAGATCCAGTCCGCCGAACTCGCGAAGATGACCAACGAGATGCACAAGACGGAGATCGAGTACGAGCACGCCGAGAGCGAGGTGGCGATGACGCGATCAAACATCGCGCAGCTCCGGAACCAGGTGACGGCTGCGGAGACGCAGGCGCGGCTGCTGGAAGAGGAAGTGACGCGCCTCGAGGCGGGCGGCGAGGCTGTCGGACCGAATGTGCTGAGCCAGAAGCGCAGTGCGGCGGTGCAGCAGCGATCACAGGCACAGACGCTGCAAATCTCGCTGACGCAGGCGGAGAAAACGATGACCTCGCTGGAGAAAATCAAGGAGGCCACCGCGAAGTCGATTACGGCTATGCGTGGGGCGATCGAGATTATTCATGCTCATCCGGCAGGGATGGACAAGGAGGAGGAGGCGAAGCGCGAGGGGGATACGGGCGGGGTGTTCGCGCTGCACGCGCCCATCGATGGGATCGTGACCCAGCGCGATGGCGTGCTGGGCCAGGGCGTGGAGCCAGGCAAGCCGATCGTGACGATCGTGGATGATTCGGAGATGCTCATCGAGGGCGAACTGCCGGAGTCTGTGATCGGGCAGTTTGGCGGGGCGATCGGCTCGGAGGTGCGCATTCGCAGGCCGGGGTCGCCGGTGGAGGATGCGCCGATCGCGATGGGGCAGGTGAAGGGCATGAGCCCGACGGTGGACCCGATCAAGCGGACAGCGCACCTGCTGATTTCCGCGGCCAATCCGCCGGGGGAGAGCATGCTGCGAGAGGGGATGTTCGTGTCGCTGGCGGTTTTTCGTGGCGCGGGCGAGGAGTCGGGGCGGATGGTTGTGGTGCCGGTGGGCGCGCTCGTGAGCGATGGTCCGATGCAGTTTGTCTTCGTCAAGGATGGAGACGCCTACATCAAACGCGACATCGTCCCGGGCTCGCGCGATGATCGCGTGGTCGAGGTGAAAGAGGGGCTCACGCCGGGTGATGTCGTTGTAACGCACGGGGCGTATCTGCTGACGCAGCTGCGGCCAAAGGCGGCGGCGGGTGGGCATGATGATCATGACCATGATGGGCACGATCATGGTCATAGCCATTGAGGTGAGGATGGGCGGCGGAGTAGGCGGAACGGGCTCGGATAGTGGGTCGCGGGGCGGACTTGTGAAGGGATGATGCGGTGCTGAAACTGCTGGTGGCGACATCTTTGAAGGGGCGCGTGCTGGTGTTGATCGCCGCGCTCGCGCTCTGCGTATACGGCTACATGGCGGCACGTGATCTGCCGATCGACGTGCTGCCGGACATCAATCGTCCGACGGTGGCCATCCTGACCGAGGCGCATGGCCTCGCGCCCGAAGAGGTCGAGGCGCAGGTGACGGCTCCGATCGAGAACGCCGTGAACGGCGCGGCGGGTGTGGAGCGCGTTCGCTCAGTTTCGGGCATCGGTCTCTCGATCGTGCATGTGGAATATGCGTGGGGTACCGACATCTATCGCTGCCGGCAGATCGTTCAGGAGCGGCTGGCGGAGGTGCGGGAGCGGCTGCCCAAGGAAGTCTCGCCGCAGATGGGGCCGATCGCCAGCATCATGGGCGAGGTGATGCTGATCGGAGTGTCGTCAGAATCGTTGACGCCGATGCAGTTGCGGGATGCCTCTGACTGGATATTGCGACCCGGTCTGCTCAGCGTGCCGGGCGTGGCGCAGGTGACGGTGCAGGGCGGGGATGTCAAGCAGTTTCAGGTGAAGGCGGACCCGGACAAGCTGCGGCTGTATGAGGTGACGCTGGAAGATCTGGAAACAGCGCTGAGTTCCGCGAACAAGAATACCGGCGGCGGATTCCTGATCGGATCGTCCACGGAACTGATCGTACGAAACGTCGGCCGATTGCGAACGGTGGAAGAAATTGCCAGCGCGCTGGTGACAACGCGAACGACGCCGGAAACCGGGCACACGATCGCCGTGCGCGTGCGGGACGTTGCGAGAGTGGTGGAGGGACCGGCGGCCGGCAAACGCGGGGACGCGTCGGTGATGGGGAAGCCGGGCGTGATGCTCGCGATCGGAAAGCAGCCGGGGGCGGATACACGCGATCTCACGCGTCGGCTGGATGAACGGCTGACGCAGCTCAAGCCGAGTCTGCCCAAGGGGATGGAGGTGGACTCCGATCTGTTCCGGCAGTCGCACTTCATCGAGTCTTCGGTGGGAAACGTAAAGGAAGCGCTGCGCGATGGCGCGATCCTGGTGGTGATCGTGCTCGCGCTGTTCCTGATGAATGTGCGGACGACGCTGATCACGCTGACCGCCCTGCCGCTGAGCATCCTGAGCACGTTCATAGTGTTCAAGCTGCTCGGCGAGAGCGTGAACACGATGACGCTTGGTGGGATCGCAATCGCGACGGGCGAGCTTGTCGACGATGCGGTGGTGGGGGTGGAGAATATCTTCCGCAGATTGGGCGAGCATCGGGCCCGCGGCGGCAAGGGAAGCACCATGCGTGTTGTCTTCGACGCGACGTGCGAGGTCCGCGGGCCGATTCTTGTGTCAACGGCGATCGTGCTGCTGGTATTCCTGCCGCTGCTGTTTCTTCCCGGATTGAGCGGGAAACTGTTCACGCCGCTGGCCCACGCGTACATCGTGTCGATCTTTGCGTCGATGGTGGTGAGCATGACGGTGACTCCGGTGCTGGCGTGGATGCTGCTGGGGAGAGGCAAGGGTGTGAAGGCGCAAGGGCGGGATGCCCATGGTTCGGACGGGCCGGTGCTTCGAGTGTGCAAGCGGGTCGCGCTGTGGGCATATGAGGTGTCGATGCCGAGGACGGGGATGGTTGTTGGGCTCTGTGTTGTGCTTGTCGGCGTCGGCGTGGTGCTGACCACACGAATGGGGACGGAGTTCCTGCCGCCATTCAATGAAGGTTCGGCGGTGGTGAGTGTGACGAGCGCGCCGGGGATTGCGCTGGCGGAGTCGAATCGGATCGGCACATGGGCGGAGAAGATCGTGCTGGAGGTGCCCGAGGTGAAGCGCGTCGCGCGGCGGACCGGACGCGCGGAGCAGGATGAGCACGCGCTGGGTGTGAACGCAACGGAACTGGAAGTGGACTTCTTCAAGCCAGGCGAAGCGAAAGCGTTTGCGAAGGGGAAGAAGACCGATGCACCCGGCGGGCGAACTCCGCCGGCGAAGATTCGACCGCGCCGCGAGGTGTTTCGCGAGATTCGCGAGAAGCTCAGCGAGCTGCCGGGCGTGATCGTCTCGGTCGGTCAGCCGATCGGGCACCGCATCGAACATCTGGAGAGCGGGGTGCAGGCGCAGATTGTCGTAAAGGTGTTTGGCCCGGAACTGGCGAACTTGCGAGGGTTGGCCGAGCAGGCCCGCGCGAAGATGTCCGGCCTTGCGGGCGTGACCGATCTCGCGGTTGAACAGCAGGTGATGGTGGTGCAGGTGCGTGTCCGTGTGGATGCCGAACGCGCCGCCGTATACGGCTTCACAGTCGCGCAACTCGTGGACACGCTCCAGACGGCAGTCGGCGGCAAGGTGGTCTCAGAGGTGCTCGATGGCCTGAGGACGTACGACATGGTCGTTATGTTCGATGATCCATGGCTGGTGGGCGCGCCGGGAGGTGAGGGGGAGGCGGGAGAAGCCGCGCTGCGTGCGCTCGGCGACATTCGTCTGGTGTCGCCATCCGGAGCGGTCGCGCTTGTCTCGGATGTCGCGGAGATTCAGCAGTATTTCGCTCCCAATCAGGTGGCGAGAGAGAACGGACTGCGGCGCATCGTGGTCTCCTGCAACGTGCAGGGGCAGGACCTCGGCCGCACGGCGGAATCGATCGAGACGACGCTCAGAGAGGGCCTGCAACTGACGGAGGGATACACGTTTCGTGTCGAGGGTCAGTTCGAGAGTCGCCAGAAGGCCGTGCGCACCATTGTGACGCTGGGCATTGTCTCGCTCGCGGTCATGTTCACGCTGCTGTGGACGCACTTCGGAAGCTGGATGATGGCCGTGCAGGTGATGCTGAACATCCCGTTCGCGTTCATCGGCGCGGTGGCCGCGCTCGTGATCGTGGGTGAGACGTTCAGCGTGGCGAGCCTGATCGGTTTTATCTCGCTCTGCGGCATCGCGGCCAGAAACGGCGTGCTGATGGTGAGCCACTACATCCATCTGATGACCGAGGAGAAAATGCCCTTCGGACGAGAAATGGTCATCCGCGGCTCGCAGGAGCGAGTCGCGCCGGTGCTCATGACCGCGCTCACAACGGGGCTGGCGATGGTGCCCATTCTGATGTCTCCCGAAGCGCCGGGCAAGGAGATTCTGTATCCGCTGGCGATCGTGATCT
>JBGANP010000094.1:0-13235 GCA_044222255.1 Phycisphaerales bacterium
TGCGGCGCGTCGCATGCCCCGTTCGGGCGAGGGAGAGCCACGGCTCCGCCCGGTTCGGGGTGCAGCAGAGCCGCGCATGGGCCCCGAACGGGTCAGATGGCACATGCGCGAGAGCTACGCGGCGGATTTGCCCTGCAACCGGTAGACATACGCGAGGATCTCCGCGACCGCCTCGTAGAACTCCGGGCGGATGTGCTTGCCCACCGGCACGCCGGAATACAGCGCGCGGGCCAGCGGCGGCCGCTCCACGATCGGAATCTTGTGGGCCGCGGCGATCTCGCGAATGCGCATCGCCATGAAGTCCGCGCCCTTGGCGACGACCTTGGGCGAGGACATCGTCGCGGGGTCGTATTGCAGCGCGACGGCGTAGTGCGTCGGGTTGGTGACGATGACATTCGCTTTCGGCACCGCCTTGGCCATGCGCTGCATCGCCATCTGCCGCGCGATCTTCATGCGCCGGCCCTTGGTCTCGGCATCGCCTTCCATCGAGCGGTGCTCTTCCTTCACTTCCTGACGCGTCATCATCAGGTCCTTGGTGAGCTGCCAGCGCTGGTAGAAGTAGTCCGCCAGCCCGATGACCAGCAGCACCGCGAGCGTCCACAGCAGGAGCCGCGTGAGAATCGCCATAATGACCGTCCACATGGAACGGACATCCAGCTGCGCCAGCGCGATGATGCGCTCCCAGTCGCTCATCACGACGTACGTGACGATCATTCCGACGAGCGTCAGCTTGATGACGCCTGTTACTGTTCTCACTGTGTTTCGAAGCCCGAAGAGCCGCTGCACGCCCTTGAGCGGATCGAGCCGATCCAGCTTGGGCATCAGCGGCATGAGCGTCGGATGCCAACCCACCTGAACGACCTGCGCCAGGAACGTGATCACGAACAGGATCAGCAGAATCGGCGCGGCGATCAGCACCGTGTTCTGCCCCACCCACCGGCACAGGTCCCCCATGCCATCGCCGCGGAGCATCGCGCCCGAGTCCCGATCGTCCAGCAGGTACCTGAGCATCCCCGCGAGACCGGCGACCAGAGGCGTGCCGAAAATGAGCAGCAGAATGAACGCCGCCCAGAGATCGATCCCCGCGCCCAGATCCTGCGAGCGCGCGACCTGTCCCTGATCGCGGGCTTCTTCGCGCTTACGCCCCGATGGTGCCTGCGTTTTTTCACCGAGATCATCGGCCATGGAAACTCACCAGTCCGTTCACTTGCCCAGCGACTCCGCCCATTGCACCACCGCCCCCATCGTCCGCGTCATGTCCTCACCCGTCGCGTGCATCACCGCCGTGACGCTCGCCGTGAGCGCCAGCAGCGTGATGATCACCTTGATGCTGAACCCCATTGACTGCACGTTGATCTGAGGAATGGTCTTCGCCAGCAGCGCGCTAGCGATCGTCTCGACGAGGATGATGCAGAGCACGGGAGCCGAGACCCGCAGCGCGAGCTCAAAGCCGGATGACACCAGACCCGTCATGAGTTGAACCGGAGCGATCGACGGCGACACCATCCCCAGCGGCACGTTCGCGAAGGTGTGCCCCAGCCCCACGAACAGCATCTCCAGCCCGCCCATCATGACAAAGATCACCAGCGCTCCGTACTGGAGGAACTGCCCGAGCGTGTCCGTCTCCACATCCAGCGCGGGGTTGTAGATCTGCCCGAGCGACATGCCCGCCTGCTGGCCCATCACCAGGCCGCCAAGCTGCACGGCATACATCGGCAGTGAGGCCATAAGCCCCATCGCGGTCCCGATCAGCGTTTCGCAAAAGACCGCGGGAGCGAGCGAGAACAGATCCATCGACACCGGCTCTTTCAGAATCGGTATCAGCGTCGGATACACCGCCAGCGAAAAGCAGATCGCCAGCATCGCCCGCACCTTCGCGGGCAGAAGCGAACTGGAAAGCACCGGCGAGAAGACCATCAAGCCGCTGATGCGGAAGAGCACCAGCAGAAACGGCGCGACATGCTCAAGGATGGGATCCAGTGAAGGCATGGTTACCAGTTCGTGCACATTCGAACAGTGAACTCCATCAACCGCACCGCGATCCACGGAATCAACACCACCACCACCATCAGCATCGCCACGATCTTGGGAACAAACGTCAGCGTCTGTTCCTGAATGCTCGTGATCGCCTGAAAGATCGAGATCACCAGCCCCACCACCACCCCCGCCAGCAGAATCGGCGCGGCGATCTTCAGCGCGATGATCAGCGTCTCGCGGATCAGTTCAATGGATTGCTGGTCGTAGTTCATAGGGGAAGAGGCAATGGGCAGTGGGGAATGGGCAATGGGAGCGGCAAATACAAAGAGACATCAACCGAAGCTGAACATGTGCGTGGCGGAACTCGCCTGCATCGCCAGATCATGCAATGTCGGCAATCCAAACACCCCGCTCGTCGCGGGATCGACCACCGGAGCGACGATGATCGGGTGCGTCACAAACGACCGCATCAAGCTCCCCACCACGAGCGTCCACCCATCCACCAGCACGAACAGCAACAGCTTGAACGGCAGCGAGATCAGCACCGGCGGCAGCATCATCATGCCCATCGAGATGAGCAGACTCGAGATCACGATGTCGATCACCAGAAACGGCAGATACACCTTGAACCCCAGCAGGAACCCCGTCTTCAGCTCGCTCAGCATGAACGCCGGCACCAGCGAGACCATGTCCACCTGCTCCGTCGTCATCTCCGCCGGCTTGCTCGTGTCAATCCCCCGATAGTTCAGCACCATGTACACGCTCGACCAGTTCCCCGTCGCCTCGATCTGGTCGAACATGAAGTCGCGCAGCGGCTGCTTGCTCTTCGCCCACAGGTCGTCGTAGTTGGTGATGATCCCCGCCCGATACGGCAGCACCGCTTCCTTGTGAATCCGGTCCATCGTCGGAGCCATCACCAGCAGCGTCATGAACAGCGAGAGCCCCACGATCACCTGCGGCGGCGGCAAACTCTGCGTTCCCAGCGCCTGCTTCACCAGCCCCAGCACGATCATGATGCGCACGAAGCACGTACACATCAGCATGATCGACGGCGCGAGCGAGATCACCGTCAACACCACCATGATGTTGATCGGCCCCGACAGCCCCCCCGACTTGCCGCTTGCGCCCGCGGTTCCATCTCGTGATGCCACAGCATCACCCGCACGCGACAACACCGTCAACGGATTCGTATCCAGTCCCAATCCGATCTCATCCCGCGGCGACTCCTCCAGCACGCTCACCGCAGGCACGCTCCGCCCAAACGGCTTCGCCGCCGGGCCATACGTCTCCTGCGCAAACGCCGACGAGCCCGTCGTCAGTGACACCACCATCGCAACCATGAACAACCACAAACAGAGGCCCGGGCGCAAGCCCGGGCACCCTCGCGCGGCGGGCATCGAACTACACGGGCTTGCGCCCGCGCCTCTGTTCAGAAAGCTCCTCACCGGTGCGCCTCCCCACGCAGCGCGTGCAATCGCTCCCGAATCGAACCGAATGACTCCGTGCCCGTCGCTCCCGAGGCCCCCATTCCCCCAACCGATGCATACGCCTCGGCCGCGCGTGCCTGCGGCGCGAACGCCGGAGCCGGAATCGGATTCGGGAACTTGTGAACCACCGGCGACTGGTGCGCCCGAGTGATCTGCGGCGCATTCGCCGCCGCGCTCTCGTCCCAGAGTTCCGCCCGATCCCCCTGCTCCGTCTCGCGCACCGATCGCAGGTCCAACTCGATCCCATCATCCTCACCCGCGCCCACCCCGCCACTCCGCGCGTGTGTCCGGTCAAACTGCCTCAGCAATGCCCCGAACTTCGCATTCGCCCCGCTTCCCTCGTGCTCCTCCGCCTTCATCAGGATCGACGCCACATCCTCCGCATCCGTCATCTCGCACAGCGTCGTCAGCGTCCCCACTCCACCCCGCATCCGCGGCGTCGTCTGCGCGAGCAGCAGCACGCGCCGATCCACCTTCAGCAAGATCAGCGTCTGCCCGCGCGACAGCGGATACCGCCCGAGCACTTCCAGTAGCCCCGCCGGTGCCTTCCCACCCGCACCCAGCGCGGCCGCCAAACTCCCCGATTTCCCCGCCACTTTCTTCGCCACCGTCGCCAACAGGAAGATCAGCAGCAACACCACCAGCAACGAACCACCCGTGCGAATCGTCGGGTTGTCCCAGAGCGTCGCCACCGCCGACTTGGGTGCCGCGCCGGCCGCCCCATCCTTCTTCTCCCCGCCCTTGATTCCCATTCCCGCCGCCGCCTCATTTCCCCGCGCCGGCCCCAGCGGCCGCGGATGCAGATCCGTCGGCGGCGTCACGAGAGGTACAACACTCGGCGCAACCGATCCGCTCATCACCGGTCCCGCGGAAACCTCCGCACCCGCCTCCGCACCGAACGCCACAACCCCCGCCACCATCGCGGCGATCATCCATCCTGACGATTTTTCACCGCTCCATCCCCGCACGTTCGCCATCCTGGCTTAGAAGTTCCCGCCGAGCTCCGCTCGACTAGTTTCCCACTGCCTACTGCCCACTCCCTACTCCCTCTACCTCCGCCCACCAATCTTCCCCGTCGCGGGATGATCCCCAACCCCCGCCACAATCTCATTGATGCGCACACAGAAGTTGTCATTGAGCACCAGCACCTCGCCCCGCGCCACATGCCGGTCGTTCACATACACCTCAACCGGATCGCCCGCGAGCTTGTCCAGTTCCACCACGCTCCCCTCGCCCAGACGCAGCACATCCTCAACAAGCATCCGCGTCCGCCCCAGCTCGATCTTCACGTTCAGATTCACATCCGAAAGCAGATCGATCCCCTCGGGTTTCTTCTGACTCCCCACTCCTCCACCGCCCGCACTGCCACCAGCCGCACCGCCGAAGCTCGGCAGACTGAACGCTTGCCCGCCGCCTCCGCTCGCGCTCTGCCCACCACCACCCAGCGGCGGATTCTCCGACCGCGCCGCCGCGATCGCCTCCTGCGCCGCCCGCAGCGCGGCCGCCGCATCCTCATCCCCGCCGCTCGCCGCCGTCACCGGATTCGTATTCGCGCGAAGATCGCTCACGGCCGCCTGCGCCTGTCGCAGTGCATCCGCGGCCAGATCAGCCGGGTTCATGTCGTTGTTTGCCACGGGATCACTCATGAGCGCTCCACGCTCGGGATTGGGATCAGAAGAAACACGAGCAGCATCCTGCCGCTCGGAAGTCGTGATCGGGCGTCCCCCGCTCGCGCCCGCACTTTTCGCGCAAGAACAACAGAAGATGTCGGCCACTTCGACGCACCCCACAAAATCCCGCGCGGTTTCTGCGCACTCGCGCCGCCGCCATCGCGGATTCCAAATACCCTCGCCCGCATCCCCCACTCCGACTCTTCCCTCACCCCGGAGCTTCCCACCATGTCCCGCCCCATCATCTGTATCACCGTGGCCGCCGCCTCCCTGCTTTCCTTCGCTCTGCTCCTCGGCATCAGCCAACCCGTCAAGCCCTCCGCACCGGCAAAGTCCGCTCCCCTTCCCATCGGCGAGCCGCCCTTGGTCTACGCCGTCCTCACCAAATCCACCACCGGCTCCTTCCCCCCATCACCCACCTCGCCCGGCTCGCAATACAAATGGGAGTTCACCGACGGCGTCCGCCCCATCACCGACGCCGCCCTGCTCGCCAAACTCAACATCCGCCCCGGCGCCATCTTCGATGACGCCTCCATGGTTAACGCCATCGCAAATCTCGGCTACGACCTCCTCTCCCACTCCGAGCGCGCCGCCAGCACCGTTCCAAGCATGAACGGCGGCAACTCATCCTCCGGCGACATGTCGATCGTCGAGCACTGGTGGTTCAAGCGGCACTGAACAACAACGCCACCGGCCCCGCTGATCGGCGGCCGGTGGCGCTTGATTCCTGATACTTCCGAACTCTCCACGCTCCCGCTTACGGGCAGCCCGCCAGCCACGCGTTGATGAAGTCGAAGATGTCCTGCACTTCCAGCGTGCCGGAGAGGTTGTAGTCCGCCGGGCAGCGCTCGTCCATATAGATGAGCAGCTCCCAGGAGCCCAGCGAGCCGACATCGCCGCCCACATCATCGTTCACATACAGCGCCCAGGTGCCGTTGGGGTTCTGGCCGTTGAAACCGGCAAACGTCGCGACATACGGCCCAACCGGAGCCGGCGCTGGCATGGTGTCGCCGGGCGCGACGTCCGTCGGCCGATAGGTCGTCGCATCCAGCGGCGGAGAGCCGACGGCCAGCGTCGCGTTGTGCGTGAATCCGAAATTGATGCCGGTCACCCCCGGGTTGCCGCCGCCGGCATCGGACATCACCATGCACGTGTCCCCGTTGGGCCCACGCAGCAAAATGTCCAGATCGGCTGGAAACGTGTGCGTCAGCCCATTGAAGCGCACACCCACGCCGCTGATCTTGCCCGTCAGGCCCGACACGTTGATGTTGGATGGATACAGCGATGAAGGGCCGCTGGTCGTGGTCGGCGCGCCCGCGGGAATCGTCATCCCCGTGCCGCTGTACACCACCGTCGAGCAGCCCGCCTCGATGATCGAGAGCCGCCAGCCGAAGAACAACTGGCCGGCATCAAGGCTCGCAAAGTCCTGCACGTACAACGACCACTTCCCGTTGCCGTTGGTGGCGTTGAAGACTCTGAGACTCGCCCCGTACGGCCCCGCGGGCGCGGGCGCGTCATACGCCGAGCCGAAGCAGGTCGTCGGCCGATAGACGCCCGACGTGATGACCGCTGGAAGGCCCGTCGAGGCATCATCGTCAAAGGTCAGGTACACGCCGCTGGCATCATCACCGTTGCCGCAGCGCCCCATGAGCTCGCAGGTCTGCCCGCCCGGCCCGACCAGCAGCACGCCGACATCGCCGGGAAACGTGTGCGAGAAACTGAAGATCTCCACCGAGACATGCGCGACGCCGCGCTTGAGCCCCGCCACCGAGATGCTCGAGGGGTACGGATTGGAGATGCCCAACGTTCCCGTCGCCGGGACGCTGACCGTCGTGAAATTCGCAAACTGCTGCTGCTGCGCCATCGCCTCCCGTGCCACCCCCCCAACCAGCCCGAGCGCCGCGCTCGCTGCAAGCGCAACTACTCCGGCACCGAACCGACGGATCCGAGTACACATGAGAACCTCCATAGAGATGATGGCACGCATCCCACCCCCCGCCGCCCACAAACGCTCGCTACGAGAGAGAGACACGCGCCGCGCCGAGCGTACCGCGCGCCCCAGCCCGCGCACAAGTCCCCGAATGAGTTTCGCACATACCGCACACAAGCCCCGGCCACCACAAGCCCATCCGTGCCCGCGCTCACTCTAAGAACACCATTAACCCCCACATTCCGGGCACACAACATCCCCACCTACGCCGGCTCCGCGCGCCGCCAGCCAGGTCATACCCACACCGCACACACCCCACCGCGCGCCGGTGACGCCCGCGCCGAATCTCGCCGGGTATCCGCGCAAGCCCCCACCCCAGCGCGGCGTACAAGATGCTGTTGAGGTGCGACGCCCGGCCAGAGAGCACGCATGTTCGCCACCTGAGAACGCGCCGATGCGGGTTCAGCAACCCACAAACCACGCGTTCAGAAAGGCAAAGATGTCCTGCGGAGTAATCACCCCGGAGCGGTCCCAGTCGGTCCAGGGCAGCCCGGCAAACCAGTCGTTCAGAAAGTCAAAGACGTCCTGAACGGAAACACCGCCGTTGTGGTTGTAGTTGGCGGCGCAGTTGATGCAATCAAACGAGAACCCAATGCTATTCGCGGGCGCGTTTATGGCCGCGGCGGGAATCAACACCGGTCCCCAGAGCCCGTTCACACGCTCCAGTTCAGTGACAACCTGCGCCGAAACGTTCTCGAATCGGAATGTGATGCCCCCTCGAGAACCGTTGAACTGCCGGATTGTGTACTTGAATCGATAGACATCCACGAAGTTCCCGCCCGCTCCGAGATACCCGCGCGCATAGTCCACGCTCAGTGGAGCAAACGTTCCCGTGCCGGGATACGTGTCCGGGTTCCCATCAGCGTTCACATCCGTCTGCAGCAACAGTCCTGCGCCCGCCGGCGAGCCCGAGATCATTCCGATCTCCTGACTCGTGACTGTGTTCGTGAACGTCCCGCCGGACTCATTGATCAGCCCATTGAAGTCCGCGTTGATCGTCGCCGGATACGAGTACTGTGCCGCCAGTCCCCCCTTGCCAATTTCGCTGTTCTCCGTATTGGCGACGTTGGGTGCGTACCGGCCGTCCGCATTGCTGGTGAGCAGTCGCGCCACCGAACCGAACTGATCCCATTCGTCAAAGGCGACGATATCGAAGCGAAAATCTCCCAAGCCCTGCACCGCCGTTCCCCCAACCACTCGGGCCTGCACCGCGAAGTTCAGAATCCCGTCATTCACCGGAATGGATGTGGGAAAACACGAGATAACGGTCTCGCCGTTCCGCTCGATGATCCGGAACTCAATCGACTGACCGTTCGCCGTCCCCGCCGCGGCGGTAAGCGTGAGAGCGAGAAGTCCGGCGGTGCACTGCATCAGGTCGTCCTCGTTGCCCCATTCGTGTCCACCGACAAGATACACGTGCGGGGAAGAAATACAACCGCATGGGCCGCGCGAGGCTGCACATGGGACGATCCGAGCAGCATCCACCCCGATCTCTCCGAGCGGCAGTTCATCCACCGCTGTTCCGCACAAGCTCGCTCCTCTCGGATTTCATGCCCTTTCCACCCCGTCATGTATACTTGAGTCTCGCCGGAGCGCACCCCATGATCCGCCCGCTCACATCCGCCGCCGCACTCCTCCTCGCCGCCGCTTCCCTGCACGCCCAGACCGTCGAGTTCCGCATCGTCGAGCGCAGCGGTCAGACCGCCGTCTCCTCCACGCCGGGATCAACCCAGAGCACCGACGGCATCTTCAACTTCGCCGTGCAAGCACGCGTAGTCGGCGCCGGTCCGGGCGTCGGGCTCACCGCCTTCCGGTTCACACTTCGCGCCCACTGCGAATACGACACGTTCGGCACGCTCGCGCTCATCCGTACCAGCAATCTGGACGGAACCTACTCCCCCAATCCGAGTAACACCACCAACACATCGGCCGGTGCAGTCGGTCTCGCCGCCCAATTCACCGCGCTCTCAGCAACCGATCCGCTCCGCAATGGCCTGCTCAACGTATCGGCCGGAACGTTTACCAACGGACCATTTCAGGAGATTGGGCTCATCGAGGGGAGCTGCGCTGGCGCCGCTCTGCTCCTCCAGTCCGATCTCAACCACGATGGCAACCCGGATACCTGGCCTGGCACCGGAACCTCCGCCCCCATCGACCCCGCCTATGCCACGCAATATCTGGGTGCCGAAAGCACCTACGTGGACATCTACCGGTTCCGATACACCCCGACCAATACCACCGCGCGCCGATTCTTCCAGTTCGCTTTCGATGATGCCACGGCGCAGATCGCAACTGCTTTCCAACTCACCAGCGGTGTCTGGCAACCCACGCAAACGAGCGCTCCCGTTCAGACATTTCTCGCCAACCAACCATACTTCGTCGGAGTATCTCTGACAGGGGGCATCGGCCCCGGACCCGGTACCTGCTGCTTCCCCTCCGGCGTTTGCATCGCGATCTCCGAGTGCGCGTGCGAAACCGGAGTGTTCAGCGACTCACTCGCTTGCACGCCGTCGAATCCCTGCCAATATGCCATCTGCTGCTCCCCAAACGGAACATGCACCTACACCACCGACCTCGCACTGGGCTGCGCGGGGGGAGGCACTTGGATCATCCACGGAACCTGCACTCCCAACACCTGTCCCGCGCCCGGGGCTTGCTGCTCCGCCACCACGGGCGCATGCACCTTCGTCCTGCAATCCGTTTGTTCTGGCACTTGGAGTGCCATCGGCACCTGCCAACCAAGCACCTGCCCGACCACAGGTGCCTGCTGCTCCGGCGCCATCTGCACCCTCCTTCTTCCCGCAGCGTGCACCACGTCTGGAAGTGTCTACCACGGCCTCGGCTCTACCTGCGGCACCCCCAACAACCTCACCACCTGCTGCCCTATCAACTTCAACGCCATCGATGGCGTCACCACCCAAGACATCTTCGACTTCCTCACCGTTTGGTTCGCCCTCGCCCCCACCGCCGACTTTGACCGCAGCGGCGTCATCGAAGTCTTCGACGTCTTCGTCTACATCCACGACTGGTTCGAAGGTTGCCACTAACCCGCCCTTCCATCCGCATGTCCTGAGTGCGGCGCGGTTTCCACGAAGATGTGGGTGATCGTCCGCTCCTCGCCTTCAGCCCCGTTAACGGGGCTTGCTCGCTCGTAACCCACGGCTTCAGCCGTGGGTCCGTGCGCAACTCGCGCAGCTCTGCCCACTCGTTTCTCCGCAGCCCGCTTCAGCGGGCTTTCTCTTGATACCGCCTTCAGGCGCGAGCGACCTCGCAAGAACGCAGGCCTGACCCTCTCAGGCCCGCAGCTCCGGCAGTCCCTTCCAGTGCCCCCACTCTCAACACCCAGCAAACCACGCCGTCAGAAAATCAAAGATGTCCAGGACCGTGGCTGAACCGGACCGATTGAAATCCCCGCCGCACCCCTCCGTCAGAAACAGATTCACCGACACCACGGTCGAGCCGCACGAGTGCGCGAGCACGCACCAGTACGTGTCCGTGTCATTGGGTCCAACGTTCTGAATCATGAGCGTCCCCGTGGTCGCGCCCCCGAATCGTCCGCCGCCATCACCATCAAGCACCGGTCGCGAAGCCGGATCCGCCGGCGATTGCCCGCCGCGCCGCCACGTCGCGCTGATCGCCGGCCCCGTCGGAAGCGCGCCCACCGAAAGCGCGGCCGGCTGACCCTCAACAACCCGCACCGCCGGCCTCGGTCCCGCCGAGGGCCCGCGAGTCACCAGGATCTGCCCCAGTCCCGAGACCGAGTTGCACCCCTGTGCGTCAATCACATAGAGATACGACACGCCCGGTATCGCCGAGGTGTCCTCAAAGAATGGCATCGCGGGATTTTGAAACGTCACGACCGGCTGCCCCGCAGCGATGCGCCGGATCGACACGCTCGTCGCTCCCGCGCTCACATGCGGATACACCAGCACCGAGCACGGACCGTTCACCAGATCCACCGTCGGCGCACCAAGCGTCCCGACCACCGTAAACACGCTGGAAAACGTCGTCGACTCAACCGTATTCGGACTCGTCAGGCCGTTGCAACTGCGATAGCTCTCAATGCGCCAGAACGCCCGACGATTTGCCGCCAGCAACGGAAACGGATCGAATCCCGCGGGCAACGAGTACGGAATCGCCGTCGCCGGAATCGTCGTGGTGAAAATCTCCGCCACCGTGTCCTCGCGCTGCAGCGTCAGCTTCACGGTCTCCGCTCCGTTCCCGTTCGCCCATGTCAGCGTGCACCCATCCGCCACAACCCCCGTCACGCGCGGCGGCGAACTCGGCAGCTGCGCCGTCGCCGTCACCGCATTGGAGACATAACTCGTCGTTCCCCCGCACGGATTGTCCGCCGGATCCAGGATCGCGCGATACGTGAACGTCGACCCCGGCGGCTGATGGTCCACAAAGTCCGTCTGCCCCGCATTGATCGTCGTGAACGGCGAACCGAATCCCCCATCCGCCGACCTCAGCAGTTGCAGCCGCGGCCCCGCGGGCGGAAACGTCAGGTGAATCGCGCACTCCTCGCCAATCGCCTGCGGCTGCGGGGCAGAGCACGTGCTCGCCACCATCGTGATCGTGTACGAGATGTTCGCGCTAGAGCTCTGGAATCCCGACGTCAGCAAGTGCCGCACGATGAAAGTGTGCGTCCCCGGCAGCAATCCCGCGGGCGCAGTGACGAGGTTGCCCGAAGACGGGAAGCTGGCCGTGATATTGAACGGCGTCATGCCGCCCGAAGTGCACTCGAACACCGCCGGGTTACCCACCGTCGAGTTGAACGCCGTGACCTGTATCCGAACCTCCGTCACGTGCCAGCCCACGGGCACCTGAACCGAAAACCCATCCGCGAGATCTCCCGAGACCGATTGAAAGGGGAGGGCGAGCGGCGCGATGCTGCCGCGCACGACATTCGTTCCGGATCCCACCACACCCAGCGCCGTGGCTCCCGTGTTCGCCAGATCCGCTCCTTCAACGTAGTTGATCTGCGCCCTCGCTGCGCGCGGGCCCGCCGCCATGCACGCCAGCAGTGCAACCGCTGCTACCGCCACTCGAGACACCGCGATGTTCGACAGACTGATTCGTTTCACGGGAATGCTCCTCACGCTTGCAGTATCCACGTTCCGCCCACGGCAGCACCCCCCATGCAGTTCGGATTCCGGCTCATCAAAAGGACAACGCGCTCCTTGAAAGCCAAAAAACACATCGATCCGCACACCGTAATCCCGTGCGCAACAAACACTTACGGGCGACCTCCAAATTTCAGATCAAGCACCCTTGCAAACCCCAAACTTCGATGGTACATTCCCCCCGTTCCGAAAGGGGGGTCCAATGTCCACACTCGCTCAATCGCCGCTCCGCGCGGCCAGTTCCACCAACAACTCATTGCCATTTCTCACGCAGCCCGCGCCCGACCGCGCGGCCGATCCCATCCCCGCGCGCCACGCGCAACCGCCAACTCACCCGCCCCTCCCCGCCCCCTACATCTCCCGCGCCCACTTTATGGAAGGCCTCAACCTCCCGCGCTCCTGGCACCCCAGCCAGCCCCTCCCCGAGCCCCACGAAACCATCTTCCAAAACCGCCTCCGCGGCATCCCGCCCTCCACCACCATCACCCCCGACATCGAGCGCGAGCTCTACGACAACTTCTTCGACTCCACCATGGACATCCTCGCCATGGCCCGTCAGCACGATCTCGCCCTTCCTGCACTCATCGCCTGGTTCGCCCAACCCCACGTTCGCGCGAGTATCGGCGCCGCCCGCGAGTTCAACAAGTTCCGCGAAGAAACTCTCCTCGCCGAGTCCACCGCAAAAGCCATCAACACCCTCAACCGCGCCCAATCCGAACTGGACAACATCCCCACCGAACGCTCCGGCAACGCCACCCCCGCAACCCGCGCCCTCCGAGCCCGCCTTACCGAAACCTCAAGAAAATCCGCCTGCTTCATCCTCCGCCGATCCCCCACCTCCCCCGCTCCAGCGGGGGAGGTGTCGCGAGCGCAGCAAGCGACGGAGGGGGCAAATCCCGCAACCTCGCACACGCTCACCGATCACTCCCACTCCTGTCCTAATCTTGCTCCTATTCGTAATCCTAATCTCCTCCCGCCTTTCCCC
>JBGANP010000095.1:0-13051 GCA_044222255.1 Phycisphaerales bacterium
AACGGGGCATATCCCCGGTGGAAATATCGTAGAGAATTAAGCGTCCAAAACTGGCTACGCGCTCGCGTTAGTCAACAGCGGCAACGCGATCAAGGACAACTCCTACCAAGCCGACTCCGACAGCGTCACGGCCGACTCGACGGGAAGCTTCTACGACCTGTACGCCAACTCCGTAAACCCCAGCTTCGGCGCCACCGTGCGCCACACCGGACCGAGTTCGTTCTCCGGGCCGATCATCAGCGCCGGCAGCCTGCCCATTCTTCCATTCACGCCGAACCGGGCTCTCACCAACAGCGCGAGCGCTGTTACTCTCAGTTCGGCGGGCGGGCCGCACAACCTCGCGGCGGGCGCGTACCAGGACGTCCGCTTCAATGACAACACCGTCGTCAACCTCGGCGCGGGCGTGTACGACATGCGGAACCTGTCGATGGGCAAGCACGTCACGATCAACGTGCTGGACACCACCATTCTCCAGATCGACCGGCAATTCGATCCGAACGACTTTCTGATGTTCGGAACCAACGCCGAGCATCACGGAGGCGCGCACGTTTACGTCGGCGGCTTCGGCGACAACGTCAGCACCACACGCTCGACGAATTTTTCGCACAACGCGGTCATCCACATGCAGTACTTCTCCCCCACCGCCTGGCTGGATCTGGGCGGCGGCAACGAGTTGTACGGCCACTACTGGGCGGACCGGATTACCGGCGATCCCAACAACAACGTGACGATGGAAATCCCCGCCCCCCCGGTGCTTTGGGTTCTCGCCGGTGCCGGACTTGTCGCATCGCGCCGGCGCCGGAATTGACCACTACGACCGCTTTCGATACCCGCTGTTCTCGACCACAACGTTGAGTTCTTGTCGCTCGAGGTCGAGGCGGGTTTCCTCCGGATAGAGCGTTCCGTCCTTGAGGACGCCGAAGGAAACCTCGCACTTGAGCGGCTTGGGGGGCGAATCCATCGTGCTCTTGACCGTGATCGACGTTGGACGGTTGGTTCCAAGATCGATATCAACGCTCATCACATCGCCCTGGACCAGATAGTTCTTGAAGTTGAGGCGCGCGAGCCTGCCCGGCTCGACCAGGTCGATCGACGTGTCGCCCGCATCTTTGACTTTCTGAATCTTCTCATGATCCGGCGGAACGTACTGGTGGAGTGTGTCGACCGCCAGCTTCATCTCGGATGACAGGTCGGCTTTCTTGCGCTCCGCGATCATCCCGCGCAGGCCGCGCTTGCGTTCGGTCGGCGCCGGCTGCGTGAGCGGCTCCTTGGTGAGTTTGCCGTCGTCTCCGTAGTAGCAGCGCTTCTCGATCTCCGCCTTCTGCTCGCCCTTCAGGCTCACGGTCGTCGTCTCTATCCACTCGTACTGCTTGATCGCCTCGCGGCTCTGCTTGAGCGAGGCCATCAGCGCCATGACGCGCTGGTTCATATTTTCCGGCTGGGCCGATTCATTTCCCGACGCATCGGCATCGTGGAATCGGCCGGCGCCCAACTGCAGGGTCAGCCCGGTCAGGACCAGCGAAGCCGCCGCGCCACCCACGATCCACCGCCGCATCGTCTTCATGTTTGCATCCCTCGAAGAGTGTGAACCAAACCTGCCCCGGTGAGGACAGCGGAGACGACCAGCCCTCCAACTGAAATCCGTCCTTAACTGCTGCCGTCTCGCATTCGCTGCACACCCTCCGGGAACGGGTAGCTGGGGAAAACGCCGACATGACCGAATTTCCACATCGCCGGAGAGGTGTAGACGTCGCCCCGGAATCCGGCGTGGAACATCGTCTTGAGCACGGCCTCGAAGCTGGGCTCGCCCCCACCACCGGGCAGGACAAGCTTGTTCGCACGGGCGTTGAGGAAGCTGACTGTGCAGACGGGCAAGCGATCGCGCCGGTCTGCGAGCATCTTTGCGATCGTTACGAAGCCTCGCGACAGGTCGTCGAGTGTGAAGTGATCGCGCCCGCGCGGCCGGAGCAGCGCGAGAATGAGGACGCTGTCGAGATCAAACTTGAGGACGTACGGCTCGCGATCGTGCGCCGCGTGCACCGAGACCGATTCCTGGAACAATTTCGCGTAGCTCGTGACCGAGCGGCTCGACCACTGGCTGGTCGCGACCAGTTCGCAGAGTTGGGCGATGATGCCGTGAGCGTTGTCTTGGTCATTGACACCGCAGACAACCGTGCGATAGCGCCCATCGAGGATGTCCCGAAGCATGTCCTGGCCCCAGAGAATCCGGAGGCGCTGACCGGGCGCGAGCTTGCCACCCGCTCCCGGGAGAAGGCTGATGCGATCGGGCGAGAGTTCGGCGGACATGAGTGCTTCGGCGTCTCCGTCGTAGAGTCGAATAGCCGAAGGCTCGGTCGATCGCGATGAACTGTTCATGTGAGTCTCCTCGTAACGCGGCGAATGCGCCAAGGTAGCAGCCGACCCGACATGCCCGGAGCGCCGACGAAATTGCCTTGGCGACCGCTCCGTATTTTCAACGAGTTTTTCTCCGGCCTGGTTCTCGTAAGGCCAGGCCGGAAATCGGCTTACACAAAATCCTAGTATCTGCTAGCTTGAGACAACTCTTCCGGGGATTCCGGGATGCTTGATCAAATCGAAGCGCGGCTGGCGGAAATCGAACGACGTCTGGCGGCGCTTGAGCGTGGCACGACACCGCCGTTCCCGCCCCAGAATTTACGAGCAACGCCCCCGACCGAACTTACGCCGGCGGAAAGTCCTGAGCGGGTTGCCGCGGAAACGCCTGACGCAGCTGCAAATACGTCGCCGCGAATCGCCACCCCGGGCGCTGTACCGCCCCGTCAAGTACCAAGCGTTCAGGAATTGGAGCAGGAAGCGCGCCGTCGTGCCGCCGCCTTGGCCTATCAGCGGATGCGCGAGCGTCAGGGCGGGGAACGTCCGGCGCTTCCGACGATCGACTGGGCAAAGCTCGAGAGCCTGATCGCCGGGCGCTGGTACGCGCTGGCGGGCGGATTGGTCGTGACCATCGGCGTAGCCCTCTTTGTTCAGTTCGCGTACAAACAAGGATGGCTGGAACAGATCCCCGGTTCGGTGCGGTGCATGATGGGCGCCGCGCTCGGATTCGTGCTTCTTGGAGGAGGCGAGTGGGCCCGCCGCAAGGTGAACGAGTGGGCGTCCGTCGGCCTGACGACCGCGGGGCTTGGTTCGCTCTACGCGTCTTCGTACGCCGCGTATGCGCTCTACAAACTCATGGATCCGGGCACGACGCTCCTCGTGCTTGCGGCGGTCGCGGCGATCGGCGTCGTCCTCAGCGCGACCACGAGCCTGAGCGTTGTCGGTCTCGTCTCGCTCATCGGTGCGTACCTGGCGCCACTCATCGCGAGCGAGGGTCACACCGGCTACGTGTATCTGCCACCGTACTGGCTCGGTTTGCTGATTGTCGGGGATGGGCTCAGCGTCTGGAAAGGAGCGACCTTTGCACCTTGCCGCTGGCTGGTGACGCTGGCCACGATTGGGTTCGGGGCGGGCTGGGTATTTGAATTCGGCGACGAAGCACCCCGGATCGGACTGGCGATGCTGGGCGGCTCGTGGGTGCTGATGCACGCGGAGACGTGGTGGACCGCGTGGCGGGCGGATCGTCCCGGTTCGACCGAGCGAACCGAACAGAATCTGCGCGAGTTGATCACCGACCCCTTTTTCTACAAGAAACTGGTCGGGCTGCGCCTGCGACCCCTGACAAGCCTCTCCTCGTCCGTCTGGGTGGTGCTCGCGGGCCTGGAGATCGCGCGGGAAACTTCGATTGTGCCCCAGAGCGCCGTGCCCGGTGCAATCGCGCTCGTCGCGTTCCTTGTCGCCTGTTTCATGGTCGGTACGCACCGTGTGCTGAACGCGCGGCCAGAGACTCGTGTCGAGCGCCTCGCTTCCGCCCTGTGCGCCACGTCCGGCTCTCTCCTGGTCGCGACGATCGCGATCGCCCTGTCGGGTTTCCCGCAGGTCATTGCTTTGACCGCGCTTGGACTCGCCGCCCTGGGCGCTGGGCGCTGGCTGCGGACTCGCGTGCTCGACCTCTACGGCGGCCTGGTGCTCCTTTATGCGGCGGGGCGCGTCCTGCTCTACGACTCATGGGCCACGGCCCCAAATGCCCCGGGAGTTGAGTTCATCGGCTTCTACCTCACCGACTGGGCGGCAGCATGCGCGGGCGTCGGTGCCGCGTGGATCGCCTACGCGTTGATTGTGAACTGGAGCCGAGCTCGTGCGCAGGCCGTCGCAGACTCTCCGGACGCGCCGAGTATTTCGGAAGAACTCTTCGGCCAACGCGTCTGGAACGCCATTACCGATTTCGGGCTTGGCCTGGGAATCTTTCTTCTCGGAGCATCCCTCATCCACGAAAAGGCACAGCACGAGGCGATCGCCTGCGCCGCAGTCGGCGCCGCGCTCGCGATGGCATTTGCCGCAGCGTGGCGTATCTCGAATGGGCTTCGGATCGCATCGCTGGTGGTGCTCGGCGCTGCCACCGTGACGACCGGCTCGCTCTGCTGGTGGAGCCATGCGCAGGGAAGCCTTGATGTCCTGGGCTTGATTGTTCGGACCGAAATGCTGATCCCGCTGGCATGCGCCGGCGTGGCGTTCCTGATCGCATGGCTCCTCTCAGATGCATCGTGGAAATGGGAGAATGTCTCAAAGGTCGTCGCCGGGGTCGCAACGGTCCTCCTGGTCGGATCCATCTCGCATCAGGACTCAAGCGCGGCGGCGCTCTGCGTGGTCTGGCTCGTGATCTGCTGGGGCATCGCGCTCGCTTCGCGGCACGTTCGAGGGCTGGCGCTCTCGGTTCACGCACTGCTGGTCTGGCTCGCAGCGTTGCTTTTATGGGCCGATCGGTTCGCGACAAACAACTGGGCCGGAGCCAAGGAACCTGCGCTGCTGTATCCCGGCCTCTGGCTCGGGCTGGCTCTTGCGGGAACAATCGTTGGACTCGAGAGAATTGCGCGACCCGGGGTCGAGCCATCGCTGCACCCCAAGGCCAAACTCTTCGCCTGGTGGACCGCCACCCTGATCACCTGGGCGTCTACAAGCCTCGAGGTCGCCCGGATCGCGGGGAGCCTTGCCATCGACTCTACGTCGAGAGGCGCTGCTGTCAGCGTCTGGTGGGGCATCTTTGCCATCGGGCTGCTGGCGGTCGGCTATTGGAAGCGCAATGCCGCCGTTCGCGGCGTCGGACTGGGACTTCTCGCGCTCGGCACCGCAAAGGCAATTTTTGTCGATCTCGCCCATGTTTCGTCCGGCTGGAGGGCGGTCAGCATCGTCACGCTTGGTCTGTTGATGATCGGCGTGGCGATCGTCTATGCACGCCTGTCGCGCCGACTCGCAGCAAACATCTCGGTCCCGCCACGCCCCGAACTGCCCAACGCACGGAATGAAACCGAGAAAGAGTGACCGAGGCACGCTGGCTCAAGCGCGAATACGCCTCTCGATTGGCGGATTAACTCAACCACCAGGCTCATCGCGGCGCAGAGGATTTGCGACGAATGCGCAAAAACTCCTTGACCCGAACCCGAACAAGTGTTAAGAAATGATAAAGATGGGTGATTGGTCGGATCGAAGAATCGCCCGGGTCGATAGTCGCGCGTGCTGGAGAAGCCCTCGGCGAAGCGATTGTGAAAAGGAAACGCCGCCCGGAGAGTCGGCCGGCATGGTGAGGAATGCCGGCCGAGATACGGGGAGTTCCGGGAAGAATCGGAATCGAGTCCGTCACCGGCAAGTGGGAGCTTTCCCGAGGCAGATGGGCAGGGCGTTTCGCGGGCACGGGGCAGCGCAGGGCTGCGCAGGCCGCCGCGAAGACGCGTAGGACGGAGCTGCTTTGATGGTCGAGTTTCTGCACGCCGCGGGTGGTATCGCGCTTCTGCTCTTCGCGATCCGGTTCTTGCGAAAGGGGCTCGATCGTCTCGTCGGGGAGCGTCTGGACGTGTGGGTCGGTCGCATGACCGGCAGCGCTCCCCGCGCGGCTCTTGCCGGCGCGATGATCGGTTCGGTTGTTCCGAGCAGCACGTCGCTGAGCCTGCTGACGGTTTCCCTGGTCCGGGAGGGCGAACTGGCGCTCTACCGCGCGATCGCGCTCATTCTCGGCGCCTTCGTCGGGATCACGCTCACCGTCCACCTGATCGCCTTCAACATCTTCCAGCAGGCGCCAATCCTGGCGCTGTTCGGGGTGATCCTCTTTCAGGGAACGAGCCGCGAGAAACTCCGGGCGGTCGGCCAGATCGTTCTCGCCGTTGCGTTTCTCTTCTTCGGCGTCGCGGTGATATCGGAGTCGACGAAGGCACTCGCGGGAACGAAAGAGATTCCGCAACTGCTCGAGATGGCCGCGGGCCATCCGATCGTGCTGGTGCTCGTGGGGATGGCTTTGACCGTGGCGGCTCAATCGAGCACCGCGACCATCGCCGTTCTTGTCGCGCTCGGGCTGACCGATTCACGCCTGATGAGCGACGGCGTGGCCCTTCCGTTCGTCGTCGGAGCCAACCTGGGTTTGTGCGTCACGCTGCTCCTGGCGGGGTGGAAACAGATCGACTCGCGTCGGCTGGGCATCGGCGTCCTGATCTGCCGAGCGATCATCGCCGCGGCAATCATCGGGACGCTGCCGATCCCGGTGGAGTGGATGGTGAAAATCCCCTGCCCTCTTGCCGAGCGCATCGCGATCGCCCACACGGCATTCAACCTCGCTTCGGTGGTTCTTCTGATGCCATTCCTGGTGCCGATCGCGCGGCTCTCGGCCATGATCACCGGGAACCCCGCGGAGGCGGGAAGGAGCGTGGCGCTCCGAACCAGCCGCTGGCCCAACGACCCGGCAATCGCGCTCTCGCAGAGCAAGCGTGAGATCGGCCTGGTCACGCGCGAAATCGTCGACATGCTCGAGGATGCCTGGGAGGCGCTCAAATCGGGCGACGAGCAGGTCTTCAAGCAGATCCGCGGACGCGATGATCACGTGGACCGACTCGACCGCCAGATCAAGAAGTACCTGACCGCCACCATGGGCGATTCGCTCCCGGAAGACCTCGACAAGGCCCGCGACCGCCAGCTCCGCTTCCTCACCGATCTCGAGACCATCGGCGACGTCATCGACCGAAACCTGGTCGGCGCGGCCATGAAGAAGGCCAAGAAGGGCGTCCGATTCAGCGAAGAGGGCTGGGAAGAGCTGAAAGACTATTTCCGCGGCACGACCGCAACGCTCGAACTGGCGAGCGCCGTCTTCGTCTCGGACTCACCCGAGATGGCGAAGAAGCTCCTGGAGCACAAGACGCGGATGCGGGATCACGAGATCGCGCTCCGCGAAAAGCACTACGACCGGCTGCAGAAGGGGAGCCAGCAGACGCTGGAAACGACCGACCTGCACCTGGAAATCATGAGCCAGCTCAAGCACATCAACCACGTGGTATGCGGCGTGGCCTACGGCGTACTGAAGGGCGTCCAGTCCGCCCAGGATCCTCTCAATGGCGACTCCATGCAGAGGTCCGGGCTGGTGGGGTCCACGTTCCCGCGGGACGGATCGCCGCAGCCGGCTATCTGATCGGGACACAAGACGCTGCACTCGGCAATCAACACGATTCGAACGGGGATTCTCCGTGCGTTCGCTCTTACTCGCCTCGGTCTCCCCGGTCGGCGATCCGCTCGCGCATAATCGCTCAGGCGCCCGAGGCGCCTCCGAACCAGGCTCGAACCCGCCGCGGCCAGTCCCGCTTCATGAACGGCTTCTCGAACAAAATGAACAGCACCGCCGACGTGGCGAGCACGACGGGGATGAGAATCACACCCGTCCACACCATGTCGAGCTCAAAGTTGCCCGTACCCTTGAACCGCGAGAGCACTCTGGCCCCGATCGTCAGAAGCACCAGGTGCCAGAGGTAGATCGTGTAGCACATCCCCCCGATCGTGAAAATCCAGCGATTGCTCACGAACGCGTTGACGAGCCGCCCCCGCATAGCCCCGGCATAAGCGACCAGCATCAGGAACGGCAGCACGACGTGGGGCCACGCGAGAAACCCCGGCGGATCGTGCCCGCAAAACAGCAGCACCACGACGATGCCGGCCCATGACAGAAGTCCGGCGATGTCCCACGCCCCGCGATGCGTCGACGGCCGGCTCCACGCATTCAGGTAGAGGTCCACCAGCAGGAACCCCACAAGGAAATACTGCAGCTGGTGCAGGATCGTGGTGCCCTCCATGAGCCCCTGCCCGCTCCACGCACGCCCCGCGCCGAACGCGATCATGGTTCCGACGATGATCCCTCGGCGAAGAAGCGCGTTCTTCACCGCGAAGATCATCGCCAGCAGCGGCACGAGCACGTAGAACTGGACTTCCACCTCGAGCGACCATGCAACCGGGTTGATGACGCTGCTCTGTCCGTAGACAAAGCCGTGGATGTACAGGATGGAAGCGCCCAGGTGCCGCAGCAGCCACCCGATCGATTCCGACTTGCCGAGCGCAACCAGAATCCCTGCCATCACGACGAGATTGATGATGTACGGCGGCTCCAGCCGCGTCAGGCGCCTCAGGAAGTAGTTGCCCATCCGGACCGGAGGGCGCATCCCCATCGCCCCCTGCGCGAACGGCAGCCCGAGCACGAACCCGCTGATCGCAAAGAACAGTTGGACGCCGAAGTAGCCGATCCGCGTCACCTGCTGCCCCGGGTCCGCGTGCAACTGCTCTTCGGTCATCGTGCGCTGCGACAGGTAGGCCACCACTACGACATTCAAATGGCAGAGCACCACCGAGGCGATCGCAATGAAGCGCAGGCCGTCGATCTGCGGGATTAGCGCCGCACCCGAGGTTTCGCGAGAGCACAGCGACAGAATTCGATTGGCAAGGACCGAGAGAAAGCCCGCCCTGTCTTCCGACCTTTGATCCGAGCCGCCCGCTCCATTCTCAGACCGCATGCAATTTCCGTTTCATTTGAGTCGTGACGACCCGATCGCAGGAACGACCGGGAAGGCTGGCGGGCCGCGCATCCCCCCACTTTCCCGCGTTAAAGCCAGAGCATCGAGGATTGCGAGGGAGCCGTCCAACGCAAACGGTCCCCGGGAATGAAGTTCAGAGGGTCGATCCACCTGCGTACGGGGCAAGAGTGCTTCGACGAATGGCAGTTTTTTCTTCACGGAATATGCCAATCATTCGCAGACCAGACCCTACCCGTTGGAGCGCGAAAAAGGCACCGCGATGATTGCAGATCGCGCAACCTCTTTTTTTACAAGGCTTTGTCGCCATCCACGGGAGGTCGACCTTGCCGCCGCCATGGCCAATCCCGCTCCTGCACACCCTTTCGGAACTGTCCCCCCGCAAAGCGACTGACTAGCGTGCCGCGGCTGCGAGAATGGCGTTTCGGAGTTCTTCCATCTGGGCAGCGTTCGTCTCGCCGATCCAGAAATTCTCGACCTTGCCGAGCGGCGAGAGGAGCACCGCGCTCGGTGTCGCGTTGACGCGGATCAGCCATGTCTTGTGGCCATCCCGCACGCGAAACGTGGGAATCTCCGGGTCGATCTGCTTCAGCGACGCATCGTCCAATGCGTCCGCCACGATGCCCACGAAACGCACGCCCGGGCCCTTCGCCGCGGCCAGCGAAGCACGCGAATCGCGGAGCACGGCACTCCAGAGCGGGATTGCCTTCTCGCAGTAGCCGCAGTGCTCGGCGACGAAAAAGACAACGGTCGCGGGTTCGTTCTCGCCAAAGGTGGTCCGGGTGACGCTCTTGTCGGGCGCGATCAGTTCAAGCGATTCGACGGTCTCTCCGATCGCGAGGCTCGGCGCGGCCGACGTCTGCTCGACCCGCTTCTTGAACTCAATCTGGCTGCGGAGGTCGCGATTCTGGCGCAGCAGCAGGACAACGAGCACCGAAAGCCCGCACACCGCAATCAGCAAGAAGACGAAGAAGGCACGCGTCGCCCGATCCATGCCCGGGGGAGCGTGTGCGGGTTCGGAATTTGGGGACTGCTCGGCCACGGATCGATGCTATCACGAGTTCGGGATCTCAAAATCCACAGACTTGTGGACTAGGACTCATGAGATTTCCCGATCCCGCAGCGCAGACTGATTTCAGATCACGAGTTGCGCGAGCGGACCTGCGAAGCGGGCGATCGACCATTGCACTCCCCGCCCGGCGCGGTAAGCTGGGCCACCTTCGGGCCCGCCTCCGCGTGGGATGCGGGTCCGGGCGAACGAGGAGTCTCCCATGAAAGCGAACGTGAAGAAGTTGTCCATGCTTGCGGTGGCCGCGGCGGTCTGCGCCGTCGCCGGTGTCGCATCCGTCACGCTGGCGGTCGGCCCGATCGGCGGCGGCTGCGGCAAGGGCACGTACTGCCTCGACGTATGGAAGCCTGTGCTTTGCCCGAACGGACAGGTCTACAGCAACGACTGCTACGCGGCGAAGGCCTGCCAGAAGAACTGCGTGCCGTACGGCGCGATCTAACGCCATCGCTCGTTTTGACTGACAGCGCCCCGAAGTAATTCGGGGCGCTTTTTTGTCGGACGGGTGGGGCATTTCGTGGTCGACAGTCTTCTGAATTGATCTCCGCTTGGGGACTCGGTACAGTTCGGCATCGGTTCGGATACTCCACGAGGGCCGCACAATGTCCACACCCGAAGCAATCGCACGGCATTTCTTGCACTTGGCGTCTGCGATGGAAGAGCCTTCTCCGGTGACGCACATGCAGGTGCAAAAGCTGGTCTACTACGCGCAGGGGTGGTCGCTCGCAATGCTTGGCGAGCCGCTGTTTGCCGGCACGATCGAGGCCTGGGTTCATGGGCCGGTGGTGCGGGATCTATATCGAGCGTTTGAGGCTCATGACAAAGCGCCGATTCCGCCGCGAGAAGCACGCGAGGACACGTCGTTGTCAGAGAAGGAGCGACTGCTGCTCGGATGGATCTGGCGCCGGTACGGGCGCTACTCCGCCTCGTACCTGCGTGACATGACGCACCGGGAGGCTCCGTGGAAAGCGGCACGCGGGACGCTCGGCGACGATGAGCGAAGTCGGAATCCGATCACCGAGGAGAGCATGCGCAGCTACTTCGGCGACCAGCTCGCACGCGAGCGCCGTTTCAATATCGACCCCGAAGAGTTCGAGCGAGCGGTGTCCGATGCCAGATCGGGCAAGACGTATCCGTTCATTCCCTGATCGGAGATGCGATTGTCGCGGATCGTCCGCATCAGCTTCTACGCAAGGCAGTTTCTGGAACAGCTTGATGAAGGCCTGCGCGATGAATTGCGCGCGGAAGTTGCGAAGATGATCGAGTCTCCCTCGGAACACTTGCGGCGCGCGCGACCGGGCGAACCGACCGAAACTTGGTTCTTGGAGTATCGCTCCGAACTCGATCCGAGTCTTCGGTTCCGGCTCTCGCTTATTGATTCGGACTTGGAATCGGGCGTGCTCGTACTGCTGACAATCGGGCATACTTCTTTGCCGCCGGAATTCGAGACAGGCTCGGATTGACTCACAAAGCATGAAGCTCAATGGCAAGAAAGGTGCCCTCAACCATTTTGCGGAGTTTCTCACTTCCCAGGATGAGCACGAGGCAAACTCCGCAATTTGAATCGAATCCGGGACGGGGATCGGCCGATCTCAGGAAAAACCGTGCGCCAAGGTCGGGGCTCGCTTCTGTGTGCCACGTCGTCATGACCACAGAGTCCAAGTCATCGGGGTGTCCAATTGATTGCGGATCATCGATCTGGCGATATACGATCGCTTCGTCGAAGCAGTCGTGCCACCGCTCGCAATCGACGCCCCAAGCGCACGCATAGCAGCAGCCCGCGTAAACGAAGCGGCTTGCAAGTTCCACTGCCATTGGACCGTCGGCAATTCCAATCTCGGTCGCCACAAATAGTTTGAAGAACCCGCCCTGCGGCAATTCCATCCGAATTGCCTCTTCGACGCTGTTAGCGGCCGCGATGAAGATCCGGCGCAACTTGCAATCCGTCTGCGCAACGGGCTGCCAAGGTGGAGGGATATTCGGCAACGCCGTCACGATCACCCCATCTAAAACTCACACTGCTTCGGCGCCCTCGGGAACGGAATCACATCCCGCACGTTCTGCATCCCCGTCAGGAACATCATCGCCCGCTCGAATCCAAGCCCGAACCCCGCGTGCCGCACGGTCCCGTACCGGCGCAGATCGCGGTACCACCAGTATTCCTTGATCGGCAGGCCCATTTCAGTGATTCGGGCGTCGAGCTTGTCGAGGCGTTCTTCACGTTGGCTGCCGCCGATGATCTCGCCGACCTGCGGCACGAGCACGTCCATCGCCGCGACCGTCGGTCCCGGTGCGCCGTCCGTCCCCAGATCGTTCTCGCGCATGTAAAAGGCCTTGATCTGCTTGGGGTAGTTCATGAGCACCACCGGCTGCTTGAAGTGCTGCTCGGTCAGGTATCGTTCGTGCTCGGACTGGAGGTCCTTGCCCCACTCGATCGGGTATTCGAACTTCGCCTTGCCGCTGGCGATGGCTTCCTTGAGGATCTTGATCCCGTCGGTGTAGGGCAGATGCCGGAACGGCTTGTCGAGCACTTCCTTCAGGCGGACCAAGAGGCCCTTCTCGATCCGCTCGTCGAAGAACTTCATGTCGTCGGCGCGATCGTTGAGCATCGTCTGGATGAGGTACTTGATGAAGTCTTCCGCGAGCTTTGCGTCGTCCTTCAGGTCGGCAAAGGCGATCTCGGGCTCGATCATCCAGAATTCGGCGAGGTGGCGGCTGGTGTTGCTGTTCTCGGCGCGAAAGGTTGGGCCGAAGGTGTAGACCTTGCTGAGGGCGCAGCAGTAGGTCTCGACGTTCAACTGGCCGCTGACGGTGAGGTGGGTTTCCTTTCCGAAGAAGTCGGATGCAAAGTCCACGGGTGCGGTGGGGTCGGCGATCTTCGCGCCTTCGGGTTTAATCCGCGGCATGTTTGCAAAGTCGAGCGTGCTGACGCGGAACATCTGCCCCGCTCCCTCACAGTCCGAACCGGTCACGATGGGAGTGTGCACGTAGAAGAAACCCCGCTCGTCGAAGAAGCGGTGCATCGCCATGCTGAGCGTGTGCCGAACCCGGGCGACGGCGCCGAACGTGTTGGTGCGGACGC
>JBGANP010000096.1:0-12849 GCA_044222255.1 Phycisphaerales bacterium
AAGTTCCGCCGCGCCATGCTCGATGTCTGCCGCGCCGCCCAGCAGGAAATGATGGGGCGCTCCGATCTCGCGCGTCTGCACATGCTCGGCCTTAAACATGCCGCCCAAGGCCGCACCCGCGGCATCGCGCCCCCCGGCGTCATCGCCGTCGATCCTTCCATCCCGCTCACCGATCTCGTCTCCAACCTGCGCACCCATCTCGACTCTCTCTCCGGCCGCACCGTCGCCATCCATCCTTCTCTCGGCCTCTCCGCAAACGAACGCACGTTTCTCTTGGATGCCCTCCGCGCCGCCGGCTGCATCCTCACCCCGCTGAACACTCCCGGCGGCATCCGCTCCAAACTCACCACCCTCTCCCGCTGGCTCGGCCTCCATCGCGCCGACATCGCCCTCGTCCCCGCCCGCGGCCGCCCGGACTCCTGGTTCGCCGCACGCACCCTCGTGCAGGTCATCCCCGGCTCGTGCGTCATCCGCTCTCCCCATCGCCTCGCCGCGCCCGTTCGCGCCGCCTGGTCCCTCGCCGCCGGAACCGCCCGCGCCATCCGCATCGCCCGTCGCCCGCGCGCCGCTCCCAGCCCGCTCGATCCCGCCCGCCGCGCCGCCGCCACGCTCGCCCGCGGCCCCGGCCGCACGCTCAGCGTCGAGGCCATCGTCCTCAGCTACAACCGCTGGCCCGCCCTCGAAGCCACCATCGAGCGGCTGCTCGCCAGCCCCACCTTCGACGGCCGCGGCTCCGCTCCCGGCGTCCAGCGCACCATCACCGTCGTCGACAACGGCTCCTCCGACGGCACCCGCGATCGCGCCGAGGCCTTTCTCGTCCCCCGCGGCATCAACCTCATCGCCCTTCCCGACAACCGCGGCGTCGACGCCTTCAACACCGCCGCCTCCCGTTCCACCGCCGACGCCGTGCTCATCCTCGACGACGACGCAACCCCCGACGACAACGCCCTTCTTGTCGCCATCGACGAACTCGCCGCGCGCCCCTCGCTCGGCGCTGTCACGCTCCACCCGCGCCACCCAAAAGGCGGCCGCAGCGAGTGGCCCTTCCGCGTCCCCCCCGGCGGCACCGATCGCTTCCCCTTCATGGGCTGCGCCAATCTCGTCCGCCGCGACGCCTGGCTGCGCGTCGGCGGTTTCGAGTCCTCCTTCTTCCTCTATCGCAACGACACCGATCTCGCCCTCAAGCTCCTCGCCTCCGGCCGCGGCGTCCACTTCAATTCCGCCCTCATCGTCTGGCACGATTCCCCCGCCGGCCCCGGCTCGCGCAAGAGCATCCGCTGGCACGAGTTCGCGACCCGCAACTGGATCTGGATGGCCCGCCGCCACTGTGGCGCGAGCCTACTGGCCCGTGGCTTTGGCTTTCTCGGCGCCTCCCTCGGCTACCTCTGGGCCCACAAACTCGCCGGCCTCAGCATCCCCCGCCACACCGCCACCCTCCGCGGCCTCTGGTCCGGCATCTCCAAGCCCGCGCCTTCTCTCGGCACGCTCACCCCCGACGGCACCCCCTGGCGCACCCTCCTCTCCACCCACTTCCGCAGGTCCGAGAAGTAACACCCACACACGCCCGAGATGAGCGAGTCCGCGAGCGAATCCCGCGGATACACCTCATCGTCCCGCACTACCAGCACACTCCCCCCACTCTCCCACGCGCACAACTTCGCACCGTGGTTGGTCCGAAAGCCCCTCGCGCCTTCGCACGATAACTCCCCCGATGCCGAGTCCTCGTCGCGCATCCGGGGAGCTCGCCGTCGATGCCCGCGTCCGGAAAGCCCACATCCCGCCGCCCATTCCTCGCGTGCACACTTCTCACCCGCAGCGGCCGCGCCGCGCCCTCTCACAACTTCTCCCTCGAAGCCCTCGAGCCGCGCACACTGCTCTACGCATGGACCGCCGAAGAGGTCTATTTCTCCGAACTCGTCAATCGCGCCCGCGCCAATCCACTCTCCGAGGCGGACCGGCTTGGACTGAACTTCTCCACCGGTCTCAACTCCTCCGAGCAGGCCCTCCTGACCCCGCACGAGCCCCTCGCGCTGAGCGCCTCGCTCACCCAGGCCTCGCGCCTGCACGGCGCGGACATGGCCGCGCGATCCTTCTTTGATCACACCAACCCCGACGGGCTCACGCCCACCAATCGCGCCGTCGCCGCCGGATACGCCGGCACCGCCGGCGAGAACATCGGCGCCAACTACTCCACCATCGACGCGCTGTACTACTCGTGGATGAACACGCCCACCGAGCGAAAGAACCTCCTCTCGCTCTACACCACCTTCGACGCCACCTACCACTACGACCACATCGGCCCCGGCTTCCAACTCAATGTCACCGGCGCGCTCTATCCCAACTACTACACCGTCGACTTCGGCAACCCCTCATCGCAATCGCGCACGCCCTGGCTCCTCGGCGTCGTCTTCTCCGACACCAGCAACGACAACTTCTACTCCATCGGCGAAGGCTCCGCCAACATCCGCATCGATGTCTTCCCCGGCTCCACCACCACCGGAACGCCCACCGCCACCTACACCACCGACGCCGCGGGTAACTACCAACTCCCGCTCACCAATGGCTCATACTCCGTCGTCTTCACCCGCCCCTCCGACAACTACCGCATCGTCAAGACCGCCACCATCTCCGGCCAGAACGTCCGGCTCACCACCAAAACCTCCGAACTCGCTCCCCCACCACCGCCACCCGATGATTTCGCCGACGCCGGCGCATGGTCCAGCGCGGGCCTCATCACCATCAACCAAACCACCGGCAGCGGCTCGCGCTCCGGTACGCTCGGCATCGCCGGCGATACCGATCTTTTCGTCTTCACCGCCGCCAAGACCGGCATCACACGCATCTCCGGAATCCCCACGAGCGCGGCGTACGACGGCCGCATCCGCATCTACAACTCCGCGCAGTCCCTCATCGCAAACGGCATCGACGGCTCGAACGTCGCAAACTCAGTCGCGGATGTCTCGCTCACCGCCGGGTCAACCTACTACATCCTCTTTTCTGCCACGAACAACACCAGCACTGGCGCCTACAACATCACGATCGAAGGCCCTCCCCCGCCGCCGGATGATTTCGCCAACTCCGGCCAGTGGTCCACCGCGGGCCTCATCTCCATCAACTCCACCTCCGCCAGCGGCTCCATCTCCGGCACCCTCGGCGTCAGCGCCGACACCGATCTCTTCACCTTCACCTCCGCCCGCACCGGCACCACGACCATCACCGGCAGCCCGAACTCCGCCGCGTACGACGGCCGCATCCAGATCTACGACGCCGCGCACACGCTCATCGCCTCCGGCACCGACGGCACCGCCGCGACCGACTCCGTCGCCACACTCTCCCTCACCTCCGGCGCAACCTACTTCATTCTCTTCTCCGCAACAAGCAACACCAGCACCGGCAACTACACCATCTCCATCGATGGCCCGCCTCCCCCCCCACCACCCACCGACGACTTCGCAGATGCCGACGACTGGTCCAATGCGGGCGTGATCGACATCAACGCCACCTCCGGCAGCGGCTCGCGCTCCGGCATTCTCGAAGTCGCTAGCGACTCCGATCTCTTCACCTTCACCGCCACGCAAACCGGCTCCACGACCCTCGCCGCCATCGCCGGCTCCGGCCTCACCGCGCGGCTGCGCGTCTACGACGGTCTGCACAACCTCCTCGCGACCGGCGACCCCGGCACCGGTGGAGCGTCCGCGAACTCCATCGCCACGCTCAACCTGACAACCGGCCAGATCTACTACCTGCTCATCGACTCCGCCGACGTATCGCAGACCGGCACATACACCGCGCAAGTCACCGGTCCCGACGCGCCCCCACCCCCACCACCAGATGACTTCGCCGATGCCGAAGACTGGGCCAGCGCCGCGGCCATCGACCTCAACTCCACCACCGGCAACGGCTCGCGCACCGGCTCCATCGAAGTCTCCACCGACTCCGATCTCTTCACCTTCATCGCCGTCAAAGCCGGCCTCACCTCCATCGCCGCATCGATCTCCAGCGGCGGCACGCTCGCCGCGCGTATCCGTCTCTACGACTCATCACACGCGCTCATCGCCACCGGCTCTCCCGGCACCAACGGCCTCGACTCCATCCTCTCCGCCACGCTCACCGCCGGCGCACGCTACTACATCCTCATCGACTCCGCCGACATCGCCACCACCGGCGACTACACCATCCAACTCATCGCCCCCGCGATCCCGCAGCAGTATCTCACCACCGCCGGCGCGCCCGCGAACGATCTCTGGCTGCAAGGCCGCCCCGTCGTCTCGTTTGTCAATCAACTCGGTCGCCCCATCGTCGCGCTCCGCACCCCGCAGGGGCTCTGGACCAGCACCGACATCCAGACCGCTTCCATCTCCCCCACCATCTCCGGCGATCTGCAAACCTGGATCGACTCACGCGATGGCCTCCTCTACGCCGCGGCCCGCTCCTCCGTCGGCGTCATCGTCTACAAACGCGCCGCCAATGGTCAGTGGAGCTATCGCAACCTCACCGCCGAAATCGCCGTCTCCCGCAACATCGTCTCCAACCTCACTACCTTCACCGACTCCGGCGGCCTCCGCCAGATCGGCGGCATCGACGCCAGCGGCCACCTCGTCACCTACTGGATGACCGGTCTCATGTGGCCGCAGGGCTGGCGATACTTCTACACCGACATCACCTCGCGCGATCTCGCGCGACGCAGCCGCCCCATGCCCGCCTTCGGCGGCACGCTGACCTCGTACGTCACGCAGAAGAACTCCCTCAACATCATCGGCACAAACCCGGCAGGCCAGGTCATCCTCTTTTTCCGTCCCGGCGGCGGGCTCGCCACCCAGCTCTGGAACTGGACGAACCTCTCCACGCTCACCGGCGCGGCCGCGCTCGTGGGCAACATCACCGCCACCGAAACCTCCAATCGAATCGTCAACATCAGCGGCACCGACGCCAGCGGCAATCTCTGGATGATCACTTGGCGCAACGGCGAGGGCTGGCGCTCCCGCAATGTCACCGCGACTACCGCCGGCTCATCACAACTCACGCCCGGCTCCGTTACCTCGTGGATCAACTCCAGCGGCGCTGGCTTCGTCGCCGGCATCACCGGCGGCGGCGACATCGTCCTCTATCGCTACACCCTCACCGGCGGCCAGAACACCTGGAGTTTCGCGAGCATCTCCGCCGGCGTCGTCAACGCCCCGCGCCCCACCGGCGCGCTCCGCGCCACCATCACGAGCACCGGTTCCATCCTCATCGCGGGTTCGACGAGCACGGGCGAAGTCGTCCGCTTCACCTTCGACACCACATGGACCGCCGAGAGCATCTCGCAGTTGCTCGGCACCTGACGCACACACCAAACTCGAAAAGGGTGGCACGGGCATCTTGATGCCCGTGGTGTTGCAACCTCGACGTAGTCATCCAACACTTGCCCATGCGCCATTTCATCATGCTTTCACTGCTGCTTCTCGCGTCCTGCGCTCACACCACACGAGTCGAGAACACCCCGGCATCCACCACCGACTCAGTGAGCACGCTCCGCTCGATGCTCGTGGGTTCCTTCTCCAGCGCGGAGCAAGCCGCGGCCGATCCCGACTACCGAGACATCCGCCTGCACATGGTGCAATGCTGGACCGATCGCAACGACGGCCCGTGGATCTACGTCGAGCAGGCCATGTCCACCGCGATGGACAAGCCGTATCGCCAGCGCGTCTATCGCCTCTCCAAGCTCGCCGATCGGCTGTATCAGAGCCAGATCTACGAGCTCTCCGACACGCCCGAGGGCGCGCTCAAGTTCGCCGGCGAGTGGTCCAAGCCCGCGCCGCTTGCCACCATCACACCCGCCGACTTGAAGCCCAAGGACGGCTGCGAGGTGATTCTCAAGTACGATCCCGCGACCGGCCACTTCAAGGGCGGCACCGTCTCTTCCAACTGCGAGACTCACTTCCGCGGCGCGGCGTACGCCTCCAGCGAGATCAACATGGGCCCCGCGCTTCTGGTCTCCTGGGACCGCGGCTTTGATGCCGCCGGCAAGCAGGTCTGGGGCGCTGAAAAGGGTGGCTACCGATTCGTCAAGCAGCCGTGATGATGCGCATCACACGAACCGCGCGAGCATCGCCCGCCACTCGCCGTAGCGATACTCGATCCCGAACTCATCGTGGATCGCTCGCACGCGCGTGATGAGTTGCTCGCTGAGTTGCATATGCCACTCCTGCGCCGAGCGATCGCAGAAGTACACGCGGCACCCCAGCGGCTTGATCGCGTGGACGCCGCAGAGGTTGTTGATCTGGAACGGACACCCCCCGCGTTCCTTCGCGGCTTCGAGCACCAGCAGCCGCAGCTTCGGCTCCGCGAAGTTCTCCTTCCGCGTCCCCGCGATCTCCGGCAACCGCGCTACGCACCACGCGGCCTCCAGCCCCGTCACATACAACCGATGCCCATGCTGCTCGAAGTTACAGCAGCGCCCCGAGGCCCAGCACGCGGGGCCGCGTGCCGCGATCTCGCGCGACGCCTCTGCGTACACACCTTCGATCGCATTCGCAAGCTGTGGATGCGTGATCGACGAAAGCCAATGGTCCGCGAGTTGGTCGTCCGCGATCTCCATGGTTGAGTTCAGATGTCGATGACTTCGCGGGCGATTCGGATCTGCACGAGGTCGTACTTCTTGCCGTTGTCGATGCCCGGACAGACTTTCTTCGCGCGTTCCCATGTCGCGCGGCTTTTGATGACCGAGTTCCAGAACGGCCATGTGCGGCACTGGCGCGGGCGGGCTTCGTACAGGCCGCAGATGGCTTTGCCGGGGATGGTGTCGCGATCGAGGAAGACGCAGTCGAGTCCTTTGCCGACCTTCTTCTCGCGGAGCGATCGTCCCTCGGGGGTCATGTGCGTGTGCTCATCCATGAAGTCCTGCACGCTCATGCGGAGCTTGGTCGCCATGCCCTCGATCTCTTCCTGATTGATGAGGACATAGCCCTCGGGTCCGGAGCAGCAGTTGCCGCACATGGTGCAACTGAAGCTGAGGCCCGTGCCATCGCGGCCGTGCTCGGGATCGGGGAGCGCGAACCACTCGGGAGTGCTGGCGGAAGATTCGGCGGAGAGTTTGGGCATTGGGTGAGGATATCTCCGGGTGTCAGGACTCGATGCGGAAGACGACGAGGGTTTGATCGTCGCCGCGGATGGGGGAGTTCGCGTGGGATTCGACGGCGCGCTCAACGGCTTTGATGATCTGGTCGGGGTCATCGGGCGCGACGGAGATGGCGCGATCCAAGGCCTCGACGCCGAGTTGTTCGCCCGCAGGGTTTTCGGCTTCGGTGATGCCGTCTGTATAGAGAATGACGGTTTCGCCGGGGTGGAGTTGCACGGTGCTCTCGCGCGGGTCGTAGTGGTCGGGGACGATGCCCATGGGCGCGGCGCCCTCGCCCGCGCCGCCGCCGAGGGGGCGCACGGTGCCGTCGGAGGCGCGGATGCGCGGGATGGGGTGACCGGCGCGGGAGAAGGCGAGCGTGCGGGTGGTGAGATCGAGCAGCGTGAAGACGCCGGTGACGTGGGTGCCTTCGATGCTGGAGGCGGCGAGTCGCGCGTTGGCGAACTTCAGTGCGCCGGCGGGGGAATCGCAGACATCGGGGCGGGCGTGGAGCATCGCCATGATGGTGGCGGCGGCGGGGCCGTGGCCGCTGACATCGGCGATGAGGACGCCGAGCTTGTTGTGATCCAGATCGAAGAAGTCGTAGTAGTCGCCACCGGCCTGGTCGCTGGTGAGATAGCTGGTGGCAAAGCGCACGCCGGGGTGTTGCGGGAGCGATGAGGGAAGCAGGGCCTTCTGCACGCGGGCGACCTGATCGAACTGTTCGCGGAGCGCGCCGTTGAGCTGGGTAATGCGCTCAACGGAGGACATGTTGAGGGTCATGGAGCCGAGGAGGTTGCCAATGAGGAGGTCGTCTTCGAGGTCTTCGAGCGTGTAGCCGCGCGGGTCGGCGCGGAACATGAGGGACCACGCGTCGATGCGACCGGCGTGGAACATGGGGACGCACATGCAGGAGCCCATGCCGGACATGAGATCGCCAAGCACGGGATCGGGGACGGGATCGGAAGCGGGCTTCATGTCCTGATAGAGCTGGGGCTCGCGCTTGTTGATGATGGAGCCGACGAATCCGCCGCGGCGGATGGGGAGGGCGGCGATGTCCTTGGGCGCTGGCGCGACGGACTCAAACTCGCCGCCCTTGGCGCGGTGCGTTCGCATGACGCGGAACTCGCCGGGGGCGAGATTGGCGGTGGAGATGCTGGCGTAGGCATCGACGGGGCGGACGCGGCGGATGCGTTTGGCATACGCGCGGAAGGCGGACTCGGCGTCCTTGGCGCGGCTGACATCCTCGAGCATCTCCATGAGAACTGCGATGCGGAGGGAGGAGGATGTGGGGATCGAGCGCATGGGAAGAAGGGATCGACGGAACGAGGCATCGAGGGATCAAGGGGGGAGTGGGATTAGGAGCAGGCGGATTCGATGGCGTCTCGGCGGCGGGCGGCGTCGGTGAGCATGGTGCGGATTTCGGATTCGAGGCGGGTGCGGGCGATGGGGTCGGGGATGTAGTCGAGATTCACTTTGACGTTCCACCAGCCGGATTTGGCTCCGGACTCGGCGAGGATCGCGGCGATGGCGAGATCGGAGCGGAGGTGGGTGTTGGTGATGGGTTGGAGGGACTCGAGGAGGCGGAGGAGATCGCAGCAGGCGCCGACGACGGCGCGGGGGACATCGACGGCACGGGCGACGGCGGCGGGCCACTCGCGCTCGCGCCGCTCGTCGGTTTCGGGGAGCTTGGAGAGTTCGTTGACGATCATGTATGCGGCGGCATCCTCCTCGGCGAGTTGCAGGAGGAGGTCGGCGGTTCGGGCGAGGACTTCGGCGGCGCGTTCGAGGGTGGGCTTGTGCTCGGCGAGTGACTTTTTCCCGACTGAGTAGGCGACGACCATGCGGCCGAGCGCGCTGGCGATTGCGCCGACGGAGGAGGCGACGGCACCGCCGCCGGGGGCGGGGGTTTTCGCGCCGATCTGATCGAGGAAATCGCCGAAGGTGAGGGTGCGCAGGGATGTCATGCGCAGAGTGTAGAAGAGAGGAGAAGGGGCTAGGAATCAGGCACTCGCGGCTCTGGTCAGGGCCAGTGCTCATGGGGACGGGCGGAACCTGCGGCGGCGAGCATCGATTCGGGATCGCGATCTCGCGCGTGGCGGGAGCGATTGTGGTTGATGGAGGGCGGACTGGACAACATTGCGTCCAAGTCGGCTTCGGAGAACGTCGCGGGAGTTTCTTGGGCAGGTATGGGGGCCGCGGGCGCGAGGGGGGTGGGAACTGCAGTTGTGGGAGGCGCGAGTTCGGACGCGGAAGGGGTGGGAGCTGTCGCGGGCTGGGAAGGGAGCGTGTGTGCAAGCTGGGCGTGGGCGCGGGCGCAGTTGAAGACGGGGGGATTCAGGCGGGTGATCTGGAGAACGGTGGTGGCGGCGCGGCGGAGGGTTTCGAGGCGACGGGCGCGGATGGCGGAGGCGCGGATGAGCAGCGCGGGGGACTTTGGCGTGGTGGGTTCGGCGGGCGCGGCGGGGAGTGTGGGCTCGGCGGCATCGTGGTCGGCGGTGCCGCGTTTGAGGACTTCGTGCAGAACGCGGACGGCCTGGCCGACGTGGAACGAGGCGAGGAAGCGGGCGTGCTCGATGGCGAGGATGTGGAGGGAGGCGAGATGGCTGCTGACGGCGGCGCGGGAGATGAAGTTCGAGAGCTCAGAAAGGGAGAGGTTGTGGCGGGAGGCGACGTCGGTGAGGGAGAGTGCGGGGCTCGTGAGGTCGGCGAGGAGGGCAGGGGGAATGATGGCCGCGGGCGAGGGGTCGCCGGAGAGAGGGGGCTGGGGTTGGAGGAGAGGAGTGGTCATCGTTTGGTTAGAGTACGGCATATTTGGCAATTGTCAATCGGGTTTTGATTGGATGCGAACATTTTCCGTAAATCATTGCGAAATCGAGGGTTATGAAAATGGAATTGCAGAGGTGGGTCCGGGGGTGCGTACACAATTGCACGCCACGCGTGGAACTCGATTGTCGGGACACACGGGTCAGGAGCCACCTCATGCAACGCCGAACAACAGAGCCAAGGCGAACCAACATGAGCGTCGAGCTTGAAGGGCTTGAGCCGCGGATGTGCCTGACGGCGAACGGGTCGCTGGCGTTGCCGCCAGAGCCGACGACACTGGGCACCGCCTCGGCTGAGTCGGTCGTGGCCGCGGACTTTGATCGCGATGGGCTCAACGACTTGGTGTCGGCGCGCGGGAACGTGCTGTCGTACTTTCGCGGACGGTCGGACGGGACGTTCGCGCCGGCGGTGCAAACAACGCTGCCGACGGAAGTGGGCCAACTCGCGGTGGGACGGTTTGACGGAAATCAGGCGCCGGACCTGGCGGCGCTGTCGCGGGTGCGAGGAACCGGCGCGGGGACGGGGTATGTCGGGCTGCTGGCGCGGGTGCTGTACTTCGATGGCGGCACGCAGAAGTTCCTGGTGGGAGCGCGGCTGCGGCTGGGGGATGCGGCGGCCGCGCTCGGGGAGCGGCGGATCGGGACAGGAGATTTTATTTCGGGATGGCGCGATGAGATCGTGGTGGGGATCGGATCGCATGTGGACATGCGGCTGCTGAACGTTCCGATGCGCACGGAGCTGGTGCAGCGCGAGGTGCTGCTGCAGAACAACCAAGCGACGTTGCTGGCGATGACGGTAGCGACGGGGCTGCCGGGATTGAGCAGCGGGCGGCCGCAGGTGGTGTCGGTGATCGAAGAGAGCTTCTCGAACACCGTGGTGATCACGCGCAAGAGCGCGGACTCGGCTTTGTTCCATGACACGCGCAGCGTGGCGTCGTTTGCGACGGCGCGGTATGGCAGCGTTGTCGTGGGCGATGTGGACAACGACGGCGATCAGGACATTCTGCTGGGCGGGCGCGACTCGAATCGGCCGGCGACGGCGGGCGAGGTGGTGGTGCTGCGCGGGAACGCGGGGGCGTTCCTGCCGGCGGAGGTACTGGTGACTTCGCGCCTCATCGAGTACTACCAGTCGGCGCGCATGCAGGTGGATGGGCTGGCCGACATCAATGGTGACGGGCGAATGGACGTGGTGTATCACACGATTATCCACACGGACTATCGACTGGTGTACACGGAGTTTCAGCCCGCGGTGGGCGTGCAGAACGTAGACGGGACGTTCACGGAGTTTGCGACGGGACGGTCGGTCACATCGCCGGTGTACTGGCCGTACTCATACTCCCGGGCGGTGGTAACGACTGTGGGCAGCTTGTCGCGACCGGCGGTGGTGCAGTATTCGGATCAGGCGTCGCTGAGCATCGGGGTTGCGACGACGGAGAAGTTCGGGCCGATCGTGCGGGACCCGAGCGCGGCCTACACGGTCGCGCCGAACGGCGGATCGCTGCGGACGGGTACGGCGTACGCGTACGCGGTCGATCGGGACGGGATGCGGGGCGGGCGAGTTGTGCGGGTGGAGATCTTCGTTGATCTGGATGGAAACGGGATCGATGCGTCCGACCCGCTGCTGAGCGCGTTGACCACGCAGAACTCGATGTATCCGTATTCGTGGAGCGGAGAGTTCACAGTGCCCAACGAGTGGGCGGCGGGCAACTACGCGATGTATGCGCGTGCGATTGATGATGATGGGTTGATGTCGGAGTGGACCTCGCGGCCGTTCCAGGTGTACGCGTGAGCAGATTCGTGTACGGCGCGGGCGCGTGAGACGTGGGCGAGACCCGCACCGCCTTCGCGGAGGAACCGCGAAGACAGTGGCACGTCGATGTCAGGGCTTGTGGGGCTGGCCGAGATACTCCATGCCCATGCAATAGCCGGCGCGCCAGATGGGGTAGACGACTTCGCAGCGGAAGCCGACGAACTCTTCGGGGTCCCACTCGACGTGGTCGAAGAAGTACTTGGTGAGTTCGGCGTGGCGGGGGTAGAGGTCGGTGGCGGCGTTTGCGAGGCCGCGGCCGAGCAACTGGAGGCGCGGCGGAGCGGGGAGGCGCATGACCCACTTGTCGTCTTCGGGGATGTCGAGCGAGGCGTTCCAGAGGAGGGCGTCGATGGAGGGGCGGAAGAGGCGCTCCAGATCGGCGTGGAGATAGACATCGAAGATGAGCTTGGCGGTCGGGCAGGAGACGAGAGACCAGACGGCGTTGAGCGTTGGCTGGCCGGTCTGGGCGTCGTACATCGGGTGACTGGCGAGGAGCGCGGTGGTGACGTCGAGGGATCGCTCGGCATCCTCATCTCCTACCCCCCCCACTGCTCCGTCGCCGCCTTGACCCTCGACGCGTGCGCTTGCGGCGGCGGGATCGATGACCTGGTAGAGCGTTCCCTTGCGGTTGCGCGAGGTGACCATGGGGAGCGGGTCGGTGGAGAAGGGGCGGAGGATGGCCTCGGGGGTGCGGCCGCGCATGGCTTCGCGGTTGAGCTGCATGACGCGGCGGACCTCATCGTCGCCCTTGACGGTGTCGCCGGAGCTGAGGATCATGGGGACGCCGCCCTGAGAGAGGATGCTGCCGAGCATGCCCTTGGCGAGGGCACGCTGCATGGTCGTGGGAGATTGCGGATCGGCGCGGAAGGCATAGATGCTGAGAGAGATGTCGCACTTGCGGCCGGTGACGGCGGCGGCGGCGTTGTAGAGGGCGGCGCGCTGTTCGGTGGTGGCGAGCGCGGGGCCGCCAGTTTGACGCGAGGTGGGGCTGACGTTGAGGCGATCGATGAGTTTGGACTGGCTGCCGCCGGCGGTGGTGATGAGACGCTCGAAGCCCTCGATCGCGCTCTGGGCGGCCTGGACATCGGCGCCGTCGACTTCGGTGAGCTTGAAGC
>JBGANP010000097.1:0-12840 GCA_044222255.1 Phycisphaerales bacterium
GTCGACGCCAGCTTCTTCGCATACTGCGCGATCGTCGGGTGCAGATAGATCGTCGTCGCGTGCTGCAGGAGCGCGTTCTGCGTGTTCACCGCCGCCATCACCTTGGGATGGCAGTGCCCCACGCTCACCGTCACGATCCCGCCGAAGCAATCCAGATACCGCCGCCCCGTTTCGTCGAAGAGATACTGCATCTTCCCCTCGACCACCATCAGCGGATTCTTGTAATACGTCACCAGCGCGGGCGTGCAGAACTCCTTCCGCATCGCCAGCACCTCCTCCTTGCTCGGGCCGGTGTACGGCGCGGGCGTGTGCGCGAAGTGGGGGAGCGTGGGTGCCTTGGCGGGCGACGCGGCGAGGGTGGTCATGCCCCATCCTATGAGCCATGCGGCGAATGCGTTGGGCGAGTCGCCGCACTGTCAGTCCGCGCCCCCACATGCCTAGCGTGGTCGCCGTTTGTCTCACATACACTCGCTCGCTCATGCCCCACGCCCCCGATGCTCCGTTGCCCGCGCCGCGTCCGCCTCTGCCGCGGTCCGTGTGGGTGCTCAGCTGGGTCTCCTGCTTCGCGGACATCTCGGGGGAGATGATCACGCCGCTCCTGCCGCTGTTTCTGGTCGGCGTGCTCGGCGCGAGCAAGGCCCACGTTGGGCTCATCGAGGGGGGCGCGCTGCTGATGGTCGCGCTGATGTCCGCCTACGCGGGGTTCCGGAGCGATCGCACGGGCCGCCGCGTGCCCTGGATCCGCGCCGGATACGGGCTGCCCGTGCTGGCGAAGGTCGTGATCGCCGCGTCGACGGTCTGGCCAATGGTCATGGGCGGCCGTTTGCTGGATCGCCTGGGCAAGGGGCTGCGCGGCGCGCCGCGCGATGCCCTGATCGCGGGCGCGGTGCTCGCCGAGCAGCGCGGCCGCGCCTTCGGCGTCCATCGCGCTCTGGACACCGCGGGCGCGCTCTCGGGCGTGCTCATCTCCGCCGGCTTGCTCTGGTGGCTCAGCGGCCCGGCGAAGAGCGCGGCCGATGATGGTGGTGTGGGCGGTGGTGGGGGGACGCCCGCCTGGGTCTATCGCCTCATCTTCGCCATAGGCGCTGCGCTCGGGCTGATCGCCTACGCGCTCACCTTCCTCGCCCGCGAGGCGGAGACGCCGCCCCATCCCTCCCCGTCCGTCGCGCCCGTTGCCGCCGCCGCCGAACCCGCGCCGCGGCGCGGCCCGCTCGCGCTCCCGGCCCGCTACTGGATGGTGCTGGGCGTACTCGTGCTCTTCTCGCTGGCCAGCAGCGCGGACGCCTTTCTGCTGCTGCGGGCCCACGATCTCGGGTTCGCCTCCTGGAACGTCGCGCTGCTCTACGCCGCTTACAACGCCGCCTACGCGGGCTTCAGCTATCCCGCGGGCGTCTGGAGCGACCGGCTCGGCGGCGTCCGCGGCCGGTGGAAGGTCATCGCCGTCGGCTGGGCGATCTACATCGGCGTGTATCTGGGCTTCGCGTCGCTCTCCCCCAAGTCGGCGTGGGCGCTCTGGCCGCTGATGGCGATCTACGGGCTCTCCACCGCCCTGACCGAGGGCGTCGGCAAGGCCCTCATCGCCGACTACGCCCCGCGCGAGCGTCGCGGCACCGCGCTGGGGCTCTTCGCGTGCATAACCGGGATCACGACGCTGGGCGCAAGTCTCATCGCCGGGCTGGTCTGGGATCGCTACGGCCCTGCACCGGCCTTTCTGATCGGCGCGGGCTTCGCGCTGGCCGCCCTTGCGGCTCTTGGGCTGTTGCGGGTGGTGGTGGGAGCGCAAGGGCCGGTGACGCGCGTCTGAGCCATTCCGTTCACACTTCGTGCCCCGCACGCGGCCCCGGCCTGCCAACGATCGTGCATGGGTGCCATCATCTCGCTGCTGATCATCGCGGGCGTCTCGCTCATCATCGTGCGCATCGGATCCGCCGCGCTGATGATGACGGGCCTCTCCTGGGACATCGCCAACTTCCAAGCCTACTCCGCGTTCTTCGGCGTTGGCTTCACGACCGCCGAGGCCGAACTGGCCGTCAGCACGCCGCACCGGCGGCGCATCATCAAGCACCTGATCCTGACGGGCAACCTCGGCCTCACCGCCGGGCTGGGCTCGGTCATCGTCGCCTTCGTCAAGGCCGATGGGCTGCACGCGGAACTCCGCGTGCTGCTCTGGATCGTCGGCGGTCTCGTCGTCCTCGCGCTGCTCGCGCTCACCCCGCCCCTCCGCCGCTTTCTGGACTGGATCATCCGGTTCTCGCTGCGCCGCTCCGGTGTGTTGCACGCGGCGGACTACGGGCTGCTGCTCCGCCTGCACGCCGGGTTCATCGTCTCCGAAGTGACCGTCGCTCCGACCTCGCATCTGGTCGGGCACACCCTCGCGCAGTCCGGGCTGGGCTCCAAGGGTGTGGTGGTTCTGGGCATCACGCGGCGAGACACGGCCGGGAACGAGGACTATCTCGGCACGCCGCACGGCGCAACCGGCATGCTCGCGGGGGATGTGCTCACCGTGTACGGCAAGCCCGATCGCATCGCGGACGTCGTGCGGTAGCGCCGGGAGGAGAGGGCCGTGATTGGTTCCGGTCGGGCCGCGGTTCCCGAGACCATGTACATCATCCGCTGGTCAACCTACAATCATGTCCGGAATCACCCCTTCAAGGAATCCTCTCCCATGATCCACGAAACCAGCGGCGACATTCTTCTTTCCTCGGCCCAGGCGATCGCCCACGGCGTGGCCGTCAACGACCCCTTCCACAGCGGTCTGGCCCTCGCCCTCCGCGAGAAGTGGCCCGCGATGTACAAGGACTTCCGACACTACTGCCAGAGCAGCCACCCCAAGCCTGGCTCGATCTGGGCCTGGGCGGGAGCGGGTGCGGGCGAGCACGGATCGGTCCGCATCGTCGCCCTGTTCACGCAGGAGGGCGGCTTCGAGCACGGCGCCAAGCCCGGCCCGGCCCATGTCAGCCACGTGAATCACGCCCTGAAGGAACTGCACGGCTGGATCGAGCAGGAGAAGATCACGAGTCTGGCCCTCCCCCGCCTGAGCACGGGCGTCGGCGGACTGACCTGGGAGAGCGTCTCCCCGCTCATCCGCCAGCACCTCGGGACGCTCAACGTCCCCGTCTATCTCTACAGCACGTATCACAAGGGTGTGCAGGCCGCCGAGAAGGCGTGACTCGCGCGAGCGGCCGCGTGCGATCCGGGCCGCGGCGCGGCAGCGGCCGGGGATGAATCGCGCCGGAGCATCGCGGCGCGGGCGACAAGCCGATCCCGCCCGCGCCCGCCAGCCGACTTTTCATGCCGCGCTTCCGGCCGGGCCGAGTAAGCTGTCACCACGCCCGCACTCCGGAGTCTCCGCATGATCCACGAGCGCCTCCTCGTTGCCGCACGCGTTCCCGATTCCCGGGCCAGAACCATCGCGTTCACCCTCATCGAGATCCTCGTCGTCATTGCGGTCATCGCCGTGCTCATCGCGCTGCTGCTCCCCGCCCTCGGCGCGGCCCGCGAAGAGGGTCGCACGACCAAGTGCGCCTCCAACCTCCACCAGATCGACCTGCTCATGTCCTCGTATTTGCAGGACAACCGCGAGGTGTATCCGCCGCACCGCTCCGCGGCGTTTGATGGCATCGACGCCGACTGGTGGTGGGCCACGCTCATCTACGAAACCAATCTGCAGACCAAGCAGGATCGCACCGAGGCCGACCCAGCGACCGCGACCGGTGGCGGCGGCAGTAGCGGCGTCGATTCGCTCGCCGCCCAATACGCGCTCTTCCACTGTCCCTCGATCAAGAACGGTGAGGTGGTGCACAACTTCGCGTGGAACTGGCGCTTCGATGTCCACCGCGTCGGCTACGGCTACAACGCCTTCTTCTTCGGCTTCTCGCCGTACGGCCGCGCCGAGGCGCAGGGGTATTACAACGGATGGGGCGCGACCGGCGGCCTGCGACTGGTCACCACGCCATCTCTGACCATCAACGGCGTTCTCATGCCCTCGCGCACGGTCCTGCTCGCGGATGCCAATCCCACGCCGCAGGGGCTCTGGTCCGCGTCCATGTGGTTCCCCAACATCGTCGGCGGCAACGAGGGCGTCGACACCCGTCACGGCGGTCGCCGCGACACCACCGGCCGCGGCAACACCATTTACACCGACGGCCACGCAGCCCGCGTCCGCGACAAGGACATCAACGATCCCGTCCGCGACCGCGAGTTCTGGGATCCCCGCTGGCCTTCACAGCCGCCCACATGGTGGTGATGCGAGCGCGATCGCACGGCCTACGCCTGCGCGATCCGCGTGTACGTCTCGGGGCGACGGTCGCGATAGAACTGCCATACGTTCCGCACCTCCTGGATCATGTCCAGATCCAGGTCCGCCACGACGACCTCATCCTTGTCGCGACTCGCCTCGACCATGATCTTCCCGCGCGGATTGCAGAAGTAGCTCTGTCCGTAAAACTCCCCGATGTTCCACGGCTTCTCCATCCCCACGCGGTTGATCGCGCCAACGTAATACTGGTTTGCCACCGCGTGCGCCGGCTGCTCCAGCTTCCACAGATACTCCGAAAGCCCCGCCACCGTCGCGCTCGGGTTGAACACGATCTCCGCTCCGTTGAGCCCCAACTCCCGTGCCCCCTCCGGAAAGTGCCGGTCGTAGCAGATGTACACGCCGATCTTTCCGTACCGTGTCTGAAACACCGGATACCCATCCCCATCCTTCGGGTTCGATGCGGCTCCCGCGTTCCCCGGCTTGAAGTAGAACTTCTCCCAGAACCCCGGATTGCAGTGAGGGATGTGCTTCTTGCGATACTTCCCCAGATACGTCCCCGTCTCGTCGATCACCGCAGCCGTGTTGTAATACACCCCCGTCATGTCCAGCTCATAGATCGGTACGACCATCACCATTTTGTGCTTTTGCGCCAGATCCTGCATCAGCTTCACCGTCGGCCCATCCGGGATCGGTTCCGCCATGGAATACCACCGCGTGTCCTGCTCCGCGCAGAAATACGGCCCGTAGAAGATCTCTTGCAGGCAGCAGACATTCGCCCCTTTCTCCGCCGCCTGCCGGATCAGCGGCAGATGCTTCTCGATCATCGCCTGCTTGACCTTGTTCAGGTCGCGCTCATCCGAGAGCGGGTTGGAACACTGGATCAGCGCGGCACGGGTGATACGCGGCATGGTGGGCTCCGGGGATCGCTGATTCTACTGCGCCGCCCCCGATTGCGCCGGCACCGGATGCTCCCGCGCGGATTCCTCAAACCCGTGCTCCACATATCCCGTCACCACTCCCGCGTGATACTTGATCAGCGCGACGGTCCGCGCATCGGTCGAGGTCTCCCGCACCCGCACCCCCTTTCCCGTCGGTGTGATGTCCAGTCGCACATGCTCCGCATCGTCGAAGATCGCCACATACAGCGGGTCCCACTGCCGCACGCGGCGCCCATCGTGCAGCCGCGACTTCATCGCCGTGACATGATCTGCCAGCCGCGCCGCTACCGCGGGATCATCCGATTCCGTCGTCGCCTCGATCCCGTCCGGAAGCTCGACCACCGACCGCCTCAGCGCTTCGTGGTCCGCCAGCAACGACGTGAAAACAGCTTTGTCATGCGCCAGCGTTTCAGCCTGCGGAGCGGCGTTCGACGCACATCCCCCCAGCGCGGCCAGCGAAATCAGCGCGACGATCAGTCTGGTGCTCATACCTACATCATTGGTTCGCCCACACGCATCCGAGAATCGAACCTCACCTCGAAAGGAATGAACCATGGACTACCACGGCATGCTCCCCGCATTTCCCGTGCATCCTCTGGCCCTTCCGAGCCCTCCCGCCCATGTCGTCATCCCAGCCGTCGATTATATCGACCCGCGTGAATACGCTCCGCCATGCCCACGCTCTTCGATCCCGTCACTTTCGGCGACCTCCGCCTTTCCAACCGCATCGTCATGGCCCCGCTCACACGCTGCCGCTCCGCCCCCGGCCGCGTCCCAACCGCGCTCATGGCCGAGTACTACGTCCAGCGCGCCTCCGCGGGCATGATCATCACCGAGGCCACCTCCGTGGACGCCATGGGCGTCGGATACCCGAACACCCCCGGCATCTGGTCCGATGAACAGGTGATCGGCTGGAAGCGAATCACCCACGCCGTGCACGTCGCGGGCGGCCGCATGGTTCTCCAACTCTGGCACGTCGGTCGCGTCTCCGATCCGGTCTATTTGGGCGGCGATCGCCCCATCGCCCCGAGTGCGATCGCTCCCTCCGGCAACGTCAGTTTGGTTCGTCCCGTGAAGCCGTTCGTCGTCCCGCGTGCCCTGGAAACCGCAGAAATTCCCGGCATTATCGCGGCCTATCGGAAGGGCGCGGAAAACGCCAAGCGAGCCGGATTCGATGGCGTCGAGATTCACGGAGCCAACGGCTACCTCCTCGACCAGTTCCTGCAGGACTCCTCCAACACACGTACAGATGAGTACGGCGGCACCCGTGAGAAACGAGCCCGCCTCATGCTCGAAGTCGCCGACGCCTGCATCCAGGTCTGGGGCGGCGGGCGCGTCGGTATGCACCTCGCGCCGCGTTGCGATTCCCACGGCATGGGCGATTCCAATCCCGCCGCCACGTTCGACCACGTCGCCCGCGAACTCGGCAAACGCAAACTCGCGTTCATCTGCACCCGCGAGGCGGAAGCCCCGAACTCGCTCGGCCCCGCAATCGGCCGCGCCTTTAAGGCCGCGGGCGGCGGGGGCTACATCGCCAACGAGAAGTTCACGCGAGAAACGTCAGATGGCATCCTCGCCCGCGGCGATGCCGACGCCATCGCCTTCGGCAAGCTCTTTATCGCCAATCCCGACCTCCCCCGTCGCTTGCGCGAAAACGCCCCGCTGAATCTCTCTCGCCCCGAGCTCTTTTACGCTGGCGGCACCCCGGCCGAGGGATACACCGACTATCCCGCGCTGCCCTGATCTCTCCCGCGGCCCCACGTCCGCTCACGGGCAACCCGCAAACCACGCGTTCAAGAATCCGAAGATGTCATCCACGTCCAGCTGCGCATCCGCATTGAAGTCCGCGCGGCACGCATTCCCCGCACGAACGATCAGAGCCACATTGATCGGGGTCAGTGGCCCGCACGCCGTCTCCATCCTGAGCGTGTAGATCCCCTCATCCTCCTCGCGAGCCCCGATGATGCGCAGCGCGGTCGTCCCCGCGCCCGAGGTCCGCCCCGCGACGTCCATCACCTGCATCGGCCCGCGAAACCACCGCGCTGGCGCGGACAGCCCCGGCGACAGCACCGAGAACGCCGCCGAGAGCGTCGCGTCCTCGCCCGCCGCCACATCGGCGCACGTCGTCGTCGGAATCGGCACCGTCGGCGGAAACGGAATCCCGAACGCGAACGCCTGCGAGGTCACCCCGCACGATGGTGCGTTGTGCGAGATCAGATAGTCGTACGAAACCCCCGGCGTCCCCGTGGTGTCGGTGAATGTCGTAGCCGTCGGCCCCAGTGTCGCGATCGTCTGAAACGAGCCCAGATGCGGCCCCCGCATGATCGAGATGCTCGTCGCCTCGTGCACCCGCACACCACCCCACGTGAGCGTCACCGACGAGCACGTCACGCCCACCTGCGGCGCGGGCAGCACCGCTCCCACCCCCGCAAACGCCGCATCAAACGATGTGACCCCGATCGGCCCCGCCAGCGGCCCGAGCGGACACGCCGAATCCAGCCCCATCCAGCGCACCCAGTAATAGAACGGAATGTTGTTGCTCGGCGGCACATCGTCATAGAACGTCGCATTCAAAGTCCCTGTCCCGACCACCGTCGCCATCCCGAGCGCAGGGATATTCGCCCGCAGCACCTGCGGAAACACCAACTGCCCCGCCGGCGGCGTAAACGTCAGCCGGATCGGCCCCCCGCAGACCGACACCATCGATCCCAGATCCGCCACCGCCGGCGGACACGCCGCACCTGCGCCAAGCGGCGTGAGCAGGATGATGGCCGCGAGCAGAAACGAGACGGTGGGGGTGTGCGGCATGGTGGGGTGGGGTTTGGGGGTCGTGGAGGGACGGGGCGGAGGGCAACAAGCCGAGTGCGGGAAGTGCCAACAAGCACAGTTCGAAAACCGAGATATGCCTGCGACATTTCAAAGAAACAAAGCGCGATCCCTCCGTGCTAGACTCCATTCAACCAGCCGCGGGTCTTCCCAGCGGGCACCGGAACCCGTTCAATTCTCCGGTCCAAGCACCCACCCGGAGTCACCCCGTGTTCCCATCCCACCACTCCGGAACGCGTCTGCTGCTCGCCATCGCCGCCTTGCTCCTCTCGACCCTCGCGGCGTGCGAGGCATCCAACCCGCTGCGCACGCCCGATGCCACGTACCCGCCTCTATGGCCGCCGATCGCGCACCTCGGCCCGGGCTGCTCATCCATCAACGGCACCTACGCCAACACAGGTGTCTTTGTTTCGACCGACAAGAACGGCGCGGCCATCGAGACGCCGCGGCAACTCTCCGGCCTTCTGGTGAGCAATACGCAGTCCGACGCCGACCGCGTCCACTTCACGCTCATCCCGCGAGACACCGACAAGCACGGTGATACCACCGCCTCGCTTCGCATCCAGTTGCAGGATCCAAACACCTCCGCCTCGCAGGGTGCCTGTCACGCCGCCTTCTGCATCGACGGCGATCTTGCATGCCCAAACGTCCAGTCCTTCGGCGGCGGAGTGCCTTATCTCCTCGTCCACGGCGGGCAGCGCAATCTCTGGCTCACCAAAGCCGACGACGGCTCGCTGATCATCCGCGTCGGCGAATACGATGTCGGCATGGTCGTTATCGTTCCGTACTACGCCACCCGCGGAGGATGGGCGAAGTTCCAGCGAGTCGGACCCTGAGCACATTCACCACGCGAACCGGATCGAGGCAGGGCCACCCGCCCACGTCCGTGACTTCCTCGCCGTGTCCGCAAACACGCTCAGCTTCTCGCGTTACGTCCTGGGCCAAAGCAGCTAATAAGCCAGCACACAATCCGGTGCGATCAAACGAGCTCGATCTGCCTTCGCCATTGACCGCCCAATCGCATGCATTCATCCTTTTTCTTCTCGCGCATATCCTTCCTCGGTCACCAAGGAGAACATCCATGCGCACCGGCCTGTCGAGCCTCGGGCGTTCGCGCCCCGCGGTCGTTTCTGTCGCCACGTTCTTCCTCGCCGCCGCGGCCGCCTCCACCGCCTCGGCACAATGGTCCGTGGTCAACCTCCAACCCGCTGGCTCCACGAAATCGTTCGCTCGCGCTGTGCGCGATGGCCAGCAGGTCGGCACCACCGGCACGCTCATGGTCCAGCACGCCGGTGTCTGGAGCGGCACCGCCGCGTCGTGGGTCGGCCTCGAACCCGCCGGAGCGGTCTCCTCTCAGGCGTATGGCGTCAGCCAGGGCCGCCAGGTCGGCGTCGTGAACACCGGCGGCGCAGGTCGCCCCAGTCTGTGGAGCGGCACGGCGGCATCGTGGATCGATCTTTCCCCCGTCGGCTCCACCGGCGGTGAGGCGTATGCGATCGAAGGCGCCCAGCAAGTCGGACATGTCGTCCTGAACGGCCAGATCCGCGCCAGCATGTGGAGCGGCACCGCCGCATCCTGGGTTGATCTGACTCCCGCTGTTTCCACGCAATGCCAGGCGTTCGGCATTGGGAGCGACCAGCAGGTCGGCACCGCCTACATCACCACTCCCACCGGTCTGCAGAACCACGCCAGTCTCTGGAGCGGCTCCGCGGCCTCATGGCTCGACCTCAACCCCGCGGGCTCAACCGGGTCCCAAGCACTCGGCGTCAGCGGTGGCCAACAGGTGGGAAGCTCGGACATCGGCATCACCGTGCACGCGAGTCTCTGGAGCAACTCCGCGGCCTCATGGGTGGACCTTAACCCCGCCGGATCGACCTACGGCATCGCGCACGCGGTCTTTGATGGAACCCAGGTCGGCGTCTCGTTCTTTCCCGGCATCGGCAACCGGGCCAGTTTGTGGGCCGGCTCAGCGCAGTCGTGGGTAGACCTCGGCGCGTTTGTGCCCGTTGGCATGACCGATTCCTTCGCCACCGGTGTGTGGAAAGACGGCCCAACCACGTACGTCTGCGGCTATGGCGGCAACGCCGGCACCGGCGCACTCCAAGCCCTGCTCTGGGTCGTGCCAGCGCCAACTGCCGTTTCACTCATCGGCTTCGCCGGGTTTCTAACGCTCTGCCGCCGTCGCGTCCGGTAGTCCCGCCGCTACGCGCGGGTCGTGCGAAGTACCGACCGTGCAGTGCCCAGTGCAGTCAAGCAGACGCACGCCCCCGCTGTCGCGAAGCAATGGCATCCGCACCATGCTCGTGGACCTACTTCACGCCGGACGATTCGCCTTGCCGCCGCGACTTCCTCACCAGCCCGGCGCCGAAACTACTTCTTCGCCTTGGCAAACACCTTCAGCGCCTCCTCGCAGTGTGAGTCCAGATCATTGAAGTCAAACTTCCCCTTCAGCTTCTTCACCCCATCCAACGCGGCCTGCACGTGTTCCCTCGCCTTCGCCGTCTCCCCAGTGTGCCAATACGCCCACCCCAGCCGCCACTTGGCGAACTGCCCCCACCGAGAATCCGGATTCGAGAGTTCCGCAGCCTTCTTCGCCGCCTGCAGCGCAAGCGTCTTGTCAAACCGCGGTTCCTCATCCGTCGTCACGATGCACGCCGACACGAATCCGATGATGTCCCCATTCTCCGGAAACCGCTTCAGCAGTTCGCGCGAGTACGCGTTGACCTCTTCCGGCTTGTTCCGCTGCATCAGGATCATGAACTTCCACTGATACGCCGCGACCTCCGATGCCGGATCCGCCTTGAACGCCGCGTTCAATGACTCCAGCGCGGCCGCCTGGTCCCCACGCTTCATCGCCTCCTGATATCCCGGATACTTCGCGTACAGCCCATCGGACTTCCCCTTGTTGGCCGCGATGTCCGCCTCGCTCCGCTTCTTCGCCTCCGCCTCCGCGGCCCGCTGCACTTCCTGCTCTTTCTTGATGTCAAACGTCCCCGCGAGCACCTCACCCACAATCCGATCGATCGTCTTCGCGTCCCCGATCCCGATCCAGGCCACCAGTCCCTTCTGATCGATGATGTACGCCGTCGGGATCCCGCCCGTGCCCGTGGGCTTGAACCACGTTGAGTGCATCTTCTTGTCCACCGTGTCCACCGCCACGCGGTAGTCCATCCGGTCGTCCATCTTCGCCACGAACTTCTCAACCAGTTCGATGTACGCCGAGTCGGTCGCGTCCTTCTGCTTCTCGGAAATGCTGACGCCGATCACCTCGACCTTCCCCTTGTGCTCCTGCGCCAGCTTCGTCAGATGCGGAATCGCCGCTTTGCACGGCCCGCACCACGTCGCCCAGAAATCCACGACGTAGACCTTCCCCTTCTCAAACCCCGTCAGCGGCTCCCCCTTCACCCACTTTGCCACCGCAATGGCCGGCGGTGCCTTTCCAATCAGCGCATCAATTGGATCAACTGCTGCCGCCGCCGGCGCGGCCGCTTCCGCCCCTCCGGTCGCTTTCACCGGCTCGGCCGCAGGCACAGCCGCTGGCGCAGTCACCGCCTGCGGTTGCTGAGCGAAACCGAACGAAAGTGGGGAAGAAGTCAGAGCAATGGCCGCAAGGGCAAGGTGGCGCATAAAGGCATCCTGAACAAGAGGAAATCAACTCGAACGTGAAGGGTAGGGAGACCTGTCGCCCCCCGCACTTTGTCGGTTTTCGCCATGGATTCTGCCCGATCCCGCTCTTCCCGCGACAGCGGCGGCGGAACGCAGATGTGCTTCCCGAATAGGATGCTCCGTCGCGCAGAACACACGGTGCTCTCGTGCCAAGTTCCATGCCCCAATCTCCCTTTCTTCCCCGCAACCACGAGGATCATCCACTCCCCATGACCAAGCTCCTCTCCATCCTCGCCCTCGCCGCGGCCGCATTTCTCGCCGCTCCCCGCTCCACCCACGCCCAGCACCTCTGGTGGAATCTCGAGGGGCAGAAAGACGCCACCGATCTCTACGGCGAGATCACCGTCCTCGCGACCGCTCCGCACATCTACTACTGCGGAGCCAACTGGCACCCCGGCGAGCCCGCCGGCGGCTACTGCGGCATCCAGCACAACAGCCCCACCGAGCGCCGCACCATCTTCTCCATCTGGGACACTTCCCCCGCGCTGCATCCCACCGTCACCGTCGCCGACCCCAACACCATCCACAACCGCTTCGGCGGCGAGGGCGAGGGCGGCCACACCCACATGCTCTGGCCCTGGAACGTCGGCGAGACCTTCCAGTTCTACGTCCACAAGCAACCCGGCACCCCAATCAAGAACAACACCACCGACACCAGCTACTACATCTACGACCGCACAAAGCAAGCATGGCTCCACAGCGCGACCATCAGCAGTCCCAACGGCGACCCCCCCGCCAAGAAGAGCGTCGCCACCATCGGCGGCGGCCTGAACTCATTCCTCGAGAACTTCGCAGGCAAGGACAAGGCCACGCCCAAGCTCGCCCTCTACCGCCTCTGGCTCGGCACCAGCATCGACACCATGAAGTGCCTCACCAAAGCCCAAGGCGATGGCACTTGGGGCCAGCTCCACGGCGCATACTTTCTCGCCGAAGGCGACCCAAAAGCCCTCGAAGCTCTCTTCGCGTCCTCGAAGGAGAAATACGGCGACCCCGTGATGGGCGAGAAGAAAGGCGAGAAAGCCAAGAAGCTCGACCCCATCCCAAACACCCCCATCCCCGACAAGATACTCGCCGCGCTCAAGAACCTGCCCAAGCCCATGGAGGTCGCGCCCACCCCGCCCACCCCGACCCCCTCGGCCCCTGCGGCCGCCC
>JBGANP010000098.1:0-12787 GCA_044222255.1 Phycisphaerales bacterium
GATGTTGGCGCCGGGGCCCTTGATCTGGGCCGCAAGCTTCTTGCCGGGGCCGAAGAAGAGGGCGACGGTCTGGCCGAGAGCCTCTTCCTTGGTCGGGTACTTGCTCAGCTCCTTGACGCCCTTTTCACCTTTGAAGAGGGTGCCGTCGAGGACCGCGCCCTTGATCTCGATGTTCGGAAAATCGCCGAGGGCTTTGGTGAGGGCCCGGGCGATCTCGACGACGCTGTTGCCGCCGTAGACGAGGGCGCTGTTGCCCTCCATGAGCGGGAACAGGGCCTCGTGGCCGGTGCCGGCGAGGGCCTTGCGAGCGAGGGAGTTGCGGACGACGGAGATCTTCACCTTCTGCTTGCGGAGCGTGCCGCGGAGCTTGGTGGTGTCGATCGCCTTCACGCCGCGGATGGAGATCAGCGCGGAGTCGTTGTGCCCGTCGAAGCGGGCCTTGTACTCGCGGATGATCATTTCTTTGACTGTCTTGGACATGGTGTTCTGCCTTGAGCACCGGCGAAGGCCGGCGAATCAAACTCACTCTTCAACGTGCTGTTGTTCGATCTTGACTTCCACGCCGGGGGTCATGCAGCCGGCGACGACGCACTTCTTGATGTAGAGGCCCTTGGCGGTCGAGGGGCGCATCTTCTCGATGTGCTTGATGAAGTGCTCGAGATTCGCCGTCAGATCGTCCTGCTTAAAGGACATCTTGCCGACGACGGCGTGGATGTTGCCGCCCTTGTCGTTGCGGAACTCGACCTTACCGGCGGAGTATTCCTTGACAGCATCAACAACCTGTGGCGTGACGGTGCCCGACTTCGGAGAAGGCATCAGGCCCTTGGGGCCCAGAACCTTACCGAGCTTGGAGACCACACGCATCATGTCCGGCGTCGCGACGGCAACGTCGAACTCCATCCAGCCGCCCTCGATCTTGGCAACCAGATCGTCACCACCGGCCTCGACGGCGCCGGCTTCCTTGGCGGCCTTGATGTTGTCCTCGCGGCAGAAGGCGACGACGCGCTTCTTCTTGCCGATGCCGTTGGGGAGCGAAACCGAACCACGGATCGCCTGATCCGCCTGGTCCGGGTTGATGCCCAGGTGCATGACGACGTTGACCGTCTGGTCGAACTTCGGCGCCTTGAACTTCTTCACGGCCGCGACGGCCTCGGCGGGAGTGACGGCCGTCTTGACGGCGAGAGCTTCGTTGGCCTTGCGGCGCTTGGAAATATGTACTGCCATGGGATTATGCCTCCACCACAAGAACGCCCATGTTGCGGCACTGTCCCTCGATGATCCGCACAGCGGCCTCCATCGAGCCGGCGTTCAGATCGGCCATCTTTTCCTTGGCGATCAGTTCACACTGCTTGCGAGTGATCTTGCCGACTTTTTCCTTGTTGGGAATGCCGGAGCCCTTCTCGATCTTCGCCTGCTCCTTGATGAGCACGGCGGCCGGAGAGGACTTGATCTCGAAGCTGAACGAGCGGTCATTGAAGACCGTGATCACGCAGCCGACGATCTTGCCGTTCAGCTTGGACGTGGCAGCGTTGAACTGCTGGACAAACTGGCCGGGATTAATGCCGGCGCCACCCAAGGCGGGTCCGAGTGGGGGCGCAGGGGTCGCCTTGCCACCAGGGGCCATCACCTTGATCCGATTGACAACTTCTTTCTTGGCCATGCTGCTCCACCTCCCACCGGCTCCCAGGACTCGAAGTGAGTTCCGGATGCACCCTCCGGCCAAGGAGAGGTGCGAGACGCGGTGGTTAACGGTCTTGGCTTTTATGTCCCGAAACGAGCACACGCTCAGAGCGGGGTCGAGATAGTAGCGGCCCCAGCGTGCGGAGCAAGCCGGCTGCTCGTGGCGTTCGGCCCTGTAAAAATAGGAAACGCCCGTCACTTTGTAACGATGGACCCGGTCAGCCAAGCATCTCAGAAATGAACTGGTAGACGCAAGCCGCCAGAATCGGGGGTATGACGACCCCCACTGCCATCTGAAACCAGCAGTTCATGGGGCCTATCGCCGTATCACAGGGCATTCCCGCACCACCGATTGGCTCAACCCCGTGACTTTGGTGCGGGTTCGGGTACTTCGGTGGTCAGTTACCGATTGGCGATTCCGACCTTCATCTCGTCCGCAACCTTCTTGTCCAGACCGGCCGCGATCGCCCGGTCGAGCATTTTGGATGCGATATCGAATCGCCCCTCGCTCTGGGCGAGCACGCTGGCGGCGAAGTACGACGAGCCCGTCTTCACACGGTTGGCATAGTCCATGACCAGACTGAAGCGATGGCGATGTTCGAGTTCGCCGCCACTCAGGATGCGTGGATCGAGGGCATCGGACGCAAGCTGGGGCTGTTTGGTGTATGCGTGGAGCAGCACGGCCACGCCCTGATCTACTTTGCGATCATCAAGCAGGGCCATGGCGAGCAGTCGCTCGACGCCGGCATCATCAGGCGATTCCTTGAGGTGCAGCTTCAACTGCTTGGCTGCCTCGCCGGCATCGCCGGTCTTGAGCGCGATCTCGGCCTTCTCGAGCGGGGTCAGTTCGCGAATGGCGACGCCTGCGGCGTCCGTCTGCGCCGTGAGGCGCGGATCAACCACGTAGGAACGATCGCCGCCGACGATCAGGTACGGATTGTCGTAGCAGTAGCAGCTGTTGCGATAGCGATCCCAGTCCTCGTACGCCGAGTAGAACGAGCGATACAGCCGCGGGGGATACTTGCCGTACGAGTAGTCGGACCGGTAGTTGATCGTCGGGAAGTTGTTTCCGAGCGAGAATCCCAGCCGGAAATCGTTGCCGTTGTACAGCCCGCGCACGGTGCCATCGACGGGATTCACCGCGGCCTTGGCCCATACGGGGTCCATCGGTTTGTTCGCAGGCCAGCCCGTCATCATCGGCTTGGGCTGATCCCGAACAAGGCGACCATCGACGATCGAGTAGCCCGGGCCGTATCGCGCATCGAGCAGCCGCCGTACCAGGTTCGAGCGAGTATTGTCGATGCCGCTACCGGGGATTGGCGTCGTCGGCTGCGTCGGGACCACCACGGGCGTCGGCTGCTGAGGAGGCGGAATAATGGGTATCACACGTCCCGGCGTGTTGTTCGACGGCACACCCACGGGCGGCGTCACCTGTGGAAGCGCGGCGGGGGTTCCCTGGTACACGGCAGGGCGTGGGGCGCTTGACGGAACGCCACCCAGCGGCGACCGCGGCGAGGGATAGATGTACCCGGGCTGTTGGGCCGGCTGTTGATTCGGATCGGTTGCTTGCTGAGCAGAGGCGCTGCTCAACGCAAGCCCCGTCGCCAGCCCGAAAACGCCCAGTGTGCGCATCATGGTCATGCTCCACCCCACGTGGTCAAGCCCTCCCCACTCCCCGGCCCCCTTCGACCCATCGGTTCCCAATAAGTGTAACGCGGGGAGCAATGACAAGTTCCGCAAAATCACCGAATCCCCACCGAACTCGCAGGCCGGCCGAACCTGCCTTTGCATATCCGGGCGTGAAACCACTCGCGTCCGGGCTGGCCGCACCCGTGGTTCATACACCTGCTACGTTCACGCCATGCCGATCCTGCTCAAACCGGATGAATGCCGCGTGCTCGGGGTGCTGGTGGAAAAGGCCCAGACGACCCCGGGCCAGTATCCGCTGACGATGAACGCACTGACCAATGGGTGCAACCAGAAGAACAACCGGTTCCCCGTCACCGACTGGGATGAGGAGCGCGTGTACGACGCGGTGGACTCGCTGCGGGCCAAGAAGCTCGTGAGCGAGGTGCAGTTCACGGGTTCACGCGTGCCGAAGTTCAAGCACAACGCACGCGAGACACTGGGCGTGGACACATCTCAACTGGTGATTCTCACGGAACTGCTGCTGCGCGGGCCGCAGTCCATCGGCGACCTGCGCGGCAATGCCTCGCGGATGCACCCGATTGAGTCGCTGGAGACGGCGCGGGCGGTGCTGGATTCTCTGATGGCGGCCGCGTTGCCGGCGCGCCCTGAGCCGATCGTGAAGGAAATCCCGCCGCCTCCGGGAGGACGGGCGCGGCTGTTCGTGCAACTGCTGTGTCCGGACCTGCATGCGCTGGGGTCACTTGCGACCGCGCCGCACGTGGGAACATCGGCGGAGCGTGTGCCGCAGGCCGCGCCTGCCGCGAGCGACCACCTTTCCGAGCGCGTGGAGTCGCTGGAATCAGAAGTTCGCCGGTTGAAAAACGCTCTGACAGCGCTTGCGGGCAAGCTTGGCGAGTCTGATCCCTTGGGCTGAGCACCCGCTCGGGCGTCGATTCAGAGAATCGGCACCTCACATCCGATACACAAACGTGTTACGCTCCACCTTGATGTCACCACTTCGCCCCCTATTCACGCTGACCCTGCTCGCGATCGCCATCGGCGGCGCGGGTTGCTCCGTCTTCCGCTCCGAGCCCGGAGGCGTGCTGACGGCCACATCCGCCGACGGGACGAAGTCGCTCGCACCGAACTTCACGACGGCCGCGTACTCCTCACTGGATGCGGACACCGCCGATGTGTATCTCTCGGACCTCCCGCGGGAGCGGTTCGCCAACCCGCGAGACACGCTGGCGGATTGCACGGGGAGCATCCTCCACCTGCACATCTTCCTGGTGCCCGAGGCCGGGCAGACGCCGATCGACTCGACGGCGTGCAATCTCACGGTGCGTCAGCTCGTGCTCACGAAAAACGCACCGCAGGGGATGGGTCTGTACGGCGGCGGCGGATTCATGCTGCCACGCGGCGACTTTGGATCGGGAGACATCGGTGGCTCGATCAACGCCGCATCGCACCGGCTCACCCGCTCTTCCACGGGCTTCAACGACCTGCTCGGACCGGGCACACTCAGCGGCGCGTTCTCAGCGCCGCAGAATGACCAGCTCGCACAGCAGATGTCAGCCAAGCTCGAAACGCTGGTCGGCAAGCTCCCCGCACTCATCAGCGAGGATGCGGACCTGAAGGTGGTTCCGGTCAAGAAGCCGGCGGACATGAAGGGTAAGGAAAAAGACAAGAAGAGCGACGAGAAGAAACCGGCGAAGTAACTACTTCCAGAACGGCCCGACTACGCGCTCGACCGCGCCGCGATAGAGCATCTTCAGCATCGCCGGGTCCAGCTTGATACCGCGGAGCGTCGGTGCGCTCATCGCCGTGTGCTTCGCGGGATCGACCATCATCAGGTCCGGGTCCGCGATCGGGGATTCCATCTCCTGATTGGTCTCGAACATGGCGCGGAGAGCCCAGTAGCGGCTGGCGTACAGATCGAACGCGGCCTCGGGGCTGTCGGCCAGATCGGACATCGGGCTGACGGCCTGCTTCTGCGGGCGGAGGTGATCCTCCTGCACGACGATGTCTGAACCAAAGAAGAGGCGGCCGCTCCACTTGGCAAAGAACGCGCGAGTTTCCGCGGCGGTGTGCAGACCGAGGGCACGCACAACCCACTTGGTCGCGCTGGTGTCCAGGTGCAGGTTCGGGTGGCGTGAGAGCATGCCGTCGAGAAAGCCGAGGTCTTCGGGCCACCCGCCCATGTGGGCCGCGATCCAGGGGGACTCGAAGCGATCGAGCATGCGCTCAAGGCCCTCGTACTGCTGGCGCTTGGTGCCGTAACGAGTCGGATCGTTGTATTTGGCCGAGAACCATGTGTCCGGGTCCGCGATGTGGACCATGAACATCATGCCGAGGGACTCTCCCACTTCGCACGCTTTGATGCGCCAAGGGCTGTCGATCTCGGCGAGGTCGGTGGTGCCGAACGGCTTGTCCTTGAGTTCGGGAATGAGATCGCGGAGGCGCGGGCTGCCCCAGAGCTTGAGCATGCCGGAGCCATAGTCCTTCTTGAAGGATTCGATGGTCTTGACGTATCCGTCGCGGAAGGCCGCGTAGCGATCGGGCTGGCTGAAGCTCGGGAAGGCGATGAAGCGGACGCTCTCCCCCAGCAGATCGCGCACCGGGGCGCACTGGTGGATCTGCGTCATGCTGTATGTTGTCGTGATGCCGAAGAGCTTTCGCACCCCATCGTACAGCTTGCAGGGCTCAACGCCGGCGAGGTGGGCGTGGGCGTCGATGATCGGGACGACCGGCGGCCCCAGCGCGGCCGCGGCGCGCCGATAATCCCACCCGTAGCGGTTCGCGGCGCGAACCAATCCGGTCCCGTAGACCGCTGCCCCACCCGCCCCACCCGTTTCGCCGCCCAGAGTGTTCGTAGTCATCGGAGGTGATCGTATCGACGCGCATCAATCCAGTCGAGTAGGCGTTGGCGGACGCGATGGCGGACCGCGGACGCAGGCCAAGCTGGCTGCTGAGAGTCATGGTTCCACCGCCGTCGCGACGGGAACACGCCCGAGGGTCGCTCTCGCGCACGACTGGCTCGTCGGCATGCGCGGCGGAGAGCGCGTGCTGGACGCGATCGCGCGACTGTGCGCCGAACGATTCGAGATCGTCGGGCTGTTCACGATGTTCGATGATGGGCGGCCGCTGTCGCCGGCGATCGATGCGATTCCGAAGTTCACTTCGCATCTGAATCGGCTGCCTGCCAAGTTTCGCCGATGGCTGTTGCCGATGTATCCCGCGGCGGTCTGGCATCTGTCGCGACAACTCGCCACGGAGCACGCGAGGAAGCCCATCGACCTGGTGATCTCAACATCGTCGGCGGCAATCAAGGGGCTGCGCCCACCGGTCGGCGTGCCGCATGTGTGCTATTGCCATGCGCCGGCTCGGTACTTGTGGTCGCAAGGAGAGCAATATGCGCAAGGCCGCGGCGGAGCGATGAGAGCAATCGGGCTTCGCGTTTTCGGCGGTGCGTTGCGATCGTGGGACAAGCGGACGTCCGATCATGTCACGCACTTCGTGGCAAACTCCACGCATGTGCGGCAGGAGATCAAACGCTGCTACGGGCGCGAGGCCACGGTGGTACACCCGCCAGTACGAACAGAGTTCTTTACTCCGACTGAATCACCCACGGGGCCTCGCGTGCGAACCACGTTCTGGCTTTACGTCGGCGCGTTGGAGCCGTACAAGCGCGTGGACCTCGCCATCCGAGCGGCGTGCATGTCGGATGATCACCTCGTCATCGTCGGCAGCGGCTCGCAGGAAGCCGCCTTGCAAGAGCTGTCAAGCGAGCTTCCAAAGCAAGACTCCCAGGTTCGATTCGCCGGTCACTTGGACGACGAAGGATTGAGATCCAACTTGCGGTTCGGCAGACTGCTCGTGTTTCCGCAGGTCGAGGACTTCGGAATCGTTGCAGTGGAAGCCCAAGCGTGCGGCATGCCGGTGGTCGCTTTCCGGTCCGGCGGCGCGTTGGATTCGGTTGTTGAGAACAAGACCGGCGTGTTCTTCGACACGCCCACGCCCGAGGCGATCGTTGACGCGGTGCGGCGATGTCTGGAACTCGGCGACACCACGGCCGCGTGCCGCACGAATGCTGAACGCTTCAGCGAAGCGAACTTTGCGGCAGCCATGCTCGGGATCATCGATCGCGCCTTGTCGAGGTCTTAGCCGATCACGCCGCCGCCCGGCAGCCCGGACATCGCATCCGCCGGATTCACGGTAGTGCCATGCACCACCGCGCTGAGCACCTGGCCCACGTAAATCTCGTGGTCTGCTTCCAGATCCAGATGCCGCAGGACTTCGCAGTCCAAGGAGATCGTGCATCGTGAGAGCAGCGGCGAGCCGGTCACCAGCGTCCGGACCTCGAGCATGTCGAAAGGGTCGGCCGTTTCCTCGGCGCCGAACTTCTTGTGCATCAGGCGGCTGCCGGGGTCGATCATGCAAAGGCCGAAGGCGTGGCTGTCGCGGATCAGGGTCGCGAGCCGCTGGCCGGAGGGAACGGCGACGCAGACGCACGCCGGATCATCCGCGGCCTTCATGACCCGCGTGACGATCATGCCGTTGCGCTTGTTCTCGAAACAGGCGGTCATCACAAACGTGGCTGTCGGAAGCTGGGCGAGGGCGCGCTGGATGTCGGGGATCGCATCGCGATTGACCTGCCGTACCCGCTCGCGGTCACGCTCGCGCTCCGGGCGATCACGCCGCGCGTATCGCGACGAACCGTCGGCCGGGCCACTGCGAGCCATTCCCCACGAACTCATGATGCGATGACCTCCTGCTCGAACAAGAGAGTAACACTTAAACCCGGGATCGCCCGGAGCTTGCGCACTTTTCGCGCAGCTCGCACAGTTCTCCACCGGCTATGCACTTCCTTGAATAATTGTGGTGGATAACTCCATTTGGTGTTGCGTTGTGGGGGCAGGTGGGGCATAATGGGGCCTCACCAACCGACCCGAGGCACACATGCTGTTCACCGGATACTCCGAAAACAGCATCGATGGCAAAGGACGGCTGGCGATCCCCGCCAAGTACCGCAACCGCTGGTCCGCGGAACGTGATGGGGCTACTTGGGTCTGCCTTCCCTGGCCCACCGGACATCTTCGTCTGTATACCGAGACCTACTTCGACGCGGCCAGCCAACCGGCCAAGCCGACTCTGATCCCTGATCGTGATACCGCCGAACTTGAACCCCGCCTCTTCTCGCTTGTCGAACACTTGGATATGGACTCAGCGGGCCGCATCATCCTTCCGAAGCGTCACCTGGAAAAGGCGGGGCTGAAGACGGATGTGGCGGTTCTGGGTGCGGGCAACCGCATCGAGATTCATGATCTGGCTCGCTGGAAGGCCAACGAGGACGCCGGTTTCCACTCCCTGCCCGAGCTTGTCGAACGCATTCAGTCCCGCGGCTCTTAGCCAGCCGATCTTCTCCCCCCTCCCGCGGCCGCCCAGCCGCGCGGCGGGATTGACAACCCGCTTATGTACCACCGGCAGGCCGCAAAAGGTGCGAACGGACTCGCGGCTCGGCCGGTTCAACAAGATGCTTGCTCCCGCCCACGACGCAAGGACGCGTCACTGGGATGCACGGATGCACCGCCAAGGATGGCGGCAGCCGGAGCAAGGCCCTTGTCGAACCAGCCATGCCACGCTTGCACGGTGACTTCAATGCTCGGCCGAACCGCCACCGGCCGAGCGTTTTTATTTTTGCTACTTGTTCTCGATCGCCTTGACCACGGCGCGGCCCTTGTCGTCATCGCGCTTGGAGGCCCACTCCTTCGCGGTCCAGCCGTTGGGCTTGTCCTTCTTGGAGGCATCGGCGCCGAGTTTCAGGAGCGTTGCGACCTGTTCGGCGTCGCCGCGTTCGGCGGCCTTCATCAGGGGCGTCACGCCGTCGGCGTCGCCGCCGTCGACCGGAGCGCCGGCCTTTACGAGGGCTTGAAGCACGCCGGCGGGAGCTTCGTTCTGGGCGGCGATGCTGAGGGCGGTTTCGCCGTTCATGTCCACAGCAGTTGCGGCCGCGCCGGATTCGAGCAGCATCGCGACCTTCTCGACCGAACCTGTGCGGGCCGCGGCCATGAGGGCCGTCTGTCGCCATTTGTTCGCCGCGTTCACATCAGCACCAGCGGCGGTGAGGGCTTTCACACTGGCGGGCTCGCCGCGGGCAGCGGCCCACATCAGCGCGGTCCAGCCGTCCGAGGCGCGGGCGTCGGTTCGTGCGCCGGCGTCGAGGAGGAGCTTGACCTTCGTGCTGTCGCCCCAGCCCGCGGCGTACATGAGCGCGGTGCGGCCATCTTCGGTGCGCTGCTCGGTTTTGGCCTTGGCCTCTATGAGGGCTCGCATGGTCTCGGGCTTCGAGTCCATCGCCGCGTGCATGAGCGGGGTCATGCCCTCTCTCCCGGGCTTGTCGGAGATCATCGCTGCGTTGATATCTCCACCGGCCTTGATGGCGTTGCGCACGCGATCGGGATCGTCCTTGGCGACCGCCTCGGCCAATCCCGGGCTGCCGCGTGAGGCAGAAGCTCCGGCGCCGCTGGCCATCGCCAGTTGGACGGCGTAGACGATGAGTCCGCCAAGGACGATCAGGGCGATCGCGCCAAACCAGCCGATGGAGCCGGACTTCTTGGCGGACATTGCGGACTCGGACATGCGGTCAATCCTCCTCGTGCGGCTTGTAGGCCGCGACGACATCTGCCTGAATATGCGCTGGCGTCTGCTCGTCGTGACTGTATTCCATGACGAACGAGCCCGTGCCGCCGGTCATGCTCTTGAGCTGGTTGGAGTAGTTCTGCAACTCGCCGAGGGGCGCGATGGCGCGGACGAGGCAGAGATCCGATCCCACCATGTCGGTGGATTGCACGCGGCCGCGTTTGCCGGAGAGGTCGCCGTTGACATCGCCCATGTAGCGGCTGGGAACGGTGATCTCGACCTTGACATACGGCTCGAGCAGCGCGGGTCTTGCCTGTTTGATGCCGTCGATGAACGCTTTCTTGCCGGCGGTGACGAAGGCGATTTCCTTGCTATCGACATCGTGGTACTTGCCGTCGTAGACGCTCACGCGAATGTTCTTCATCGGGTATCCGGCGATCGCGCCATCCACCATCGCCTGTCGCACGCCTTTCTCAACGGCGGGAATGTATTGGCGCGGGATGGAGCCGCCGACGGTTTCGTTGACGAACTCGAACCCTTCGGGATGGTCCACCGGCAACGGCTCGACGGTGAGATAGACCTCGCCAAACTGCCCCGAACCCCCGGTCTGCTTTTTGTGACGATGGTGTCCGTTTGCCTTGATCGTGATGGTTTCTTTGTACGCAATCTTGGGCGGGGACGTGATGACCTCGATGCCGGAGGACTTGAGCTTCTCGATGATGACGCGCAGGTGCAAATCGCCCATGCCGCGGATAACAGTCTGCTTTGTCGCGGCGATGCGTTCGACGCTGAAGCCGGGATCCTCGGAGATCAGCTTGTGAACAACCGACGCGAAGCGAGTCTCATCCGCGTGGTTCTTGAGCTCGATCGCCAGTCCGTACATCGGGCGCGGCAGCGGGAGCGGCTTGATCCGCACGCCGTCGGCCTCGTGACTCTCGTGCATCACGCTGTTGAGCCGCAGCTCGTCGATTTTCGCGACCGCGCCGATCTGGCCGGGCCCAAGCTCGGTGACTTCAACGTGGTCCTTGCCCTGCAAACGGAACATGTGACCGATGCGAATCGTCTTCTTCTGGTCATCGACCAGCAGATCCTGCTTGGTCTTGATCACGCCCTGATGGACGCGGAAATAGCCGAGCTTGCCGACGAAGGGATCGGTCGCGACCTTGAACACATGCGAGATCAGCGGGCGCATCGGCTCGGGCTCGGGGCGATAGTCGCGTTCATTGCCTGCCGCCTCGTCGCGGCGCAGGAACTCCGAGGGATGCACCTCATCGGGAGCGGGGCAGAGCGAGGCGAAGACGTGCATCAGGTCGTCCACGCCGACTCCACCCTTGGCGGAGCAGAAGCAGATCGGGACGAGGTGGCCTTGTTCGAGTGCGCGCTCGAACGCTCCGTGCAACTTCGCTGGATCGAAGCCGCCGGGCTCGCCGCTTTCGAGATACTGCAGGGTGAGATCCTCATCGACCTCGATCACCTGCTCGACGATCCTGCGATGGGCCTCGTGGACGGAGGAGAACTCCGTCTGGTCTCCCTTGGAGTCCTTGCCATCGTGCTCGAAGACGTTGATGACATCCTTCTTTCCCGGCGTGGGCAGGTTGATCGGCAGGCAAATCGCGCCGAAGGCCTCGCGGAGCTGTTCGACGAGCATTTCGAGTTCGGTGGCACCGACTTCCGGATGGTCGATCTTGTTCACGATGATCATGCGAGGGAGCTGACGCTCCTCTGCGATCGCCATCATGCGGCGCGTGGTCGTCTCGATTCCCTTGATCGGATCGACCACGACCGCCACCGTCTCGACCGCGGGCAGACAGGCGATGCCGTGGCCGATGAAGTCCAACAGCCCCGGCGTGTCGATCACGTTGACATCGTGCCCCTCGAAACCGAAGTGCACCACGCTCGGCTGCAGCGAGTGCTTGTGGTGCTTCTCCTCATCCGTCCAGTCGCTGACCGTGTTCCCCTCTTCCACCGTTCCCATGCGTTTGATGATGCCCGCGCTCAGCAGCAATCGTTCGGTCAGGGTTGTCTTCCCTGACCCTGTATGACCCACGAGGCAGATGTTCCTGATGTCGGAGACTTTGGCGACAGCCATGGGACGATCCTCCATCTGGCGCGGGCACTCGCCTTCACAGCCAAAGGCCGGGGGGTGCGAAGGCAGTGGGCGCGGGTGTAGTGGAATCTGCGCCGACCGGGCAAACAACAGCCCGGAGGCAGGCCCGCCGCGGGGCGGGTCTGACATCAGTCTACGGGAAGTTGGGGCGGGGCGGAAGGGCGAAGTGGCATCAAGTGGCATGTGCCTCTGGCCCATGTTTCGGGCGGTTCGCCAGGAGGTTGATCGTGGCGGTACACGAAATCCAAAAAACGGGACATTCGGGCCGCGGCGGCCCGAACACGGCCCTGGAAAGCCGTGCCACCAAAGGCCCATGCCACTATCCGATCAGATCGATGATGGCGCCGCGATTCAGCATGTTGCGCACGGTGTAGGCCTGCTGAATCAACATGTGGACCGCAACCTCTTTGGAGGGCGTCACATCCCCCAAGCGCGGCAGGGAGGGTTGGGCGATCGGCTGGGGGATTCGCTGGCTGGGATCGGCGGCGGGCGATGCGACGGCACAATCGAGGTGCGCGCCCCGGCGACGAGCGGAGAGATCGGCATCGTCGTTCAAACGGTGCAGATACGCGGCGTAGGTCTCCTTTGGCCCGCCGCGTGGTGGACAGCGATCCCCCGCACGAGGGGTCGGCGTGATGACTCGCCAATCTGTTGCGCTGATCCGCACGCCAATCGAGATACGAACCGCGTGCCCGGGCGCACCGACCCATAACATCGCCCCTGCAACGCCTC
>JBGANP010000099.1:0-12726 GCA_044222255.1 Phycisphaerales bacterium
GACTCGAAGCGTTCAGCGATGGGGTTCTGGCGATCATCATCACCATTATGGTGTTGGAGATGAAGGTGCCGCATGCGCATGAGGGGGAGCGGATCACGCTGGAGAACTTGAGGCCGCTGGTGCCGGTGTTTCTGAGTTATGTGTTGAGCTTCGTGTACATCGGGATCTACTGGAACAACCACCACCACATGCTGCACGCGGCGAAGCGCGTGTCGGGCGGGGTGCTGTGGGCGAATCTGCACGTGCTCTTCTGGCTGTCGCTGCTGCCGTTTGCGACGGGATGGGTGGGGGAGAACCATCTGGAGGCGGTGCCGGCGGCGGTGTATGGAGTGGTGCTCCTGATGGCCGCGATTGCGTATGTGATTTTGCAGAAGGCGATCGTGCGGGCCAATGGGGCGGATTCGGTCTTGGCGCGGGCGCTGGGGAAGGATGTGAAGGGAAAGGTGTCGCTGGCGTTGTATGTGCTGGGGATTGGCGGGGCGTTTGTGAATCCGTGGATATCGGTGGTGATGTACGGACTGGTGGCAGTGGTATGGGTGGTGCCGGATCGGCGGATTGAGCGGGAGCTTGAGGGCGGCGCGGCGTGATCAGTTGTCGGCGATGACGCCGATCATGGAGCTGACCGCACGGTTGCTCTTTGTGTCCAGAGGGAGCGGGTGGCTTCTGAGGAAGACGGCGATGTCAGGTGTTTCGGCCAAGATGGATTTGAAATACGCGGCGATGCTGGCCGGGGCGTATGGCATTCTGGGGGCGGTCGCGGCGGTGCTGCTCATGCCGCTGATTGCTTCCAAGGTTTCGGTGGAGTTGCCGTTGCCGCTGCCGGTGTTCGCGGCGATTCTTGCGGTGCAGTTGACGGTGGTGTATGGGCTGCTTGCGTGGGGCGGCTTGCGGATGGCTCGTGCCCGCGGGCTGGATCCGACGCCGAGCATGGCCAGGCGAGCGCCGCGGGAGCGCGTGGAGCGGGCCGTGGTGCCCGGGGTCGCGGGGCTCGCGAGCGGCGCGGCGATCGTGCTGGGCGTACGCGCGATTCAGATGGTGTTTCCGGGGACGCTGCCGCCGGTGCTGCATCCGGCGGGAGTTATGGCCGCGATCGGGGCGAGCAGCGCGGCGGCGTTTGGTGAGGAGATTCTGTGCCGGCTGTTTCTGCTCTCGCTGGTGCTGCGGATTCTGCCGCGAGGATGGACGGCGGCTCCGTGGGTGGCGAATGTCGTGAGCGCGGTGGCGTTCGGCGTGCTTCACGTGCCGGGAATGGTGGCGATGTTCGGCGGACTTGGCGCGGTGCCCGTGCTGGCGTGGGGCTGGGTGATCGGGCTCAACGCGATGGTGGGGGTGGTGTTTGGATGGATATTCATCCGGCGCGGCGTGGGCGCGGCGATCGGGGCGCACTGGTGCTGCGATCTGGTGTGGCACGTTGCTTCGGCGGTGTGATTACCCGCCGGCGATGGCGCCGATGATGAGGAAGGGCTCGGTTCCCGCGGCGACCTGGGGAGGAAGGGGCGTGTCGGGAGAAGAGTTGGAGAAATCCTGATTGCAGGCGAAGAAGCGGAGGAAGTCGCGGCGTTTCTTGGTGGTGTGGTCGCGGATCGTGCCGCGGAGCATGGGGAACCTGAGCTCGAGGGTGTCCAGGACTGAGGAAACAGTCACAGGCGGCGCGACATCGAGCAAGATGTCGTGGTGATGGCCCGCGAGTGTGCAGAGGTGATAAGGAAGCGCGACGCGGATCATGGGATGACTTGCACCTCAACACTCAGCACGGCTGGCAAGTCTCTGACGACTGCGTTCCATGAGTCTCCGTTGTCCGCGCTGGCGTAGACCTGGCCTCCGGTGGTGCCGAAGTAGATGCCGCAGGGGTCGAGGGTGTCGACGCACATGGCATCGCGGAGGATGTTGACGTAGCAATCCTGTTGTGGGAGTCCTTTGGTCAGTGGCTCCCAGTGCTGGCCGCCGGTTTTGCTGCGGTAGACGCGGAGCTTGCCTTCGGGCGGGTAGTGGAGGGAATCGCTGGTGATGGGGACGACGTAGACAGTGTTGGGGTCGTTGGCGTTGATGTCGATGGGGAAGCCGAAGTCGGTGGGGAGGTCGCCTGAGACTTCCGTCCAGTTGTCGCCGCCATCGTCGGAGCGCATGACATCCCAGTGCTTTTGCATGAAGAGGGTGTTGGGGCGGCCGCCGTGCTGGGCGATGCGGTGGACGCAATGGCCAACCTCGGCGTTGGGATCGGGGATGTACTGGGAACGCAGGCCGCGGTTGATGGGGCGCCAGGATTGGCCGTCATCGTCGGAGCGGAAGCAGCCCGCGGCGGAGATGGCGGTGAAGATGCGGCCGGGGTTTTGGGGATCAAGCAGAATGGTGTGAGCACCCATGCCACCCGCGCCGGGTTGCCACTGGGGGCCGGTGCCGTGGCCGCGGAGGCCGGAGAGTTCGTGCCAACTGCGGCCGCCGTTGGTGGTCTTGAAGATGGCGGCATCTTCGACGCCGGCGTACGCGACATCGGGATCGGTGAGAGAGGGTTCGATGTGCCAGACGCGTTTGAACTCCCACGGGTGCTGTGTGCCGTCGTACCACATGTGCGTGGTGAGTGGCGCGGCCTGCGTGTCGTAGGCGAACTTGTTGGACTCGCCCTTGGGCATGCCGTGCTCGCCCTGGAGATCTTCGGGCTTGGAGCCGGGGGTGTGCCAGGTCTGGCCGCCATCGTCGGAACGCTGGATGATCTGGCCGAACCAGCCGGAGGATTGCGAGCAGTAGATGCGGTTGGGGTCGGCGAGGGAGCCCTTGAGGTGGTAGATCTCCCAGCCAGCGAAGAAGGGGCCGGAGACAGACCACTTGCGGCGAGTGCCGTCGGAGGTGAGGACGAACGCGCCTTTCTTGGTGCCGACGAGGAGGCGGATGGTGCTCATGCGGAGGCTCTCAAACAGAGGCCCGAGCGCAAGCTCGGGCACGGTGAACGGCAGTGCGACGATGGCAACATTGTCTCTGGAAGCTCGAGCAGATGCAAGCCCGTGCTTTGCTGATGACTGAGGCGAACAGGGAAAGTGCCCGGGCTTGCGCCTGGGCCTCTGTTCGATCACTGCTCGCAGCCGCCGTAGAAAAACTCTTCTTGCGTGATCTTGCCGTTCTTGACGGTGAAGAGGGCGGCTTCCTTCATCTGCATGCGCTGGCCGGCCATGGGGCCCGCCTTGGCGGTCATGTCGAGGGAGAAGTTCACGATGAAGCGGTCGCCGTGGGGCCAGGGGCCCTCGGCGGAGGAGGAGTGGATGGTGGAGTTGTCGTAGAAGGCCTTCTTGCGGGCCTTGACGGCGGCGAGGCCTTCGGTGCGGGCGGGCATGCCGGGCATTTCCATCGCTTCGATGCTGACGATGTTCTGTGCGTAGAGGGTGTCGATGGCTTCCTGGTTCTTACCGTGCTGGCAGAGCTCGACGAGTTTCTTGCCGATGGCGAAGGCGGAGGTTTGAGATGACGTTGTGGCGGTGGCGGACATGCGAGGGTCCTTTCGATGTTGTGATGGGCGTGAGACGGCGGCGCGATGCACGCGCATCGCGATTGGGGCTGGAAGTGGGTGTGTGAGCATGAAGCGAGGGCGGTTAGTGACGAAGGGGGATGAGGGCGCGGAGGCGGGGTTCGCGGAGGTAGAGGCCGAGCCAGAGGACGATGCCGATCGCGGCAGGTATGTAGAAGGGCTCGCCGACACGGACATGCGTGGCGATCGCGCCGCCGAGATACCCGGCGAGCAAGACTGCGCCCAAGACCGCGGTTTGGGGGAAGAGATACAAGATGACGCTGACGAGTTCAACGATGCCGAGCGCAAGGGCGTACTTCGGGTCCCAGCCCAGTTCAAGATTCTTCGCAGCAACATCTGGCGGCATCATGAACTTCATGGTCGCGCTGAGGAGGAAGAGGGGGATTGGCAGGGCGCTGAGAACCCAGCCGATCCAGAAGGCCTTCTTTGATGGGGCGGGTGTGTGGGAGGTCATGGGGTGGTTCGGTGGGGGTGTGAGGTTGGGTGGGGTGCATATCCGCGGGATTCGCTCCCAGAGCGTCGCTCATCCCGGGCGTGTGTGGGCATCAGCCCTCGACGAGGACCTTGAAGCCGCCGTAGGCCATCTTCTTCATGTCGAAGGGCATGTCCTTGGGGTCGCACATCTCGGCGATGCGGGGATCTTTCACGACCTTCTTGTTGACGGCATCGCGGTGGGCGCGGGACTTGTAGACGATCCAGGAGAAGACGACGGTCTCGGTCGGCTTGGTCTTGGTCAGCTTGGTGAAGGGAACGCCGAAGGAGACGTTCATGTCGTCGCCGACGCACTCGCGGTATTCGAGCGCGCCGAGTTCCATCCAGATCTTGGAGGCCTTCTTCGCCATTCGCTGGTACGCGGCGACGTTTTTCTTGGGGATCGGGATGACGAAGCCGTCAACGTAGTGTGCCATAAGGGGCTCCTCAGTAAAAATGAAAAGTGCCGAGTGCAAACTCTACGTGCCGTTAGCGATTGCGCACGCGGCCTTCGGCGAGTTGGCGAATCTTGTTGAGGCCGAACTCCCAGCCGATGTGGACACCCTTGCGATGGTCTTCGGGGATGAAGCCCATGGCGCGATGGGTGAGCGTGAGCAGGGTGGCCGAGCCGGTGGGGGCGAGGCGGTACTGGATGAAGTTGGTGGCGGGGTAGGACATGAACATCGGGCCAAAGATCTCGATGAGCGTCGGGGGTTTGATGACCTGAATATGTCCCCACAGGTGGCCGGAGTTGTTTCCGGTGTCGCGGAACCAGCGGCCGCCGGGCCAAGGCTCGAGCGTCATGGGGAAGGGCGCGCTGCCGCCATGGCCGTCGGGTTTCTCGCCCTCGGGGCCGAGTTCGGCGAGGATCGACTCGAAGGTGATCGCGACGGGGGCGTTGATGGTGAGTTCTTTCACGAGGTTGATGGTGTGGATAGCTTCTTCGAGTGTGGCGGGCATGGTCAGGGTTCCAGATTCAGAGAGGAGAAGATGGCAGACGGGCGTCACGCCTGTGGTACGGAGTCAGTGCTTCTTGCTGGATGTGTCTGAGGCGGGAGGGTGATTGTGAGATTGCGACCAGGCGCGGTGGGTGGCGGCGGCGGCTTCGGCGCGCTGCTTGATGCGGGCGAGCTTGTGATCCCAGAAGTGTTCGTACATCTTGATCCAGTCGTGAATGGTTTTGAGTTGCTCGCCGTTCACGGAATAGAGGCGTTCGCGGCCGCGGCGGCGGACGGCGAGAATGCCGACATCGCGGAGCACGGCGAGGTGTTTGGAGACCTGTGGCTGCGGCCAACCGAGAGCGGCGACGATGTCGTTCACCGCGAGTTCGCCGCCGCCGAGTTCGGCCATTTTGGCGAGAACCTCGCGCCGGCGGGGCTCGGCGATGGCGGAGAAGGGGTCGAGGGTGGAGGGGGTGGGGGGCACGAGTTCAATATATACTGATATGGGAATATGTCAAGGATGAAGGGGAAAATCATGAGTGCCGAGTGCCGAGTATGGGGGAGGGCGGTTCGCGCGTGCGAACGTGGTCACGACCGAGGTGGCGTGAGGGGCGGAGTTAAGATGCAAGTGTGGAGAAAAGGAGCGGCTACAGGGGGGCACGAGTGAGCTGGCCGTTGATGGTGCGCCAGATGCTGCGGGGGTTTGCGTTTTGCAGTTCGGGCGGGAGGAGGGAATCGGGACAGTTCTGGAAGCAGATGGGGCGGCACCAGCGTTCGATGGCGCGGGGGCCGACGGCGGTGGTGTCGGGGCGATTGGTGGCGGGGAAGGGGCCGCCGTGGACCATGCTGGTGGCGACGCGGACGCCGGGGGGGGGGCCGTTGAAGGTGATGCGGCCGGCGGAGTTGTACTGGCGCTTGAGTGAGCGGACGATGTCGACATCGCGCGAGGCGTCGGGATCGAACCACACGGAGATCGCGAGTGCTCCCTGCTCGGGAATGAGGGCGAGTTCCGAAAGGTCGTCAAGAGATACGAGGGTGGTTGTCGGGCCGAAGATTTCTTCGCGGAGTTCGGGTCGCTTGAACCACTCGTGCGATGAGGCGGCCAAGAGAGTGGGCAAGCCATCGCGTGGACCCGGGAGTGGTGATCCAGCGCGATCGAAAAAGGCGATTGGCTGTGCGCGAAACCGCGGTGAACGGAACAGTCGTTCGCGGTACGCGTCCGTGATCCAAGTGGCAAGCATTCTGCGGTTTGGCGACGTTCTAAAACGGTCCTCCAGATGGGCACGAAATGCAGTGCTTCCAGAGCCGGGGCCATAGAGAATCGCGCCGGGTTTGGTGCATTGCTGTCCGCAACGCATCAGAACGGAATCCGCGAGAGACATGGCGAGGCCGTGTGGATCACGTTGCATCGCGCCGGGGAGTATGACCGCGATGTTCATGCTTCCCATCTCGGCGAAGACGGGAATGGGGGCCTTGCGTTCGCGGGCGAGCTTCTCGATAGCGAGGCCGCCAGGGATGGAGCCGGTGAAGCCGACGGCTTTGATGTCGGGGTGCTGGACGAGTTGTTGGGCGATGGAGAAGTCTGTGTGATCTTCGTTGGGGATGTACTGGAGAGCGTGTTGAAGTGCATCGATCGTGTTGCTCCCGCTCGCTGACGCTCGGGGCTCGCTGGTGGCGAGTGTGATTGCTTGTTGTGCCGTATCCGCGAGGAGACGACCGGTGCGCGGGTGAGCGGGGTGTTCTTTGATGATGACGGGGCAGCCGGCGGCGAGGGCGCTGGCGGTGTCGCCGCCGCAGACTCCGTAGGCGAGGGGGAAGTTGGATGAGCCGAAAACGGCGACTGGGCCGAGGGGAGTGAGGAGGGAGCGGAGGTCGTGGTTGGGGCCGATGGGGGATGTTGAGGGAGTGTCGATGGCGGCGCGGCACCACGAGCCGTCGCGGACGAGGTTGGCGAACATCCGAAGCGTGCCGGTGGTGCGGGCGAATTCGGGGGTAAGTTCGTCGATAGTGAGGGCGGTTTCTTCGGAGCAGGTTGTCAGGATTTCGTCGCGGCGGGTGTCGAGGGCGGCGGCGATGGCGTCGAGGATGGCGGTGCGAGCATCGGGAGTGAGTTGAGCAAGCGCGGCGAAGGCGGCGGCGGCGTTTCGGCAGGCGGTGTAGATGTCGTGGTTGGGGAGAGGGGGTGGCATGTCGTGTTGTAGGTGGTACACCCCCTCCGTCGCTCGCTTCGCTCGCGACACCTCCCCCGCCAGGGCGGGGGAGGAGGGGGGGAGTGCGTACAGTCAGTCTGGGCTCATGGTTGGCTGGGCATCGTGAGGGCGACCAAGATGTGCTTTCAGGACTCGACAACGGGGCGGAGCGATATGGCGCTGGAGCCGGTGCGATCGCTGTGGGTTGGGGATGCGTTGCCGACGGCGCATCGGGCGTGTGTTGAGTCGTTTCTGCGGGTGGGACATCCGTTCGAACTGTTCACGTATGGTGCGGTGGCGAATGTGCCGCGGGGTGTGGTGGTGCGCGATGCGGATGAGATCGTGTCGCGCGATCGAATCTTCAAGTATGGGAAAGCGGCGGGGGAGAGCAATGGGGGGCTGAGCGGGTTCAGCAATCTGTTTCGGTATGCGTTGCTGGCACGCGAGGGCGGGTATTGGGTGGATTGCGACATCTTCTGTCTGCGGCCGTTTCCGACGGATGCGATGGTGATCAGCTCGGAGCGGATGCGGAACGGGCGGCGGGCAGTGACGAGCTGCGTGCTGAAGTGCCCGGCGAAGGACCCGTTCGCGCAGTATTGCCTGGCCCGGGCGGCGGCGAGCGACCCGACGACGATGGTGCACGGGGCGACTGGCCCCGCGCTGGTGGCGGAGGTGGTGAAGAAGCGCGGGCTGGAGGGGGCGCTGGCCGCGCCGGATGCGTTTTGCTGCGTGGATTGGTTCGAAGCGGAGCGGCTGCTAAAGCCGGGCGTGATTCCGGCGGGGGCGTATGGGGTGCATCTCTGGGGCGAGGTGTGGCGGCGTGTGGGCGGGGTGCCGTGGCCGGGGGCGCGGGGGAGTTTGATGTGGGAACTGGCACAAATCGGCGCGGTTGAGGTGCTGGGCGAGCCCGAGCGCGTGGGGCTGGGCGGATGGTGGAAGAAACTGCGCGGCCGGCGCGGGGCGGCGACGCCGGTTCATGCGTGAATCGGCCACATGCGATTGAAATTAGTGGTTGGCGAACCGGCGTCCGTTCGGTATGCTGCGGCCCATGCTGGCTCGAGTGCAATCGTATTTTCTGACCGGGATCGACGCGCATCCCTGCGAGGTCGAGATCGACATCAATCCCAACGCGAGCAATCGCGAGGAGGGTGATGGCGAGGGCCGCGCGATGATCGTGGGGTTGCCGGATGCGGCGGTGAAAGAGTCGCTGGAGCGGGTGCGGTCTGCGCTCACCAACAGCGGGTTCTTCTTTCCGCAGGGGAAGACGCTGGTGAATCTTGCGCCGGCGGATGTGAAGAAGGAGGGGCCGCTGTATGACCTGCCGATCGCGGTGGGGCTTATGGTGGGGCTGGGGATGATCGGGAAAGCGAAAGTTCAAAGCGGCAAGGTTCAAAGTTCAAATCAGAAGGATGGGAAGCCGGAAGTTGTGGTGAAGTTGGGGCGGGAGGCGATGGTAGGTGTGAAGGTTGGCAACACGCCCCCTCCGTCCTTGCTCGCTGGCACTCGCTCGGACACCTCCCCCGCCAGGGCGGGGGAGGGAGCGGATGGTTTAGATCCGCGGCAGTGGTTGTTTGCGGGGGAGCTTGCGCTGGATGGACGGCTGCGGCCGGTGCGTGGGGTGTTGGCGATGGCCGCGCTGGCGGAGGCGAAGGGGTATCGGGGTGTGATCGTTCCTGCGGACAACGCGGCGGAGGCGTCGGTGGTGCAGGGGATCGAGGCGATTGGGGTGCGGACGCTGGCGGAAGTGGTGGGGATATTGAATGGGACGCTGGATGTGGAGCCGCATCCGCCGCTGGATGTGCAGTCGCGGTTGGCGACAGCGGAAGCGCCGGTGGATTTCGCGGAGGTGCGCGGGCAGGAGGCTGTGAAACGGGCGATTGTGGTGGCGTGTGCGGGCTCGCACAACTGCGTAATGCTCGGGCCAGCGGGGACAGGAAAGACGATGATGGCGCGGGCGCTCCCGGGCGTGTTGCCGCCGCTGACGGTGAGCGAGGCGATTGAGATCACGCGGATTTATTCGGCGGCGGGGCAGTTGCGACCGGGTGAGGGACTCGTGACGATGCGGCCGGTGCGCACGCCGCACCACACGGCGAGCGGAAGCGCGATCGTGGGCGGCGGGGCGGTGCCCAAGCCGGGGGAGATTTCGCTGGCGCACAGGGGTGTGCTGTTCATGGATGAGTTGCCGGAGTTTCCGCGCGATGTGCTGGAGACGTTGCGGCAACCGCTGGAGGACCATGTTGTCACGATCGCGAGGAGCCACTCGGCGGTGCGATTTCCGGCGAGTTTCATGCTCGTCGCGGCGATGAATCCGACACCGAAGGGAGATGTGCCGCGTGATGAGGTGGGGAAGAAGGCGATGGACCGGTACCTGTCGAAGCTGAGCGGGCCGCTGATCGACCGGATTGATATCCATGTGGAAGCGCCGGCGGTTCCGTGGAAGGAGCTGAGCGCGGGGTTGAGCGACACGCGGCCGAAGGGAACGAGCAGCGCGGAGATGCGAAGGCTGGTGCTGGCGGCGCGTGATCGTCAGGCGAAGCGGCAGGGAGAGGGCGTGCCGAACGCGCGGCTGAGCGGGAAGCAACTCGACAAGCTTGCGCCGCTAAGCGAGGATGCCAAGACCGTGCTCGGGCAGGCGATGTCGGAGCTTGGGCTGAGCGCGCGGGCGTACGACAAGGTGCGGCGGGTGGCGCGGACGATCGCGGATTTGGCGGGGGTCGAGGAGATCGGCGTGGAGCAGGTGAGTGAGGCGATCGGGTATCGGTTGCTGGATCGGAAGGTGTGAGCGGGTGTCGCCGAGAACTATCTGAAAGGGGAAACAAAGCGACGCGGGCGATCCGTGTGGATTGCCCGCGCCGAATGATGTGGCCGCGTGCGAGTTCGGAGAGTCAGCGGCGGCGGCGGAACGCGCCGAGGCCCGCCAGCCCGAGTAGTGCGGCCGTGGATGGCGCGGGCGTGGCTGTGAACGAGAAGTCGTCCACGGCCCAGCCCTTGGAGTTGGTCACGCCCGGAGAGCTCTGGAAATACAACGAGGAGAAGTTGCTCATCGAGGTCATCAGAGGAGCGGGTGTCACGACGGTCGTCGTCGTGCCCAGAAGGAAGTTGAAGTAGTTGGCTTTCACCGTCTGCGAGGCGAGATCAAGGTCGATATCCCAACGGTCGAACTTGGAACCGAAGTGGACGATCGAGCTCTGGAACAGGGTTGAGCCGTTCCAATAGGTGAGCATGTTGCCGCCCGCGGTCGCCGTCAAGCCGACGCGGAAGCCGATGTTGCCCGAGGAATCAGCGAGCTCGACACTGTTTCCGAAATAGCCGTACGGCACGCCGTTCACGCCTGCGGGATCCGCGGGGAGACCTCCCTTGGTCCAGAAAGAGAGATGGACACGCTGGCCGCTTGTGGCGGCAGGTGACACTCCCCCGAGGTCTTGCGCATCTACATTGTACTTGTAGCGCTGGGCTGGGCCGTTCCAGCCTTGGTCATGGGTGGTGATAACCAGACCTTGATCGTTGATAGTGCCGATGTTGTTGTTGACGAACTGGCGATCCAAAGCGAAGTGGCCGGTGGCGTAGGCGAGGCCGGAGCCGCCGGAGACGGCCGTCCAGAGTCCGGAGTTGGAGGGAATGGCGGTGGGCGACACGGCCATGTAGCCGGAGTTAGGCCCGTACTGACCGGCATTATAAATCTGCACCTGGTTGAGGAACCCCTGATATCCGTCGGCGGGCTCGAAACTTCCCAGCCAAGCGTGCGAGGGTGTAGCGAATGCGGTGAAGCAGACGCTCGCCGCCAAAAGACCCAGGCCACGATGCAACTGTCGACCGCTGAGAACGTGCGTACTCATCTCTCTCTCCTCAGGTTTTTCAACCAAAGATCCATCCAAACCCGCGGAGGCTTCGTCGAACACACGCTCGTCGAATCCCTTGACGCCGGGTTGTTACCGTTTCAGAGTAACTCTGGAGATGGGCGTGTGCAAGGGGTTTTCGGACACTCGCTGACGATCGGCGGAGTTCTACGGCCGGACGATCGTGGGTTGCCCGGAGCTGGGACTTCGCCCGAGGCGATCAAGCTGGGCGATTTGACTGGGCGGCGCGGCGAATCGATTCGACTCTCGCTGCGCGACCGACGACTACTACCGTTGAGGTCTTCGGCGGGTTGGTTGTTCCTTTCCAGGAGTTCGCTCACGATGCGAGTGCGTGCAAATCGCGTGATCTTTGTGCTGGGTTTCGCTTCGGCGATCGCAGGATTGGAGGGGTGTGGAACCAGCGGAGGGACCACCTCCCCACATGGTGATTCGCACGTGGATGCGGGGCTGGATAAGGACTTTCGGCGGGCGGACCCCGATGCGAGGACGATCTTCAGCGTTCCGCCGATGGAGCCGGTGAGTGAGCGGCGGCTGGCGAGCGGCGCGCCCGGGCCGGGGTATTGGCAGCAGCGGGCGGACTATTCGATCGAGGCGTCGTTGGATGTCGCTGGGCGGAAGGTGATGGGGAAGGAGCGGGTGCGATATGCGAACAACTCGCCGCATGTGCTGGGGTTTGTGTGGATGAACCTGGAGCAGAACCTGTTTCGCGAGAACAGCGATGGTGCGCTGCTGACGAAGCCGAACTCGCGGTTCGGGAATCGTGACCGGCACATCGGGGGGTTCGAGATCGCCAGCGTGCTCGTGAACGGGCGCGAGGCGAAGCTGCACGAGTATGGGACAGTGGGGCGGATCGATCTGGACACCGCGATCGCGCCGGGCGCGAGCGTGGAGATCGCGATCGAGTGGTCGTTCGCGGTGCCGAAATATGGATCGGACCGGATGGGAATCGATGAGTGCAAGGATGGTGAGGTGTTCGAGCTGGCGCAGTGGTTCCCGAGCGTGTGCGTATACGACGATGTTCACGGTTGGAACACGCGGCCGTATCTGGGGCAGGGGGAGTTTTACACGGACTTCGGGGACTTCGAGGTGGCGATCTCCGCGCCGGGAGATCAGATCGTGGCGGGAAGCGGCGACCTGACCAACGCGCAGGATGTACTCAGCAGCGAGCAGTACGAGCGCTGGAACAAGGCTCGCGAGAGCGATGCGACGGTTGTGATCCGCGCCGCCGAGGATATTGATCGCGAGAACGCGGGCGAAGTTCGAGCATCGAGGAAGTCCACGAGCAAGACCTGGCGATTCAACGCGAAGAACGTGCGCACGTTCGCGTGGGCGAGTTCGAGTGCGTTCATCTGGGATGGCTGCGGCTCGCAGATTTCTGGTCAGACGGGACGCACGTTCTGCCAGTCGTTCTATCCACGAGAGGCCTTGCCCGCATGGAGCGGCGCGACGAAGGAGGGCGGCTCGACGCAGATGCTGAAGCAGTCCATCGAGCACTACTCGAAGATGTGGTACGCGTATCCGTATTCATGGTCGGTGAATGTGAACGGGATCGTTGGGGGGATGGAGTATCCCGGGTTTGCGATGTGCTCGGGGCGTGACAACGCGCGTGGGCTGTGGGGCGTGACGACCCACGAGATCGGGCACACCTGGTTTCCGATGATCATGAGCACCAACGAGCGGATGCACGCATGGATGGATGAGGGGTTCAACACGTTCATCAACTATTACGCGAACCTGGAGCGGTACCCGGA
>JBGANP010000100.1:0-12827 GCA_044222255.1 Phycisphaerales bacterium
GCATGCGCCCGCAGCATCGGGAAGCAGTACTGCTCCGCAAACTCCCGCCGCAGATCATCCACGATCACCTCGTCCGCCCCGCTCTTGAGCGCCTTCTCCTCGATCCCATCGAGCTCCCCCTTCCCCTGTCCCAGATCCGCGGCGTACGCCACGAGCTTCACGCCCGGATAACGCTCCTTCAGCCACGGCAGAATCACGGACGTGTCCAGCCCGCCGGAGTAGGCGAGCACGATCTTCTTTGGGGTTTTTGCAGTGTGTTCGGGCATTGGAGCCAACTCTAGCGACCAACTTCGCGCGCTTCTGCGCCGAACCTGTCGGCCAGCCACAACCATCACATGCGCATGGTCCGAGAGTTCCTTGACAAATCACGAACTCGCGACAAACTTGCCGTTTCAACGCGGCGTTTTCGCCGCGCCATCCGTACCGCTTCGGGGGTCGCCCTTTTCAGGAACGCTCATGCTCGCAACAAAGACTGTTGCTCTCGGTATCGCCGCTCTCCTGAGCGCCGGCTCCCTCGCGCACGCACAAGTCCGCATCGCCCAGTGGAACATCACCAACTGGTCCACCTCGTCCGTCGCCGCCCGCGGCGAGTCCTTCAAGACCGCCATCTACGGCGTCGCGCCAAACGGCGAGCAGATGGCCCCGGACATCATGATCATCCAGGAGATCATCCAGGGCGGCACGCCCGGCAGCTACCCGATCTCCGCCGCGTACACCACCACCGGCCAGGCCAGCGTCAACGCGTTCCTCAACCTCCTCAACACCGCCCCCGGATCTCCCGGTGATTGGGCCGCCGCCGCGTATGTCCCCACGCAAGGCGACACCGGCAACGCGCTTTTCTACCGCACCTCGAAGGTCTCGCACCTCAGCACCACCACGCTCGGCTGCGGCTTCGCAAACGCCCCCTGCGGCGGCGGCGGCGCAACCATCGATGTCGGCCCCGGCCCGGATCAATCCCCGCGCGACAACCAGCGCTGGCTCGTCCATCTCTCCGGATACGCCGTCGGAAACACCGGCGCCGACCTCTACCTCTACAGCGGCCACCTCAAAGCCAGCGACGGCTCCGCCGAGCAGGCCCGCAAAGTGCCCGAGGCCACCCGCGTCCGAGCCGATGCCGCGGCCCTTCCCACCGGCTCCAACTTCATCTTCGGCGCGGACTTCAACGTCCAGACTTCCTCCCGCAACTATTACCAGATCCTCATCGGTGGTGGAGCGGGCCAGTTTTTCGATCCCATCAACAAACCCGGCAGCTGGAACAACAACAGCGCATTCGCCAACATCCACACGCAAGAGCCCGCCACGCAGATGGACGATCGCCACGATCAACTCCTCATCAGCGGCGCTCTTCGCGACAGTCAGGGCATGTCATATATCCCCGCCGTCCCCGGCGGCAACATCCTCGTCGCGTTCAACAACACCAGCTGGTCAGACAATAACCACTCCTATCGCTGCTGGGGCAACGACGGCAACCACTCTGGCGGCCAGATCAACACCGCCCCGACCAACTCTCAGGTCGGCCAGGTCATCGCCGATGCCCTCGTCACCACCGTCGACGGCAACGGCCACCTCGGCGTCTACCTTGATCTTCAGGTCCCCGCCAAGCTCGGCGCTCCCTCCGGCACCATCAATCTGGGCACCGTCTCACAGAACGCCTCCATCACATACACCCTGAACATCTCCAACGCCGCCGATCTCGCCAAGTACAGCAAAAACGGCACCGGCTGGGGCATCGATCCGCTCAGCTACTCACTCGGCTTCACGTCCGGGTCCGGCTTCACGATCCCCTCCAGCGGCCCCTTCGAGCGTGCCGCCGGCCCCGGCGTTCCCGCAAACGCCCACATCGTCACGCTCAACACCGCGACTCCCGGCACACGCACCGCCACGCTCACCATCACCACCGACGATCCCGAAAATCCCACGCGCGTGCTCACCTTCACCGCCAACATCACCGCCGCCACAACCGGCGCCTGCTGCGTCTCCGCCGGAACCTGTACAAGTACCACCCCGGCAGGATGCTCGGCCGCCTTCCAGGGTCTCGGCACCGTCTGCAATCCCAACCCCTGCCCCCAGCCCACCGGCGCGTGCTGCGCTCCCGCTGGCACATGCACGATCACCTCGCAGGCCACCTGTACCAACGCGTATCAGGGTGATGCGTCCGTCTGCAACCCCAACCCCTGTCCGCAGCCGACGGGGGCCTGCTGCACCACCGCTGGAACATGCACCACGACCACACAGGCCGCCTGCACTGCCACCTATCAGGGCAACGGCACCTCTTGCACTCCCAACATCTGCCCCTCGCCCTCCGGCGCGTGCTGCATCGGCACCAGCTGCACCATCACCACCCAGATCGCCTGCTCCGGCACGTTCCAGGGCGCATCCTCCATCTGCGGTCCATTCAACAACCCGACCACGTGCTGCCCCGCCAACTACAACGGCAATAGCGGCCTCACCATCGACGACATCTTCGGCTTCCTCGGCGGATGGTTCAACTCCGTCCCTCGCACCGATTTTAATCGGAACGGCACCGTCGACGTTCAGGACATCTTCGACTTCCTCACCGCCTGGTTTGCCGGCTGCTGACGTGGCATGGGTCTCCCGACCCGTGATCGGGCCGCTTCGGCCCGAGTGTCTTGGTTCGATCCTGCGATCACGCACCAGCCAAGCCGCTCAATCCTCATCCTCTTCATCCGACCCATCCCCAACGCCCGGCTTCGGTTCCCCGAACAGCGCGGTCCCCACGCGCACCATGTTCGCCCCCTCCGCGATCGCCGCCTCATAATCCCCGGACATCCCCATCGACAGGATGTTGAACTTCGGCGATGCCACGCCCGACTCGCGGATCTCATCAAACAGCTCGCGCCCGCGCTGAAACGTCCGCTTCACCTCGCTCGCGTCCACATCCGCCGCCGCCATTGTCATCAGCCCGCGCACCTGCACGTGGATCATCGTCTCGATCTGCTCCACAAGGTGCTTCGCCGCCGCGATCGCGCATCCATACTTCTGCGGCTCGTGCGAGCAGTTCACCTGCAGGAGCACCTCAATCGGCTTCTCGCGTTTGATCGCGATCAGTTGCAGCTCCTCCGCCAGTCGCAATGAATCCACCGAGTGGATCATGCGGCAGAGTTCCACGGCTTTCCGCGCCTTGTTCCGCTGCAAGTGCCCGATCATGTGCCAGCGAATCTGCGCCGGCAGCCCCGCCGCGGGCGTTGCCGCCGCACTCATGGTCGCGCCCGGAACCTGCGCCGGCATGATCTCCGACTGGCCCGCAGGCTGCCATTGCACGCCCGGCATCGAGCGCTGCCGCGCCATCCACTCATCCATCACCGCCGCCCGCTGCATGAGCTGCTGCACGCGGTTCTCGCCAAAGTCGGCCTGGCCCAGGCGCACGAGCTCGCGGATCTGATCCGGCTCCGCCGTCTTGCTCACGGCGATCAGCACCACGGCATCCGCGCGCCGACCCGACCGCTTGGCCGCGTCCGCGATGCGCTGCCGAACTTCAACGTATTTGTCTTTGAGTGTTTCGAGAGTCGTCATGGTCGGATGCTGGCCTCCTGCCTGCCGACACGATGGGGCAAACGTGAGTTTGAGCGTATCCGACGCGGCCCGCGCCCGCCAGCCGCAGCGCGAAGTTCACCCCGATTCCCTGTCTGTTCCCGCTCGGGCGGCTATCGTCCGATCAACGCACCCCGGCCCCTTGGGCCTGTTATTTCTGAAGGATCGACCGCCATGGCCAACGAGCACCTCACGCCCCGAACCTCTCCGATCGCTGTCGGCAACCCCGCCCCCGACTTCACGCTTATGGACCAGAACAAGCAGGAGTGGAGACTCTCAGACGCCGTCAAACAGGGCGATGTCGTACTTGCCATCTTCCCCTTCGCCTTCACCAGCGTCTGCGGCACCGAGATGCAGTGCGTCACCCGCGAGATGGACTCTTGGAGGAACAAGGGCGCTCAGGTCGTCGGCATGTCCTGCGACTCCATGTTCGTCCTCAAGGCCTGGGGCGAGAAGGAGGGGTTCCAGCACACTCTCCTCTCCGACCAGCACCGCGCCGTCACCAAGGCCCTCGGCCTCTACTGGGCCGACATGAACACCACAAACCGCGCCACCGTCGTCATCGGCCAGTCTGCCGACGGTCACGGCAAGGTCAAGTGGATGCAGGCCCGCCAGCCCGGTAGCGCCATGAAGTGGGACGAAGTCATCGCCGTCATCTCCTAAAACAGAGGCCCGGGCGCAAGCCCGGGCATGCCTGCAACCTCATCACCCCAACACAAAAAGACCCGAGCAAAACGCCCGGGCCTTTTTCATTGCCATCATCCAACTACCAAAGGGTGGCACGGGCATCTTGATGCCCGTGGTGTTGCAAGCTCCGCTCACGGCTTCACAGGAACCACCGGTTTCTCCTCAACCTTTCCCGCCTTCGCCTTCGCTTCCTTCAACTCATCCACCCGCCCCTCGTAGTACTTCTTCTCCATCACCTCATCCGCCGCCTCGATCGCCCGCTGTGTCGCCGCGATCGCCTCGTCAAACTTCCCCTCGCGCTTCAGCGCCTCGGAATACACCACCAGCGCCGTCGTGTTCTTCCCCTTGGTCACATCCACCGCCCGCTTCGCCAAATCCGTCGCAAACTTCTGCTCATCCGGCATCAGCGTGCCCACTCCCACAACCTTGTCCGCCAGCAGCGTCAGACTGTCGCCATCGTCTTTCAACTGATTCTCAGAAATCTGCTTGGCAAACGCCAGCGCGCCCGCCACATCGTTCCGCCCGCCCGAGCGAATCCAGAACCGAGTGATCAGCAGCGTGTTCTCGATGTCCGGCCGCACCTTCACGATCTCATCCAGCGTCTTCTCCGCATCGTCCCACTTCTTCTCCTGCAGCTGCGCCGAATATGTCTTGTCCAGTTCCATGAACTTCTGCGACCGCTGCAAGTGCTTCCCCGCGTCGAACGTCCCAGCGACGACCTCCGCCGAAACCAGCTTCAGCCCGTCATCCGGATGCCCGTGCCACGCCAGCTTCCCCGCCCCGTCGATGACAAACGCGTACGGAATCCCGCCGCGATTCACCGCCATCATGTAGCCCTGCATCGTCCCGCCCGCGTCAAGCGCAACGGTGTAGTCCATCTTCGCGCCCGCCTTCTCCACAAACGCCTTTACCTTGTCCAGATTGTCCGCCCCCTGATCGACGCTCACCCCGATCACCGTGAGCTTCTTGTCCGCATACTTCTGCTGCAGCGCCGTCAACTTCGGAATGTTCACGCGGCACGGCCCGCACCACGTCGCCCAGAACTCCACCACATACACCTTACCGCTCTCAAACTTCACCGGCGATCCCTTCACCCAACCGGCGATATCCAGCGCGGGAGCCGGATCGCCGATGTTCAGCGGCTTCGGTGCCGCCGGTTGCGCCACGGGTGCCGCTGCCGGCGCTGGTGCCGCCGCCGGTTGTGCCCGAGCAAACGGCGCGGCCAGAACGAATGGAATCACGGCAAGCAGTGAGCGCATGGGAACTCCGGTTTCAAAGCGGCAGGGGAATCCAGTCCCAATAGTAGAACTCCCTCCAGTCCTCACAAGTCCGCGGGTCGCATCGGCTCCTCGCTGCCCGCGATGCGCGATCAGAGCGCCCTTTCACCCGCACCGAAAGCCCCCGCACCGTGCCCCGGTCTTGCCGCGCCCCGCGGCACGACCGAGATGCTGCCAACCCCATCTCAACATCCAATGTCGTCGCCCATTTCCGGGGAGTTTGCGCGGGTTTGGGCGCACAAATGAGCGCAACTTTCAGGCCGCTCACTCGGAATTCTCAGATTTTTTCAAACCAGTCCTGACAAGCACTTACGAACGTTTTTCACAAAATCCTGCGCGGGTTTGGGCGCACAAATGTGTATCTCCGCCCCTGGGTGGAGGAGTGTTTTTTCTCCTCCGCGGGTCCCGTGGTCGGCTGCTCTGAGCCGGCCGCTGCGCCTCCATCGCACCCCTCACCGGAGCCCACCGATGTCCCCCTACGCATCCGAACTCGCAAACGCCCGTCTCGACGCACTCCGCACACTCGTCGACGCGCTCAACGAAGCCGAAACCCCAGAAGAAAAACGCCGCTGCGCCGTCGCTATCTTTAAGGCTCCCGACCCCTGCGACCTCGACGATGAGATCGAACTCGAAGACGATGAAAGCGCCGACGAGTCGGGCGAGCCAGAGGACTCCGATGACTCAGAGGACTCATATGCATCGGATGACATTGAAGATTCGGAAGATGCCGCCGACGCCGAAGACTTCAATCACACCGACGAAACCCACGACGCCGGCGACACCGAATCCGATTCAGATCCGCGCGACAATCGCGATCTTCAATCTCCCTCCGCCACATCCGACATCCGACATCGCCCATCCGACATCCCATACACTCCCCCATGACCACCACCGTCACCACTTCCCCCGTCGTCATCATCGTCCGCGACGGCTGGGGCGAAAATCCCAATCCTTCCCACGGCGCCTTCAACGCCGTGAAACTCGCCAAAACTCCGGTGAATGATCGCCTGCGCGCCACCTACCCCTGGACGCTCGTCAAAACCAGCGGCGAAGATGTCGGCCTGCCCGACGGCACCATGGGCAACTCCGAAGTCGGCCACCAGAACATCGGCGCCGGCCGCATCGTCGAGCAGGAGTCGCGCGTCATCACCAAAGCAATGCAGCAGGGCTTCGACACCATCCCCGCCGTGCGCAAAGCCATTCTCGATTCCAAGCTAAGCGCAACGGCTCGATTCACCTTCTCGGCATCAACTCCGACGCCGGCGTTCACGGTCTCCTCGAACACCTCTACGCCTATGTTCGCGCTGCAAAGCCCTCGGCCAGACCAAGGTCTTCGTCCATCTCTTCAACGACGGCCGCGACACCGGCCCCTTCACCGGCCTCGAGTTCGCGCAGCGCGTCGAGAATGAACTCCGCACCATCGGCGTCGGCCGGATCGCCTCCGTCATCGGCCGCTACTACGCCATGGATCGCGACAACCGCTGGGAACGCGTCCATCGCGCCTTCGCCGCGCTCACCGGCCGTGATCCGCAGCCCAACGGCGTCAAGACAGCGACCACAACCGCCGCAGCCATTCAGTCCTATTACGACAACCCCTCCGGCGAAACCCTCAAGGGCGACGAGTTCGTCCCCCCGACCATGATCGGCGCAAACCCCGCCGACATCGCAAGCTCGCGCATCAAGGACGGCGACTCCGTCATCTTCTACAACTACCGCGGCGACCGACCCCGCGAGCTCTCCGCCGCCTTCGTCTTCCCAGATGACAAGTGGTCCAAGGTGAAGCCCTCCCCCGACAGCGGCAAAAACGGCTTCGACCGCGGCCCGAAGCTCAACATCGAATACCTCATCATGACCGAGTACTGGGAACAACTCCTCCCATACTGCGCCGTCGCCTTTCCCAAGCCCCCGAAACTCATTAACATCGGCGGCGAGTGGATCAGCACCCACAACCTCCGCCAGTTCCGCTGCGCCGAAACGGAAAAATACCCGCACGTCACCTTCTTCTTCAACGACTACCGCGATGCTCCCTTCCCCGGCGAAACCCGCGAAAATCCGCAGTCTCCCAAAGTCGCCACCTACGACCTCAAGCCCGAAATGGCCGCCGAAGAAGTCTGCGCCGCCGTTCTCCGCCGCCTCGCCGCGCCGGACTGCGAACAGCTTCTCGTCGTCAACTTCGCCAACGCCGACATGGTCGGCCACACCGGCTCCCTCCCCGCCGCGATCAAGGCCTGCGAAACCGTGGATGCCTGCGTCGGCCGCATCATCGACGCCACGCTCAAACGCGGCGGAGCCCTTATCGTCACCGCCGACCACGGCAACGCCGAGCAGATGTTCGATCCCGAGACCGGTTCACCCCACACCGCCCACACCGTCTACGACGTCCCGCTCATCATCGTCGGCGACACCTTCAAGTCCCGCAAACTCCGCGGCGACCACGACGCCAGCAACTGGTTCAACCCCCAAGCCCGCCTCGCTCGCGGCCGCCTCGCCGACATCATCCCCACAGCCCTCGACATGATGGGCCTCCCCAAGCCCAAAGAAATGACAGGCGAATCCCTCCTCGCCTGATCCCTCGCCCCCTCAATGCCTTGATGCCTCGAGGCCTAGATCCCTTCGTCCCCTTCTTCCCCCGGCTCCTTCAACTTCTGCAACCCCGCCTCGAGTGCCGCCAACCGCTTCCCCATCGCCTGCATCCGCTTGTTCATGTCCGCGATTTCCGCCGAGAGCTGCTCCACCGTCCGTTCGGTGTATCCGTGCGACTCCTCAATCCGGTCAAGGCGTTCGGAAGGATTCGGTGTGGATGGATGGTCTGTGGGCATGACGGGAGTGCCAACTGCGGATAGTCTCTGCCACATGAGACTATCACACAGCGTGCTCGGCGGCTTGGCCGGACTCGGATTGCTCGCCTCTTCCGCGAGTGTTCGCGCCGATGCGCTCGATTCAGCCGCCGCCTTCGACCCTTCTTTGACAATCGATATCGCCCAGATCACGACCCGCGCCGCCGAACCGCCGGCGGAACCCGTTACGCCCGCGCCCGATGCACCCGATCGCGCCAAGGACGCCGCCGGCCGCGCCGTCGGCTACGGTTTCTCCGGCAGTCGCTGGTGGACCATCGGCACCGCCTACGCCAACAACTTCAAGGATGCCTCCGACATCAACCTGCACGTCGCCTACAGCGAGTTCATCGCTGATGAGCTCGAGTTCGCCGTGGAGGCCGCGGGCTGGTACTTCCATCAGGATGGCGACGACACCGGCGGTGTCAGCGGCAGCATGGTCTTTCGCTGGCACTTCTGGCACGCGCCCGACTTCAAGTGGACGGTCTTCGGCGATGCCGGTATCGGCATCCTCGGCGCGTTCGACACCGTTCCCGACGGCGGCACCGGCTTCAACTTCCTCCCGCGCCTCGGCGGCGGCTTCACCTACGCCCTCAACGACAGCATCGACGGCGAGAGCCGCGGCCCCCGCCTCATGGTCGGCGTTCGCTACCACCATATCTCCAACGGCCGCATCAGCGGCGACAGCCGCAACCCCGCCCGCGACGGCATCGCCATCTACGCCGGCCTTGTCATTCCGTTCTAAGGTGTCATCAGGCCTGCTTGGCCGCGCCGGGAATCACTTCCAGCACATCGCTCGTGATGCACCGGTTGCGCCCGGTGCGTTTGGCCGCGTACAGGTTCTTGTCTGCCGCTTCGAGCCATCGCTCCGGGCTGACATCACCGATCGGGCCCGATGAACCGACCAGTCCGACCGACACCGTGATCGGCGAGTCGGGATGCCGCGACCACACCTGCTTGGCCAGCGCGGCCCGGATGCGCTCGGCCACGATCTCCGCCTCCGCCGGCGCTGTTGACGGCATGATCAGCGCGAACTCCTCGCCGCCGAAGCGGCACGCGATGTCGGGCGTGCGGCTCTCGGATTGCAGCAGCTGCGCCAGCCCCACCAGCACCTGATCGCCCGCCGGGTGCCCGTATGTGTCGTTGATCCGCTTGAAGAAGTCCACATCCAGCATCGCCAACGAGAGCGGCGATCCGTAGCGACGCGCCTCCGCGACCTTCTCCGCCCAGCGCTTGTTGAACGCGGCGCGATTGCCAAGGCCAGTGAGACCGTCCACGTCGGCACGTTCCGCGAGCAGCCGCAGCAGATGCTCAAGCCGCAGCGCGGCCCGCAGCCGGGCGCGAAGTTCTGCCAGATCGAACGGCTTGGTCACATAGTCCGTCGCGCCCAGATCAAACGCCGTGACCTTGTCCTCCGATCCGCCCTTGCCGGAGAGAACGATGACGGGAACCGTGTTGGTCGCCGGATCATCCTTTAGAGCGCGGAGCACCTCGAAGCCGTCCAGCCCGGGCATCTCGATGTCCAGCAGGATGGTCGACGGCTTGTGCTGCCGGGCAAGTTCCACCGCCTCGCTGGGCTTGGTGGTGCTGATCAGGTCGATCTGCTCATGGCGCAGCCGCACTTGGAGCAGGCGGTGCACATCGATCGAGTCATCGATGAGCAGGACTAGGGGTTTCTTATCGGTGTTCGCCACGGAGCGGGCGGCCTCTGGGAGCGGTGTGGAAACGCTGAACGATGATCATGCGACGCGGACGCGGGCGCAGAGGTCGATAAGCTCGTCGACCTGGCGTGAGACTGCGGAGAGATCGGGAGTGGGTGTGGAGGTCAGTTGGTGTTCGAGAACGCCGGCGGCGTCGCCGACGGTGGGGAATCCGTATCCCCCGCTGGCGCCCTTGATCTGGTGCGCGATGCGTTTGAGTTCTGCGAGGTCCTTGCGCTCCCAGAAGTCCTGGATCGTGCGCACCCGATCAGGTATCTCCTCCACGAAGAGCTGGATGAGATCGAGCATGTCGGGATCGCTCGCGTAGGTGCTGAGGATGGGTGTGTTGGTCTGTGTATGAATCGGGGTGGACATCAGGGGCCTCCCGCGTCCAACATCGGTCCGCCGGGAGCCCGGGTTTATCGTGAGGCCGCGGGAGTTCTCAGAACAGGGTGCGATAACCACGCGATCAGCGCTGAATGCGGGAGGTTCAGCAGCCGGCGAACCAAGCGTTCAGGAAATCGAAGATGTCCTGCGAGGTAATGCCGTCGATGGTGTTGAAATCGGCGCGGGGGCTTTGCGAGAACCAGGCGTCGAGGAAGTCGAATATGTCCTGCGATTGGAGGGTGTTTGAGCAGTTGAAGTCGGCGGGGCAGATTGGGGAGCGGTCGAGGATGAAGGCGGAGCCGAGCGCGGCGTTATCTGTGAACGCGCCGACGAGGAAGGTGTTGGCGCTTGCGCTCATGGAGACGCTGTGGCCGACGGAGCCGAGGCCGACGCCGCCGGTGCCGGTGAACTTCGGGAAGGGCTGGCCCCAGCCGCCGGTGTGGATGGGACGCGTGCAGATGTAGGCGGCGCCGGCGTAGCCGTTGTCGGCCTCGGCTCCGACGATGGCGGTGTCGCCGTCGGCGCTGAGGGCGACGGAGGTTCCGTAGCGGCTGGAGCCGACGGCGCCGATGGGGGCGAACTTCTGCTGCTCGAGCCAGAAGGGACCGAAGCGGTTAAAGTTGTACGCGGCGCCGATGAAGCCGTTGTCGCCGTACGCGCCGACGAGAGCGGTGTTGCCGTCGTAGTTGAGGGCGACGCAGGAGCCGAAATACTGCGGGAAGCTGACGCCGATGGTGGCGACGAACTTGCCGCCTTGGTTGACCCAGGTGCCGTTGCTGCGGACAAAGAAGTAGACGGCTCCGATGAAGTTGTTGTCGGCGTAGGCGCCGACGGCGACGGTGTTGCCGTCGCCGCTGATGGCGATGGAGGAGCCGAAGTGGCGGACGACGCCGATGCCGTTGATGTCGGTGAGCTTGCCGCTGGTGTTGGTCCAGACGCCGTTTGTGCGTTCGAAGACATAGGCCGCGCCGGCGTAGCCGCTGTCGCCGTCGGCGCCGATAAAGGCGGTGTTGCCATCCGCGCTGAGCGTGACCGAGAAGCCGAAGTAGCCGAGCGCGCCGACGATGCCGGTGGGGACGATCTTTGGGCCCTGCTGGGTCCACTGGCCGCTGGAGCGGGTGAAGACGTAGGCGGCGCCGAGGGAGGCGTTGTCGCCATAGGCGCCAATGAGAGCGGTGTTTCCGTCAGCGCTCAGCGCGACGGCGCAGCCGAAGTACTGGTTGGTGTTCACGCCGCCGATTGGAGTGAGGGTCGGGCCCTGCTTGACCCAGGATGCGCCGGAGCGGATGTAGACGGAGGCGGAGCCATTGGAGATGTTGTCGCCGTACGCGCCGACGAGGGCGGTGTTGCCATCGCCGCTCATGGCGACGGCGTAGCCCGCGCGGCAGCCGGAGAGGCCGCACGCGCCGGGGGTGCCGTTCAGCCGCGCGGTCTGGCGGATGGCGCATTGAGCATCCGCGCGCGGGGTGAAGAGCGCGAGGGAGAGGATGGCGACCGCGAGGAGTGCGGCGAGCGCGCGGGATGAGTTGCAAACGAGGGGCATGGCGTCGGCTCCGAAACGACCGCGACGGGCCCGCACGAGGTGCGCGCGACATCGAGGAAGCAGGCACAAAATCGGTCCGATTCGATGCGAGGGTTGAGGGAAGGAGAGAGAGTCCGGTAGAAACGGCGATTTCCGGGTGGAAAACGCGAGAGAAAGGAATGGTAGAGCGGGGAGAGAGGTTGAAAGTGATACGTGGATGAAGGGGGAGCGGTTTCGGAGGGGAGCGGGTGGTGGAAGGTGGGTGTCAGGGTGGATGCGATTCGGAGGGATTCGAAGGCGGCTGGAAGAACGGAGTCGCGTCGACCTTGTGCTCGCCGGAGGGCCACTTCGACGTGGAGGATTGCGGCGCCCAGTTGAGGCCGACGGATTTCGCGCGGATGGCGTCGAGAAGTGGGGAGGGAACGGCGTGGTTCGCGATGATCTGACGGGCTTGCGCGGCGGTCAGTCGCGCGGTGACATTTTCGGTGCCGGGATAGACCCACCAGGATTCGCGCGGCTGGGGGAATCCGGCGGCCGCGCTGGCGTCGTTGAGGCAGGCGCGGGAGATGAACATGCTGGGCTGGTCGGAGGGAGAGTTGGGGTAGTAGACGACCGAGATGCCCTCATTGGCATTGACCGAGTCGGGGATCCACCAACCGTGGGCGAGTGGGCGGGCGAGCTGGGAGCGAGTGCCGGAGGTTTGCGTGGTCCAGATGTAGTTCACGTTCATGACGCGGCGGAGTTCGGCCGCGGGTGGGCAGGCGGCGAGGAAGCGCGCGCTGGGGATGGTGTGTGTGGTGGTGGTGTAAATGAGCGGGAGGATCGCGAGGAGGAGACCAAGGGCGAGGGGCCAGAGGCGGCGGCGCTT
>JBGANP010000101.1:0-12446 GCA_044222255.1 Phycisphaerales bacterium
TCGGGTGAAACGGGTGCGGGCGGGGGAGCGGGTGGAGGTGATGGATGGGCGGGGGGTGATTGCGGCGGGGGCGGTGGGCGAGATTGATGAGGGCGGGAAGAAGCGGGATGGGTCGGTGGTGGTGAAGGTGGAGAGCGTGCGGCGCGTGGAGAGAATGCGGCCGCGGGTGGAAGTCTGGACCGCGGTGGCGAAGGGCGGGCGGGTGGATGAGATGGTGGATCAACTCGCGCAGATCGGCGCGGCGGAGTGGCGCGGGTTGGAGACGGCGCGGAGCGTGGCGGGGGCGCGAGAACAGAAGTTGGAGCGGCTGGAGCGGATCGCGCGGGAGGCGAGCAAGCAGTGTGGGCGGGCGTGGACGATGGAGATCGGCGGGGCGAAGACGATGGAGGAGGCGGTGAAGGGGGAGGATGGGGTGCGCGTGGTGGTGTGCGATGCGAGCGGGGAGATGTGGCGCGATGGGATGCGCGACGGGTCGGAGGCGGTGCGATTGCTGGTGGGGCCGGAGGGTGGGTGGACGGAGGGGGAAATGGAGATGTGCCGCGCGGCGGGGGCGGTGGTGGCGCGGTTCGGGGCGCATGTGATGCGGATTGAGACGGCGGGGGTGGTGGCGTGTGGGGTGGTGATGGCGGGGGGGTAGCGAGTGACTGTGAGGAGCGGCACTTTGTGGATAGCGGTTCTCATTGCGTATCGCAAACGACTGACTCGCTTGGCAGTCGTGGCCGGATTGGCTTCTGCGATTCTGGTGTGGCTCGTGCCAATCGCGCAACCCTTCGTCGCTTCGCCCACGCTCTACGGCTCGGGTTGGGACGGCAGACGCCATCTCGGCGAAGGGTCCCAAGGAGGATCGGCGTCATACGGAGTTGGATGGCCCTTCGAGTCGCACAGGTACTCGGCACGATTCGGTAACAACCGATTTCCGACGCAAGGACCGATCGACGGCGTGTTCGATCCACATGTGACCATCGCTGGAGGTCCGCTGCTCATTCCTACACGACCGGTCTGGATCGGACTCGCCCTGAACTGGTTGCTCTATTCGGTCACTGTCGTTGGCTTGTATGCGTTCGTGCTGTATCGACGCGGTAAAGGGAGATGGAGGCGCGGGCGGTGCTTTTTCTGCGGCTACACATTGGAAGACCTGCCATCGCGTGAACGTTGTCCCGAATGTGGAAAGCCACAGGTCATGCATGCCCAGGGCTGAACCAATGCGCCTAGGAATAAATCCGCCGCGGGTGTTCGGGCGTACTTGAACCTTGATCCACTGCTTGGCGGTCCCCCGCCCGTTGTAGATCAACATCCACGAAACCGCATCTTTTAGGCACTACCGCCACGGCCCAACCTTTGTGACTCGCACAAACGACTCGCCGTCATACCGAAACAGGCCGTGCGTTCCGCTCAGCCACAGCCGTCCGCTGCTGTCTTCCAGGATGGTGAACGCGAGCGACGTGATTTCGTCCTGCTCCTTCAACTTCGTGAATGCGTTGCCGTCGTATCGGTACAAAGGAGATCGCTTGGCGGAGAACCACATGTTCCCGGATCGCCCTTCGTGCATGCACCAGATCTCCTTGCCTTCAACGATTCCCTGCTGGGTGAAGTTGGTGAAGTCCTTTCCATCAAACCGACTGATTCCCCCGTGAACCGTCCCGAACCAGATGTTTCCCGACTTGTCCTCAAGAATGCCGCCAACGGCGTTGTTCGGCAGGCCGTCGCGTTCGGAGATGTTTGTCAATGTCCTTCCGTCATAAACGTACGCGCCCCCGTTGGTGCCGAACCACACCCGCCCTTTGCGGTCCACCGTGATGCAATGCACGAACTTGCCGCTGGTCACGCCTCGGGTCGGATCGGGCTGTGCTTCTGGAAGGGCGAAGGGGGAGAACGTTTTTCCGTCGAATCGGCAGACGCCCTCGATGGTGCCGATCCACATCACGCCGCTCGCGTCAAAGGCCATGCTCCAGACCTCGCGGCTGATCAGGCCGTCCTTTTCGCCATAGCTCGTGAATGATTTGCCATCAATCCGGGTGATGCCACCGTCAGTTCCGCACCATATGTTGCCGGCCTTGTCTTCGACAATCTTTTTGATCGTGACGCCCCGGCCCAGATCATCCTTGATGTCGTAACTGGTCAACGTGCTTCCGTCGTTGCGGAACAGGTCGCATTCGCCGCCGATCCAAAGCGTTCCGCGTGAATCCTGAAACACTGCTCGCACGACTCCGCGTATTTCCGCGGTTGGGTCGACGTCGATGACGAGAGAGGCCGGGCGCGGTTGCACATCTTGCGTGGGCGGAAGTTGGGAAACGTCTCGGGTTGATGGCGGCTGATTGAGTGCTGACGCAGGACGACTGATCGTGTCTGATTCTTGCACGGGCTCGGGCTGCTTGGTGCACCCGACGGTCAAGAACGTGACGCTCACGATGGAAACAACGATTGACCTAAGCATGAACCGGGATCCCCCATTGGACTTTCCGCCCACGACCTCTGTGGGTCATCGGGCGTGAGTTTAGCTCGCGATCTTCCTCGTTGGCGGCCGATTTCGCGGACCGCACCATCGATCTGGGCTTGCGTTCGGCTGTGGCGCAAAGCCCGTCGATCCGCCNNGCTGTCTGGCTGGTGGAGGCGGCGTGCGCCTCCCGCGCCCGCCCACGACCTGGCGCATCGCCGGATGCCGGATCGACGCAGAGCCGCTCGGCGTCGTTGGTGTCCTCATAGCCCGCCAGACGGCTGTACACGGGCTGCCGCAGCAGGGCCGTCATCGTGTGTCGCGTGTTCTTGCCCGTCCGCCGGTCGTGGAGGAACGCTCCCGCCGTAGCGGTCAGATCGAGGGCGTCATCGAGCTTGCGGTAGGCCAGCAGCCCCGCGTCGCTGATCACCCTGGAGCCGTGGAACTCCAGCTTCAGGCTGCCGTCAAAACAGACCCGCAGGGCGTCCTTTGTGCCTTCACCCATTGGACCTTCCGGACTTCCGTGTCCCAGTGTGCGGAAATGCCTGCATTCCTGCGGTCAAACGCCACGTCATGATACCAGAACGCAAGTTCCCATCTGGGAAATCCGGGTTGAAACGTCGGCTCGCGTCATGGTGTATACATTGATCGATCATCCGCATCGAAAGGAAGCCGCCATGACGAGCATGAAGAAGATGGTGATTGTGTCCGCCGCGTTGGTGGGGTTGGTTGCCGGGTCGGCGGTGGCGTTGCAGCCGGGGACCGGGCCGGGTGGGAAGCCGCTGTCTCCGGAGGCGCAGGAACTGGGGAAGAAGGTGCAGGAGAAGCAGAAGAGTGTGGCCGCGGAAACGGCTGAAATTGAGATGCGGGCGAGGGCGGAGGGGATGATCGAGAAGGCGGAGGCGTATCTGCGCTCGAAGCAGGACAAGGAGACGGGCGGGTGGGTGGTGAGCAAGCCGGACAAGGAAGGGAAGGCGCAGCCGCAGATGCCGGCGATTACCGCGCTGGTGGTGAACGCGATGCTGATGGACGCCAAGGCGGACCCGGCGAAGGACACGAACATCGCGGGGGGTGTGAAGTTTTTGCTCAACTACCAGCAGGATGATGGCGGGGTGTATGACAAAGTTCTGCCGGGGTACAACACATCGCTGGCGGTGAGCGCGCTGAGCAAGGTGAAGTCGCCGGAGGCGAAGAAAGCAGTGGACAAGGCGATTGTGTTTCTGAAGAGCTTGCAGTGGACGGAAGAAGCGGACCCGAAGGCGGGGGGCATCGAGGCGAGCAAGCCGGTGACGCGCGAGCATCCGTTCTATGGCGGGATCGGATACGGCAAGCATGGGCGACCGGACAACTCGAACCTGAACATGTTCATGCAGGCGATGCAGGATGCGGGCGTGTCGCCAAGTGATGAGGCGGTGAAGCGGGCGCTGGTGTTTCTGAGCCGCACGCAGATGGATGAGCGGATCAACGATCAGGCGTACGCGAAGGGATCGCGACAGGGCGGGTTTGTGTATGCGACGGTGGAGAACGCGCAAAGCGTGGAAGGGCGCGCGGGGCAGAGCATGGCGGGGACGATGGAGGAGACGCTCAGCGACGGGACGAAGGCGAGCCGGCTGCGGGCGTACGGGAGCATGACGTACGCGGGATTCAAGACGTACATCTACGCGGAGCTGCCGAAGAACGATCAGCGGGTGACGGCGGCGTACGACTGGATTCGGCGGAACTACTCGGTGAGCGAGAACCCGGGGATGGGAGCGAGCGGGAAGTACTACTACAGCGTAGTCTTCGCGCGGGCGCTGAAGGCGTGGGGCGAGCCGACGGTGAAGTTGCTCTCGGAAGGAAACACGCCGACGGGGCAGGAGCGGAACTGGCGGGCGGATCTGGTCGAGGAGCTGAGCAAGTTGCAGAACGAAGACGGGAGCTTCAAGAGCGTTGACAAGCGGTGGATGGAGGACAACAGCGAACTGATCACGGCGTATGCGTTGACCGCGCTGCGGCAGGTGATTGAGTAAGACGCCCCGATGAGCACCCGCTCGGCCCAACCGCCGTCGGTTTTCACGCTCGCTGTCGGCGCGGGATTGCTGCTGAGCAACAAGGCGCTGCTGCGGGTGGGTCTGCGGCGGAGCGAGGATGGGTGGCGACGGGCGACGGGACTCATGCTGCGCGAGGAGGCGTCGACGTTTGTGTTGTCGGCGTTTGGGCTGAATGCGGGTGCGGATTGGGCGGACGATGCGGTTGCGACACGGCTGAGGAAGCTACTTGATGGCGAGCCGTGTTGTCGGGCGAGCGTTGTGCGGGGCAGGATGGAGGATCGTGTTCAGCACGAGGATGTGGCCAGATACACGCTGAAGTTTGAGAGATGGGTGGATGGGCCGGAGCGATTTGTGTCGCCGCGCCATTGGGGTGATGACGCGCGGGCGGCGTGGGCGGGCGGGGGGAAGCGGCCGCTCATGAACATTGTGTGCCGCGTGAGCGAGAACGCGGGTGTGGATGTCTGGATGCGGATCAACCATGTCGGCGCGGATGGCGCGCCGATGCAGGAGATGTTGACGCGGCTGGAGGAGGCGTGGGGAAGCGCGGCGGAGGTGGTCTATCCGACGCCGGAGGAGTTTGCGCCGCACGAGTCGTCGCGGGAACTGCCGGGACGGGCGGGCTGGGCGGAGGCGCAGGCGTTTGTGGATTTCGGGCCGCTGCTGGCGTGGCGGAAGCGGGCGAACGCGGCGTTGTCCGAGCCGATGACGGTGTCGGCGGCGATGTTGTGGTGTCTGGGGCGCGAGGGGCCGCTGGCGGAGGTGTGCTGCGGCACGACCGTTGAGGTGAGCGCGGCGGGCGGGCTGGAGCGCGGGGTTGGCGTGGTGGTGGTCCGTCCGATGGACTATCCGGCGGATGTGCAGGGGCTTGGCCGGTATGTGGCGGACTTCAATCGGGCGATGGACCGGACGCGGCGACGGGAGAGCGATGGGTGCCGGACGCTGGACGCGGCGGCGCGTTTACCCGCGGGGATTGCGAAGGCCTTGCTTGGGCATGCGCTCGAGCGCACGCCGCGGGCGTTCGGGAGCATGGCGCTCACGGTGCTGAAGGATGCGCGAGTATTCGGGGCTCCGCTGGCGGAGGCGGGGCATTCGCGGGGGTTTCTAGCGATGGGCGGGATTGGGTTGCCGGCCGCGGGAGGGCGGAAGGTCGGGTGCATCACGGTGAAAGGGCCGGAGGATGTGGTGAAGTGGTATCCGGGGGCGATTCGAGCGGCGATGGAGCGGTGTGATGCCATGACACCCGGGAAGTGATGGGGGATGGGAGCGGGAGAGTGTGCTGGGGAATGCCCTAACGGGCATCGGATCGGGGGCTCTCGCCGCTCGGCTCTGATTGCGGATCGACGTATAATGAGTCGATGCGTGATGCGGAGTTTGTCAAAATCGCCAAGGCCCTTGCGGATGCCACGCGGCACCGGATGCTGCTGGAGCTGCGCGCGGCGGGGGAACTGACCTGCTCGCAGATCTGCGAGAAGTTTCCGCAGAGCCAGCCGACGATCAGCCATCACATCAAGACCTTAGCGGAGGCGGGGCTTGTGAAGTGCCGCAAAGAAGGGCAGTTTCACGTGATCAGCGTGGATGAGGAAGTCGTGGCGGCGTTTGCGATGGACATCACGCCGGAGCCGGCGGAGAGCCGCAAGCGGCGGTGATCCTGTGCCGCCCTGCTTCCACACAATCTGCATGAATCGAGCGATCTGAACCCTCGAGGCGGGGGATCGGTATCCTGCTGCTGGCGCGGGCAGTTGCGCCGCAGGAGCAGATCCATGAATCGGGTGGCCAAGGCGTGTATGACCGTGGCGATCGCGCTGGTGCTGGCGTGCGGGGCGCGGCAAGCAGTCGCGCAGCCGACCTTTGGCCCGAAGAACAAGCCGCAGCCGGCGAAGCCGGAGGATGGGAAGGGCGGGCAGCCCGAGAAGCCGGCAGCGCCGGGACCGGCGCGGCCGCCGCGGTCTCCCGGGACGGGCGCGCCGGGAACTTCACAGTTGCCGGAGGAATGGACGAGCGATGACTCGGCGCGGGAGGAACCGAGCCAGAATGGCAAGCCGGGGGAGTGGTATTGCTGGAAGACGACGGATGGGACGCGATACGCGTGGTCGCTGCCGGCAAAGTATGTGAAGGGGAAGGCGTACGACCTGGTGGTGCTGCTGCACCCGGCGCAGATGGACTTTCGTTGGGGGCCATCGAACCACATGCGCGGCGAGGATGGGTTTCGGCCCGACTGCGTCGTGGTGAGCGTGGATGGGATGAGTGCGAATCCGCGACGGCCGGAGTCGCGGACGTTTGAGCCGACGGCGGAGAACTGCGTGCGGTTTCGGGATGTGCTGTTGGAGTTCAGCCGCGTGTTGCCGGTGCGGCACATTATTTTGTATGGGCAGGGCGGGGGCGGAAAGTTCGCGGGGTACTTCAGTTCGGCGTTTCCCGCGCTGGCGGATGGCGTGCTGAACCATGGGGGCGGGATGGTGGATGGGGGCGCGGTGAAGTCGACGGTGCCGATGGTGTTCATGCACGGCGCGAAGGACTCGATCACGCCCATGAAGGCGAGCGTGGAGGCGGTGAGGGCGTATCAGGAGGTGGGGCACAAGAGCGTGCGGCTGCGAATCCTGCGGGAATACAACGACTTTCCGAATGAAACCTGCGCGGGGGAGTGCGTGGACTATCTGCGCGCCATGCGGACGGACGACCCGGCGGAGGTCGTGGCGATGGTGAAGCAGATGCTCACGCCCAAGGGGGCGGACGAGTTCGGATATCGACCGACGCCGTGGTTCGCGGGCGCGATCGGCGCGCTGGGGCGGTTTGGCGAGGGGACGGGCGCGGGCAAGTTTGAGAAGGAGCCGACGGCGGAGGTGCAGAAGCAGGCGGATGCTCTGGTCACGAAGATCGAGCAGGAGGCGGAGGCGAATGTGACGAACATTCGCACGCTGCTGAAAGCGTCGGGGATGGAGAAGGGGGACTTCGAGCTCGATGGCGGAGCGTGGCTGGGCTACTTGCTCGCGGCCCGCGAGGACTTCCGCGGGGTGAAGCCGATGGAGAAACTCGCGACGGAGCTCAAGCTCGACGAGAAGATCGCGGCGCACACGGAGCAGGCGGCAGAGGTCTGGACGGTCTGGTCGGTGTCGGCGCAGGAGGGGGAGAAGTACGCCAAGGCGGTTGAGCTGATCACGAAGAGCTATCTGTGCGAGGGGTTGCCGGTGGATCTGCTGCCGCGCTGCCGCGCGATCATGAAGAAGGCGGATGAACTGGAGATCGATGCGGAGTCGCGGAACATGTACGAGTTCATCCAGCTCTGGGAGCAGGGATGGCGGGACGGGCTCGAGGCGTACAAGATGCGGCTGGGGGAGTGGGATGTGGAATGATCGCGGCAAAAAAACCGCGGGGCTCCAGCATGTAGCCGGAGCCCCGCCTGTGCGAGAGAGTGATCCTGACTCGCCGGGCGCGTGCTCGCATCACACACCGCGGCGTTGAATGCCTCAAGAGCGCAGGGCATCGCCTGCGTGGTACAGAAAGCAACTTCTGGGGTGCTCTCTCTCTCCGTCCTATGAGCCGCAACAGGTTCCCCTTCGCAGCCCGATGCCGCGCGGATCGCGCGAACGCGAAACGCCGACGCATTGAAGTTACACGACACGACCAACCCAGACAAGGGGGTGCAACGAAAATACAGGTCCGTCCGAATGTAATTCGGTTGTTCCCATTGGATTGAAGTGAAAATGGGGATTCTGGTACGTAGATTGGCGGGGTGGTTGGGGTCTGGAAAGCCGGGGAAACTCGGATTGGGTGCGTATTGTCTATAAGCCGACTCGCTGTGTGTGCGGGACGGGGAGGTTGACACGATGTCGATGCAGACGAGCGAAGCGAACCGGGAGTGTGTGGGGAGCGAGCGGACGACCGGGGGGGTCCGCATCGTGGTGCGCCCGAAGTACGAGCCGGAGAAATCGGACCCGTCGTCGCGGCAGTGGCTGTTCTCATACCGGATTCTGGTGGCCAATGACGGGGCCGAACCGGTGCAGTTGCTGACGCGCCGGTGGGAAATCGTGGATGCCCACGGGGAGCGCGAGACGGTGGAGGGGCCGGGCGTGGTGGGGAAGACGCCGCGGCTGGAGCCGGGGAAGAGCTTCGAGTATTCCTCGTACTGCCCGCTGCGCACGAACTGGGGGACGATGGAGGGTGCGTACGGGTTCAAGACCGATGAGGGGCGGAGCTTTGAGGCGGAGGTGGGGCGGTTCATCCTGGTGGGGCCGGCGATCAAGGGTCGGTGAAACACCGGTCTGTAGGTTGGGGTCGGTAGGCGGGTGCGGGATGAGCGGTGGAGCGTCGCGTACGTGAGCGGTCGGGCAACCCCTCAGACGTCCTGAGTCTGTGCGAAGGGACCGCCACGCCCGATCCACGACCCCCGACTCCTTGTTGGACCGGGGGTTGTGCCAATCGTGCTTTCAGGACCGTGTCGCAGTCGGGGCATGCTGGCGTGTGGCCAAGACGTATCTCAAGATGAAACGGCACGGATGGCCCGAGGGCGTGTACCATCTCAGCGATGAATCATCGAGCGAACATCGGACTGGTCTGTTTCGGCGCGGCGGCACTTCTGCTGGGCGGATGCGCGGGGCGATCGGTGTGGGAACAGACCTTTGTCGGCGCGCCTGATGCGGCGACGACGGGCGCGCTGAGCGAGCGGGCCGCGGTGCGCTCCCGAAGCATTCCGTGGGATCGCATGCAGCGGACGCTGACCGATCTGGAGCGCGATGCCGCGGCGTCGGACGTGCATCCGGAGGATTGGACGGCGCAGCAGAAGCAGGAGGCACGCATGAAGCTCCTGCGTGGCTTGCAGTTCGGCGGCGATCCGGCCCGCACGGAAGTGCTGGGGCGCTGCGAGTTCCGCACCACCGAGACGCTCCGCCCGGATGCGAATGACCGGGCCGCGCTGGAGGCGTTTGCCCGCAAGGTTGGGGCGACGGATGTCGTGTGGTCCAACAAGATTCTGGGGAAGACCGAGAAGATCGAGAATCGACCGGTGACGAGCAGTTCGACCGGGAACTTCTGGGGTTCGCATCGTGATCGGGATCGGTGGTGGGACGACAACTACTCACAGACCACGACCACGTGGGTTCCGATGCGGGTTCCCGCGGATGACACCGGGTTTGTCGCGTATTTCCTGAGGGGTGGCTGAATCCGCGGCGGTCCGGCGCGTTTGTCGCCGGAGGACGGGCTTGGCTCGCGGGCAGGAGGTTCGAGCATGAACATCCGGCGTGACATCGCGGCGATGGTGGCGGCGGGGTTGAGCGCGAGCGTGACGTTCGCCCAGGCGGGGGATAACACACGGCGTGGATTGAATCGCCCGCCGGCGGGGTCGGCACCTGCGGCTGCCAGCACAGCCGCTAGCCGCAGCCCGTACACCACAGCAGAGTGCGCCGCAGCGGCCCGCGCCGGCGGAGGCACCGGCGAGTCGACCCGCGCCCAGCTACGTGAGTGCGCCTCCGGCCCAGGGACGCCCGGATTGGTGCGGCCGGTGCGCGTTGCTCCGCCGGCATCGCAGCCATCGCAGGGAACGCCGACGCCTCGCGCCGCGGCCCCGCAGAATGGCGAGTCGCGCTCGACGCCGACGTGGACGCCGCGTCAGCGGGTCGGGACGCCGCAGAATCCTGCGACGGCGGATCAGACGAAGCGTGCGCTGAATCGCGATCCTGCGCCGAAGCAGCGGCCGCTGAATGTGGTGCAGTTGCCGAGTGGTGATGACACGGCCCGCTCGCGGTTTGGAAGTTCACCCTCGCGAGAGGATGCGCGGCGGGGATCGGCTCCGGTGCCAACGTCAAACATTTCCGCCCCCCCCACTTCGATCACGTTGACCCCTGCGCTGCAGGCCGCGGGCGCGGCGAGCATCGCGCGATCCTCCGACAACACGCGGCGGAATCTGGTGAAGCCGATTCCCTCGTGGAACGGCGATGGCGGCGGCGGCGAAACGGAATGGCCATGGGCAGAACGGAAATGGCCATCAGGGCAACGGGTGGAACCACAACTCGGGGCATGGCCACGGGTGGAACGGGAACCACTGGAACAACAGTTGGAACACGGGGTGGAATAGCGGGTATTACAACAGCTCATTGCTACGGCTCCTCGGGAATCCTACGATCCGTGGACGAACTGGTCGTCGGGGATTCCGACGGGGACGCTGTATTCGTTCGGCGGGTTCGGGCGTGATCCGTGGTCGTATTCCACGTTCTCGTATGGCGGACCGGGGTGGTATCCGTACACGGACTTCTCGGTGCGGCCGTATGAGTTCAGCTATCAGCCGTATCTCGGGCAGGACGTCTGGCAACTGGACGGGCTCGGGATATTCGGTCGGTACGTTGGGGGCGTATGGCGATCCGTATGCCACGGCGAACTACAAAGGCGGGTTGCCCAGCACGATCGTGACGGCTCCGGAGATCGAGACGACGACGGTGATTCCGCCCGTCGAGGTGCGATCGCTGCCTCGGGTGAATCCGGCGTATGACGTGCGTGGGGATTTTTCGGCGGCGGTTGAGGCCGCGCTCAATGGCGAGTTCAGCTCATCGGTCTACGCGATGCGCAGGGCAGCGGGGACAAATCCGGGAGGGCTCGTCGGGCGCGACTCGATCGCGGGGCGGACGATTGCGAGCGATGGGGCGTGGGCGCAGCGTGTGCGGGCGGCGTTGCTGGTGTTTCGCGATCCGCCGCGGCGGGTGGTGAGCGAGACGGATGCGCAGTTCATGGTCGGTGCGCTGAGCGCGGCGATGGGCGAGAAGGAAGATGCCCGGATCGCGGTGGATTCGGCGATCATCGCGGGAGACGCGGCGGCGAGCACGCATCTGCTGGGCCGGGCGGTTCGCGGGGAACCGATGGAGTCGGTCAGCCCGTGGGTGACGGGGCAACCGGTGAAGTGAGATTGCTGGGCTGATTCGCGTTACGGATCCGCGGGATTCGCTCACAGACTCGCTCATCCCGGGCGTGTGGATGGGCGTACTGTGGGGCATGAAGGAACTCGCGATGATCGTGGCGGCGGCGGCGGTGTATATCGCCGCGCTGTCGGGGATGCTGCATGTGTTTCCGCGGCTGGGGGCGTGGGAAGGGCGTTCAGCGGATGGCTCTGCCGCGCCGGGGCTGGATTTGCTGGTGTCCGCGCTGACGTAGGTGCCTCCCACTGCGCTCGGCATCATGTACGGCTTGGCGCGGCGTCGTCGGATCGCTGCTGGGGCAGGCGATCGGGATGGTGATCTGGTGCTGGGGGCATGAGCTGGCGAATCTGGATGCGGCGCGCGGGCCGCGGATCGTGAAGTTTCTGAACAAGACGGTGGGGCGATTCAACAACCATGTTGCGCTGTGGGTGACAGTCGGGAGCTTGCCGATCTTCGTGGGGATTCGATTGGGAGAACTGATCTGCTATCCGCCGCTGAAGTGGATACTCAAGATGCCGGGGTACAACCACGCGGACTGGGTGAACGTGACGCGGCAGAAGTTCAACGGGCTGGTGGGGCACGATCGGATTTGGTGCCTGTATTGCGACTGGATGACGGGCGTGTATTCGCTGGGCGCGGAGATGCTGCGCAACGTCGAGAGCTTCTGGTGACCGATCAAGTTCGCGACGGGGAAGAAGTGCGACAACTGCAAGCTGGACTTTCCGGATGTGAACGGCGGATGGTTGGGTGGCCGCGGATGGGAACATGGCGGATGTGGTGGCGAAGATGGAGGAGATGTATGGGGAGGGGGCGTGCGAGCGAAGCTGCCGGCGGACGCGAAGGCGCCGTGGTTTGGGCATAAAGTGCGGTTGACGGTGGAGGGGGAGAGCGCCATAGTTCATGTCTCCCTCGGGAGTTTCGTATACTCACTTGACGTCGATCGTCGGACGCTCCAGAGTTGCATCATCGTGACTGTTTCGTCGTTCTCGCGAAACATGGTTCGGTGCCTGCTTTTCGGCGAGCGTGGCGTGTGGAGCCGGGGCCGACGAGACGGTGCTGCGTTCAGTACTCTAGAGCCGTTGA
>JBGANP010000102.1:0-11731 GCA_044222255.1 Phycisphaerales bacterium
GGGCAAACGCGAGCAAGGGGCGGTCAGGCCCCGCCGCGGCCAAACGTCCAGCAGGTCGGTCGGAGGCCTCGGCGCGCACCACCGGACAGCGTCCCGCGAAGACGAGTAACACGCGTGCCAGGCGTTCCGTGCGATCGGCGGGGAAAACCAATACATCGAAGAAGTAACGCCGCGTCCTCGATGCGTTGCAGAATGCGAGGCTTGAGTGTGGCCATCGGCGAACGGACAGCGAGCGATTCTCTGGTCCTCTTGGATCCTGTGCATCGTGTTCCTTCGCGTTGCTCCGGCGGCGCTGGCGCAGGTCCAGCCCGGGTCCAATGGCCAGCCCCTCACGCAGCCGGCCCCCGTTGCGAATGAACTGTCTCCCGTCGCGGCTCGCGTGGATGTTGAGCCGGTGGCTCGTGATGAGCAGATCCGGGAGCGGCTTGAGCGCATCCTCGTGGCGACGGGGTGGTTCATCGAACCGAATATCCGGGTGGAAGAGGGCGTCGTGTTCCTTCGCGGCCGCGCAGAGTCCGCGGAACTCAAGAAGTGGGCGGGCGATCTCGCGCGGAACACGCAGGGCGTCGCCGCCGTCGCCAATCAGATGGATGTGAAGGATTCCCCGGCCTGGGACTTCAGCAGTGCGAGTTCCGGGCTGTCAGAGCTCTGGCGAGATGTGATGCGCGCCTTGCCCCTGCTGATGCTCGGTGTCGTGATCCTTCTGCTGACCGCTCTTGTCGCGTGGGCGACCACGCGCGGCGTCCGCGCTCTTCTCTCCCGCCGGATCAGCTCTCGCCTCCTGCGCGGCCTGTTCGCTCGCGGAGCAGGCGTGCTGGTGCTGCTGATGGGCCTCTACATCGTTCTGCGCATCTCCGGCCTCACGCAACTCGCGCTCACCATCGTGGGCGGCACCGGCCTGATCGGACTCGCGGTCGGCATCGCGTTTCGCGACATCACCGAGAACTACCTGGCCAGCATATTTCTGAGCACCCAGCGGCCCTTCCAGACCGGAGATCTCGTGGAGATCGCGGGGATCACGGGGTACGTGCGGCAACTCAACGTCCGCACGACCGTCCTTATGAGGCTCGACGGAACGCTCTCTCAGTTGCCCAATGCGATGGTGTACAAGAGCGCGATCCGCAACTTCACGACGAACCCCAATCGGCGAGAGGACTTCTTAGTCGGCATCGGCTACGACGACCGCATCGATCAGGCGCAGGAGGTCGCGCGCCGCGTCCTCGCTGAACACCCCGCGGTTCTGAAGAGCCCCGAGCCGTGGGTGCTCGCGGAAGATCTTGGCAAGGCCACGGTGAACCTGCGCGTATACTTTTGGCTCAACGGCGAAGAGCACAGCTGGCTCAAGGTGCGGTCCTCCGTCATCCGACTCGTGAAGCGGGCGTTTCAAGACCACGGCATCTCGATGCCGGACGAAGCCCGCGAGGTCATTTTCCCCAACGGCGTCCCGGTCACAATGGTCGCGGATTCCGCGAAACAGATCAAACCTCTCGCATTCACGCCACCGCTTTCCAAAGAAGAACACGGCCGGGAAGTCGTGTCCACCCGCGCGGAGGGAGGGCTGTCCAGCGAGGCGGACACCCTCGACGAACAAGCCCGCCGTGCCCAACCTCCGGATCAGAAGGAAAACCTCCTTCGCGGCGAGAAGGGTGCATCGGACGCCTCCTGAGGCGGGCTTGCGGGTCCTGCCCTCAGAGCTGAACTTGTCTCAGCTAATTCCGCGAGCCGAACGGAGAGAGCGAGCCCACGAGCCGCTCCGCCCTGGCCTTCAGCGGCTCAAGGTCGTGCGCTCCGGGAACGGTTCGCTGCACCGTCTCCTGCAGTGCCCGGGCCTGTCGCGAGAGAACCTGGCGGCGAGCCGGGTTCTGGGTACGGCCTTCAAGCAACTCGAGCGTCCCCAGCATTCGAGCCAGCACGGCCACGTTGCCGGCGGCGTTCTGTCGGATCTGATCGAGCGACAACTCCACCAGCCCGGCAAACGTCGCCCCGCGCGTGATGATGCGGAGTTCTCCCTCGTCGAACCGCCAGGGCGATTCGACCCTTCGTGTGCATAGGCGTGCCAGGATTGCCGTGAGATAGTCCAGCGACATGACGGCAGTTGTGGTGTCGTTGATCCCCGGCGAGAGTGCTTTGAGAGCGACATCGACAATCTGTCGGATGCCGTACGCTACGTCCTGGTCCGTGGTGCGCTGCTGGTTGATCGTGTAGATCGCTCCGACGCCTTCGATGATCTCGGAATTCATCGTCGTCGCCGCGAGCACGCTGGCGATCGGCATCCCTTCGATCACGAAGTCGCCGATCAGGACATCCATTCGGACAATGGCCCTGCGATCGCGTGCAAGAGTCAGCAGCGCTTCGCAATCGACACGCTGGATGTAGCCCGTGCGATTCGCGGGCACCGGTTTCCATGCACGCTCGGGGCCGGCGCTCGCCGCGCTCAAGTGCGGCTCCTGCTCAGCCTCGTCCCCGACGCCCTCGGGAAACAGGTGATCCGCTCGCGCGATCGTCTCCGCGGCGATCCGCGCCAAGATGTGCGACGCCTGGATCAGCGTGGCAATGTGGTGGATGAAGTAGATGAAGAATCCGATGCCGACGAACGCGAGCACGACGCCACCCATGACCGCGAGCGACGGGACAAACTCCGTCGTCTCTCCCTCGCGGATCGTCCGCAGCACGACCAAGCAGTACGCGAAGATGCCGACGAACACGCCCAGCACTGTCTGGTTCGTGCGGTCGGTCATGAAGTTGCGGAGCACGCGCGAGGTATACTGGCTTGATGCAAGGGAAAGCGCCACGAGCGTGATCGAAAAGACAACGCCCGCCACGGTGATCATCGACCCGGCGACCGTCGCGAGCATGCCCCGGGAACCGGCCGCGCCCGCTCCGAACAGCCGCGGCCAGGCATCGAGGTACCCGGGGTCGATTCGCACATCGACCTCGATCAGGGCGACGGCGAGCCCCACGGCCATGAGAACCATTGCGGCGGGCACGAACCAAAGACTCGCCCGCAAAGACTGCCACATGTTCAGGAGTCGCGTCACACTGCCCTGCTTTCTCGATGACGATGAAGGTTGCCGTAGATTTCAGACACTTGATCTGCCGCTTCCCCATCGCGGGAGCAGTGCGAAGGTACACCCACACGAGCCACACGGTATTCCGCGGGCGACACCGGAACGGTCCCGCAGCCACGGCTAATCGCAATCGGTCGAACGACGCGGTATCTCGCCCGCGTCCGAACTCCCGAGTGGCGATAGGCCGCATGATCAGGCAGCGGTACCTTCCGAATCGGCCCCTGTTGACCTCGGAGCTGCGAATCCGGACGGAACGCCACCCCGCGCCGTCGTTGGAGCGACTCGTGACTGCGGTGCGGCCGTGCCGTTGCCGATCAGGTAAAGAGTCTGCGTGGGGAACGCAAACGCGATGGACTGGTCTCGGAACGCGCGGGCGATCGACAGGTGCACCGCCTGCTGGGCATCCATGTGGGCGTTGTAGTCGGGCGAGTTGATGTAGTAGACCGCCTCGAAGTCCAGCGAGGACGCTCCGAACCGGTGGAAGTGGCACCGGTCGAATCGCACGTTGCTCTGCGCCTCCACGGCGCTGCGGACGATCGTGTTGATCGCTTCGAGGGTCTCGGGCGGCGTTGCGTAGACCACGCCGAAGCCGAACACCACGCGCCGCTCGCTCATGCGTTTGTAGTTGCGCACCCGGCTTGAGAGCAGGTCGGCGTTGCCGAAAACCAGCTGCTCGCCCGAGAGACTCCGCACGCGGGTGGTCTTGAGGCCGACGTGCTCGACCGTGCCCATCTCGCTGCCGACGACGATGAAATCGCCGATGACGAACGGCTTGTCCAGCGCGATCGTGAGCGATGCGAACAGGTCGCCCAGGATGTTCTGCATGGCCAGCGCCACCGCGATGCCGCCGATGCCGAGCCCGGCGATGAGGCTCGTCACGTCCACGCCCGAGTTCTGCAGCGCCAGCAGCAGGATGAGCGCGTAGGCCACGAGGAGGATGAGCCAGCGCAGGCCCGTGAGCGAGCCCGCGGCGGTCGGTGACCCGGCCCCTCCCCCGACCGTCTTTTCCCATCGCACGAGAAGCCAGTCGACCAGCACCGGCACGAGCCGGATGACCTGAAAAGTGAGCATCACGATGAGGGCAATCTTCGCGGCGGTCATGATCCGTGGAGTCGGCGCCAGAACGATCACCGCGCACGCCGCGGCGATGACCAGCGTGGTCAGCCGCATCCATCGGGCATTGAGTGAGCCCACCAGCCCCTGCCAGGAGCGATCGGTCGGATCAGCATCGGGACAGCGGCGACGAATGATGCCTTGCACCACCGGCACGCCGAACGCGATGGCGCAGAACCCGGCAGCGGCGATGATCCAAGTCGAGAGAGTGATGCCAAGAAACAGTCGTTCCATGCTGTCTCCTTAAGGACAAGTGCTCCCTTTTCCGGGCGAGCGACACGGCTCGCGAACCAGCGACCAAAGCCGCCCATCGGCGCGGGCGCTCGCTAGCCGGGCGGCGTTGCGGGCTTGGCCTCGTCAACGCGCGCCTTGGCCTGCGTCAACGAGGTCAGGAACTTGGCGGCCCAGCGGTAGATGTTGTACTCCGACACCTGCTGGTACATCCGTTGCATTCGGGCGCGGCGTTCGGCGTCGGGCATCTCGACCGCCGTGCGGATCGCTTCCGCGAACCCCTCGGTGTCGTAGGGATTGATGATGATTGCATCGGCCAGGTCGCGGGCCGCCCCGGCGAACTCAGAGAGGACCAGCACGCCATCCCCGGTCGTGCCGGAGGGTCCGGGCTCGCCTTGGGCGGCGACGAACTCCTTGGCGACCAGGTTCATGCCGTCGTGCAGCGAACTGACGATGCAGACCGAAGCCATTTTGAGGAAGGCGTAGACCGTCGGGCCGTCGTGGTGAGCGACCAGGAAGTGGATCGGCTTCCACCCCGCGTTGTCGGCCTTGAACTTCCAGTTGATCGCATCGGCAAGGGTTTCCAGTTCGCTCACCATATCGCGGTAGCGTGGGATGTGGGTGCGGCTGGGGGCTCCGAGCTGTACGAAGGAGAACTTGCCGCGCTTCTGCGGGTTGCGATCAAAGAACCGCTCGATGGCGCGGAACCGCTCGGCGATGCCCTTGGTGTAGTCGATGCGGTCTACGCCGACACCGATAGACACATCGCCCAAAGCGAATTTGTTGCGGAGACCTTGGGCTTGGGCGGCAAGTGCGTCGCCCGAGGCGATGTGCTTTTCCGACCACAGCTGCACGCTGATCGGGAACGGGCGGACGAGCGTGGTGTGCCCGCGGAGCTCGGCCGCGAACTGGTCCCAGTCGAGCTTGGCTTCGACCATGCGGTCCACCGTGTCGAGGAAGTTGTTGCAGTGCTGCTGGAGATGGAAGCCGATCAGGTCGGCCCCCAGCATCCCCTGAAGCATCTCGACGCGGAACGGGCAAATACGGAACGCTTCGGGATTGGGCCACGGGATGTGCCAGAACAGCCCGACTCGGAGATCGGGCCGGCGCTGCTTGATCATGCCCGGCACGAGCGCGAGCTGGTAGTCCTGCACCATGATGATCGCAGACTCGCTGCCCACCTCGTCGAGCACCGCGTCGGCGAAACGCTGGTTGGCCTTTACGTACTGGTCCCAGTCGCTCGCCCGGAACACCGGGCGTTCGTGCGTGAGGTGGCAGAGTGGCCACAGGCCCTCGTTGGAGAAGCCGTAGTAGTAGCCCTCCTCTTCCGCCTTTGTGATCCACACGCGCCTCAGGGTGTAGCGCGGATCGTCGGGCGGCACGGACACGCAGCTGTTGTCGTCCACCGTCATTCGGTCCGCATCGCCCGCGCCGTGGGCCACCCAGAGCCCTCCGCAGGCCTGGAGCACGGGGTCAAGGCCGGTCACCAGACCGCTGGCGGGTCGCACGAGCATCGGCTGCCCGTCCTTGATCTGGTGCATGTAGGGTTCGCGGTTGCTGACCACGACAAGCGTGTTGCCACCGAGCGATGAGACCGCGTGGGCTCGCAGGCGTTCACGCGTCCAGGTCTTGTCGGAACGCGCAACGGTGTCGGCGGACTCTCGCTCCTTGCTCCGGGCGGCGCGGAACGACGCCGCCAGGTGCATGCTCTCGTCTTCGAGCCTGCGAACCGGCAGGCCACGGGGGGGCGCCTCGGGCGAACTGCCGAACCGCAGCTTGCGCATCCACTCAGCCAGCGCGTGCATCGGCCTTTCAAAGAGGGCCCAGGCCAAGCCGGAGGTCAGCACAAAGATCGCCCCGGCCACTACCAAGGCCAAGGCAAGACCCCGGACCATGCCGCGGGTCAGTCGGTCTTCAAGGTACAACGCGTCATGCAGGATCACCAGCGCGCCCAATGGTTGGCCGTCGGACCCGGTCATCAATGAGGCCAGGACGTGCGTGGTGCCCGCCGCGTTCCTGACCACATCCTGTGCTTCGGGTTGAGCCGGCCTGAGGCGTGTGACAATCGAGGCAATGACCGGCTCGAGTTCTGCCACGGCCTGACCGCTCGCCACCAAGTGACCGTCCGGCCGACAGAGTGCGAAGCCCAGAAGGCGCGAGTGCCCTTCCAGACGGTCGCCCATCGCGGCCCCGATCTGCTCGTCTGGTAGGGCTAGGGCGGCTCGCGCGGCGGGCGTGTTGCGATGGATGAGAACGCCCGCGCGTCGGTCGAGATCTTCGACACTCGTGCGGTACTCCTCGTGGACTTGGTACCAGACGATCGCTCCGGTGCCGAGTGCGGCGAGAATGGCCACCACCAAGCCGAACCGCACCGAGCGCGGCAGGTGAAGTCGAGTGGTCATGGGCGTGCTCCGTCTGGCCGACGGCCGCACGCCCCCTGCCTACATGCCAAGCCGGCCGGCGGCCTCGCGACGCCGTTCTTGCTGCCAATCCGACACCGGGCACAGCTAGTCATGGGCGCCTTCCGCGGGAAGTAACTGACGCTGCGCACACTCCCGACGCATTGCACTCAGGGCGCTCAGGAGAGCGGCCACCTCCGCGACGCCCGCGACGCGAAAATGTGCGTCGGTCTCGCCCGGTCCCACCCGCACCGCCAAGTCGTCCTTCGACAGCGTTCGGAACACATCCTCATCGGTCAGATCATCTCCGATGAAAACTACGCCGGTGGCACCGACAACATACTTGAGTCGCTTAACGGCGTCCCCCTTGTTCGCTTCGACGACCATGAACTCGATCACCTCGCTACCACGCCGAATGTTTACGCCGGGCACCGTGCCGCACCGCTCAATTGCTGTCTCCAGCGCGGCCTCGGCAACCCCTGGGGAAACCCTACGAAAGTGCAGAGCAACTCCAGCGGGCTTGAGCTCTCGACTCAAACCGTCCCCTTGTTCGACAATGGACGTGACGATGGCTGCGACCTTGGTCCAGCGCTGCTGCTGCTCCGTCATCAATACCACGCCGGCCTGTTGCCACTCCGCGCGCCGTGCGATCCGATAAGGTAATCAGGTCTTTCGACCCCGAGGAACTCGGAGAGGTCTTTGAGCGAGCGACCGGAGACGATCGCGGTGGTTGTCGCGGCAGCCTCCCCGAGGGCGCAGAGGGCCTTGATCGCCATGGTGTTCGGGAACGCGAAGGCTGGGGTGAGAACGAGTTCGGCCAGCGTTCCGTCGTAGTCACTCGCCACCAAGAGGTGACGAGTCCGAGCCAGGGTTCGCAGCCTGTCGAATAGCTCCGGGTCCATTACGCGGGCTCCCTTTGGCGATCATCGGAACTCCGGTGGTGTGTGAGCGGGCAGGACGGCTGATCCGGAAGCCCGCCGACGCAGTCGGGATGGAGCTGAGTCAAGCCCGGCGTGCGCGCTCCCGGCGTCGTGGCGCCGGCTGGGTGGCCGCGAGCGCGTCTAAAGGGGCAGCCGGGCGGCCCTTCGGCCAGGATCCCGTGCATTCGCATGTACTCGGCAAGGAAGGTCACCGCGATTGATAGCTGCGGGCGGTCACCTAGACCAATAGGCCAAACCTTGCCTGACTCAAGGCCCAACGGCCGTGGGCTGGCGCTAAACTGTTTCATGCCAAGCCCGCTGAACCACAACCACCTCTACTACTTCTGGCTGACGGGCAAGCACGGCAATCTCACGCGTGCCGCCAAGGAGCTCGGGCTCGCGCAACCCACGGTCAGCGCCCAGATCCGTTCGCTCGAAGAGCAGCTCAACGCGGCTCTGCTCACCCGGCGAGGCCGGAACGTCGAACTCACCGAGGCCGGGCAGATTGTCTTCCGCCACGCCGACGAGATGTTCCGGATTTCGTCGGAGATTCCTGATGCCCTGAGCGGACGGTACACGGGGCAGCCTCGCGTGCTGAACGTGGGAACGTCCGACTTTGTGCCCAAACCGATCATCCGCAAGATCCTTGAGCCTCTCCTCAAGGAAGATCCCGACGTGCGGCTCGTGTGCCGCGAATGGCGAATCGATGAACTGCTCGCCGAACTCGGACTCTTCCACCTGGACCTGGTGATTGCCGACCGCCCGCACCCGGACAGTTCTCGCGTCCGTGCGGTCAGCCATCCCGTGTTCGAGACCGCCATGGCGATCTTCGCAAAGCCCGATCTCGCGAAGCAACTCCGAAGGGGCTTCCCACGATCGCTGCACGGGGCACCGCTCTACCTGCCCGTCGGTAACACGATGTTGCGGGAATCGCTCGATCGTTGGTTTCAGGCCAACAAGATCGAACCGCTCGTGCTCGCGGAGTTCGAGGACCGAGAGCTCCTGAAGACCTTCGGCAGCGGTGGGCTCGCCGCGTTCCCGGCCACCGCGATGATTGAGAACGAGGTGCGTCGGCAGTTCGGGGTCGAGCGGGTTGGGTGGGTCCGGGGCGTGCGCGAGACCTACTACGCCATCGCCGTACAGCGTCGCGCCATGCACCCGGTTGTCCAGCGCCTGTTTGCGCAGGCCACGCGAAGTCTCCGTGGTCCGGAAACGGTCCCGCCGATCCTTCCGGCCCAGCCCAAGAGGAGGACACGCACATGAACACCATGAATTCCATCGTCGTGGGCATCGACTTCACCCCCGGCTCGGCCGTGGCGTTGCGAGAGGCTCTTCGGATTGCCCAATGGAACCGCGCCACCGTACTGGCGGTGCACGTCATCGACACTCTTGTCGCCAGCGAGCTGGAAGAAGCGATATCCGGGTTCCAGGGGAACGCGCGAGAGGGTCTGATCGCCGACGCGCGACAGGCGTGGACCGCCTTCGCGGCTACCGTCGACGGGGCCGGGACTGTGCCCATTGAGGTCCGCATCGACCATCGCATCCGCGGCATCCTCGCCGCCGCGCGAGACGCAAAGGCCCACCTGTTGGTCATCGGGGCCTATGGAGCGCGGGAGCCGGAGGTTGGCCTGGGCACGGTCGCGACGGCGTGTGTTCGGCACGCGATGAACAAAGTGTTGCTCGTGCGGGACACCCAGCCCGGGCCGTTCAAGACGGTCGTGGCGTGCGTGGACTTCTCGCCCACATCACTGTTGGCGCTGGACCAGGCCGCCCATGTGGCGACGCAGGACGGCGCGGCGTTGCATGTGCTCCACATCTTCAATGCCCCATGGCACCAGTTGCACTACCGCGCTCCGACGCCGGAAGCCGACCCTCACTTTCAAGAGCAATATCGTGCGGGGCTGGAGCGCCGGCTTTCGACCTTTGCCCGCGAACTTGGCCGGGAGATCGATTACCTCAAACCCACGTTCACACTCTTCGATGTCCACGGGCATCGCTCCGGGATTGTCGAGTACGCCAAACGTGTCGACGCTGATCTGATCGTGCTGGGCACGCGCGGACGGGCGAACCTCCGGGATGTACTCCTTGGCAGCACAGCGGAGAAGGTATTGAGTGAATCGAAGTGCTCGGTGCTCGCCGTGAAGCCGGAGGGGTTTAGCCATCCGCTGGCTACGGGCGAGGGTCATCCGCAGTCTCAAATGAGTTCAAACTTCTGAATTCGAGAGTCCAATCTCTCCTTGGACCGACACCACGAGGTTGGCCATGACGCCAGGCAGCGCCCAGCGCGGGTCCAATCACTGTTGCCATCTCCGGCCCGCCTGCTTAGGCCCGCCGGATTTAGCCTCTCCCCTGCAGGTGCGCATGATCGAATCCCCTTGTTTCGCTCGCCTCATGGTATATCGGTTCGTCTTTCTGCCGCCGGAGAGGTGCCGGAGAGGGCGGCTAGCCCTCTCGGGCATCAGCGACCCGATACCGCGGCATGCACTTGGCGGACGCGAAATACCTCCGCGGCGTCCGCGAGGGCGCGTGCCCCGCGTGCGGCTACGACCGGGCCGGGCTTGCGGCGATATCCGAGTGCCCGGAGTGCGGGGCGGGGGGTGACGATGACCAGCGGCGGTGCTGTATCATGAATCAGCCATGACCATCCACCCGCCACGTTTCGTGTTCCTGTTCGCAAGCTGCGGGCTTGCGGCGATTACAGTGAACTCGTGCGACAAGTCACCCGAACCAGCGCCTCACCCGCGCAACGCGCAATCCTCGAAGTCTCCGATCACCGCGCCGACGCCGAACCTCGATGCTCTTGCGAATGTTTCGCGCGAGGTTCCGGGCGACTGGTCGCTGCTGGCGATGAACCTGTACCCTCTCCCGGCAGGCTTGGAGTTCAGTTCCGACGCTGCACCCGACGAGAAGCCCAAGCTCATCGCATTTCTTGAGGGCGTGCAGCCAACGGTCCATCGCGCGATCGAGGCCACGAAGCTCAACCTGGAACCGTTTCCACCCCTCCCCGAGCCGTGCGACGGCGATCCTGAGGCCGTGCTTCGTCACCCCAAGTCTGTGATGCAATCGCTCGCTCGGTTGCTTCTGGCCGACGCCTCTCGCTGCGTCGATGCGGGCGATCCCAACGGCGCGCTCGTTCGGATTAGCGCGGCGATGAGGCTCGCGTCGGCCTTGGCCGAGCATCCCGCGCTTTTGATCCGGCTTACCGGAGCGACCATCCTCGTTCAGAGTGGTACGAAGCTCGGCACCATCGTGGACGCCGCGGGGGGCGCGGGAATCAGTTCGACTGCCGCCGCCGAGCTTCGCGCGGAGTTGGCCCGGTTCAATAACGATGATCCGGCTGGGTTGGTGTCCGCCTGGGAGAGGGAAGCTCGCAGAAGCGTCATTGAGTGCCGGGACACCTACGCCGTGCGCGGCGGCCCGAAGAAGTACGCCGAGTACATCAGATCATCGGAACCGGGCCTGAGCGAGATACTCAGTTCGATGGGAGGGCTTGCGATCGACAGTGGTTTCGCCGATCGAGCGGCCGCGCTCAAGCCTGCTGATATCAACGCCGCTCTCGATCGCGTAGAGGCCACGATTGCCGACATCGCCACGGCCATGAGAGTGGGGGACCGCGCCACGCTGTCAGGAGCGTTGGAGGCAGCTCGAGAGGACCCCACCAAGATCGCCCGACTGGTGGTCGGCGGCGCCCCGCCGGTGGCGGACTCGTTCCGCCGCGCGCGCGATGCGATCCAAACGGCCCGCGCCGCGGTCGAAAGGCTTGCGAGGTAGCGGCGGCGTGTGGACGCAAGCTCCCGCCCCAGCGAACTGCAGAAACGTTGCTACGGTGCCCCGCAGACCGAGCTTCGAGGTCCGCTACCGATCCGCAGGCCCGAGCCTCGCTCCGCGACAGAAGGCGAGGCTTGACGATGAGGAAACAGACGGCCGCTTGGATGCGCGCGATCTCGGGCAGTGGGGCGAGCGCTTGGAGGCGACATCGCGGGGTAGATTCGTGCCGCCC
>JBGANP010000103.1:0-11566 GCA_044222255.1 Phycisphaerales bacterium
GAGACCGTGCTTCGACGCACCCGCGCGATCAGTCCATCTCCCCGTACATCCTGCTCACCGGATCGCCTTCGCAACGCGGCAAACGCAACCGGCGCCAACGGGGCCATGAGTACGGCGGCGGGCATCGCATACCGCGCGTTGCTCACACCCGCGAGCATCAGCACCACCACCGACACAACCCACGCCCACGCCAACGTCCGGGCGATGCGGCCGACACGCTCTTCGGAAGTCCGCGCCAGAGGCGCGAGCAGCACGAGTGACGTCGGCAGCGCACTGAGCATCGCCATCGGAATCAGCGTCAGCACGCCGGTCACACGCTGAAACGACCACAGAAACTGCCCCGCGACATCCTCACGCACGGCATCCGGTGTGTCATTGGCAATCGCGAACTTCAGGAGCAGCATGGAGGTGCCGCCGATGCCCAGAAGCAGAACGATCCACACGCCTCGATTCGCCAGCGGCCTGATCGATCGCGCGGCCACGCAGCCGCCGATGAGCACGCCGCCCAGCACTGGCAGACTCGCCGGGCCTTTGGCGAGTGCTGCGACTGTGATCCCCGCGGCTGGAAGAAGGGTGTCTCTCGCAAAAGTGTAGAGATCGCGAATGAAGGCAAAGGGGGGTTCATCACGCTCAGTGGCAAGAGATCGAGCATGGGGGCGAAAGACCATCAGATCAATCAGCCCGAGGGCGAACATCTGCGTCCCGAGGTTGTTGAGCATCTCGATCTCGGCAGTCCGCCCCGGCGACCACATCAGCGGTATCAGCGCCTGCGCCAACCCGGCACTCACACCCGCGAGTCGTGTTCCTGGCCCGCCAAACCACCGTCTTCCATACCACCACGCAAGCACGCTCATCAGAATCGCAACGATCGCGCTGGGCAACCGCGCCGCGAATGGTGATTCACCCAGCCACGAAGAACTCGCCGCGATCGCCCACGCGATTCCCGGCGGCTTGCGGACGTACGTCAACCCGAACATCTTCTGATGCCAGTAGTCTCCAGACTCGAGCATCGTCCATGCCGGCATGGCCCGATGCCCTTCCGTGGAATCCAGCGGCCGCACGCCGAGAAACGGCAGATAGACACTCGCCGCAACCAGCGCGACGAGCGCGATCTGCATCCAGGAATGTCGGGCCAGCCGGTCCAGCATCGGCCAGAGCGTACACGCTACGGCTTCGCGAGCGGATCGATCTCGGCCCGGGGCTGACCTTCGATGAGCGTCCCTGCCCGGAACGCCGCGGCGATCTTCTCGTGCCACTGCTCCAAATACGGCTTCATCCGAGTGTTCTTCTTGGGGTCGTGGCCGTGGGCATAGGCCTCATCCATCTGCGTCGGAATCGGCTTGCCCTGCACGATCTCGCGATACAGCAACACGCACGCGCTGGTCCGCTGGCTTCCCGCCGAGCAATGCACCAGCACCGGCTGCTTCGCCGGGTCGGTGATGATCCGGAGCGCCTCGACGTACGCGTTGGGATTTCCCGTGCCGTCCCCCTCAAGCCGGAAGACGTGTCGCTCTACCCCAAGGGCCTCCGCCGTCTGCCGCGCGATACGTTCTTCGACCGGGCTATCGCTGTACGCGCCAAGATCGATAATCGTCTTGATGTGCCGCTCCTCCACGACTTTGCGCGTGGTGGAGGCCGTCAACTCGCCGGTTCGGTACAGCTTTCCCTCTTCGACCACGCCAAAGTTCTTTGGCACCACATGCGGCCGAATCACCTTCGCATATGTGAGCGCGCCACCGCCGCAGATGATCGCCATCGCGACCAACCACCCAACCCATCGCCGCTGCGTGCGGGTGTTTTCCACGGTCGATTCTAGGGGTGAATCGCGCCGGTGGTCGCCGGCCCCCCACTACCATTCCCGCAGCAATGCCCGATCCCGCTCCAACCTCACCCGGACCCGCCCGACGCGGCTCCAGCACCAAATCGAACGGCGCGGCGTACCCGGAATCCGTCACGCGGCTCATCGATGAACTCGCCAAGCTCCCTGGCATTGGCCGCCGCTCCGCCGAACGACTGGCTTTCTACATTCTGAAGGCCCCGCGCGATGAGGCGATGCTGCTCGCCCGCGCTGTCTCGGATGTGAAGCAGCGCGTCCGCCACTGTCGTGTTTGCTACAACCTGGCGGATGCGCCTCCTGCTCAGCCAGCACCCGGAGCTTCCCAGGACATCTCCAGCGAAGCAGGACTTTGCTCCATCTGCGCAGACGAACGCCGCGATCGCTCACAGGTCATGGTTGTTGAGCAGCCCAAAGACCTCATCTCGCTGGAACAGGCCGGTGTGTACAAGGGCGTTTTCCACGTCCTCATGGGCCGCATCGCACCGCTGGAGGGCGTGCGCCCCGGCGATCTGACGATCAACGACCTGCTCCACCGCGTGGAGAACCCCGCCTCCAACCCCGGCGGCGCGGCCGTCCGCGAGATCATCCTCGCCCTCAATCCCAGCTTGGAAGGCGACGGAACCGGGCTGTATCTGCACGATGCCCTGGCCGCGAAGGGGCTCAAGGTCACCCGCCTCGCCCGCGGCCTTCCCACCGGCTCGCAACTCGAGTTCGCCTCCAAGGCCGTTCTCGCGGACGCGATTCAAGAGCGAAGAGCGATGTAGTCGTGCAGGCGTAGAGTCTTTCGTCCGATCATTTCCATTTACCCGTTCCCGAGTGTTTCCGCTTCGACCACCCCATGCGATTCGACGCCTCACAACACATGAAGTTCGGCCAGCACATGAAGCTGGCCCCGCGCATGATTCAGTCGATGGAAATCCTCCAGATGTCGCTGATGCAGCTGGAGGAACGGATCGCGCAGGAGCTTGAGTCCAACGTCACGCTGGAAGTTGACGAGAACGGCGACGGCATCGCCGGCGACGAGGCACAGCAGATCGCCGATGCCGCATCCGACGCGGAACTCGACGGACCATCCACCAGCGCCGATTCCGACACCGGCGGGGAGTCCAACGCCGACTTTGAGGACGACTCGGATTCCGCTTCTGGCGGTGATTCCGAGCCGCTCACCGAGGACGAACGCCCGCTCACCGTGGACGAGCAGCACGGCACCGACGACTTTGAGCGACTCGACAGCTTCGAAGAAGAGCATCCGGATGCCGTGGAAAACGACTTCGCGGAGCCCGAGCGGGCCGGTCCCGATCTAGACATGCTCGAACGCGGCCGCGCGAATCGGTTGGAAGGAGAGCCCGACGCCAAGAGCGAGGCGATGGCCAACACCGCCAGCCGCCCGGACTCGCTTGTCGAGCAGTTGCAGGAGCAGTGGGGGCTCGCGGATGTGGATGAGCATCTCCGCCCACTCGGCGCGGCCATCATCGGCTTCATCGAAGACGACGGCTACCTGCGCACGCCGCTGGAAACCATCATCGATCGTTTGCCGACCGACTTCCCGCCACCGAAGCCGACCATCGAGCAGATGCAGCGGGCTTTGCAGGCCGTGCAGATCCTGCTCGATCCACCCGGCACTGGTGCTCGCGACACTCGCGAATGCCTCCTGCTGCAGATCGATGCCCTGACCGACCAGACCCGCAACCCCGATGAACGTGCCGAGTGGGACACGGTTCGGCGACTTGTCTCGGATCATCTCGAAGACCTGGCGCAGAATCGCTTGCCGCGGATCGCGGAGAAGACCGGGCTGGCGATGCCCGAGATCAAGCACGCGATGGAGCGGATGAAGTTTTTGAATCTCGCACCGGCGCGGCAGCTCGTCAACGAAAAGCCCGGAGTGCTCGTGCCCGACGCGATCGTCGAGTTCGATCAGGATCAGGACCGCTACATCACGTACCTCAACGACTCCCGACTCCCCGGGCTTCGCATCAATCAGGAATACGCCAAGCTCGCCCGGACGAAGGAAGCGCCCAAGCCGACCAAGGAGTTTCTCCGAAAAAACCTCTCGAACGCGGCGTGGTTGATCGACGCCGTCGAGCAGCGCCGCAAGACGCTGCTCCGCGTGATCCGCGTCGTGGTCGATGCCCAGCGCGAGTATTTCGACTACGGCCCGCAGGCCCTGCGCCCGCTCCCCATGACGCAGGTCGCCGAGCAACTTGGCATCCACGTCGCCACCGTCAGCCGCGCCGTGGCGGACAAGCACCTGCTCACGCCGCGCGGCATCGTCCCGCTCCGCGGCTTCTTCTCCGGCGGCACGCAGACCGACACCGGCGAGGAGGTCTCGTGGGACGCCATCAAGGCCGCGCTCAAGGAGGTCGTGGACGCGGAGGACAAGACCAATCCGCTCTCGGACGAGGCGCTTGCAGACGCTCTGATCAAACGTGGCGTGGAGATCGCACGGCGCACTGTGGCCAAATACCGCGACCAGCTCAATATCCCCGCCGCGCGGCTGCGCAAGCAGTTCTAATTTCAGAGCTCAGCTATGCCGCGATCGCCGCTCCACCCGCGCCATCGGCCAGCCGCAACTCGTTCACACACGTCTGGTCAGCCATCTGCTTGAGAGACCAGCGGAGTAGGTCGCGCATCGTCACGATCCCCACGCACGCGCCGTTCGCGTCCAATACGGGCAGGCATGAGATTTTGTTGTTGAGCAGCAGCAAGGCGGCGTCCCCGATCTTGGTTTCTGGCGTGACGGATACCAGCCCTCGCGTCATCACCTGGTGCGCCTTTCGGTGCAGACTCGCGGTGTCCATCGTTCGCTCGCTCGCCTTGCCAATGAACGGGCTGACGTTGCGCAACAGGTCGCGATCCGAGATCACGCCGACCACGCGGCACTTGTCCACCACCACCACGTGATGGAACCGGTAGCGATCAAACAGCTCGCGGATCACATGAAGCTCTTCGTCCATTCGGACGGTCACCACATGCCGGGTCATGATGGTCTCAACGTTCATGGAAACCTCCGATCGCTCGCGGACATTCCCGCCTACACCCCGACCCACTCTTCAACCATCGGAATCGCGTCCGGTTCCCGCCACTCACCCCTACGATTTCACATGTCAGGATCCGCGCCCAACCCTCCCGACCCGGCACAGCCCACGCATGTTCATCGGCCGCCCGGGAGTTCCGCCGGCGCGTTCTCGGACGCCCGCAGCCCAGCACCATCGGCGTCGCACAGTGCGCTGCACGCCCCATGGCGATTGCAGTACCTCGAAGCAATGGATGAGCAGGACAAGTCCGGCTCGCCCGTCAAGCCCGGCGCAGCCAAACCCTCCGGCTCATTTCTGGCCGAATACTGGACCGCCCCGGCGTCGGACGTGAAGAACCACGTCATCGTCCGCACTGGCGACGGGATGATTCTCCTCAACGGATTTCCCTACGCCAGCGGCCACCTGCTCGTCGCGCTCGGTGAGGCCCGCCCCACACTCTTGGATTACACACCGGCGCATCGCGCCGCTCTGTGGCGACTGGTCGATTGCGCTGCCGACCTGATCACCCGCACGCTGGAGCCGCAAGGAATCAATATCGGCGTGAACCAGGGCCGCGCCGCCGGGGCTGGCGTTCCCGGCCATCTGCATGTTCATTTGGTGCCGAGATGGGGAGGCGATACCAACTTCATCACCGTCGTCGGGCAGGTCCGCATCATTCCGGCATCGCTGGAGACAATGGCGGAGCGGTATCGGAAAACGTGGGAACAGATTCGCTCGCTCTGGGCTTGATGCTCACGGGCTCGCCAGCGAGATCACGCCGCCGTCGCGCCGCCGCAATACCGCATCCCCACCAAAAACGCTCCATCGTTCTCGGTGCATCGCACGGCACGAGCGCTGACCCACGGGATCGTCGATCCTTCGGGGCAGATCGTGATCGTCTCGCCCGGCTCGATCCGGACGTGCGACTTCACACACAGCCCGCCCGGCGAGCGATCAACGAGTTCCAAGTGCGTGATTCCGAAGCGATCGACCCCGTTGGAGTAGCTCGCGCTCAGCGTGCCCTCCGCCGCGTGCCGCTCCTCGCGCCGCCGCTCCAGCTTGAACGGATCGCGCGTCACAATCCGCGCTCCCGCGGCCGCGCTGTCGGACGAACGGATTCTCCACTTCGGACTGTTGCTCATGGCGTGTCTCTTCGCAAAAGGGCCGGTAACTCCGGCTCCCGCGAGATCGGCACGCGCGGCGGGCCGCTGAAGGCCAGCCCCAACAATCACGAGCAGTTTGTTATTTGGCCGGTGGTGGGTTCTGAACCACGACCGGGGCCATTTCCAGCACCATCTCCGCAGCGCCAGCGATCCGCATCGTCTTTTCATCCTGCGCAAACACCACGACGTGGCACTTCCCCTCGTTGACGCCCTCGGGGAGTTTCAACTCGATATCCGCGCCATCGTCCTTCGCGCTCGCCTGCCCGAAAGCCCGCACCACACGGTCGTGCTTGAGCGTCTTGCCCGCGTTCTCTCCCGCTTTCACCTCCACGCTCAAGCCATCCTCAACGATGGCCACGCTCAGCTTGGTCCATCGCGTGTCTCCCTTCGCATGCACATGCACCTTGACGGGCTCGCCCGGCTTCCGGGCCGCGATGCTCGCTTCGATCTTCAGACGCGTCGCATCCACGATCGACCGCTCGATCGCCCGCTTCGCCTGGTTCTCGTCGCTGCCTGTGAATCCGACCGATCCATTCACGATCATCTCCGGCGTGAAGACGCCGCCGTTGCCCCCCGCCTTTCCGAGCGCCGTCGCGTACGCCCGCTGCCGCTTGGTGAACACGCTTTGTGCGAACGGATCCTTCCACCCGAGATAGTTCCAATAGTCCACGTGCATCGCCAGCACGAAGATGGGCTTCCCCTGCTCCTTCGCTTCGCGCGCGATCTTCGCCGCCAAGTCGTCTGCGGCGGGGCATGAGTTGCATCCTTCGCTCGTGAACAGCTCGATCACGGCCACACCCAGCAGCGCGGGCGGCTTGGGCGGTTCACGCTTTTCCGGCTGTGGACTGGCCGCCGCGCCCGTGAGCACACACCACGCCATGCCCAGCCCCGCTATGCCCATGATCGCCGTTCGCATCCGCACACTGCACCTCGCTGCTCGATCGTCCCAACCCCCATCCCGAACACCGTTCTCTGATGCCTGATACGCTCTCGCGATGCTCCCCGCCGCGTTCTGGCTCGTGTATGCCATCCCCGCGTATGTGCTATGGACGCTCGCGTTCCCCCTGCGCTACGGCTTCTGGCCGGTGGCGGGTCGATTCCCACCTCGGAATCTCTACGCATCGGTCGATTTCCTGCTGGGAATGGTCCTGATCGGGTATTCGGTCTGGATTGTCTTCGGTCCTTCCCCCGACCCAGCCCGCATCATCAGCGTTCCGGCCGGCATTTGCATCTGGAGCGTTGGCGTGCTGCTCCGCCTCTGGGCGGTCGTCACTCTCGGGCGGCATTGGCGCATCGGCCAGGACGAGACCGACGAGCGCGCCGAGTTTGTCGCGACCGGGCCATACCGGATTGTTCATCACCCGATCAACGCCGCGCTCATCCTTGTTGCCATCGGCCAGTCGCTGATGACCGGGCTGGATGCGCGGGCGCTCTTCCTGCTCGTCGCGAGCGTGCTCTACTTTCTCGTGCAGGGACGCGCCGAGGATGCGATCTGGAAAAAGCGAAGGGCGCAAAGCGCAGAGCGCAAAGAGACCGGTCACTGAATCATCCATAATGCGAGTTCGTCGAAGTGCGGTCTACCAGATAAACCGCATCCGCCCGAAGTCCGGTACCGGCACGGGACTCGCTTCCTTCTTCAAGCTTGGCCAGTACACAAAGAACGCCTTGCCCAGCAGCAGATCGCGATGGATCACGCCCGCTCGCGCGTACGGGCCATCGGGCGATGGGAATTGCTCATTGATCCACGGATCCACGCTCTCCCACAACCGGCCATCCAAGCTTGCCGGAGAGTTGTCCCCGCAGGCGAAATACTGATCCGGGCTGAGCACCAGCGGCGTGTACGGGCTCGTACCCAGCGCGGAGTTGCCGTTGCGCGGCTTGCTCGCCGGCTGATAATGCAGATCGCGATCCAGGCCCACGCGATACAGCGAGAACGCACCGCCCTCGAACGCCAGCCGCGCCGATGTGCATCGGCCGGGCTTGTAGATGGAGGGCTCCGCCAGCACATTCCGTCCCTGCGAGTCCTTGGACTGCGGCTCCATCCATTCCACCAACCTCTTACCCGTTGCGAAAGCTATTCGGGATGCCGGCGACCAGTCGTACTCGTAGTCCGCCACCCGCTTCCCATCGAGCCAGATCTGCACACTCTGGTCCACATGCCAGAACTCCACGTTGGACACCGCACCGGCCGGAAGCGCGGGCGCGTCCACGCTGGTGACGACCTTCCAATCCCCCATCACGCCCGCCGCGGTGACGGGCTCACGCATGGCGATCTCCGCCTTACCGGCTCCCAAAGATGCGCGGAACTCGTGGCCGCGGGCCGCGAGGACCATACTGATCTTCCCACCTTCCTGTTTGGGTTCAAATCCGCAGCGTAAGCGAACATCCGACACGGGAAACCGTGCCGTGCCGCGCAGGTAGTAATACTCGTCGTACGGGTAGTAATCGTCAATTTCCCAGTCCATCGCGCGCCCGCTGGGCACCAGCGCCGATGAACGCGGCGCGTTGCGATCCCAGACCAGTTCCGTTTTTCCCGATCCCTCGAACCGATACTCGCGCGGCGACATCGACCAGCCAGCAGGATCACCCGCTCGCCATGGCCCCGTTCCGACACCTCCGCCCTGCATCGCCGCCAGCCCCGAGTCATACACCAGTTGCCAGACCGATCGCTGCGTGATCGGGTCTTTCCGCTGGACCTTCCACCCCGGCTGCTCCCAGAGACGCGCACGATCCGCCGCGGCGAAGCTCTGTGTTTCTTGCCCCGCGGGATCGGTCCGCACAAACACATCACCATCCACCAGTGCGATCTGCTCGCCGGGAAGACCGATCAGACGCTTGATGTAGTTGTCCGCGGGATTCGTCGGGTTCTTGAACACGATCACATCGAACCGCTTGGGCTCCTGGAGCGCGTACAGATACTTGAGCACCAGAATCCGATCTCCCGAGTACGTCTTCCGTTGCACCTTCGGACTGGCCGTTCCACTGATCGGATCCTGCGAGATAAACGCCGGCTGCGGATCGACGTAGTTCGTGCTGTTTGGCGGGTTGTCCTCCCACGCCCCCAGCGGCCACTCCTGCCCCGTCTCCGAGCTGCGCAGCTGCATGTGCGCCCCCATCAGAGTCGGTGCCATCGACCCTGTGGGAATGACAAACGCCTCCACCACGAACCCGCGGAACACGAACGCCATCGTGAACGCAATCATGATCGAGATCAGCGTGTCCTTGATGGTCTCCGGCGTCGCGTGATGCGGGTGTGGCGGCGAGCCGGTCGAGGGTGCGTTCAGCGGCATAGAGGGCTCATAAGCGTGTGGAACCAGGCGGGCCGAGTGTACGCTCTGCGCTGTAACATCGGCATTCGCCGCGGCTTGGGCTTCCCGCCCATGATCCTCGGTTCGTTCATCCCGCGCCCCATCCGCTGCGTACCGATGCAGGATCATGGTGGATCAAGACTCCCCATCCATCTCTCCCGCGGCCCACCCTCCCGACGAGGGAGACCGCATCGACCGCGCGCTGGTCGCCCGCATCAAATCCGAAGGCATTGGCAGCCGCGCCGCGTGGGGCGACCTGCTCACGCGTTATCAGGACCGTCTCTTCGCCATCTGCCTGCGGATGGTCAACAACCGGGAGACTGCCGCCGACCTGACTCAGGACGCCTTCGTCAAGGTGCTGCAAGGTCTGGACACTTGGGACGGCCGCTCCAAGCTCAGCACGTGGATCATCCGCGTCACCATGAACGTCTGTCTCTCGCACCTCCGGGCCGCCAAGCTCCGGAAAACGACCACGCTCGACGATGGGCTTTCCCCCTCCCTCGTTCGTGGCATGGAAAGTGGCCAGAGGAAGCCAAGTTCCGCTCCGGGCTTCGCGGATCGGGAACCCGGACCGGATGAGGGCGTCCAATCCCAAGACCAGAAACGGCGAGTTCTCGCCGCTCTGGCAAGTCTGGAGCCCGATCAGCGGGCGATCATCGTGCTTCGCGACGTGCAAGGGCTGGACTACGACCAGATCGCCGCGGCCTTGGAGGTCGCGGTGGGTACCGTCAAGAGCCGCCTCTTCCGGGCTCGCCTGGCCCTGCGTGAGCAACTCGAAGGTTCTTCCCCGCCCCAATGAACACCGGCCGCGCCAACTCCGATCTCCCCGCCGGCCTGACCGAGGCCGACCTGATCGATCTGGCCGATGGCGTACTGTCGCGCGAGCGTGAGGGGGTGGTGCTGGCCGCGTTGAAGCAGCATCCAGAGATGGGATTGCTCGCCAAGCAGTTCAGGGCGGATCGCGCGATGGTCACCTCGCTCACTGAGGTTCGTGCTCCCAGTGGATTGGCCGAGGGCATTGAGGCCCGGCTCACAGCAGCAGCTCTCCGCGATCTGGCCTCGCAGTCGCACGAAGCCCCGCGCCCGATCCGAATATCGCAGGTGCAGATCCGCGAGCCGAGTGTGCTGCGGCTTCTCATGGACAGCCCGTGGACGCGTCGGTTCGCTACGGCGGCATCGCTGGCGATCGTCGTGGGCCTCGGCGCGCTCGGCGTCCGCGCAGTGTTCAACGCGCTTCCCGGCAAAGCGGTCGCGTACAAGGACACGAACGCGAACCCGGTTCCGGAAGTCGTGCCCGCACCGACACCCACCACGGAAATCGCGACCAATCCGATCGATACAACACCCGATGTCGCGCCGACCGTCATCGCGGCGGCACCGCAGGCGAAGGTTGAAGAACTCACCCCCGCCGTCGCGGCCCGTCTCGCCGCCGAAGGTCGCCTCGCCATCACCATTCGCACTTCTGCTTCCGGATCTGCGCTGAAGCGTCTGGAATCACTCGCTCGCGCTCGCGATACCGGCTGGCACACCATCGCCCTCGAAGCCCCCGCGCAATATGCGTCGCTCATGACGCCGCAGATGGACCTTGTCCCCGCGCCCACGATACCGAACACCCCCGCGCCCACCGCGATCGCGGGCACGCAGACCACCCCGAAGAGCAACCTACCGGTCCCGCCCACTTCGACTCCCGTTATCCCGCCGCTCCGCCCGGTTGTGAAAGCGATTTACACCGTGGACCTGACTCCCGGCGAACAGCCATTCGAATCGCTCCTGCGCTCGATCACGGACACGCTCCCCGAAGGGGCGACGATCACGCTCCGCACGCTTCCGCAGCCGATCGCCGCGCCGGTCTCGCTCGATCCCGAAAGCGTGCTCTGGTGGAGCAGCCCCACGGGCAAGTGGTCCAAGCGCGGCCGCATCCCCGTGGTCATCGAAGGTCTTGAGTAACACTCCGTGGCATGGGCGTCCCCGCCCATGTGCCTTCGCTTGATCGGCGCACCACGCACCGGCTGCTATCGATAGGATCCGGTCCTGATCGTCCCATCGGTACTGATTTCCACCCACGCCGCTCCGTTCCGCGGCGTGGCGTACCACGCTCTTCCCGCCATCATCGGATCCCATCGACGATCCGCGGCGCGACGCGCTCCCGTGCTCTGGACCACCACGCTCGGATCCACCTCGCGCACAAGTTCGACCGCCGGATCGATGTACGCGCCATGGTGCGGGAGTTCGAGCACATCCGCT
>JBGANP010000104.1:0-11349 GCA_044222255.1 Phycisphaerales bacterium
GCCAGTCCCGAGCCGTCCGCACATGTTCCATGGCCCTCCTACGATGTGGTCTTCTTTGACAACACGGGGCCGACATTGGCGATCGACCGGGCAGGGAAGCGTCGTCGTGGCGCGTCGAGGAGCATGAGGCCTCGTAAAACGCATGCAAAACACTTAGCTAACACAAATAGCTACGCAATGGCTGCCTAAATAAGGCAGACCCGAGCCGTGGGAGATGCTCGATATCTCGCGGCTTGAAGACTTCGAGCTGGTCCGCACGTGGCGCCTCCGGGCGTGCGGATAAGAAAACTCTGGATGCTGGGCGTGCGGGCATGTTGTCCGTTGCAGACTCGTACGCCGAGATTAATAGACGGAACACACGCGTAGAGGCGACGATGTGACTGTCCCGGCACGGGGGTTCGAATCCCCCCGGCTCCATTTTCTCTCCACCGCCTATCCATATTTTGCGGCGATCGGCCAAGCGTGGCCATTTTGACTGCATGCTGATGTGTATGGGTGAAGGCGCGGAATCTGCGCGGATCAGGCAGACTGCTCACCGCACTTGGGGATGATGACCCCCAGTGTGTCCTGTCATCGTTCTGTCACACGCAGAAAAAGTGGTCAATCCCTGCGGACTGTCCGATCCACTATCGCGTTGAGGAACCCGGCGAAAGCCGGGAAAGCCCCCTTGTAGTTGACGGTTGGTGTTCACTTGCTTACGGTCCAGAGCCACGATCGCGCAAGCGAGCCCCAGTGCTGAGGCCTCTGTTCTGCCTCCCGGGGCTCGATTCGGATGGATTCTGACTGATCGAGGTAGACTGTTTTCCAAGAGTGATATTCACACCCGGTGTTCCGGGTGCTTCAAGTTGAAAGAGGGTGTCGGGTCGGTGTCCATGTGGGAACGCCGCCTCCGACCGAACCAAGGAGATTTTCGATGGCTCGCAAGTTCATGACCAGCGCTCTGATGCTGGTGGCCGGTTTCGCCGGCACGATGATGTTCGGCTGTGAGAACAACAGTGCTTGGAACGGCTCCGGCGTTCGTTCGAGCTATGGCAACATCTCGATCGAGGACGATTGGGGTGCGTACAAGCCCGCTCCGGCCCCGAAGCCCGCTCCGGCCCCCGTCGCCGTGAAGCCCGCTCCGGCCCCTGCGCCCGCTCCGGCTCCCGCCCCGGCCCCCATGGGCGGCAACTGCATGTTCCTCCCCACCGGCGACCGCGCCTCCAGCGCGATCTCTCTCTGCTGCAAGATGCCGAGCGAAGTCACTGCTGGCCAGAACTTCACCTATGACATCGAGGTCTGCAACCTGACCTCCATGACGCTCTCCAGCGTCAACGTCTCCTACACCCTCGATGGCGCGAAGGTCACCACCTCCGAGCCCGCCATGGGCGGCTCCGGCTTCGTCGTCGGCGATCTGGCCCCCAAGGCCTGCAAGACCATCAAGGTCACCGCCAACGCGGGCACCGTCGGCACCGTCAAGGGCTGCATGAGCGCCACCTGGATGAACGCTCTGTGCTGCGGCACGAACGTTGTCTCCCCGGCCCTCAAGCTCGTCAAGAGCGTGACCCCGTCTGACATCACCCCCTGCGACATGGTCACCTACACCCTGACCGTCACCAACACCGGCACCGGCTCGGCGTCCAACGTCAAGATCATGGACGACCTCCCCGCCGGCGTCACCTCCGACAACAAAACCGCTCTCGCTTGGGACATCGGCGCCCTCGGCGCTGGCCAGAGCCAGACCCGCACCTTCACCGCCAAGGCGGGCAAGACGGGTTCCTACGTCAACCACGGCCGCGCTACGGCTGACAACAACCTCTCCGCTACCTCCAATGACGTGAGCATCTCCGTCAAGGCCCCGGTGCTCGCCGTCACCAAGGACTGCACCGCCACCGTCTCCGGCATCGGTCGTCCCGCTACCTTCACCATCACGGTCAGCAACAACGGCGATGCTCCCGCCCAGAACGTTGTTGTCGAGGACACCCTCGCTTCCGGCCAGGGCTTCTCGGCCGCGTCCGATGGCGGCGTTGCTTCCGGCGGCGTCGTCCGTTGGAACGTCGGCACCCTCGCTCCCAAGGCCTCTAAGCAGCTCACTCTGACCAGCACCCTCGCCGGCGCCGGCGAGTTCTGCGATACCGTCCGTGCGACCTGCACCTGCGCCGAGCCCGTCACGGCCAAGTGCTGCACGAAGGTCACCGGTCTGCCCGACATGCGTACCTCGCTGGATGACACCGACGGCGTCGTCCCGGTCGGCACCAACCACGACTACACCTACTCCGTCGGCAACCAGGGCCAGATCAACCTGACCAACGTCACCTGCAAGATCACCCTCCCCGCCGGTCTGCAGTTCGTCTCCTCCGACGGCTCGACCCCCGCTCCGACCATCACTGGCCAGGTCCAGTCCTACAACGTCGGTACCCTCACCCCCGGCCAGAACAAGACCTTCAAGTTCACGGTCAAGGGCACAGCGGTTGGCGAAGTCCTCGTCATCTCCGAGACCACCTGTGCGGAAATGAAGACTTCGGTCCGCGACGACGAAGTCACCAACTACGTCGCGAAGTAATCCGCGACCTCTTCGGCTCTGATCCATGTTGATCACTCTGCCGCGCCCGGAAACGGGCGCGGCAGTTTTTTTCCCCGCTTACTCAACGCCACCATCAGACTCGCGCCGCGATTCAAGATACCCGAGTGCGGGAATGTCCAGCATTCGTCGCGTTGTTTCGCCGCTCTTTCATCCCACGTTCGTGGGCTTGGCGCGGCACGACCCCCGGGCCGATTGTCCTTGTTTGTCGGGCAAATGCCTCGGGTTTCCATTATCATCCCGTGGGAGGGGATGGGTCCGGAGCGAGCGCCAAACGCTCGCCCCGGCAATACAGGAGTCTCGCTATGGGTATGGTCAAAGAGTTCAAAGAGTTTGCCCTGAAGGGCAATGTCCTCGATCTGGCCGTCGGTGTGATCATCGGCGGCGCGTTCGGCAAGATCGTCGGTTCGCTCATCGACGACATCATCATGCCCGTGGTTGGTATGGCCGTCGGCAAGGTCGACTTCAAGAACCTCTACCACCCGCTCGGCTTTGATGCCAAGGGCGCCGACCTCGAAGCGGCCCGCAAACTTGGTCCGGTGATCGCGTACGGCAGCTTCATCACCATCGTGATCAACTTCATCATTCTCGCGTTCATCATCTTCCTGGTCGTCAAGGCCTTCAACACCGCCAAGAAGCGATTTGAGAAGGAAGCCCCCGCCGCGGCTCCCGCCGGCCCGACCACCGATCAGAAGCTCCTCATGGAAATCCGCGATTCGCTCAACCGCCGCTGATCCGTGTAGCCATTGCAAAACCAAGCGAGCCCGGCATTCCAATGCCGGGCTCGTTTCATTTTGCTGAGTTGTTCGAGGCGAGCGTTATCTCGACTTGCTGCCGAGGGACTCGACGGTGCCAAGCACCGTGTCATCCGCGATGCTGTCGCACAGCCGGAGGCGGTCCACCAGTTTGCCCGAGCCGACCGGCTGGGCGGGGCGGATGTCGATCACGACCATCTCGCCAGTCTTGAGAATCAGCTCCTGCGGCGGGAGGCCCGAGCAGAGCACGCTGATGAGTTCGCCCAGTTGCGGGTTGTGGCCCACGAGCATGAGGTTGCGCTCCTCGGTGTGCTCCTGAATCACCTCAAGAACTTCGGAAACGTCGTGGTCCACTTCCAGCCGCGCGTCAGTGGAGAGGTCGCACGCCAGCGGCCGCTGCAGCGCGTGTGCGGTTTGCAGAGCGCGCGGGAAGCGGCTGGCGACGATGTTCTTGATCTTGCGCTCACCCTGAACGAGCTTGCCGGCGAGGAATCGGGCCTGGGCATGGCCGCGCGGCGTCAACTCGCGCGAAAAGTCGCTACTCTGCGGCGCTTCGCTGGCACAGCAGCTTGAGCCGCAACACTGTGCATCCGTCGCTTTGCCGTGCCTGACAATAAAAAGCCGCATGGAAACTCACCTCAGCTTTGAGAACACACAGGGGCAGTATCGTCTATTCGTCGGCAATTGCCGATCCGTTTCCTATACAGGCACGCGCCGGTCCTGATTGTGCCCCGCAAACTACCACATAACCAGATGCAGGACAAACACTTAGAACAGATAGACGGAGATCTGGCCCATGGGGGCCAATCCAATCGGCTTTCGGGGCTGGTTCGCATGATCGGCCTGATTCTCGGACCTGTGGCGTTTGCCGCCATCCTGGCGGGTCTCCCGCTCGGTTCCACGCCGATTCCGGACACTGCCCGGGCCGTGCTGGCCTTGGGCGCGTGGATGGCGATCTGGTGGCTCACGGAGGCGGCCCCGCTTCCGGCGACGGCGTTGCTCCCGATTCTGATCCTGCCGCTGACGGGGGTCTGCTCTCCGGAACGGGCGGCCATCCCCTTTGCGGATCCGTTGATCTTTGTCTTTCTGGGCGGGTTTGTGATTGGCAAGGCCCTGGAGATCAGCGGGCTGCACCGGCGGCTGGCGCTCGTGCTGATGATGCTCATCGGGACCACGCCGCGGCGCATGATCGGCGCCGTCATGGCGGCCACGGCGTTCATCAGCATGTTTGTCTCGAACACCGCGACGGCGATGATGATGCTCCCGCTCGGGCTCAGCATCGTCGCGCTGGTGGATGCCCGCTCGCGCGACATGAGCCCGAACGATTCGCACGCGTGGGACCGCCGCTGCGTATCGAACTTCGCCGCCGCGATGCTCCTGGGCATCGCGTACGCGGCCAACATCGGGGGTATTGGCACGCCCATCGGCACGCCGCCGAACCTCGCGATGACGGGCTTTCTCTCCAAACTGCCCGGCGACGAAGCGGTCCGGATCGGCTTCGGACAGTGGATGATCCTCGCGATCCCCGTGCTGGTCGTTCTGCTGCCCGCGGCATGGATCGTGCTCACGCTGATGCTCCCGGTGCGGGCCGCGGGCATTCCCGGTGGACGTGCGATGGTTCGCGAGGAGTTTTCCAAGCTCGGCCGGATGAGCGTATCGGAGCGAGCGGTGCTGGTTGTCTTCTGCCTTGCGGTCGCGATGTGGAGTTTCCGCCAGCCGCTGGTGGAGGTGCTCGATCTCAAGCGGGTGTTCGGGGACAAGCGCGTGGACACGCTGACCGATGCGGCGATCGCAATCGGCGGCGCACTCCTGCTGCTGGTCGTTCCGATCGTGCGGGAGAAGCGCGGCGGGAAGCGGATGCCGGTGATCTCGTGGGCTCAGGCCGAAACGCTCCCGTGGGGAACTCTGCTGATGTTCGGCGGGGGGCTTTCGCTGGCGGCGGCGGTTGGTTTCAGCGGGCTGGACGCGATTCTGGGCCACGGTCTGGAATCGCTCGGCGGGCTGCCGCATGTGTTGATGGTGCCGCTGCTCTGCCTGGCGATCGTGCTCATCGGCGAACTGACAAGCAACGTCGCGCTGGCGACGCTGTTGATGCCGATTCTGCATGTGGCCGCGAAGTCGCTGAAACTGCCGTCGACGGAGCTGCTGATGATGGCGACGCTCTCGTGCAGCATGGGGTTCATGCTGCCGGTGGCGACGCCGCCGAACGCGATCGTTTTCGCGACCGGCCGCGTCGGGCTGGCCCGAAAAATCCGCTGCGGACTGGTCATGGACATCGTCAGCGTCGCGGTAATCGCGGGTGTGCTCGGCGTGTTCGGGCCGATGCTGACGCGATGGGCGGGGCTTGGGTGATCCGAGCACCCCGGTTCTCCGAACCGGACGTGGGGCATCACGTCCCGCGTTTGTTGCCGTAGAGCTCGATGTGCAGCCGAGAGCAGTAGCGGAAGCCGCGTTGCATGCAGGCATTGGCGACGAACGCGCGGGCGGCGGGAGTGGGGGATGTGATGCCCTCGGGCATGAGCAGAATATCCGAGGGCGTCCAGCCGCGCAGTTGGCCGAGGAGTGATTCGATCTCGGCCAGATCGCTCGGTGCGCACACGACGAACTTGAGCTGGAACTGCTTGTGGGCATCGATGAGCGATTGCAGCGCCGGGATGTTCAGGCGCCGCTGCTCGTGACGATTCGCCCATGTTCCGTCCGGGTCGCGAGGATCGTTCGTCGGAGTGGAGGTCGAGAGTTTCGGGCTCATCGACATGAGGTGACACGTCAAGGGCCATCGATCATCCGTCGGAATCAGCGTGCCCGCGGTCTCGATGGTGATGTGCATGCCAGCGCCGCCCTTCTCGAGCGGCGCGGCCAGTCGCGATGACAGCTCGCACAGTCCTCGGAACATCATCGGTTCGCCGCCGGTGAGCACGGCGTGGTGTACGCCGCGCTGCGCCGCCTCGCGAGCTTCACGCAGCAGATCATCGATGGTGCGAGTGGTTCCCTCGGGCTTCCAGCTCGCGTACGGCGTGTCGCACCAGCGGCAGCGGAGATTGCAGCCGCTGAGGCGCGCGAACCAACTCGGCACACCGGCGAGTGTGCCCTCGCCCTGAATCGAAGCGAAGGTTTCAGAGATGAACAGCGAGCCATCGCTGCGCGGCGGCGGGGCGCTTTCGGCATTGAGAATGGAGAGAGGAACCGTCACGCGGGATCGTATGGACTACGCCGCGGCTTTGTGCGCATCGGCGGGCTTGACCTCGCCGGCTTTGGGCGCGGGCGTGTCGTGGGCGGGCTTCGCGTGGGCATCGGCCGGAGCGCCGTGCGGCGCGTCGGGAGCGGGCTTGGCATCCGCGTGCGCGCCTTCGGCGTGGGGCGTGCCCCCCGCCGGGGCGGTGGCCGGTGACGGACGAACCGCCTTGCGTGCCCCGCGGCAAACCTCCACAAACGCGTTGACGGTGCCCGCGGACAGCTCCAGTGATTTGGTGGAATCCAGCGCGGTGACGAGTGTTTGCGAGAGCTTCGCGATCGGCTCGAAGCCGAGCGACGCGGCGGGCCCGCCGACGCGCAACACGCAGCGGCGCACGCCGGGCAGATCGCTCTTGCTCACCAGCGCGTCGATCTGGTCGGCGACCTTGGCCAGGTCGTCCACGTAGAGATCGGAAAGGCCGAGCATCGGAGAGTCGGTCGGCAGCGTGGAGGAGAGCGGGTGGACGGACTCGCTCTTGTCGCCGCGCATCAGCAGGAACTCCGCGACGGCTCGGAGCAGCACATCCTGGCGCAGCGGTTTGGCGAGGAACGCGTCCGCCTCGGCGCGACGGATTCGGCTCAGTCCCTGCTCGGACGTGTCGGCGGACATGAGGATGATGGGGCAGCGAAGTCCGGCTTTGCGGGCCGCGAGCACGAACTCAACGCCGGAGCCGACCTCGAAGGTGTCGTCGCAGAGCACCAGCCCGACGCCCTTGCGGGCCTTTTCCAGACCCTCGGCGATGGTGGAGACGCAGAAAAAGTCCAGCGATGTGTCGCCGAGCATGGAGCGCACGCAGGATTGCTCGATCTCGTACTCGGCGACGATCATGAGCGTGCCCTTGAGCTGCGCGGGATCGACGGCCTCGCAGGTGAACGCCTGATGCAGCGGGTCCAGCGCCATGAAGTCGCGGATGTTGATCGGCTCGTCGAACATCACGCCGACGTCGTGGACATTCTTGGTGACGTGCCGGCAGCGCACGACCTTGGCGGCCACGCGGACGGGCGCGGCGGTCTGATGGGCCAGCGTCAGCACGACGCGCGTGCCGACGTGCACGTATGAGGAGTGCAGGAATCCGAGACCTGTGCGGGAGAGATTGCGGCAGGCGACGTTGATGTGCGTCTGCCCGCCGCCGGGCTGGATGATGTCCACGCCGATGCTCGGCTGGCGAAACTCCAGCCGCGAGGACTGGCGCTTATGGCTGGCGGAGCCGCCGGACATGTCGAGGTGCGCGTGGATAGCGTCGAGCTGCTGGCCGCTCATGCCAAGCGTGTTGGTGCGCCCGGTGCGAGGCGCCTGCGGCGGGGTGGCGCGACGGACGCTGTCGCCGGATGTGGGTTTCTTGTTCATGCGTGGGCGTCCTGTGCCCGCACTTCGTGCGCGGACACAGACATCATCGGCTGGCGCGGATGTGTGCTGTGGCCATCAGGCTCCTGCGGGAGTTGCCCTTGCGCGTGGGGCGTCCCATAACGGCCCAATTCACCGCGACTGACGCGGAATGATGCTTCGTGGGGCGTATCCGCGGGAATCGTGGAGGCAGCGCTTTCCGTCGGCGAAGCGCCGACATCTCTAACCAACTGAGAGGGCTCATCCCCGGGGGTGTGTTACACGTCCAGATTCTTCACTTCCAGCGCGTGCTCTTCGATGAAGCGGCGGCGGCTCTCGACTTCCTCGCCCATGAGGATGGAGAAGAGCGTGTCCGCTTCGTGCGCGCCATCCCATGAGACGCGGAGGAGCGTGCGGCGGGTGGCGTCCATGGTGGTGTCCCAGAGTTGCTCGGCGTCCATTTCGCCCAGACCCTTGAATCGCTTGATTTCCAAGCCGCGGCGGCCGACTTCGTGGAGAGTGTCCAGAATCGCCGGGATGTTGGCCACGTCGATGTTCTTCTGGTTGGAAGCGACCTTGACAGTTGAGACACGCTCTTCCTCGGCCTCGGGGAGCAAATCGCCTTGGGCCTCTTCGGAGGGCGCGCCTGCATCCTGCTGGGTCTTGAGTTCCCACGCGTACTTCGTAGGCAGTTTGTCGCCGCTGACGGACTCTTCCTGCACCAGCGCGTAGTCGGTGACGGAGATGCCTTGCTTGGAGAGCAGCTCGAAGACGCGTTCGAGTTCGCGGTTCTCATGGAGCTCGCGCAGCTGCGCGGCGTTGCGGCGGACGACCGGACCTGCGGGGGCCACAGGGACCGCGGCGGGATCGATCGGCGTTCCTGGCGCGGGCACGATGGTTGCATCCTCACCCATCTCTTCAACGGCGAGGCCGTTGGTTGTGGCGATCTCGCGGGCTTGTGTTTCGCTCCATGCCCATGCTTCGCCACCGGTCCAGGTGAGGCGGTGCGTGGGGAGCTTGTCGGACTTGGAAGGGTCACCGGTGCGGGCGGCGAGCAGATCGGGGAACCGCACTCCACGCCGCTCGGCGACTTCGACGAGTTCGTGCAGACGACGGAGCACACGCACGAGACGTTGGAGTTCGCCACCCTCGATGCGCCGGGCGACCGTGGGGAGGCGGGACTTGTCATCGATGAGGACGGTGGAGTGTTCGACAGGATCGGTGGCGCGGACGACGAGCGCGGCCCGTTGCAGGCCCACCTCGGTGAGCATGTCGAAGAGCCGCGCGTTGGAAACGACGTACTCGATCTTCTTGTTCTTGCCGTGGCCCCAGGCGAGTTGATAGAGGGGGGCTTGGGCGATGTAAATCTTGCCGCGCCGGATGAGCTCGGGCATCTGCCGGAAGAAGAAGGTGAGCAGGAGTGTGCGGATGTGCGAGCCGTCCACATCGGCATCGGTCATGATGACGATGCGGCCATAGCGGAGTTTGGCGAGATCGAACTCCTCGCCGATGCCGCATTTCAGGGCAGAGATGAGCGTGCGGATTTCCTCGAAGCCGAGGACCTTGTCCAGTCGCGCTTTTTCGACGTTGAGAATCTTGCCCTTCAGCGGCAGGATGGCCTGGGTCTCGACATCGCGGCCCTGGGTGGCGGACCCACCGGCCGAATCACCTTCGACGATGAAGAGTTCGGAGCGATCGACGTCTTTGGTCTTGCAGTCGCGGAGTTTGTGGGGCATGGAGCCGCTGTCGAGGGCGGACTTGCGGCGGGTGAGTTCGCGGGCCTTTCGCGCGGCCTCCCGGGCCTGTGCGGCGACGATGCCCTTGAGGCAGATGCGCTTGGCCTCGGATGGATTCTCAGAGAGCCAGGATTCCAGCGCCTCGCCCACGGCTTGCGAGACGAAAGACTCGATCTCCGGGTTGAGGAGTTTTTCCTTGGGCTGATTGTTGAAGGTCGGGTTGGGGAGTTTGACGGAGACGATGGCGATGAGACCTTCGCGGAGATCCTCGCCCGAGGGGGCCGGATCCTTTTCTTTGAGAATGCCGGACTTTTTGGCGTAGGCATTCATGGAGCGCGTGAGCGCGACCTTGAAGCCCTGCGCGTGCGTGCCGCCATCCTTGTTGTTGATGTTGTTGGCGAAGGAGAGGACGTTCTCGCTGTAGCCGTCGTTGTACTGCATCGCGACCTCGCAGTAGAGGTTCGCCGCTTCATCCTTCTTCTTGACGTGAACGACCGCGGAGACCGGCGTCTTGCCCGTCATCAGGTGGTCGATGTACTCGGTCAGGCCGACCTCGGCCTTGAAGGTGTCCTGCTTGATGCGGCCATCCGTGCCGACGCGCTCATCGCGCAGGCGGATGATGACGCCGGGGTTCAAATACGCCAGTTCGCGGAGGCGTGTCGCGAGAACGGTGTAGTCGAAGGTGGTGTCGGGGAAGAGCTCGTGGTCGGGCATGAAGGTGACCTTCGTGCCGGACTTGAAGGATCCGCCCGCGTGGGTGTCGCCGTGGTTGGCGGTGCCCGTGATCGCGCCGACGACGTGCAGCGGCGTGGTGGTGCGGCCGCGCTCGAAGCCGATGGAGTGAATCTTGCCCTCGCGATACACCTCGCAATCCAGCCATTCGCTGAGCGCGTTCACGCAGGAAACGCCCACGCCGTGCAGACCGCCGGAGACCTTGTACGCGGAGCCCTCCTCGCCGAACTTGCCCTCGCCGACGACGTTCAGCGGCTCGGTGGTCTTGCCGCGCTCGAAGCCGATGCGGTGCAGCTTGCCGTCGCGCGTCACCTCGCACTCGAGCCACTCGCTGAGCGCGTTCACGCACGACACGCCGACGCCGTGCAGGCCGCCGGAGACCTTGTACGCCGAGCCTTCCTCGCCGAACTTGCCGCCGGCGTGCAGCACGGTGAGGACGATCTCGACGGCGGGCTTGCCGTCGTAGGCGGGGTTCTCGTGCTTCTTGGGCCCCAGCGGGATGCCGCGGCCGTTGTCGGTGACGCTGCACGACCCATCCGCGTGGACGGTGACCGCGACCGTATCGGCAAAGCCCGCCATCGCCTCGTCGATGGAGTTGTCCACGACCTCGTACACAAGGTGGTGCAGCGCACGCAGGTCCGTGCCGCCGATGTACATGCCGGGGCGGAGGCGCACGGCCTCCAGACCCTCGAGGATCTTGATCTGGTCCTCGGAGTAGTTGGAGTTCGGGGTGTTCTGGTCGGGGGCGGGAGAGGCTTCGGACATGTGATACCTCCGGCGAAGCGGCCGCGCAACAGAATGCCGGGCTTGTGCAGCGCGGCCAATCTGAGCGACAGCAGCGGAAAGCGGGTGGATTCAGGGAGGTCCGAAACGGGGCCGCGGGGAGCGGGGCCGGGGCGGACCAGATGCACAAATGATATGCTTGTTGATCGGTTCGGGCATGGGTTTGGGGCCTGATTGTCCAGCTGGAAATGCTGCAGGAGCGGCGACAGTGGATGGATCGCAACACCC
>JBGANP010000010.1:0-66004 GCA_044222255.1 Phycisphaerales bacterium
GCCAAGAACAACCTGGGCAACGCGCTGTCGGTGCTGGTGTTCAACGGCTCGATCACGCCGCAGATGTGCGTATCGCCAGCGGAGGTCTCGGCCGCGGTGCAGATCGACAGTGGGTATCAATACGCAAGTCCGCAGCGGGCCTTTGTTGCCGGTGGAAACCCCGCGACGGCGCTGTGGGACCCGGGGTTCTCCGGTACAGCGTCGAGCAACGAGCCTTCCTACCGACGGGCGGCCTTCATCAGCAACAACTCGTACGCGGGCGTCGTTTTCTTTGGGGCGCGTCGTCAGCTGTGGACAAACACCCACAACGCGACCGAGCCGGTTTTCGGCAATCGCGGCCCCAAGTACGCCGGGACGGACAGCGCTGATCGGGCGAGGTGGGCCGACAGCGGCGTTTCAGGGTGGCGAACGACCAACAGCCCGACCGGCACGGCCAGCAACACCCTGCTCATCCACGGAGGGCGCACGACGTGGGAAGGCAACATTGGGTACAACGACGGGCACGTGACGTATGAACGGCGGCCGGACCCGGTCGAGGTGACTTTCAGGCGCTACGGAACGTGGGCGGAAAACCAGTACGTGGCGGACAACCTCTTCGTCGACGAGACCGACGACTCGAGTGGGGGAACGACCGTTGACCCCACGCTGCGGCGGAATGCCTGGCTGCGCCCGGTCGCCAGCGTGACTGTGAGCGGCACATTCACCACGTATTCCCTCTGGCTCGACTGACAGGCCATGGCGGTTTCGGCCTGGGGTGCGCCGGTGGCCTGGTGCGGCGGGTCGGTGCGCTCGCTATCCTCGGCGCATGGAACTCTACATCGACACGGCGAACCTGGACGAGATCAAGCAGGCGAATGACCTGGGCGTGCTGGACGGGGTGACGACCAACCCGTCGCTGATCGCCAAGGAGAAGAAGGACTACGGCCAGACGCTGGCGGAGATCTGCAAGATCGTCAAGGGGCCGGTGTCGGCGGAGGTCATCGCGACCGAGTATGAGGCGATGATGAAGGAGGGGCTGGAGCGGGCGAAGATCGCGCCGAACATCGTGGTGAAGCTCCCCATCACCGTGGACGGGCTGAAGGCCTGCAAGGCGATGAGCGACAAGGGGATCAAGACGAACATGACGCTCTGCTTCCAGCCGCTGCAGGCGCTGATGGTGGCGAAGGCGGGCGCGTTCCTGGTCAGCCCGTTCATCGGGCGGCTGGATGACATCGCCGAGGACGGGATGGAGTTGATCGAGAAGATCCGGCAGATCTACGACAACTACGGATATACGACGAAGATTCTCGCCGCGTCGGTGCGTCACCCCAAGCACATGGTCGAGTGCGCGATGGCGGGCTGCGATGTGGCGACCGTGCCGATGAGCGTGATCAAGGCGATGCTGAATCACCCGCTGACGGACAGCGGGCTGAAGAAGTTCCTTGAGGATTACAAGAAAGCGTTCCCGAATTGAGTGGGCTGAACTGAAATGCAGAACGCGGAAGTGCCAGGTGTCACCACTTTGGACTTCCGCGTTTTTTATTTGCGATGGGTCAGGCCTGTGCGGCTGGCACGCCGATGATCGCCACGCCGAGTGAATCTGCCAGATCGAGCAACTCGGGCTTGTCGATCATGATCACATCGCCGGCGGCGAGCGCGAGGCAGCGGCCGCCGTGCTTGTAGATGTTCTCTATGGTCTGCGGCCCGACGGTGGGCACATCGGAGCGACGATCGTGTCCGGCGCGGGCTCCCTTGCAGAGCGTCCAGCCGGTGGCTTTGCAAATGACGCCGACGCGTTCGATCATGCGGTCGGTGCCTTCAACGGCCTCGACGGCGATGACATCGCGGTCGCGGACTGCGATGGACTGGCCGATGTCCAGCCGTAGCGTTTGGCTGAGAAGGGGCCATGCGAAGGCGATGTCGGCCCGCTGCTGGCTGGTGGGCTGGCGCTTGGTCATGACACCGGCTTCGGCGAGCGAGTCTGCGATGGGGGCGGTGGAATCGATGAGGTGAACTCCTGAGCGGCTGAGTTCATCCGCGATCGCGGCCAGAACGGCATGGGAGCGGCGGTCGTGGCGAAGTTGGCGGAACCACGCGAGCATCGTCCGCCCGTCGGGGACGTTGTGGATCATACTCCAAGGGAAACCGTACATCAGTTTGGCTTTGTCGATCCCGCCCACCATGACGGCGTGAGAGACCTCAAGTTTGCGGAGCAGTCCGCCCCAGCCGCCAACCTTGAACAGCCCGACTGTTCGGAAGGAGGTGCAGAGGGAGGGCAGGACCGCGTCGTACTGGTTGCGGAGCCCGAGAGCGTGAACGGGGTGGCCAGCGGCGATGAGACCCTTTGCAATCATGACCGGAAGGCGGCCGCCACCCGCGATCAGGCCAATGGGAGCCGGAGGGGCTGGAGGATCAGGAAGGATGGTCAGGGTTGCGGCCATAAATGTGCGCGCAAGTCATTGACTGGCAATGATTTGCAAGAGAAACACAGAACCGGGTCGCGGGAAGATGGCTGAAAACCGGGGCGATTTTGCGCGATCTTGATCGATTCGGTTGGAACAGAGGATATCGGCAAGGGGGGTGCGATGGCAAACAGTTGTTTTAGACCCCGGTTGCGGGGTTGGCTGCCCAGGGGTCGATATGGGCGGAATGCCGGATGCTCGGGACATGGTTGAACTTGGCGGCTCGAATGGCGGAGAGGCGAACCGACCGCCACAGACAGGTGATGCGCAAGGCAGGTTTCTCCGTCTGTGGTTCAAATGTTCGGGGCAGTACGCCCGGGCGAATCGGGTGGCGGATGGGTCGGCGTATGTGGGACGGTGCCCGAAGTGCGGGGCGTCGGCGACGTTTCCGATTGGGCCGGGAGGAACGAGCGTGCGGGTGTTTGAGGTGAGTTGCCGGTGAACTGGACGGGGTCGGGGTGAGTCCAAGCAAGGGAACGACGGCAGATGGGCGGGACGCCCATGCCACGGAATTGCTAGCATGGACTCCTATGAGCAGAGTTGCAGGGACGCAGTATTCGATCGGCTCCTCGACGCGGCGATGCGCGGCGACGGATCGTGAACTCGGCACGGGCGAGCGGTTTGTGGCCGCGCTGGTGCAGCATCCGGAAGAGGAGCAGTTTGTCCGGTTGGACTTCTGCGAGCAGGCGTGGAACGAGGGGGCGAGGCCGGTGCGCCCACTGGTGCTGTTTGGGTTCTGGCGAGGCCTCGTGCCGGACCCGACCGCGAAGAAGCGGCTGCTGATTGACGACCAATCGCTTGTGGAGCTCTTCGAACAGAGCGGGGAGAGCATTGAGGTGGAAGGTGGTGAAGGGGCAAGCGAGAAGGAGCGACTCGCGTTCCGGTTTGTGCTCTCGCTGATCCTGCTGCGCAAACGGTTGCTGGTCCAGGAGGGGAGCAAGGGGACGACGATGCTGGTTCGGCAGCGCGGCGTACCGAAGCCGCCGGAGGGGCCTGAATACACGGAAGTGCTGGATCCGGGTTTGGATTCGGGGACGATCGCGAAGGTGACGGGGATGCTGGGGGCGGTGATTTCCGGGGAGACGGGCGCGGCGCCGACTGGTGCGGAGAAAGGTGGTGGGGTATGCAGCGATCGATGATGTGGGTAGCCGCGGGTCTGGTGGGAGTTCTGATCGGCGCGGGCGGATGTGAGAACTTCGGTGACAAGGGCGAGGATGCCGCGAAGCCGGTGGTGAAGAACCCAACGGTGAAGAAGTTCGGCGAACCGCCGACATACGCGGCAATGGCTCGCGAGTACAACCGTTCGGTGGACTATCTCGACCGTATTTCGGCGCGAGCGAACATTCTGATCACGTACTTCGATGAAGAAGGCAACGAGCGCAGCGAGGATCCGGAAGGCCGCTTGCAGATCATCCGCCCGAACAAGCTCGCGCTGAGTTTGGGCAAGGCGGGGCAGATTCTCTTCTGGTTCGGGTGTGATCCCGAGCAGTATTGGTGGATCGATCTGTCGGAGAAGGGAAAGCGGATCGCGGCGATCGGGCGGCACGAGAAGTTTGATGATGCGACGGCGGCGCGGATCGGATTGCCGATCAAGCCGCTGGACCTGATCCGCATGATCGGGATCGTGAAGATGGATGTGAGCGCGAAGGGCGCGACGCAGTGGTCGGAGGATGGCAAGCTGGTGGGAATCACGGCACCGATCGGCGATCGTGGATTTCAGCGGACCTGGGTGGACCCGAAGTCGATGCGTCCGGCGACGATCGAGATATTCGACAGGTATCGTGAGAAGGTGCTCGTAGCGGAGCACACCGGCGAGGAGCCGGTGGAGTTCACACGCGACCTGCCCGGTGCGGCGTTTGCGCATGTGCGGGTGCCCTCGCGGATCGAGATCACGCATCTTGAGCGGGATGGCCACCCAGAAACCAAAGCGCGTTTGACGCTGACGGGCGTGCGCGATGGCCCCATTACCGAGAAGGCCTTTGACCTGTCAGTTCTGCTGGACAAGTACCCGGTCGACAGGTCGATTGATCTGGATGCACGCAAGAAATAGGGCCGCGTCTCGAGCGGGTATGTGAGCGAGAGGCGAAGAACCATGGCGTTGCTTCTGCGATATGTGAATGGCGGAGCGAATCGCACGGAGCTGTCGACAATGTGGCGGTTGGTGATCGCCGTGGCGATGATCGCGTCGTTTGCCGATGGGGCTTTGGCGCAGGATCGAGACAATCCCGCGCGGCATACGGACAGTCGGCCGGTCGTCCGACGCGGCGCGGGCCAGCCGATTCTGGACGGGCACGGATGGATGGTGCTTTCGCCGACATCGACAGCGGGGGCGTCCGGCGGTGGCTCTTCCCTACTGGTTCATCTTCCGGCTCGTGAGGTGGGTGGCGAGAGTGGTTCCGGATCTGACAACCTCGAGGGCGTTGTTCGAGAGGTGGGAGAGATACCGGACAGGAGGCGGGCTGAGGGGCAGGGTGTCGCGTGGTGGCGAAATCGTGTCTTTCTCGCGCTGGAGGCGAGGCCGGGGGAAACGCAGCGGCGTGTGTTGGCACGCGAGACCATCCGGAGCATCGGTTCGTTTTATGAGTACCAGCCGGCGAAGCAGTTCAGGGAACTACCCGCGATGCCCACGATCGCACCTCTGTTGGGCATGGCCGCAGCGGAGCAGGGGCCAGTTGTTCTGGTTCGTGAGCAGGTTCCCGCCCCCTCCGACCGCGGCGCGGGAATGCTCCGACTGTGGACGCTCGCGGGCGACCGATGGATGCGGGTGAACATGCCGTGGGAAGGCGAGGAAGCGGGCTGGGTGCAGTTGATGTCGGCGCGGGGCGGAGTTCTGTTGGCGCGCAGAGCCCCATCGGAACCCCGAATGGAAGTGTGGGCGGGTCGGATCACGCAGGAAGGGGACGCTGCGTTCGCGCGTTGGCAACGCACCGAGTGCGATCTTGGGGAACTGGCCACATTGCCCAGCACTGACTGGCGCGTGGCCTTCGTTGAAGGCGCCCGAGAGGCGGATGATGCGATTGTGGGGGTGGTGTTCGCTCACGCCGAAGCGAGGATCTACCAACTTAGGTCGATGAGGCCGCCCGTCGAACTTTCGGTGGTTTCCGGTGTGCCGCGGGGGGCGACAGTCATCCCGATGGCTTCGCCGGGAGAGGCGGGGGCCGCCTCAGGATTTGTGACGTTTGTCTGGCGTGCCAGCGAGAGTACGAGGGAACGGGTGAGTGGTAGTGCGCCGAGTTTGCAGGTTCGCGAGGTGTCCACGCTCACCGGGCGCATGATGTACGCGGGAGCCGCGAAGGCGGGGCGGCATGCGGAACGCCCAATGGTGCAGTGGATCGTTGTGCTTGCGATGCTGGCCGGGGTTGGGGCGCTCGCATACTTCCTCTCCTCGGATCCGCGGGCGGTGCCGGTGTTGCCGATGGGGATGCGCCCGGCGGATCCCATTCGCAGACTGGTGGCCGCGATGCTGGACTACGTGCCAAGCGCCATTCTGGTGGCCTTGGTGGAAGGTCGGAGCGCCCTGGTCATGTTGAACCCGCACACGCTGCTCGGTGGCGCGGAACCGTCCCTGGGAAATCTGGATCTGCGGCCGCTCGGGCTGGTGATCGGCGTGACGATTCTGCATGCGAGCATCTGCGAGTGGCTGTTCGGCAAGTCGCTCGGGAAGTTCGTGATGGGGGTGCGGGTGGTATCCAATGCTCATCCGGACGTGATACTGGGTGCTGGTGCGGGCGGTGTGGTGGGGACTGACAGCGTCACAAGGCCGGGGCTGGGTCAGGCGTTGATTCGAAACGTCGTGCGGTGGGTGGTGCCGATGCTTGCGGTCTTCGGAATGCTGGATGTCGCCGGGCGGCATCCGGGAGACTTGGCGGCCCGGACGCTGGTTGTCGCGGATCCGAATGATGGGAAGTGAGCGGCCAAGCCCGCCTGATCGCCATCCTGGCGGATTCGCGCAGAACCCGCGCACAAGATGAAGGGAATCGGGTATCGGGGCCGATATGGGCGGACCGGATCGGCAAGGATTGCCGGTAGGCGATGGCGTGGCGTGGTCGGAACTGAATGTGAGGGCTGGATCCGTGGCGGAGGCCAAGGGCATCAAGTCGAGCGGGGGGCAGGAGCCGGTTGGCCCGAGTGGCGGCACGCCCCAGGGCGGGGACGCGGGCGAGGTGAAGTTCAAGAATGTCTGGCCGCTGCCCGCGCTGGTCGCGGGCGGTGCAATGCTGATCGTCGGCGGTGCAGTCTTCCTGATGAACCGGCCCAAGCCGCCAGGGGACATTCCGCTGGAGCAGGCCAAGGCGCTGGTCGCGGAAAAGCGGTTTCAGGAAGCGATCGAGAAGCTGAACTCGAAAGAGGTTCGCAACTACATCGAGTATGGCTCGCCGGATGCGGAACATCTGCGGGCGTTCTATCTCGCGCGGGCGCGGGCGTTCGAGGGGGCCCAGCAGACGCTTGGGCTGAATCGCGCGGAGAACCACAGGTCGATCGTCGAAGACTACGAGCGAGCGGAGAAGCAGGTCGCGGAAGGAAGCGATCGGGAACTCGCGCCCTCGGACACTTCGCGGTTGGTCGAGTCGCTGGTCGCACTTGACCAGATCGATGGCGAGTCTGGAGCGCTCCGTCGGATCGCAAAGCTGCCGGAGGCGGAGCAGCCCCGAAAGACACGTCTGACCCGCGTCGTCGTTGAGCACAACCTGGCGATCTCGCCGACCCTCAAGGGTGAGGCCGCAACCAAGCGATCCGACCAGACGCTGGAACTGCTTGCGGGTCTTTCCGCCGATCCCGCTATTTCCGCGTCGGACAAGGCGTGGGTGCTGGCGCGGCAGGGGGAGATGCTGATCGCCGCCGGTCGGCCGGAGGAGGCGATCAACAAGCTGATCCGGCGCGTCGGGCTGCTGAAGGATGTTCCCAAAGAGCAGCAGGGTGAGTTGTACGTGCTGCTGGGCAAGGCCTATTTCCAAGCGGAACAGCCGATGAACGCGATGCGGCAGCTTGAGGCCGCGGATGGGCTACTCGAGACATCCAGCGCGTTGCGTGCGGACCTTGGGGTGATGCTCGGTCGGTTGGCCCAGAGCGGGGTGGCCACCGAGAGCGGGGCAGGGCTCGGAGCGAGCGAGAACGACCCAAGCGCTCTGCTGGAGTTTGCTCGCGAGAAGTTCGAGGGTGTGATTGGCGAGTTCGGCGCGGGCAAGCAGTTTGCGCGGGCGATGCTGGGTGTCGCGGAGGTTGAGGCTGCGCTGCGCCATGACGACAAATCGCTTGAGAAGTATGCTGAGCTGGTCTCGCTGGTGAACTCGCTGGGCGAGGGAACTCCGAAGCCGGGAGAACATGGGAAGGCCGGAGCGGAATCGCCGGGCGCCAAGCCACATGGAGATGGACACGCAGCGCCGGCTGGCGAGCCGGCCGCGGCTGCAACGCATGGAGCTTCTTCTGAGCACGGCGCTACGGAAAAGCCCGGCGACGAGAAGAAGCCAGAAGCTGCGACGCACGGTGAGCCCGCGAGCCCTTCGCACCTGCCGTCGCGGCTGGCCGACAAGATCCGACCTCGCTCGCTGGGTGATCTGACGCGTGAGAGCGTGCTGACCAGTTTGATGCAGCGGTTTCAGGAGCGGTTTGATTCCGGTCAGCGGGAGAGTGCGTTGCGATACGCGGATGTCGCTGAGACGCTGTTTAAGGATGCGGATGTGCCGCCGGAGGTGCTGCTGGCGATCGGGCGGACGCGTCGGGCGCTGGGTGATGCGATGATGACGCAGGCCCGCGAGCAGCATGCCGCGGACCCGAGCAAGTCGGGAGCGGACTTTTCCGTTGAGGCGCTGGACGCAGCGACGCGGGCTGAGGTGAAGAAGCACTTCATTGTTGCGGGCGACTATCTGCGCCGGCACGCCAAGAGCGTCGCGGCGACGGATCCTGGGGCATCGGCAGCCAGCTTGTGGACGGCGGCGGACTCCTACGACCGCGCGGGCGACATTGACGAGGCCAAGAAGGCGTTTGCGGACTACGCCGAGGGAGCATCGGATACGGATGCGAACAAGCCGGAGGCGAAGTTCCGGCTGGCGCAGGTCTTCCAGGCGAAGCGTGAGTTTGTAGCGGCGGCCGCGTTGTATCAGGAACTGGTGGATGCTCGCGATCCCGGCAATCCGTCGCTGAACGCGGGCGTGATGGCGGACAGGGCCGTGGTGCCGCTTGCGCGATGCATGCTCAGCGACAACGATCCGAGCAACGACGAGGCGGCCGAGCGGCTGCTACAGGGCGTGGTGGAGGGAAGCGGTGTCGGCCCGGATGCGATGGAATATCGCGAGGCGCTCATCGAACTGGGCGAATCGAGCTACCGGCGGGAACGATTCGCGCAGGCGATCGCGTGGTTGGAGGGGGTCTCGAAGCGGTACAAGGACGATCGACGCATCGAGAGCATCAGGTATTTACTCGCGGATAGTCATCGGCGGGAGGCCGTCAAGATTGGGCAGACTCTGGCGGCGCAGCGGTTGCCGCAGGCGCAGCGGGACACGCTCGAGGCATCTCGTGCGGATCATCTCCGCTCGGCGCGGGCGCTGTACGAGGGCGTGAAGGTGGCGCTCGAGAGGAAGGGGTTGCGTCTGCGGACGAATCTGGAGAAGATTCATCTGCGCAACGCCTATTTCTATCTTGGCGACTGTGCGATGGAGATGCACGACTACGACGGGGCGATCGCTGCCTACGACGAGGCGAGAAAGCAGTATTCGGATGAGCCGTCGAGTCTGGTCGCGATGGCGCAGATCGTGAGCGCGTATGCGGCCCAGGAAAAGTGGGCGGAGGCCAGGACGGCCAACGAGCGTGCCCGCTTGCAACTGGCGAAGTTCCCCGAGAGCGTCTGGCAGAATCCAGATCTGCCGATGGAGAAGCGGCATTGGGAGAAGTGGTTGGATGCCCGAACTCTGATCGGGCAGCAGGGGCAGGCCACGGGCGAAAAGAGCAACGAGAAAAGCGGCGAATAGGTGGTGTGTCTGGCGGGCAACGCAGGGCCATGGAGGGCGAAGCATGATCGAGCAGATGGTTGAGAATCCGCTGGTGGGTGAGGTGAAGTCCGGGGATCCGGCGAAGTGGTTGCCAAGACTGAACAAGCTGCTGGATGAGCAGTGCGAGCTATGCGTCGGTCTCGATACGCTGAGTTCGCGGCAGACGCAGGCGGTGGGTATCGGGGATACGGACGGGCTGCTGCGGATCCTGGGCCAGCGGCAGACGCTGGTGGATCGCGTGGTGGAAATCAACTCCACTCTGGAGCCGTTCAGGGCGAAGAAGGAAGAGTTGCTTGGGCGTCTGGCTCCGGCGCAGCGCGAGGGCGTGGTGCAGCGGGTGGGCAAGATCGCGGCGCTCGTGGAGAGCGTGCGGGCGAGGGATGATCAGGATCGCATCGTGATCGAGAAGATGCGGTCGGCGGTGGCGGATGAACTGGCCAATCTATCGCGCGTGAAGGGCGCGGCGGCGGCGTACGCGAAGAACGGCGCGGGCATCGGCGCGGTATATCAGGATCGGCGTGGCTGAGTGTGAGCGGGATGTTCAGGGCGTTCATGGATGAACGCCGGGAAGGGTTGAGGCGCGGAGCGCATGGACACGAGTGTTGAGGCCATTTCGCTGATGGAGCAGAAGCCCGCGCCGAAGGCGCAGGGGCGCGATGCACACGTTGCAAGCATGGGCGAGCGAGATCTGGCGGAGCTGCTCGGGGCGTTCAACGAGGTGACGACGAAGCTGCAAGCGGCGCACGAGTCGCTGCAAGCGGAAGTTGTGCGGCTTCAGATGGAACTGCGGCAGGCCAACGAGCAGATCGAGCGGGGCAAGCGGCTGGCAGCGCTCGGGGAGATGGCGGCGGGCATCGCCCACGAGGTGCGGAATCCGCTCGGCTCCATTCGGCTCTACGCGAGGATGCTGGTGGACGATCTGGGTGTGGGCGGGGACCGCTCGAAAGAGCGTGGAATTGCCGAGAAGATCGGATCCGCAACGCGCGGACTGGACGCGGTGGTGACAGATGTGCTGGCGTTTGCCCGGGAGATGCGGCTGCGGCCGGACGCTGTGGAAGTGGGGGGGATGATCTCGCGGGCGCTCGAGGAATGCGTTGCGAGCGATCGCGAGGAAAACGTGGGTGCGCCGCGGGTGCGGGTGGTCCGCGATGACGAGATGGCGGAGATGGATGGGGAGATCGTGGTCTGCGATCCCGGATTGGTGCATCGCGCGCTGGTCAATGTGGTGCGAAACGGGATTCAGGCGATGCGGGAGCGGGGCGGCGAGTGCGAGGTGCGGGTGTCGGTGGAGCGACGATCGCTGCCAGACGCCGCGGGCTCGGCCCGGGCGTTTACCGTGATCGCAATTCGCGACAGTGGGCCTGGGGTTCCGGCGGGCGTGATGGAGCGGATGTTCAATCCGTTTTTCACCACGCGAGCGACGGGAACGGGGCTGGGGCTCGCGATCGTGCATCGCATTATGGATGCGCACGGGGGGAGAGTCCTGGTCCGGAATGTGGACGAAAGCAGTGCGGGGAAGGGAGCGATTGTCGAGCTGCTTCTGCCGGATGTTCCGGGGGAGCAGAACGGATAGGCCCACGCGGGTCGGTTGATCAATAGGTCGGGTTGTGAAGTCAGTCTGAATCATCCCGTTCGTCACGGATCGCGGCGAGCGGATACGGAACACGAGCGAGTCACGGAGGACAGGTCATGAGCACGGTGCTGGTCGTTGACGATAAGGAAATGTTGCGCGACAGTGTGGGCGCGACGCTGCAGCGGGCGGGCTTCGGCGTGGTGACGGCTACGGGTGGTGCGAACGCACTGGAGCAGATCGCCAAGCGTCGCCCGGATTGCGTGGTGACGGACCTGAAGATGCCGGGCATGACGGGGCTCGAACTCGTCGAGAAGGCGAGGGAGATCGATGATGCTCTCCCGATGATCGTGATGACGGCGTACGGCGCGGTGGAGACCGCCGTCGAGGCCATCAAGCTCGGGGCGTTCGACTATCTGACCAAGCCGTTCGAGGGTGATGAGCTGATTGTCGCCGTAAAACGGGCTATCGAACACTCTCGGCTGGCCAAGGAGAATGCGGTGCTGCGTACCGCCGTCGAGGGCACGCGGGCACCCGCGATGGCCGCGCAATCGGGCAACTCGGGCATGATGCAGTCCGGGCCGATGGGTCTGGACCGGATCGTCGGCGATTCCGGGATGATGCGGCGCGTCAAGCAGCAGATCGCGGCCGTGGCGGAGAGCCAGGGAACCGTGCTCATCTGCGGCGAGAGCGGAACGGGCAAAGAAGTCGTCGCCCGGGCCGTTCATGATCTCAGCCCGCGGGCGAGCGAGACGTTTTTGGGCATGAACTGTGCCGCGATGAGCGAGACCCTTCTGGAGAGCGAGCTCTTCGGCCACGAGCGAGGCGCGTTTACCGGTGCGGAAAAGCTCCGCAAGGGGCGGTTCGAGCTGGCCGATCGGGGCACGCTGCTGCTGGATGAGATCAGCGAGATATCCTCTCGCGTGCAGGCCAAGCTGCTCCGCGTCCTGCAGGAGCGTTCCTTTGAACGCGTCGGGTCGAGCATGACCATCGGCGTGGATGTCCGCGTGATCGCGACCAGCAACCGCGATCTGCCCAGGGCCGTTTCCCGCGGCGATTTCAGGCAGGATTTGTTCTTCCGGCTCAACGTGCTGCCGATCCATATTCCGCCGCTGCGAGATCGTTTGGATGATGTGCCCGCGCTGGTCGCGCACTTCGTCGGCCTGACGGCCCGTCGCGAGGGGAAGCCGCCGAAGATATTCTCGCCCGAGGCGATCCGGGTGATGCAGCAATACAACTGGCCGGGAAACGTGCGAGAACTGCAGAACATCGTCGAGCGAGCGGTCGTGCTCACCCGTGGAGAGACCGTTGAACCTGGAATGATCGAGCCATGGCTGCTCACGGGCGATGAGGCCGCGGGCGTGGGCATGCAGGCGGCCGGGCTTCCGATGAACGGGCAGTTCTACCAGAACGGAAACGGAACGATGACGGTGAGCGTGATGGAGCGCAAGCCGCTCGGTACGGATGTGGTTCCGCACGCGAACGGGACCACGGCAACGGCGGCCTACGGCGAAGCGATCCCGATCGGCGGGCGGGTTCTGGAGGACATCGAGCGCGATGCCATCGTGCGGACGCTGAACAAGTTCAAGGGCCATCGCCAGCGGACCGCCGTTGAGCTGGGAATCGGCGTCCGAACGCTGGGGCTCAAGCTCAAGAAGTGGAAGCAGTTGCAGCTTGTGGATGCCGGTCTTTGAGAGTGCGGGCCGCGCAAAGGGTGCGCGGAACATGGTTTGCGGGAGCCAGGCGTGCTGATCGATGAACTCTCCAACTCCGGGGCGATTCCCACGCTGGAAACGATGGTGCGCTTCTCCGGAGCGCGGCAGCGGATCATCGCGCACAACATCGCGAATCTGGACACTCCGGACTTCCGGCCTTCGGATGTCTCTCCGACGGAGTTTCAGAAGGCCCTCGGCAAGGCCGTGGATGCGCGGCGTCAGTCCACCGGCGAGGCCGGGACGCTGCCGTTCCATGGCACGGATCAGGTGAAAGTGGCCGCAGATGGGACGATGATGTTCACCCCTTCCACCTCGAGCGGGAACATTCTGTTCCACGACCGGAATAATCGGGATCTGGAAGGGTTGATGGCCCAGCAGGCGGAGAACGTCGGGGTCTTCCGGACCTCGATCGAGCTGCTCCGCAGCAGGTACGGGATCGTGCAGGCGGCGATCAGCGAGCGGGTGTGAGCACGAGCCCTTCGCGCGAGCGAAGGAGTGAGATAGGACCGAACCATGTACGGCGCACTGGACATATCGACAAGCGGCATGATCGCCCAACGAACGCGGCTGGAGGCGATCACCGCCAACATCGCGAATAAGGACGCGATCGTCGATGCGAACGGCCAGAACAACCCGTACCAGCGCAAAACTGTCTTCTTTTCGCCCGGCAATCCGGCGGCGACGACCGCCGCGGGGCGGCAACTGGGCGTGCATGTCGCCACCATCCAGAGCGAGGCGACCTTCGATCCCCGGTATGAGCCCGGAAACCCGCTGGCGGATGCCAACGGATACGTGAAGTACCCGGCGGTGAACACGGTCTTCGAACAGCTCAACGCGTACGAGGCCCAGCGGGCGTATGAGGCGAACATTGCGGCCGCGGAGGCGACCAAGACGATGGCGGCACAGGCGTTGCGATTGCTCGGGTAAGTCGATGTCGGATGTAAAGGGCCGGTGGGAGCCGGCTGGAACCTGATAGGATGTTGTGACTCGCCCGAGCATGGGCGTAGACGGATAGAACGAGACGAACTATGACGGATCCTCTGGGATTCATTTCGCGGGGAAGTGGTGGGGTCGGCGGGGCGGGGTTTGGTTCTGGAGGAATCCAGAGCGGCGGGGATGCCGCGCCCGCGAACGGGCCTTCGTTCAAAGATGTGCTGATGGACAACATCAAGCAGGTCAACGACCTGCAGCAGGATGCGACCAAGGCGATCGAGGACCTGCAGACCGGCAAGCGGAACGATGTCGAGGGCGTGATGCTCGCGACGCAGAAGGCGGATATGGCCTTCAAGATGCTCGTGCAGCTCCGCAATAAGGTGCAGGGCGCGTACGAGGAAATCAAGCAGCTCCGCGTCTAGTTGGCTGGATTAAGAACGCTAGCAAAGGCCCGGACGAAATCCGGGCGTTTTTTGTTTGTGGGTCTGACGCGCGAGAGTTGCGCTTCTGTGATGATCTGATGCGCAATTAAAATCTCTGTCAAGCGCAGAATGAGCGATCGCCGACAAGAGCGACACGATCGAGGTGGCGCGGCGTTCGCGGCGACATCGGCTGATCCACGGGCAGGATGCCCGTGCCACGTTTCTTGCGGCAGGAGGCCGACGCGGATGGACCGATTTCGCATCATTCTCGCGAGCATCCAGAGGCAGCTCGGCCAGTTGAGCGTGACGCAGAAGCTGCTCATCGCCTCGCTGTGCGTGCTGGTGCTGATGACGCTCTTCCTGGTGAGCCAATACGCCGGTGCGCCCACGACGGTCGCACTCCTCCCCGGGGGCACCGGTGAGGACCAGCAGAAAGCCGCGGCGTTTCTCGCGCAGCGCGGCATCGTCTACAAAGTCGCGACCGATGGCAAGGTCATGCTCCTCCCCGAGCAGCGATACATCGCGCTGGCGGCAATGACCAAGGAGCAGGCGCTCCCCGGGAACAAGCAGCTCCTGTTCGATGGACTCATCACGCAGTCCAGTTGGATCGAGGATCTGACGACCAAGCAGACCAAGAAGAACATCGCACTGCAGAACGAACTGGCGAAGGTGATCCGGGCGATGGGGTTCGATGATGCCAGTGTCTTCATCGCCGCGCCGCAGGATTCCGGAGGGATCGGGGCGGCCGCGAAAAAGTCCGTCGCCCAGGTCGCGGTCTTTCCGCCCAGCGGACAGGGTCTTGAGCAGACGACGGTGAATGCCCTCGCCGATCTGGTGGCCGGAAGCGTTTCCGGTCTGGAGGTCCGCGATGTGGCGGTGGTGGATGGCCGGAACAAGCGGTCGTATCGCGCCGTGAGCGCGGATGATCTGATGGCCGGCGGCGGCACGTACATCGAGCAGGTTTCAAGGGTCGAGAAGCGTTTGCAGGACAAGCTCTCCGAGCACCTTCGCTTCATTCCCGATGCGATTGTCAGTGTGAACGCCATGGTCGATGCCGCCAAACGCGAACGCAAGACCACCAAAGTACTTCCCAAGGGCCAGGGCTCTCTCTCGATGCCGATCGAGGAGGCCACGACGACGGACACTTCTTCCAACAGCAGCAAGGGCGGGGTGGAGCCGGGTGTCCTTGCCAATACGGGAGCGGACTTGAACCGTGCGGGCGGCGGAAGCGGAAACACCAGCAACAACGAGACGAGCACCGTCAAGAACTCAGTGAAGTTCGGCGAGGAAATCACGACCGAGAAGGATGCCTCGGGACGGCCGACCAAGATCAACGTGACGGTGAGCGTGCCGCGCGAGTATGTGGCAGCGATCTGGAAGCAGGGGGCCGCAGCCCCCGCTGGCGGTGCAGCACCGGCAGGCGCGGCCGCCGAACCGACGGACAAGGACATCGCCGACACGTTCGACAAGAGCGTGAAGACTCAGATCGAAGGAATGATCTCGCCGCTGGTGGAGACCGAGGGTTCCATGGCCAGCGCGGCGATCAGCGGCGGCACGCAACTGGTGACGGGAACCGTCAAGGCGTTCCTGATTCCCGTTTCGATGGCGGGCATCGGGACCGGCGGCGGAAGTGCGGGAGTCGGTGGAAAGACCGGCTTCATGGGCAGCGGCGCGGGCGGATTCTCATCGCTGTTGGACGGCGGGATGATCAAGACGATCGCGCTGGGCGTGCTCGCCGTGGTCGCGCTCGGGATGATGTTCACGATGGTCCGGAAGGCGGGCAAGTCCTCGCCGCTTCCGACGGCCGAAGAACTGGTGGGCATACCGCCCGCGCTGGAGCCGGGAACGGAAGTCGTGGGCGAGGCCGTTGAGGGTGACACCGCGATGGCTGGCATCGAGATCGACGATCAGTCGCTCAAGACCGGGAAGATGCTCGAAGAGATCGGAACGCTGGTGAAGAACAATCCGCAGACGGCGGCCTCGGTCTTCAACCGCTGGCTGAGCGAAGAGGAGTGAGAGACGATCCGAAATGTGCCGGAGTAGGAGAGCAGCGGAGTACACGCGAGAATGAAGGGCATGGCGAAACTACCTGAAAATGCTGCGGAACTCAAGGGAATCTCGCGCGCCGCGATCCTGCTGATGACGCTGGACACGGGAACCGCGTCCAACCTGCTCAAGCAGCTTGCTCCGCAGGCGGTCGAGGAAGTCACGCGCGAGCTCGCCGGGCTCGGCCGCGTGCCCGATGCGCTGCGTAAGGCGGTCGTGGAGGAGTACTACGCCCTCGCCGTTGGCTCGCAGTACCTGACCGAGGGCGGGCTGGACTATGCCAAGGTGCTGTTGAAGGAATCGCTCGATGCCGAGACCGCCGGGCGCATGGTGCAGCAGATCCAGACGCAGGTGCAGAAGACGCCGTTCAGCTTCCTGCAAAAAGCGGAAACCGAGAATCTGCTGACGTTCATCCAGGATGAGCACCCGCAGACGATCGCGCTGATCGTCTGCCATCTGCCCCACCACAAGGCGGCGGAGATCCTTGGCGGCCTGCCCATGCAGAAGCAGATCGAGGTCATCAAACGCATTGCGAACATGGAGCAGACCAACCCGGAGGTGATCCGTGAGGTCGAGCGCGGCCTGGAATCTCGGCTCTCCAACATGCTCAGCCAGAGCATGGAAAAGGCGGGCGGTATCAATACCGTTGCAGAGATTCTGAACCTTGCCGATCGCGCCACTGAGAAAGCGATCATGGAAGGGCTCGAGGCGGACGATCCCGAACTGGTCGAGGAAATCCGTCGCCTCATGTTCGTCTTCGAGGACATCTTGAAGGTGGACGACAAGGGCATCCAGTCGATCCTCAAGGAAGTCGACAACGACGAACTCGGCCTCGCGCTCAAGACCGCGAGCCAGGAGCTCCAGCAGAAGATCTTCAAGAACATGTCCGAACGCGCCGCCACGCTGATCAAGGAGGACATGCAGTACATGGGCCCCGTGCGTGTCAGCGATGTGGAATCCGCTCAGCAACGCATCGTGGACATCGTTCGACGCCTCGAGGATGCCGGCGAGATCATCATCTCCGGCCGCGGCGGCGAGAGCGATCTGGTGGTGTAAACGGCGACAAGACGCCCCAGACGAACACCGGTTCGGTTGTTCTGACATTCCTCATAGCCCATTCGCTCCCTTCGCTCGCACGCTCCCATGGCCCTCATCCGAAACTCAAACGCATCGACCATCGCCCGCGAGGCCATCGTGCTGGATCTTGGGGATCTGCGCGAGCAGGGAGAGAGGATGGTGCGATCCGCTCGCGCCGAGGCCGAGGGTATTGTGGCCGCCGCTCATGCGGAGCGGGCACGCATTCTCAACGGCGCATCCGAACAAGGTCAGGCGGAGGGATATGCCAAAGGGCTGGAGGCCGGCCGCGCCGAGGGGCGAGAGCAGGCCGCGGCGGGTGCACTTGCCGAACATCGCGAGCGACTGGCAAAGGTGGAGCAGGCGTGGATGGCCGCGCTGACGAGCTTCGAATCCAATCGCGAGGACCTCGTGCAGGGAGCCCTGCGTGATGTCGTAAAACTGGCAACAACGATCGCCGAACGGGTCACCAAGCGTGTGATCAAGCTCGATCCCAAGGTTGTTGAGGACCAGCTCGCCGCGGTGCTCGCGGTGGTCGTCCGTCCGACGGAACTCGTTCTTCGTGTACACCCGGAAGATCGCCCAAATGTCGAGCGTGCCTTGCCCGGGCTGATGGCCGCGATGCCCGCGATCCGTCACGCAGAGATCGTCGATGATCCCGCCGTGGAACGCGGCGGATGCGTTGCAAGAACGCGTGCAAACACCGATTCGGGTGAAGCCGGTGGCGGCGAGATCGATGCCAGAATCTCAACACAACTCGATCGACTCATGGAAACGCTTCTCCCGCAGGACACAAACGCTGCGGATGACGTCAATGGGGAGGCATCATGATTGGCCTTGCCCCACAGCTCAGGACCGTGCGACAAGCGCAGCCGATGCGGATCGTCGGCCGCGTGCGCTCGCTTCGCGGCTTGACCGTGCTGGTGCGAGATTTGCCGATGCCCGTCGGTTCGCTCGTGCGTGTTCGCAGCGGCTCGGGCGATCAGGACGCGAGCGCGAAGCAGTCCCTCGGAGAAGTGATCGGCTTTGACGGAGCCCACGCGATCGTGATGATGCTCTCGTCCACCGGCGGCATTCGCTCCGGAGATGCGGTCGAGGGATTGCATGCGCAGCAGACGGTCGGGGTCGGATGGTCGATGCTCGGCCGCGTCGTGGACGGTCTCGGACGACCGATCGACGGCCACGGCCCGCTGCACGCGCTCACGCCCCAGGCGATCGATCCGGAGCCGATTTCTCCCATGCGGCGGGGTCGAGTGACCAAGCCCCTCGCAACAGGCGTTCGCGCGATGGACCTGATGACCACCCTCGGCCGCGGACAGCGACTGGGCGTCTTCGCGGGGCCGGGCGTGGGAAAGAGCACGCTGATGGGCCAGGTGGCTCGTGGCACCGAGGCGGATGTCGCCGTTGTCGCGCTGATCGGCGAGCGCGGCCGCGAGGTCAAGGACTTCATCGAGCACACCCTCGGCGCCGAGGGCCGAAAGAAGTGCGTGCTCGTGGTGGCGACCAGCGACGACTCCGCGCTCCTGCGCGTGCGGGCCGCGCTCGTGGCGTGCGCTGTGGCCGAGTTCTTCCGCGACGAGGGCAAGAGCGTCCTGCTGATGATGGACTCGATCACACGCTTCGCCCACGCGCAGCGACAGATCGGCTTGAGCGTCGGCGAACCCCCTGCTACACGCGGCTATACGCCGAGCGTGTTTGCATCCCTGGCGAGATTACTGGAGCGAGCGGGATCGCTCGAATCCAGCGAGCGGCCGGGCGGCTCGATCACGGGGCTCTACACCATTCTTGTCGAGGGCGACGACATGACCGAACCGGTCGCGGACGCCGCACGCGGCATCCTCGACGGGCACGTCATTCTCTCTCGCAAGCTCGCGCAGCGCGGCCACTATCCCGCGATCGACGTTCTCGATTCGATCAGTCGCGTCGCGGATGAGGTCTGCGACCAGCCACACGTTCACGCGCGACGGCAGGTCATCCGGCTGCTCGCCGCGTATCGAGAGGCGGAGGATTTAATCCAGATCGGTGCGTACGCGAAGGGCTCAAATCCTGCGACCGATGTCGCGATTCGTTACAACGATCGTCTGCTCGAACTCCTGCGACAGGGAACGGGCGAGCGCGAACCGATGGAGGCGGCCAAATCCCGCATGATCAAGCTGGCGATCGAGGCGGGTGCGGAGTTCCAGAAACTTACCAAGGCACGCGGCTAGTAGCGACGCAGACGCCGCAGGAGGTTGATCGGTGGCCGGGAAGTTCAAGTTCCGATTGCAGCCAGTGCTGGAGCAGCGCGAGCGCTTGGAGCAGGAGAAGCAGCGTCGCTTCGCCGAGCTGGAGCGAGAACGCATCACCGTCGAGGAGACGCTGCGCTATTGCCAGCAGAACATTCGGGATGCCAAGCTGGATTGGCGCGACCGGCTGGGTGGCACCGGGGGCGCGGCAATGGTCGTGATCCCCGAGGTGCGGGCTCAGGCAAACGCCTCGTTGCATATGGAAGCCAAGGCACGCCAGACGGCGATGGCGCTGGCAGGCGCGTACAAGCGTCTGGAGCACGCCCGTGCGGAACTGCTCAAAGCGGCAACTGCTCGCCGTGCCGTGGAGTTGCTCCGCGACCGCTGGCACGAGGAATGGCAGCAGGCGGAACGCCGCGCCGAGGCGGCCAAGGTTGATGAAGCAGGCATGCAGTTGTACGTGCGCCGTCAGTTGCACGAGCAAGGTGAGGAATCATGAAAGCAATCTGGAACATTCTCGCGGTGCTGGCGGTCTTCAACATACTCGCAGTCGCGGGCGGTCTGCTCTGGCTGAAGAGCTCGGACAGGTTGAGCAAGGAGCGTGTCGCGGCTATTCGTGAGCGCTTTGTCAAGACCGTCGCGCAGGAGCAGAGCGAGAAACAAGCCGCGGATCTTGCAGCCAAGCAGAAGGACGTTGACACCGCTGCTGCGGAGAAGATGGCGATTCCGCCCACAACCGCCGCGGAGAAGATCTCCGAGCAGCAGCTCAAAGACGATCAGCGATCCCAGATGCTCCTCCGCCAGCAGCAAATCGTCGAGAACATGCAGGCAAGCGTGATGCTGCAACTTTCCAAACTCGAAGAGCGCGAGAAGAAGCTCGAAGAAGATCGCCGCGCCTTTGCCGCCGAGCGGAAGAAGATTGCCGAGACCGATGGCGACAAGCAGTTCCAAGTCGCACTGACAACGCTCGAAGGTCAGAAGGCCAAGGACGCCAAGCAGGTTCTGCGGGCCCTTCTGGATCTCAAGCAATCCGATCAGGTCGTGGCGTATTTGGCCAAGATGGAGGAGAGCAAGCGGTCAAAGGTGGTCGCCGAGTTTGTCAAGGATGGCCCCGAGCTGGCAGCGGAGTTGCTTGAGCGACTCAGGACGCGGGGCATTGTTGTCCCGCCACCGGGTTCCCTTGCGCAGGCGTCCGCCCATGAATCGACTGGTAATCCAGCAGCAAACAGTCCTCTCGACGCGGCCGTCGGCAAGCCCGGTCGCTGAGAAGCCAGCGAGCAATAAAGCCGAGGCGGCCGCGGAATTCGCGCGAAAGAGCGAAATTTCTGCCGATCGACCGGCAACGTTTGCGCGTGCGTTGCAAAAGAAGCGAAAGACTGCCGAAAGCGCGGAGCCGGTTCCTCATGTTCAGCCCGAACGAGATGAACGGATCGAAAAGGATCGATCGAGCACACGCAAGTTCGCTGAATCGGTTTCCGAGCAGGACGGCTCGTTGCGTGTGCAAGACGATGAGGATGTAACCCCAAGCCGGGATGTGCAATTGTCGGCAAGTCCTCTCGCGCAGCCCGTTGCGCAGCAGGTGCCCACGACCGCGGAGGAACTAGCCCGTTTCGCAGGTGGTGACCAGCCGAATTCCGCCTCGCAACACGAAGAGCAGTCGCCGCAACTCTCGGGAGCGTCTTCTGTCGAGAATGCCGTTGTTGCGGCAACCACCACTTCCGCGCCGACGGCCGGTGCCGTTCGAGTCGAATCCGGAGCTGAGCAGTCCGAGGCATCGATCGAGACGCTACGAACGACCGCAACAGCAACCAACCGTTCCGTAACCATCGCTGCTGCGGTTCAAACGACGACTTCTTTGGAAAACACCGCAGGTGAAGTGAAGCTCCCAGCGAGCCAGTCCGTCGCCGCGAAACCGACGAAAGCCGCTGACGCAGCCGCCTTCGCGCAGCACTCCAAAGCGGACGATGCTTTAATCGCCGTCGCCGCGGACGCGAATACACGTTCGACAGAAGCGATTTCTGGTGATCCACGCACGCTCGCGTCCGCAGGTTCTGTGCAGGCAACTGCAGCCAAGGCAACGATTCCGACATCTGCGTCAAAGCCCGCAAATCGCCCTCAGCCGATAGAATCCACACAGAACTCGGAATCTGATTCTGCCTCAGCGGAAGTAGAAGATGGTGCGAACTCGATTCTCGAAGCTTGGTCCGAGCGACCTGTTGCGCAACACGAGCGAGCGACATCTTCCGGGCTGAGCAATCGTGACCCCGCGACAGTACCAGCTTTCGAGCCGCCCACACCCCTCGCGGGTGCGGCGACGCCAACGCTCTCGCATCAGCCCCCAGCGACAATTGGTCCCGCGCCTGCCGAAGTCGTTGCACAGTCTGCAAGTCCTCTGTCGACCCCAGAAAAAGATGCCGCTTCTGCTCAGATCACCGCCATTCCGCCCCGCGGCATGGACCTCCTCGGCCGCCTCGCGAGCGAGCCGCTCAGTGCCTCGAGCACGACAACAACTCAGAACGCGGCGGTGACCCCCGAGTTTCAGCGCGCCCTGAACGCTCAAGTGCAGCGCGGCGTCGAACAAGCCGCAGCACAGGCCGCTGCATCCGGCGCGTGGGCCGGTGCCGATGCTGCCGGTTCGGGGTCCGTCATGCTCCGACTCCATCCGGCGAATCTCGGCATGCTGCGCGTCTATCTGCGCATGGATGGCGCATCGAGCGGCGGAAGTGGGGGAGTGAAAGCACGGTTCGAGGTTTCGAGCAGCCGCGCGAAGGGCATCCTCGGATCGTCGATCGAGTCGCTGCGGACGGCCTTGCAGGAGCGAGGGCTCACCGTTGACGAGGTCACCGTCACAGACATGCCCCTGATGCCCGAACGCGGCTTCGGTCTTCCCCCCCTGGCAGAAACTGCGCGGGATGCTGGCGCGGCGTTTGCGGAGAACGACCGAGGCGGTGCGTCGGATCCCGACGCATCGCGAACGGGAGGGCGCGCGGGCGGAGCTCGCGCGTGGTCGTCGGCGGAGTCCGGCGGCGTTCCAATGAACGAGAGCGGCTGGGAGGGCGGTGGGCATCCGGTCATGCTCGCCGCACTCTCGCCCGCCGATTCGGCCCTGACGATCGGTACGGATGGCCGCGTGTATGTGGACGCCCTGGTGTAGTCGAGCGACGATTCCTTAGCAGTGAGCAATCCCATGAGCGCATTGAGCAGTTCACTCAGCGGCACCCAGGCCTTGAGCACCACAACCGGCAGCGGCATCGCAAGCCAGTTCAGCCAACTCACGAGCGAGGACTTCGTCAAAATCATGATGACGGAGTTGACCAGCCAGGACCCCTTGAAGCCAAACGACTCCAACGCGCTCCTGCAGCAGTTCTCCAGCCTGCGAAACATCGAATCCTCGCTCGCGCTGCAGAACAAGCTGACGGATGTGGTCTCGCAGAATCAGCTCTCCACGGCCGGCGCGCTGCTGGGCAAGTATGTGCAGGGCTATACCGACAACTTCGACGCCGCCGAGGGTGTCGTGCGTTCGATCAGTCAGACGAGCGACGGGCCCGTGCTCAATCTTGCCTCCGGCGCACGCATTCCATTCAAAAACGTCGCCAACATCTTCGAGCCGCCATCAACAACGAACAACACGAACACCGCCGGCACAACGGGCACGAACGGCACCACGGGCACCACAGGCACCAACAACCCGCGGCCCTCCGGACAGACAAACACTGGCGGGACGATTCCGCTCCCCTGATCGATTGCTTGGCTTCTCGATCACGCGCCCACCCCGACAATGAACATCTCCTCCGCACAACTGATGAAGCTCCTTGCCTCGGGCGTGCGACCGGCGGAGAGCCCATGCCAGCCGACCTCCGCCGCAGGAAGCGCCTCAGAGGCCTTCGCGGATCTGTTGAAAAAGGCCCAGGACGGCGGACTCGCAAGCGAACTCCCCGTGACTCTGGGCTCTGATGCCGAGGGCGTTTCGCTCGACGATGGGCAACTCGCCCGGCTCTCGATCGCGGCCGATCAGCTCGAAGCAGCAGGCGTTCGTACCGCGCTGGTCAGCATCGACGGGCAACAACTCCTGCTGGATGTTCATGCACGCCAGATCGTCGGACGTGCAACGAGCCAGAATGGAATCACCGGGGGCATCGACGGCGTTCTCGACCTGGGCGACGCACGATCCGATCCCGCGCTCGCAGGAGCGCAGCAATCGCCGGGTGGCGCGGGGACCGCGCCTGGATTTGCTGGCAAGTCCGGCGCACTGGGTCTGCCTTCCGCCGCGCTCTCTGGCAATCAGGATGTCCTGAAACTGCTCGCGGGCCTTGCGCAACAGCCCGCCAGTGAGCAGAGCGACTGATTTTCAGGACGCGGCCCGGCGTGGCCCGTCAATTGCGGAGACGGATCGGATCATTCGCGGCGGAGCCCGCGCACACACGGTCGGAGGACCGACAGACAACCAACCGATGCGCGGCCGCGATCTGGCCGCGTTCAATCCGGAGCACTCGCATGGCCTCCACCACCGCCTTCTTCACCGGCCTCACCGGCCTCACCGCCAACGCCCGCAATCTGGACGTCATCGGCAACAACATCTCGAACGTGAACACCACGGCGTTCAAGTCCAGCCGCCTGATGTTCGCCTCTCAGTTCTCTCGAACGCTTTCCGGCGGATCGCCCCCCGGCAACAGCAGCGGCGGCACGAACCCCAGCCAGATCGGCCTCGGCGTGACCATCGCCGGCACGCAGCGCAACTTCTCCGCCGGCTCCGTCTCGCCCACGGGCGACCCACGCGATCTGGCGATCGACGGCGCGGGGTTCTTCATCGTCGATCGCGCCGGCGCGCAGCTCTACACGCGTGCGGGCGCATTCCGCCAGAACAACAACAACGATCTTGTGACCATCGGAGGTGAGCGCGTCCAGGGCTTCGGCGTGGACGCCAACTTCAACGTTGTTCCCGGTATCGTCGGCAATATCAACATTCCCGTGGGCACCATGACGCTCGCCGAGGCGACACAGACCGTCCGTGTTGGCGGCAATCTGAACTCCGGCGGCTCGGTGCCCACGCACGGTTCGCTGACGACCTTTGCCGCGCTGGCGGCGCTCCCAACGGCGAGTCCCGCCCCTGGCGCTGGCCATGCGCTGGAAACAAACACGAGACTTGTTGATATCGAAGATCCGACCAGTGCCGGCAACCCGATGCTCGGCTCCGGCGTAGTTATCAAAGTCACCGGCGCCAAGAAGGGAACACAGAGCGCGCCCGACGCGATGTTCACCGTGACCCCTACCTCAACGGTGCAGGACTATCTCAACTTTCTCAACAACGCGCTGAACATCAACACGACAACCGGCGCCAACCCGGACGGCAGCACTCCCGGCGCCGCGCTCAACGTCACTACCGGCGTCCTCTCGCTCGTTGGCAACACCGGCACCGTCAACTCGCTGGATGTAAAGACGGCCAACATCGCCGTCATCGGCTCCTCCGGCGCATCCTCCAACCCGTTCGTGCTGACCACCGCGAATCAGGCCGACGGCGAGAGCGTGCTGACCAGCTTCGTCGCGTACGACTCGCTGGGCACGCCGCTCACCATCAACCTCCGCATGACACTCGAGAGCAAGCAGGGCGGTTCAGGAACCACCTGGCGCTTCTACGCCGAAAGCCCAGACAACAAGGGCACCAACGCGATCGTGGGCACCGGAACTGTCAACTTCGATTCCGCAGGTCGCATCGTCGGCAACTCGACGGTCGGTCTCTCGATCGATCGCACCGGTACAGGCGCCACGAGCCCGATGGTGTTCAACATGGAGTTCGCCGGACAATCCTCCGCCGTCACCGCGCTGGCCTCGCAGACCTCCTCGCTCGCCGCGCTCTCGCAGGATGGTGCGCCGATCGGCACGCTCGGCGGTTTCAGTGTCGGTCAGGATGGCACGATCACCGGCTCGTTCTCCAACGGCCTCAGTCGCACGCTCGGCCAGGTCGCGATCGCCACGTTCACGAACGCCGAGGGGCTCATCGACGTGGGTGGCAACGTGTTCGCCACGGGCCCGAACTCCGGCGAGCCGCTCATCGGTCCTCCGCTGACACTCGGTTCGGGCAAGATCGTCGGCGGCGCTCTGGAACTCTCGAACGTCGATCTCTCCCAGGAGTTCGTGAACCTGATCCTCGCGAGCACCGGCTATTCCGCCGCATCTCGCATCATCACGACCACCGACCAGCTCATGCAGCAGTTGCTGGCTCTTGGCCGGTAATCCCCCTGCGCCGATGATGAATCCCTGATCTCACCCGCCCGCCGCGCCCTCGCCCCCGGGCAGCGTCATGCTCCACGGGTTCAGGTACGCATCGATATCCTCGCGCGTGATCGCCTTTCCGCTGTTGTCCTTCTGCCCGACAACCGTTTCGTATGCCAGCTGACGCACCGTCTTGCCCTGCTTGAACGCGTCCTTCGCCAGCGCGGCGGACTTGTCATACCCGATCACCGGCACCAGCGATGTACACATCGCAAGCGACCCCTCGATCAGCGACTTGCACCGCTCCACATCCGGCTTCAGGCCGTCGAGCAGATTATCCGTGAAGACATGGCACGAGCGTGACAGCAGGTGGATCGAATCGATGATGTTCGCCGCCATCATCGGCATCGCCACATTCAGATCGAGCAACGATCCGATGCCGCCGAGGCCGCCCAGCGTCACCGCCTGATCGTTGCCGATCACCTGGCAGCACGCCATGATCACCGCTTCGCAGATCACTGGGTTCACCTTGCCCGGCATGATCGAGCTTCCGGGCTGCACCGCCGGAACGATCAACTCCCCGAATCCGCAGCGAGGCCCGCATCCGAGCCACCGAATGTCGTTGGCGATTTTCGTCAGACTCACCGCGATCGTGCGAAGCACGCCCGAGGTCTCAACGATCGCGTCTTTCGCGTGCTGCGCCTCAAAGTGGTTCGCCGCCTCCCGGAAGTGAACGCCGGTCTTCTTCATCACCTCCGCGGCCACCATGGCGCCAAACTGCTCATGAGCATTGATTCCGGTGCCAACCGCCGTGCCGCCGATGGCAAGCTCCGACAGTGCGTGCAGCGCGCGATGCAGCCGCTCCTCCGCGTGATGCATCTGGCTTGCATATCCCGAGAACTCCTGTCCCAGCCGGATCGGCGTGGCGTCCTGCAGGTGCGTCCGCCCGATCTTCACGATCGTGTCCCACTCCTTCGCCTGTGATTCCAGCTTCTCCGCGATCTTCTTCACCGCAGGAAGCAGCTCGCTTTGGATCATCACCGCCGCGGAGATGTGCATCGCCGTCGGGAACGTGTCGTTGCTGGACTGCCCCATGTTCACATGGTCGTTCGGATGCACGCCCCCGCCCGCCAGATACGCCGCGTCCTTGCTCGATCCGATCGGCTTGTGCATGCGCACGCAGATGATGTTCGCCACCACTTCGTTCACGTTCATATTCGTCGAAGTGCCCGACCCCGTCTGAAATGTGTCGATCGGGAAGTGCGTCCACAATCCTCCGAACGCCGGCAGCCCATCCTCGATCTCGTTGCACGCCTCGATGATCGCCTTGGCCCGTTTCTCGTCCAGCCGTCCCAACTTGTGGTTCACCGCTGCGCACGACGCCTTGAGCACCGCGTACGCGCGCAGTATCTGCGCCGGCACCGGTCGCCCCGACATCGGAAAGTTCAGCACCGCCCGTTGCGTGCTCGCGCCATATAACGCGGCCGATGGCACATCCATTGGGCCCATCGTGTCCTTCTCCGAACGGGTCGTACCGGCGGCTGCGGCATTCTGCGGCGTGGTCATGGTGGTGGTCGTGCTCTCAGGAGTTGATGGGTGCTGCCGCTTCGGCATCCGGGCGGCGAACCCCGAGTGTAGAGATGGATCGTCCGAGTGTGCGACCCCGAGATGTCGTATCCAAGTTGAGGAATGTCACCCTAGCACACCCCGACCATGCGAGATCGATTCTGCGGTTTATCCGGTCTGCGGCTTCACTCGAAGCCCAAACTCGCCGAAAAAGTCCAATAAGCAGACCCGGCGTTTTCGACGTTCCGTCGTACCCGGCTGCGCTTCGGAGTCCGATCCATGTTCATCGCGCGCTCATCAAGCACCTCCAAGCACACACGCCTCATTCCTCCTCGCGCAGCCGCAGCGCTGCTGCTCATCGCCCTCGGCGTCGGCGCCTGTGCCGAACTGGAAACCCAGGACGCTTCGCACACGTGCAAGACGGGTGATGCCACCTCGCCCTCCGTCGAGATCTCTCCGGAGCATGCCGCAGTCGCCGCTGATTCCACAGCGCATGCCGAATCGCAAGAGATGATCGATCTCGTCCCGACTCCGACACCGCGTCGAAATGCCGCGCAGCCAATGAATGCCACCGACGCTTCGGCGCAGCCCTCAACCCATGAGTCCGCGGGCACGGTCTTCGGTGGCACGATGGTGCTAGAAGTTTCCACCGTCGCCGTTTCCACGACTGGTGCCGCGTCGAATCAGCCATGCGTGGCCGACTGGATCCCCACCCCCGCTGCACTCGATGCGCTCGCATGGAGCGTAACCGGCTCGTCGCCTCCCGCGACAATGCCATACCAGCAGCCCGACGCAACTCCGACACACACCGAGCATGTCACGATTGCCGTCGCCGCGCCCGTCGCTGCTGAGCCCCTACTCGTCAGCGTTCCCGAGGATGCTCCGGAACCCGAACCGACTTCCGCGCCAAGCAACACGCCCGCATTGGCCGCTCACCCTGTTTCGGACCACTCCGTGACTCAGTCGCACCTCGCAACCCAGCAAACAGCCGTGGCTACCGAACCTGTTTTCCACGCACCGACTCCGGTGAAGGTCGAGCCACCGGCGCAGCCCTTCCGTCCCATCATCGCCGATGTCGCTCCCCCAATAAACCTCCCGTTCTGCATCACTCAGCGTCCGGTTCCCGTGGCGGCGCAGCGCCCGCAGATTCCCGCCCCGCCGACGGCCTCGGTCGCCCTGACCGGCGTTTCCGCAACATCCGCGCCGCCCACGACTCCGATCATCCCGTACTTCCTCCTCGCCGCGATGGTCCTCGCGGCAATCACGACACTGGGTTTGGCGTTCGTTACTTCTGCCGTCTCCGATGCTACCGGAGTCGCACGTCGCTCGATGACCATCCCCTGCCGCATCGTGCTCGCCATCGGTACGCTCGCGAGCGCGATCATCGGCTGCTGCCGATTCGGCGCCGCGATCTCAATGAGCATTGGCGGACAGATCACCTGCGCCGTCCTCGCATTCGTTGGCGTCACGCTCTGCATCGGCGCGGGAATGTGGCTCGTCCGTTCCATCTCAGCCCCCCTCTCGTCCGCTCTGCACAACATCCGCGCACTCGCATCCGGCAATCTGCTCGTCGAGCCCATCAACTCCACCCAGCGCGATGAGCTCGGAGAACTCGCCCGCGCCACCGACAAACTCGCCGCCTCCATCAAGGACATCATCAGCGAGGTTGCCATCTCCTCCTCCGATGTCGCCGCCGCCGCGAGCGAACTCGCGATCGGCGCGCAGGGGATGTCCGCCGCCGCTGGCCAGGTTTCCAATCAATGTGCGCTCGTTGCCGGTGATGCTTCCAGCACGGGCCGCCTCGCCACCAGCGGCGGGCGCTCACTCCAACAGGCCTCCGAGGAAATTGCCCGCATCGACGACTTCGTTCACGCCAGCTCGGATGCCGTGCGCGAACTCGCCTCGCGCGGCGACCAAGTCGCCCGTATTGTCACGCTCATCGACGACATTGCCGATCGCACCCATCTCGTCGCTCTCAACGCTTCCATCGAGGCGTCCAAAGCCGGTCCGAACGGGCGTGCGTTCGCGGTGCTCGCCGAGGAGGTTCGCCGCCTCGCTGAACGTGCCCAAAAAGCCACCGAAGAAGCCGCCGCCACCGTTCGCGCTGTCCAGAATGATTGCCGTGCCGCCTCGGACCGAATGACCTTCGGCGCCACCCAGATCAAGCAAAGCGCGGACTTTGCCGGCCGCGCCGGCCACGATCTTGCCGAGATCATCCGCACCGCGGGCGGTGTCTCCAGCATGATCCAGACCATCAGTTTCGCCGCCGAAGAAGCCGGCGCAGGCGCGGCCCAATCCGCCGGAGCCGCCGCCCAACTCTCGACGCGAGCTAGCGATCTCAAGGCCATGGTCGATCGCTTCCGCATCGACACCACCTCATTCATGCGCCATGCGTCCGTGCGAGCAAGCTGATCCGCCCCCGCCGCGTCGGCGTACCCTCTGCCCCTCAGGGAGCCCGCCCACGTGGCAACGCGAGCGATCATGGCAACAGCGGACAAGCAGCGCGGCAATCTGCCGCGCGGCGTGTACAGCGAGCTCCACCTCCACCTCGGCGGCGCGATTCTCCCCAACATCCTGTACTCCTACTTGCAGCGACAGATCGGTGCGGAGAAGCGCTCGCACCCGCTCCTTCGCCGCTTTCCCAGTCACGAGACGTTCGAGAAGTTCTTCGCCCGCAAGCACCGCACGCTGACCGACTACCTTCGGATGCACACGCTGGTGGAAGAGATCCAGCGATCCCACTCGCTGCGGTACTTCATCCAGAAGCTCATTCGCGGCGCGGTCCTCTTCGACAACCTCGCGTACATGGAGCTGCGCTACACGCCCTTCCTCCGCACCGATCCCCATCTTGATGACGATCAGCGCATCCGCCAGATGGAAGAGGTCGTCCAGACTATCGCAGAAGCCGCCATCAGCCAGCCGCAGTATCCCCTCGTCTTCCGCCAGATTCTCTGCATCCACAGCAAGCTCCCCGAACGCGTGAACCGTGCCATCGTTGATCTTGCCATTGCCCACGCCCCACCGCGCGCTACGAAGAGCCACAAGGCCAACGGCACCGTCGTCGCTGTTGATGTGGCGGGCCCCGATGTTCTCTACGGCCCGCGTCTCGCCGAGATCATCTCGCTCCTCAAACTCGCCCGCAAACGCAGCCTCCACACCACAGGCCACGTCTTCGAGACCGCGCAGGGAATCCACCCCGATCTTCTCCCGCATCTGGACCGCATCGGCCACGGCATCCAGATTCCCATCCGCCACCCCTCGCTCCTCCGCGATCTCGCCAAACGCAAGCAGTGCCTCGAAGTCTGCCCAACCACGTACGTCCGCACCGGAACGTTGAAGGCGTACGACGAACTCCGTGTCGTCCTCGCACGGTGCTTTGATGCGGGCGTCCCAATCGCCATCTGCACCGACAACAGCGGCATGCACCAGGTCCGACTCCCCATGGAGTTCGAGAACCTTCTCGTCCGTGACATTATCGACTTCCACCAGATGGAAGCGTGCCACAAGGCCGCGTTCGAGTACGCGTTCGGGTGGGATGGACCCGCTCGCGAACTCTGAGCGAGTCTGTGCTCAAACAAAGGGTGGCACGGGCAGCTTGCTGCCCGTGGTGTTGCAACGCAGTCGCCTCGACTATGAGTTGCGACCCCCATTTTCAACCACTTCAGCCTCTTGGGGTATTCAGGCCGAACTGCTCCGACTCAACTGGGTGTCGCCGACACATTTCTTGCCTCTCACTGTCCCCCCAACCGCAATCGCCGCCGAGATCAGCACCAGATTCTTGATGATGTACTGCCCCTCCAGTGACGGCACCCATGGAATCTTCGTGAAACACACCTCCGGCAGCAGCAGCAGCGGCAGAAACGTCCCCGGCATCTGGAGCAGCAGCAGCGCGATCGACAAGCGAATCAGGGGCCTCCACAACATGCACACTCCGATCGTCATCTCCCACACACCAAGCGTCGGAATGAACCACCTCGGGTCAAACCAATACACCGTCCGCTTGACGAGCTCCTCCGCCGGGCTCCCGCCCGTCAGCTTCAGTCCCCCGAACCAGATGAACACAATCGCCAGCGAAATGCGCAGCATTGTCGGCGCGTATTCCCGCATCCACGCGGCGATCTGTTGATCCATCTGGCGGAAAGTTGGCATGATGCGCTCCGAGCGATGCATGCAGGGGAGTATGGAGGCCTGCTCGCCAGCATATCGACACCCCTCGCCGAGCGCACGCATCAACGCTTCACATCCCGATACGTCGCATGGCAGTCCTTGCACGATGCAACGACCAGCTTCCACTTGCCCTCAAGCTGGTCCTTCGGCGCCTTGGCGTTGATCGCCTCTTCCAGTGCCGATGCGCTCGCGACCGCGTCTGTCAGTCGCCTATTGAAGTCCGAACCAAGCGACTTGGCCTTGGCATCCTCGCCGCCGTACCGCAAGTGGTCGGTGAGCCGACCCGCTTCCGCCGCGGGCACAAGGTCCGGATGATCCTTCGGCGTCGTCCACTGGGCCGCGCGAATGTACCCGAGATTCTCATACGCATGGTCCACCTCGACCATCGCTCCCGTGATTCCCTCCGGCTTCCGCACCGCAGGGAACTCCGCAGGCGCGGCGTTCAGCGCGGCCGCCGATGCCACCACCGCGTTCGCCACGCACGCGTACAGCCCGGCGTACGTCGGTGCGGTGCCCGCGTTCTTCATGAACGCCACGGCCTCTTCCGGAGATGCCTCGCCGAGCACCACCGCGACGGATGCCGTAGCGGCGGGGCTTCGATGCTTGCCGTGGTGGCAGTGAACATAGATCGGCCCCGGCAGATCGCGCACCGCCCGTGCGAGTTCCATCTGCTGTTCCTTCGTCGCTTCCGCGTATGTGATCGGGATGTGAACGTATCGCATGCCGCGTGAGTTGGCCGCGTCCACATCCGGCGTCGCGCCGTCCACGGAAATAATCGTTTTGACCCCCATTGCGTTGAGCTCATCAAACGCCGGCGCGCCTTCGGGCACCGCGCCGGAGATCATCTTTGAGCCGATGCGATGCACATTGTGAAGCGAGTGCGAATCTAAAGGCGCGGGAGCCGCCGCGATTTCTCGCGTACGTGGAGTGGGTGGGATGGGGGGCTGAGCGGCTGTTGTGTTCGGATTGTTCAGGTCACACTGCGCAGTTGCCCCCGCGCCGCTCGATGCAGCGGTGGGCTGCCGGAAGCCGGACGAGCACGAGATCGCGATTCCCGCGCTCGCAACCATCACGGCGGCCGTCACTCCAAGTGAGAATCGAGTCGACATCAGAGCCCTCCGTGGGTGACCCCAGACCAGCCCGGGAGTGTACCGTCCATGGTCGAGCTTGTTGCATGTCCGCGATGTGCACGAACTGCACATCTTCATTTCCGCGAAAAGGCCATCGCGGGCTCCACCACAAAGACCCGCCGCAGACTCAGGAGCGACGCGATCACGCAAATAGTCAGCACCGCCGCTCCCGAAAGCGCCATCGTCGTCGGGAGCGCCAGATACGGCAGTGTCTCGGTGGCGAAATATTTGCCCAGCAGGCACGAGGCCCCGATGCCGATCCCATACCCGAGGGTCCCGCACGTCAGGGCCTGAACGACCACCATCATCGTGATCGTTATCCGCTGCGCCCCCATCGCGCTCAGCAGGGCGTACGCCCACGCGTTCTCCGCGGTGAAGACATACAGCAGGAGCGCGCTCACCGACACGCCCACGACGAGCCCGATGCTCACCATGAACGCGATCCGGTCGACCACGCCTGTGGTTCGCACGAAGTACCAGTACGTGTCGTCGGAAAACTGCGCCGCCGTCCGTGCCCGCAGCCCCGTCACCCGGTTGATCTGGGTCGCGAGCGCGGTGGGATTCACTCCGGGCTTCGCGTGCACCAATACGAACGACGGCAGATTTCGCTGCGGCGGCGCGATGCTCTGCACTCGGCTTCTGGTCGTGAACATCACCGGCCGGGAGAGAAACTGCGGCCCAAGCTTTGCCAGCCCCCCGACTACCAGCCGGTGATCGTTCACATAGAACTCGTCGCCCACCACCAGCGGGCGCGTCTTCGCGTCCTGTGGTGAGGAACTGTCCGGCAGCGGATGGGCCCGCGGATCGATGGGCGTCCGCAAAAGGCCGCGGGCCGAAAGGGTGTCCACGATTACGGTGTCCAATGCCCGCAGCGAGTCAATGTTCCCCTCCACGACGGTAGCCGGCGCGCCCACAAATGTTGCATCATCCAGCCCCAGCACCAACGCCGACCTCAGCACGCCTCCCGGGAGTCTTACCGGAAGTGTGACGGAGAGCAGGGGTGTCGCCCACTCCACACCTTCCACGCCGCGCACGCGATCCAGAGCTGTCGGCGGCAGACCCGCCGGCCCGTCGACATACTCCACCGCCGCGTCCATGACCCACACATCCGCGAGCGGGATATCCGTGATCAGGCCGTATGTCCGCTGCATCATCCCGTTGAACATGCCCAGCATGTGCGTGATGAGAAACGTGCTCAGAAAAATGCCGAGCACCACCCCGAGACACTTGGTGGCGTCGCCAAAGAGCATGAGAAGGGCGACTCGGATCACGCCGCATTCTATCGCAACGGGGCGATTGCGCCCGCGCGGGCTTCTTCACCACGGTGCCAGTCCGCGAATCAGCGTGCGAACTCGATCGCTCGTGTCTCACGCAGCACCGTCACGCGAATCTCCCCGGGGAAGGTCATCTCTTCGGAGACTTTCTTGGCGATGTCGTATGCGATCTTCTGCGCCTCGTCATCGGTGACGCGCTTCGCATCCACCATTACGCGGACCTCTCGGCCAGCCTGAATGGCAAACGCCTCCGTCACGCCCGGCTGTCGCAACGCGATGTCCTGAAGCTCGTTGAGCCGCTGGATGTACTTTTCCATGCTCTCGCGGCGAGCCCCGGGGCGGGCCGAAGAAATCGCATCCGCCGCCATGACGATGGGCGTGTAGAAAGTCGTGGAGGGGATATCCGCATGGTGCCCCGCGATTGCGTTCAGTACAGCGTCCTTCTCGCCGTACTGGCGGGCGAAGTCTGCGCCAATCTTCGGGTGGCCGCCCTCCATCTCATGATCCATCGCCTTGCCGATGTCGTGCAGGAAGCCGCAGCGGCGGGCCAGCGTGCCGTCCAGTCCGAGTTGCTCTGCGATCATCTGGCTCAGGAACGCGACCTCGACCGAGTGCCGAAGCACGTTCTGGCCATAGGAAGTACGGAAGCTCAGCTTGCCCATCGCTTCCGAGATCTTCGGGTGGATGCCGCGCATGTTCGTTTCAAGAACCGCGTCCTTGCCCGCCTTCTGCACCTTCTCTTCGAGCTCTGCTTTCACCTTCTCGACAACTTCCTCAATACGCGAAGGGTGCATGCGGCCATCGGCGATCAGCCGGTTCAGCGACTCCACCGCGATCGCCTGCCGAATCTTGTCAAAGCACGACACCACGATCACGCCCGGTGTGTCATCCACGATGATGTCCACGCCCGTGGCCTTCTCGATCGCCCGGATGTTCCGCCCCTCTCGGCCGATGATCCGACCCTTCATGTCATCGGATGGAATAGGCACCGCTCGCACCGTGCTCTCCGCCGTGTGCTCGCTGGCATACCGCTGCACGGCCATCAGGGTGATTTCCTGGGCCTTGCCCTTTGCCTCGGCCGTGGCTTCTTCCACCAGCTTGGCGACGATCTTCGAGGTCTCGTGCCGGCAGTCGTCTTCGACGCGCACCAAGACCTCTCGCTTCGCCTCTTCCGGGGTCCACCCGGAGATCTGAAAGAGCTTGTCCTTCTGCTGCTGAACCGTCTGGTCGAGTTCTTCCGCTTTCTTCTCCAGCCCAGCTTCCTTTTGCTTCAGCGCTTCAGTCTGTCTCGCGAGCTGCTCGGATTGCTTGGAAACCTGATCCTCCTTGGTCGTCAGGGTTTCCAGCTTCTTGTCGATCAAGTCCTCGCGCTTGGCGATCCGCTTCTCGGCTTCCCGCATCTCGTTTCTTGACTTCTCAAGTTCCTGCTCGAACGTGGATTTCCGTTCCAGCGCGGCCTTGTCCGCATCCACCCGTGCCCTCTCTGACATCGTCCGGGCTTCCGCCTCCGCCCGGGCACGAATCTCCGCCGCCTCCGCCTTGGATTTGGCCAGCGACTGGCCACGGAGCGACGAAACAACGAAGTATCCGATGATCAGACCGACAACCAAAGCCGCGGCCCCGATGCCGATGGCCAGGCCATCGTTCATCGCAAGCACGAATGGAAAGTGCAAATGGGTGAGCATGATGCAGATCGCCCTCCGAAAAACGCGCGCGGCACAAGGCCACGCGCGGGGATGATCCCGCATGCTCGCTCGGTCGCAGGCCTTGGCAGTATGCCAACGCCCATGGACGGTCTGTTTAGATTAAGTGTGCTGCCGCCGCCGCCGGAAGGCCCCGTTGCTGGGTGCCTTGCCGAGACTCTTTTCCTTCCGCGATCCCGCAACGCGGCCATCGCCAGATACCTGCAAACCAACTCGGATCGATTCAAACTGCGGCACTTCGGAGCACTCTCAATCTATCCGAACGCGGGCAATCGCCGTTGTCCGGGCATTCCCCATCTATCTGCCGAACCGTGGAGCGCGAGCGCTGCAACACGGATCGGGTTCGGACGGAGAACACTGCAAACAGCCGCCCCGACTGCTCGTCGCACACGGGGTGGTGAATAAACCCCGGCGAAGTTGCCGGGGACTGATTTGTATTAGAGCAGGGTGTGAGGATTTCGTCAAGCCGCCCGAGCGAGTTGCGCCGGTTGCCCCTGCTGGAGCCGCTGCGCGTACTGGGAGAACAAGTCCACCACAAATGGGCGGTGGCTCATGTTGTGGGTGAAGTCAAAGGCCATACCCGCGTACAGGTTGTGGGCCGAGTCGATGTGGGTATGGGCAAGCCGGACGGTGACGCCTACTGGGGCTGCAATCTCCGGGCGAAGGTCGACCCGGAGCCAGATGAACGGTCGGCTGCTCAGGGCTCTTCCTTCGTCCGGGCGGAGCATCAATCCCAGCCCGCCGCCGGAGATGTTCAGCAGGTGGGCCTTGAACATGGGCCCTACTTCAGGGAGGAGGATCGAGTCCGGGTCTTCGAGTTCATACCCAGAGATTCCCCCAGTCTCGGTGAGGTCGTTGATCTGGGCACGGTTGGCCGCTTCGGCGGCGATGACCGAGGTCGGGTTGAGCAATGGCCAGCACTGCACGGTCGGCAGGCGCAGGTCCACCGTTGAGATGCGGAAGAAGTCGCGCCGGGTGCAGCGCTCCACATTGTCGGGCATCCGCAGTACCAGCAGGCGTCCGCTCGCCCCTCCGGCCTGGGTGTGGCCCATGGTCGTGGTGTGGAACATCCACCGGTTCTGGCCGATGGTCATCGCCGCAATCAGCCGCACATTTGGAGAGAGCGGGATGGTCGCTCCGCACGCCGCGGGCGGCTCGACGATGATCGCGTCATCGCGCATGTGCACGATTTTGACGCGCCATGCCAGGTCGGAGCCGCGGGATTGCGAGTCCATCGCCTGGCCGCGATCGACTGTGATCTCCAGCGCGCCGCCGCGCTCGTAGACCTTGCGAAGACAGTCACGCCAGTAATCGGTGCGGGAGCGTGATGCGGGCACGGTGGTATCTCGCGATGGAAGGAAGGATCATCACCAGCGCGGACCCGCGCCGGTTCGTGCAGGATGGATCGACCCCAGAGGTGGGGGGCTTTCGTACCTTTCGGGGCGCGTGCCCGCGTCGCTGCCGGGTAGAACGCCTGTGCCGGGCGGAGCGAACGCGCCGGGGCTTATCAGACATCGCGTCCGCGATGCACCCTGGATTTTACCGATGCGTTCCTGTTTTCTTGAGCGCCGACTCCAGCTGCTGCACTTGCTCGGTCACCGCGGCAAGCTCCGCCGCGTCCAGTCGCCGACCGCCGAAGTGGGACCGATAGAACGTCATCGCGATGGACCGCAACGTGGCCGCGGCCTCCGGCGAGTGGGTTTCCAGCGCATCGGCAAATAGTCCCGGCGGCATCTGGTCCGGCTTGGGCACCCCAGCTCGCTCCAGTGACTTGAGCGTGCGGGCGTAGAAGCCGGTCGCCCGGAAGGGCGTGATCCCGAACGATGCCCGCGCCGAGGTGTGCATGCGCAAGCTCACCCAGCCTGCAATCTTCGCTCGAAACGAAACCCAGATGCCCACAAACAAAAGGAGCGCCACCGGCGAGTATCGCACCCACCACGGAATCAGCTTGGGATCCGACCGCACCGTCTTCATCCACGCCACGACCCGGTCGGACCACGCATCGATCCGCATCGTCAGTTCGGAGTTCGCGCCCATCCGTGTGTCGCGAGAACGCTGCTTCGCGGTGTTGTCATAGCCAATGACCGAGCTGGACCAACCAAACTCCAGCGCGTCGTACCAGCTGCGCAGACTCGCCAGAATGCCCCCCGCCGGCCGGTGGATCCGCTCGATGTCTCCCGGCGGCGACGCGTCGAATGTCTCCCATCGCCCGTTTCCCGTCTCCGGGTCCGACACGATGAACGCCTCCACCCACGCGTGCGCGTTCGACTCGCGCACCAGATACTGCCCGGTCAGCGTGTTGAACTCCGTCGCGACATACCCCGTGATGACGCGGCACGGGATCTTCTGCGACTGGCACATCGCCGCCATCGCGCTCGCGAAATACTCGCAGTGCCCCTTCTTGCGATCAAAGAGGAAGTACTCGATCGGATCGACGTTGTCCGGCGGGGCCACCATCTCCAGCGAGTATCCGTAGGTCGTACGCAGGTGGTCTCGAATGATCGTCACCGCCTGGCGCGCGGTGGCCCCGCCGACGGCCACGCCGCGCTGTGCAAGCAGGTTGGTTGTCAGGTCGTGGATTCGACCGGTCTGAAAGTCTCTGGGTGGGCGTGGCGGAAAGCTCAGTTCATCCGTGATCGATGACTTCACTGTGTACGTGAAGTGCGGGCCCAGCCCGGAGGTATGCCGCATGGTTCCATTCCGCGGCGAGATGTGCGACTCCACGTTCCGGTCCGGCGTTACAGAGATGGGCCGCCACAGGCAGAACATCGTTCCCGATGCCGAATCCGCCCGCATGGTGATCTTTTGCACGCGCTGCGCCAGTGGAACGCCCCCCGCACTCTGCCCGCTGGCACGCGGCATGGTTCCCCGAATTGTCAGGAAATACTCGTACTGATCCTGCAGCTTGATGATCGTCGACTCGCCGTCGATCTCGCGCCCCGCGCTCGGATCCTTCCAGACGTGCTCCTCGCGGTTGTACTCATCGCGTGCCGCCCCGCGCAGGTACAGCGTCTCGCCCGAGCCGCCGAGTGTCTCTCCCCCCGGCGTCAATACCTGAACATCCATGACCGGCGTCGGATTTTCAGAAAGGAATCCCGCCTCGCCAAGCTTGACGGCCTCGCGAAAGCCAATCTGCGGCTGTGCCGTCATGCCAAGCCGGCCGAACAGGTCGCTGCCGATGCCGCGGGGCACCAGCACGAACACGGCCGTCGCCATCGAGCCGGATGCCAGCAGCGCCGCGATGCACACACCGACAAATGCCCGGCGCGGCCGGCGCCCCGCGGCCAGCACCGGCTCGGCCAGCATCGCCGGGGTATCGCCCATCAGCGTGGCGTTCGCTCTTGCATCCGTCGCCAGCATCACCTGACCGGCGCGAATCTGCCACATCATCGCCGTCGCGACCACCATCGGCACGTACGCGATGAGGAGCAACCCCACCGGGAGCGATCCCGCAGTCAGCACGGCCGCGACCGCGATGAAGATCGTCAGCGTCAGCAGCTGCGCATCATCGCGCGGCGCTCGCCGATCCAGCAGCTTGATGATCACGATGAACACCAGAAACTGCCCCAATGTCGAGACAAACTCCTCGTTTCCCGTATTGGCCGAAGCTCGCATCGCGGCGTTCACGATCGCGGCAAACACCAGCAGGTTGATCGCCACGCGCGGCAGCATCGGCGGCCGATCCGCCCGCGCCCCTCGCGAGAACAGATAGCACGCGAGCGTTGCTCCCAGGGCCATCAGCGCCAGGAGCGGCTTGGAATCCGCCGTGCAGAACGCCATCGTGCCCAGTAGCACGCACAGATGCAGCAAGAAGTTGAAGCGCCCCGCGAGTGTCATGCCGCCAGTGTCGCCCCTTCCCGCGTGGTCGCGATTGGTTGCTCGATCGCTTTCACGATCCCCGCCGGTGCGCTTGCCACGATGTTCGTGATCGTCTCCGATGCGGGCACAAACGCAAGGTCGAGCGTTCCCGCGTGAACCGTGATGCACGACGAGTTCGTCCCGCCGCCCGTGGCCTGCGGCGGAAACGCGATGCGCCCGCCGCGCCCGTCATCCGCCCCAAGATCCAGCAGTCCCAGATCGGTCATCAGCCGCGACAGATGCCCCGCCCCGCGCCGCGGATGGACAAGAAGTCGCGTCAGCGGCACCGCCAACCCATACTCGACGCCACGTCGTTCCGCCGCCTGCGCCAAGCCGGCGCCGACTCGGATCGCCTGCTCGTCCGCCGCGGTGAACCCGGGATGCGCACGCAGGTGCAGCACGATCCAGACCCGCCGCGGCGAGGGCGCGGCAAACTGGCGTACCAGCAGCGATCCGCGTTTGGCGCTCGCCCGCCACGCGATGTCTCGGGGGCTGTCACCTTGCGAATACTCGCGCAGCGCGAAGAACTCTTCGCCGCGCCCCGAGCGCCGCGAGGAGCCCCCAAGCGAGCCGTGCCGCGATGAGCCCCCTGCGGGGACCACTTCCGTCTGCACCGCGCGCGGCGTGACGACCGACGCCGCGTGGTGTGGGACGTGCAAACTCTTCCGCATCAGCCCGAACGGAAACGATGTCGTCACAACGAATCCGGTGAACGAGACCGCCCCGCGATGGCGGGCGACGGTCCGCGACTCCGCGAAGACGGTTTCACCAGCGCCCACGTGCGCCACGAACGTTCGCGGGGTGATCAGAATCGGCTCGAGGATCGTTGCCGGATCCGCTGCCTGGAACAGGCGCATGTACCACGGCCGCTTTCCGACCGGCTCCTCGAATCCCTCCTCGGCGATTGTCAGAGCGAACGCCGGTACCAGTCGATTGATGTTACGAACCTGGTAGCGGATCAGCAGCATCTCTCCCTCGCTCGCAGCGGAGATCCACGCCCGCTCCACGCGAACGCCCATCAGCATCGCGCCCGAAATCACTCCGGATGCCAGCAGCAGCGCGAGCGCGAATCCAAACGTCCAGTAGAGCAGGTTGTTCTGGCTGTTGAACGCGCCCACCGCCACCAGCATCGTGATCGCCACATACAGCAATCCGCCCCGGCCGAAGTGGTAGCGCCTGCGAACGCGGACCCGCCGGGCGGCTGGGTCGGGGAGATGTGCAACAGGAGATGCCATGCGCTGCTAGACGCTACGCGAGGCAACCTCCCCGGGATGCCGAAGTTGCCGATTGTGGCCTGGACAGCTTGCCCAAGTTCCACCCCGAGCCAGCGAGCGTCTCAGAAATACTCGGGCTCGTTTCCCGCCTTCCACTTGATGTTGCACCCGATACTCGGGAGCTGTGTGGCCGGCGCGGCCTTGCCCGCGAGGAGCGCATCCACGGCTGTGCGGAGGTCTTTGCCCGTGGCCTTGTCGCCCGAACGCGGCCGCGATGAATCAAACTGCCCGCGATAGAACAGCTTCCCTGCGCTATCGAAGAGGTAGAAATCCGGCGTACACGCGGCCCGGTAGTTCTTCGCCACTGCCTGCGCCGCATCGAACAGATATGGAAAGGTGTACCCGGCCGCCCTCGCCTCGGTTGCCATCTTCGCCGGGCCATCCTGTGGATAGTTTTCCACATCGTTCGAGGAGATCGCCACAACCGCGACGCCCCGCTTCTGCACGTCCGCCCCGAACGCGGCGAGCGCCTCCCGGATGTGCAGCACATACGGGCAGTGATTGCAGATGAACATCACGACCACGGGCTTCCCCGCGCGATACGGCGAGAGCGTGAGCGGCTTCCCGCTCACGGTGTCCGTCAAGGTGAACTCTGGCGCGGCGGTCCCGAGCGGGAGCATGGTTGAGTTCACAGCGGCCATGGCACATCTCCATTGAAAAAGGGCGAAGGCAGAGTATGCCGTCGCCCGATCTTCCGTGGCACGGGCCGAGCAGCCCGTGCTACGAGCGTGTCCCTCGATATCGCAATCAGATGTTCCGAGTGTGCGGCATTTCCACACGCTCACTCAACCGTCTTCTCGGCATCCTCCACCGGCACCAGTTCCACGCGCCGCACCGCATCCATCAGCGCAAGTTCCTCAATCTTCGGCAGCGGCACCCGGGCCACAACCACGCTCGCCTCCTGTTTCACGCTGACAATGGTGATGCCCATCGCCTTCATCGCATCGAGCGTCTTCGTGGATGTGTCAGAAAGCAGGATCGTGAGCGTCAGGTACTGGGTCTTCTTCGGGTCAACTGTTGTAGCGGTTTCCTTGCGAGTAACGCCTGGCTCTGCTGGAACGGCATCCGCTCCGGATGGGCGCGGCGGCGGTGTGATCTGTATCAGCCCATCCGGCGCGAGCTTGCGATGGATCGTTGAAGCTCGACGCCGTGCCAGAAGGTCAGACGCGGCCGCCTGGCGAGCCGCATGGATCGCCGCGAGGCGATCGGCGTCCGGCAGTGTCGCGTTGAGCGCGCTGCAGAGTTGCTCCGGAGGCGAGACGGTTGCCGCCGCACCGCCGGTCGGGATCGGCGTGCCCGTCCCATCCGCCTTCTTCTCCTGTTCAACCGCGACGGTCGCCGGACAGATGAGCAGCTTTGCCTCGTCCAGACGCCCCGCCTCGGCAAGCTGGGCCGCGGCGATCGTCAGAACACTTCCGGCCAGCGAGTTCGAGCTCGCTCGCGTGCTCTCACTGTCACGGTCGTTCGCATCGGACAGACTCAACGTGAAGCCAGAGTAGTAGTGCGATCCCAAGCGGTCTCGATAGGCGAGAACTGTGGAAGAGAGGTCATCTAACTTGTCTTCACCGGCCGCACCAGAGGAGCGCGCGAACGATGAGAGGCCGCGCGACTGTGCCACCTTGCCGACCGGAGCGAGTGATGCCGGTGAATCCAAATCCCCAACAGATCGCAATCCCAGGGATTCACGCGTAATCGTGTTGCCCTTATTCACAACTCGGGACTGCACCGAGAAATTCACTGTCGAGTCCCCCGCCGAAGCGCCATCGATCGGTTGTCCTGTGCCGCTTGTTGCGTTGCGCTCGGTCACTCGGAACTCAACGCCCGAGGCGCGCGGGTCCGCGGGACGGCGGGTCATCCGGTCGTTCGCCATCGTCTCCGTCACAGCTTCGAGCTTGGGTGTCTTCGCAGCTTCTCGACTCGCAATAATTCCGGGAGAAGGAGAAGGAGCAGGAGCAGGTGTTGCTGTCGGTACTGGTGGCGAGACGACCGCCGCCGGTGCCGCGGGCGAAGCAATCGCCTTCTTCTGTTCATCGGTACGGAGGGCATCCAGCTTGCCGTCGCTACTGCCGCGGGGACCACCGCCGCCCGGCTGGCTTGGGATCGCCTGGCCCGAGACAGGAGGTGCGGCCGGTTTCGCAGCCGGTGCGCCGGTAACTACATCAAAGCTCATGTTGCCCAAGCCACGCCCTTCTTTCATCTCGACCCTCTCGGCTTCCGCCCGCTTCCGGAGCATGTCGCTCTGTTGGACGAGCTTTTCGAGCGTCTCCGCCTTGACGCGAAGTTGAGTCGGTTTGCCGGACGCATCCACCGGTCCGTCGGCGCGTTGCCTCACGGCTTCATCACCTGCGGGGGCCATCTCCCCAAAGAAGCCCTCCCAGTTGGTCTGGTCCGGCAGCTCGATCGGCACATGCACCAGCCGCGGCTTCCCATCCACAGTCACGCGGAGCTTGTCCACCGCGACAAACGAGGTGTATTGCGACATCACATTGAACGTCTCGCCCAGTGTGATGACTTTGGCGCGAACATCCGGGTTCGGCGTGCCGCGCTGCGCTCCGAGCAGGTCTGTGCCGATGAGCGCATCGATCTTCGTTCGCGCCCAGAGCGTCGGCAGCGATGAGTTTCCGGGCTGTTTGGCCGGGAACTCGATCGGAATCGTCCGCTCCCAAGGCCCTTGCGCTGTTTGGCCCTTGATGGTGAGCGAGCCGATGCCGGGAGCAGCATATCGACCCATGAATGTCAGCGGGCGATTGTCCCAGAGATCCTGCACGCTCGCCGCTTCAGGCAGGACGTCCAGCGGCTGCACGCCATTGAACGTCACGCGAATGTCGGTGAGGATCGGAGTTCTCGTGCGCCGATTGAATCGCTCGACCGTCTCGGATGCCTGCTGATCCGTTGCCTGGTTGGCATAGACGAACTCGGGCTCGCCGCCGCCGGCAAGGGCCATCTGCTCGATCAGGAAGCGGTTCACGCTTGAGCCGATGCCGAAGGAGAAGACGCGCGTGGTGTCGCGGTTTCGCTTGATCGCATCGATGATCGCAAAGTCGTTGCCCACTTCAGCGTCGGTCAGGAACATCACGATGCGAAGCGGCCGCACGCTGGAGTCGTGCGACATCTCCGCCGATACGACCTGGAAGATGCGCTCGCCGTTCACCGTCGTCCACGAGCCGCGCATGAGCAGTTTGAGCGTGATGCTGTCGTCCGCGACCGTCTCGTTGGCCCGCTTGAGGTATGGCGTGGGAAGCTGGAAGGGCGAGCACTTGATGCTCAGGTCATCGCGGATGTGTAGTTCGGCCCGATCCGTCACGGCGTCCTTGGTGAGGCCTTCGGAGCGGAAGACGCTGTCGTCCGCTTCGACGACCACCTGCCGCCCATCGGCGGGAAGATCGGCCAGTTGTGCCGCGGTCAGCGCGTGGTCGATGCCATCAATCGGCCCCTGATGCAGCGCGGCCTCGATGGCCTTCATCATCTCCGTCCCGCCGCGTCCCTCCTGGCTGTCGATGAACCGCTGGGCCTCCTCGCGGTTTGCGGTTGTGTTGGCGCGAGGCCGCTCCCACAGGATGCGAGTCGCTCCCGCGAAGGTGATGATGTTGAACGTGTCGCGAGGGCGCATCTGGTCGATCGCCTTGCGCATCACCTCCTTGCAGATCGCCATCGGCTTGCCGTTCATCGAGCCGGATGTGTCGACCACGAAGACCAGTTCGCGCGGCACCGCTCGGACTTCCTCCACCTGTGCCGGCGGATCAAGTTGCACTGTGAAGAAGTTGCCCGTGTCGCCGGTGTGCGTGAAGACGCGGCTGGAGATCGAGTCCGCCGTCTGCTTCCACTTGAGCACGAAGTCGCGATTCGGAATCGTCGAGAGAGTTTCCAGCGCGAGCGAGACGCGACGCGGCTGCTCGTTGGCGTTGCGAGCAAGATCCGTGCGCGACACCTTGTGTTGTGGAGAATCCAGGAATGTGATCCCCGGACCGCCGGTGTCCATCATCACCGAGATCGAGATGTCGTGGCCGGCACGTACATCCGGGCGAGTCGGCATGGGCGTGATCCGATCAGCATCCGGCACCTGATTCGTTGATTGGGCGAAGTTGTCGCCCGGCGCGACCTGCTCATTGGGAGTGTTGGAGGTGTGGGTTGGTACCGGCGGCGGGCAATAGAACCAGCGTCCGCCGACCTCGCCGAAGCCGTCGCGGCGATACAGACCGCTCTCGCGAGAGCCATCCGCGTAGGCCGCCTGAATCACGAAGTACGCGTTCTCCTCCGCTGCGTTGTCGGGCGCGGAGACCGGAATGGCGCTCGCAATCGCTCCGTTGAGCAGTCGATCGTCCAAGCCCCTGTCGCTCCGCGAAATGCCGGGCCCGTTGTTTGTCACGGTGACCGATGCCGGCCCCATGAGCACCAGGCCGCGCCGCGCGTGCACGCCGGGCGGGATCGGATTCGGGAGACGCGAGAGCTCACGCTTGTAGTCGGCTGCGCCGGGGATGTACCGCGGGCTCACGACTGTGGGAAACGCGAACGAGAACTCGCCGTCATGCTCCGCCACCATCTCAACATACGAGATGGAGATATCGATCGTCGCACCCGGCTCGATGTTCGCGATCGACTGTGTGAAGATGTTTGGCCGCTCCTGCTCGAGCAGACTGGCCACGCGATTGCTCTGCTTGGCCTGTTCGTAGATTCGCCTCGCCTGCTGGCGTTCCTTCACCTCGCCGACGATGACGCGATCTCCGATCGTCATGGTCATGCGGTCCACGCCGGCGCGATCGCTCAGCGGGAAGGTGTACACGGCCTCGATCTTGTCGGGATTCGGGTTGTGGTACTGCTGCACCACCGTGACGCGAGTGAAGCGCCCGCTGATGTCGGCCTTGACATCGGTGTGCTTGAGTGCGCACGGGCCGAGGGCGTTGCCATCTTTGTCAAAGGCGTCCAGCCGTCCGCCCTCGGGGGCCATGACGACATTGGTCTGGGCGTTGCTTTCCTTCACGAACCCGGACTTGCCGGTGAACACGAAGGGAACGAGCACGGCGAGCACGATCGCGGCGGCGGCAAGCGGGGCGTATCGGTTCACGATGATCCTCCTGATCACCGCCAATGGCCGCTGCTGCTCGCGCGTCTCGACTTTCGGCTCGATGCGAGCCTGCACATCGCGATTCTGCGTCGCATCTTCCTGCGCGAGCGCGGCCATAAGGCGATCGCGCCCCGCCGACGCCTTTGCTGCGTTCGTCGCGTGCCACTCGCGCAGCAAGCCATCAATCTCATCGCGCGGAGGCGGTGCGAACTCGTCGTTCTGGTTGTGTGGTGTCTCGTTCATGGAGCAACAGATCCCAGTGCGGAGGCAAGGTGTGTGCGGGCGCGGGCGAGCAGCTTGTAGAAACCGCTGCGTGAGATGCCAAGCGCCGATCCGGCCGCGCTCACGGGGTCCGGTTCGAGGTAGTAGAGATGGATTGCCAGTCGTTCCTCATCGGGAAGCTCGTCCAGCGCGACGGTCAGCCGCGAGAGCGCCTCGGCATGTTCGGCGCGATCCGGCGTCGGCTCGCTGCGGCGAGGCGTCGTGGTCGGGCTTGTCGAACTCATGCCGTTCATGACGATCCGCTCCTGGGCCGCCGCCTGCTCGTGCTTGTTCCGCCGCGCCGCCGAGCGGCGGCGTTCGGAGCAGACCAGCCGGGCGATCGCGTACAGCCATGGCCGCAGCGATTCGGTCCCCTGGGCCTCATGGAGCAGGCGATAGGCACGGATGAAGGTCTCCTGCAACGCGTCGTCCGCGTCTGCTTCGGTGGGGAGATGTCGAACGCACAGTGCCCGGACGACGGCTGAATGCCGGTCGTAGATGCGGCCAAAGGCCAAGTGGCCATCGCCGGAATGGCCCGACGGCGCACCCGAAGCATCGTTCCGTGCCGCCAGAGCGGCTTGGGCGTCGCGGGCGTCGTCGGTCATCGTGTGACTCATGGCCGGTGGCGGGGCGGAGTCTCACCCATTGAGCGAGCCGGGGCGATTTCGCCTCGATTACTCGCGAGGAGGGTCCGCTTTTGCCTACCCAATGTACCGGGAACTCAGTGCGGTCACGCAGACATCCGTACGGATGAATAACGAAACGCAAAAATGAAATCCCGGGTGTGACCGGTCAGTTCACACCCGGGGTTCGAGGACAGGTTATGCCCTCTCTCGCCTCTCTCTCACTCCAGTTGCTCCCTCGAGCCGGTCTCTCTCTCCATTCTCTCTCGCGCCTCTCTCTCTCCACCAAGCCCGAGGGGGCCAGTTGGTAAAGGCACTTTATGGAGGGCTCTACGGGCAACCAGAAAAGGCATAGCCAATCTACAGGTTCTGGGGAGTCTGTCAAGGGCATAATGCGTATTTCCGGAAAAGTCGTCAAACTTGGCTCATTTTGGCCATCGCGACCGATGCCCACAGGATCGGGGAAATTATCGGCCAGTTCGGGCCACATTTGGTGGTTATCTGGTCGTTTGCTGTCGGTTCCCGACCACTTGTCCACAACTTACACGCAGCGCAGGACTTGCGCGTCTTGCTGCTTTCAGAGCAACGAAAAAGCCGCCGAAAGCGGCGGCTTCTCGTGAGTGGGCGCAGCAGGGCTCGAACCTGCGACCTCGGCTATGTGACAGCCGCGCTCTAGCCAACTGAGCTATGCGCCCTATGTCCGCGGCCATCCGCGAAGCCGAGCATAGCAGCGTTCGTGTTTGCAGTCACGCGCTCGACTCACGGCAGGACGCGCGGCGGTGGGGGCGAGTCGGACAGTTTCGCCGGCGTGCTTGCCTGCACCGCGGCGCGCAGGAGTTCGGGAAGTTGGTTCGCCGCGTATGCGCGATGGATCGGGCCGGTGCGGATCACGATCAGGTCCTTGTCGGCCGTAGCGATTTCGAGCGCATCGATCGGTCGGCCCGCGAGCGAGCCGACTGCGATTGATCCGATCACGCGATAGCCAGCGGGGGCATCGATGGTCGCGGTCGGGCGCGGAACGCCGGGCGAAGTTGAGCCGGGTTCGGAAGCCGCGGCGTTTCCCTGCGCGCCTGTCAGGCAGATCAGCAGGGCCTCGACATCGCGCTGTTCCTTGGTTGCCAGCGGCACATCCGCGTTGTTCGCGATCGTCTGAACCCAGCGGCCCGCGGAACGCTTGAAGGTCTTCTCCGCGGTTGTCGCGGGGATTGGGCTCGTGAGCGTCATCGCGACTGAACCGATGTCGGATGGAATCTCGCGCAAGGGATGCGGCCAGACGACCGAGCCGGGATCTGCGCCGATATCGCGGACGCTGGCGGAGTTGATGAGCACGACGCGTTTGCCGTTGACGGAGCAGTACAGCCGCGTGACCGCGGCATCCGCACCGCCACCGATGGTCAGCGTCACGGTGTCGGTGGTGACTTTGGGTTCGGCCGCACCCGCGGGAATGGTGCGGCGGTCGGCCTCGATGGTGACGCTTCCGGTTGGCTTCTGCAATCCGCTGGTGGATCCTGACGCGCCCTGATCGAGGAAGTCCGCGATACTGATGTGCCCGATCGCGGTGAGCAGGCGCTGCACGGCGATCGGATCGGCTGGCGCCTGCACGGGCTCGCGAAGAGACCATTTGCCGTCGAGTTTGGCGAGTGCGAGGGGCTTGCCCTTGCCCTCAATGCGGATACGGGAGGCATCGGGGGCGATACCCCCGAGCGGTAGGGGATCGCGCCACTCGCGTGGGCCGGGGTTTGTGAAGACCGCGTGGATCTGGTCGGCAACCAAGGCTCGGGTTGCGGCGGCGGGCGGGGCGTCGATCTCGATCAGCCCTGTTCCCGCGAGCGTGCGCTCGGCGAGTTTGAGTGTGACCGTGCGGTTGCCGGAGAGTTTGATCTCGACCGTGGTGGCCGCGCCGAGTTCCATGCCGCCGGCGGGGAGTGCCACCGCCCGCATCTCGCTGAGGATGCGAAGGAGCGACTGGAGTTTGGCGGATTCGAGCGGCCAGGGCGGCGTCGGCGAGTGGCCGGGCTTGGGATTTTCGATGGCGAGCAACCACTCGGCATGGGATGCTCTTGGTGCGGGCTCGATGGTCTGCCGCGGCTGGCCGGGGGTGCTTACCACGGTGTTCGGCCCTCGCCGGAAGCGAGCTGAGGTAGGCCGACGGCGGCCATGCAGGAGACGCCGCCAACTCGGCGTTCGGGCACGAACTACGGCGCATGGAAACCTGGTCATCCGCGGCGAGCTGTAGCCGGGTATGGCGGCCTTGGTGGACATGTGGCGAGTGTACGGCCCGGGGGCCGATGGTGATCCCGCAACGGTACAGGTGCCCTTTGAGCACATGACCGGCATCAGCCGCAACGGAACCCGAGCAACGCTCCGGCCCGACGATCGGGATTGCCGGATGTTTTGACCGCGCTTGCGCCAAGGTATTGACGATGTTCGCCGTTGGTATCCTGCCGAGCGGTGGCGAACGCGGGCGGTTGGCCGGTGATTCTGCCGCCACTGGTGGAGCTGATCCCGGCACACCTGAAGCGTTGTCATGGGTTCATATTGATCGGCGGGGACGATCCGCGGATGGAATTGTTCGGCGCGGCGACGCACCCGAAGGCGACGCCGGTGCATGAGTTGCGGCAGCGGTTCGACACGGAACTGCTCGAAGCGCTGATGGATCGGCCGGATGTACCGACGCTGGGCGTGTGTCTGGGCATGCAGATGATGGCCCTTGTCGCGGGTGGCGCGATGGACCAACACCTGCCGGAGACGCTGGCGACGGCGGATCGGCACTACAACGATGCGACGCACGGGATCACGCTCAAAGGCAAGGGTGTGCTCGCATCGGTGGTGGGACAGGAGAGTGGGGGTGTCAAGGTGACCAGTCACCACCGGCAGGCGGTGAGCAATGCCGGTTCCCTGCGCGTGGCGGCCGTGAGCGAGGATGGGGTGATCGAGGCGATCGAGAGCCCGAATGCACGGTTCTTTCTCGGCGTGCAGTGGCATCCGGAACGGACGAAGGACGAACTGGTCGGGGCGGAGATCATCCGGCGGCTGGTGTCGGAGGCCGCACTGAACAGCATTGTGTAGGTTTCTCGGCGTGCGGGGCCATAAACTGGCATCATGCCGACCACGACTTCCGGAGCTGTGACGAAGCCATCGACCCGACCCGCCGTTCGTGCCCCGCGCGGCGCGGCCGCGCTGCAGCGGACCTGCTCGACGTGGCAGGCCGAGGCGGCGATGCGGATGTTGATGAACAACCTCGATCCGGAAGTGGCGGAGCGGCCGGAGGATCTGATTGTGTACGGCGGGCGCGGACAGGCGGCGCGGTCGTGGGAGGCGTTTGATGCGATCATCGCGACGCTGAGGCGATTGAAGCCGGATGAGACGCTGCTGGTGCAATCCGGCAAGCCGGTGGGCGTGGTGCGGACGACGGAGGATTCGCCGCGTGTGCTGATCGCGAACTCGAACCTGGTGCCGCACTGGGCGACGCAGAAGCACTTTGATGAACTGAGCGCGAAGGGGCTCATCATGTACGGGCAGATGACGGCGGGAAGCTGGATCTACATCGGGACGCAGGGAATCTTGCAGGGGACGTACGAGACGTTCGCAGAGTGCGGGCGCATGCACTTCGCGAAGACCGGCGGGACGCTGAAGGGGACGCTGAGCGTGACCGGCGGGTGCGGGGGCATGGGCGGGGCGCAGCCGCTGGCGGTGACGCTGGCGGGCGGGACGTGCTTGATCGCGGACACGGATCTGACGCGGCTGGAGCGGCGGGCGCACGACAAGTATCTGGATGAGATCGCGCGCAGCGGGATTGATGCGGCGATCGATCTCTCGATGAAATATGCCAAGGAAGGGCGTGCGATCTCCGTCGGTGTGCACGCGAACATCGTCGATCTGCTGGAGCGCATGATCGCGCGGAAGATCACGCCGGAAGTGCTCACGGATCAGACCTCGGCGCACGATCCGCTGAATGGGTACGTTCCGCCGGAGTACACGCATGAGCAGGCGGTGGCGGCTCGGCATGCCGACCCGGCCGCGTACGTGAAGAAGTCGATGGCCGCGATGGAGCGGCATGTCCGCGCGATGGTCGAGTTGCAGAAGCGCGGCAGCATCACGTTTGATTACGGCAACAATCTGCGGCAGCGGGCCTTGGAGAACAGTGGGGGGGCCTTCAAGGAAGCGTTCTCTTTTCCGGGCTTCGTTCCCGCGTTCATTCGGCCGCAGTTTTGCCTTGGGCGCGGGCCATTTCGCTGGTGTGCGCTCTCGGGCGATCCGCGCGACATCTATGTCACGGATCACGAGATGCTCAAGCTCTTCCCTCGAAGCGAAAGCGAGTACTCCTCGCGGATGCACGACTGGATTCTCGGCTGCCACGCGAATCCGCAGGCGTTGCTCGCCGGAGACTTTGACAAGTGTTCGCCGCGATTCGGCTTCCAGGGCTTGCCCGCCCGCATCTGTTGGTTGGGCCTTGGGCAGCGCGACAAAGCCGGGCTGATGTTCAACGAGTTGGTGCGGACGGGGAAGGTGAAGGCGCCGATCGTCATCGGCCGCGACCATTTGGATTGCGGTTCGGTGGCCTCGCCGAATCGCGAGACCGAGGCGATGAAGGACGGATCGGATGCGATCAGCGACTGGGCACTGCTCAACTTCGCGGTGAACATCGCGGGCGGGGCGAGCTGGGTCAGCTTTCACCATGGCGGTGGGGTGGGGATCGGGTACAGCCAGCACGCCGGGCAGGTGATCGTCGCGGATGGAACCGCCGCGGCGGCGGAGCGGCTCAAACGCGTGCTCACCAATGACCCGATGATGGGCGTGTTCCGACATGCGGATGCTGGGTATGAGGATGCGGTCGCGTGCGGGGAGCGATTAGGTGTGGATATTCCGCATTGATGAAGAGCCGCGAACACTGTAACGCAAGTGAAGGAATCGCGTGAGCGTTTTTGAGCGATCAGTTCGTTCGCAGCTCGTTCGCCAGCAGCGTCCCCGTCGAAACCGTGATCGCCGACCCCGCCGCGAGAATCGAGGAGAAGGGTGTGGCATCCTGGATCACACCCCACGCGGGGCCGTAGAGCTTGGCCCAATCGACTTGCACGCGGCAACTCGGCTGATCGTGGACGTGCCAGGTTGGGTGCGTGACCTCGTAGCAGAGTGTGCGACCGTCGCGTGTGGAGCCGAAGCCCCACTGGTGCTCCTTGATGGCGTGCGGGAGCGAGGATTCCTCGGGAAGCACGAGGGCATCGGAGGCGGCGGCTTCGAGCAGGTGCGTTGTGCCGTTGAAATCGACCTCGCAGCGCACGGCGGCGAGGCGACCATCAATTTTGGCGGCAAACCGCATCGGGGCGGCGATGTATGGTTCGTTGTAGAGCTTCCAGGCGATCTTCGAGACGATGCGGCTGGGGACGAACTCGCGAATGAAGACGACGCCTCGCCGCGGCTTTGGTTCCCGGGACTTGACGTAGAAGCGCAGGTTCCACTCGGGAAAGTTGATGAAGCCGGGCCACGGGACGCCGAAGACGCGGGTGTGCTTGAACTCGAAGCCGACGAGCGAAACGGTCGGGGAGCCCTCGATCAGATCAAGGTCGAGTCCCTTGGGCAGGTGTGACTCAAGCAGCGCCGCCGGGACGTGATACGAGATGATGATGAGGTTCCGCCACTCGGCGGTGAGGAAGATACGGGGCATGGGGGAGAGTAGAGGAGTGGGGGAGTGGAAGAGTTGAGGGGTGTTTGTATCTCCGCTCCGACCTGACACTCGTCTCCTCCTCCACCCCTCTACTCCTTCACACTCCTCCGCCGTATGCTCCCACCGTGATCCCTCATGTAGCCCCACCCATCTGGCCCACGCCGCTCCGACAAGGGCGATTCGCAGCAACGATCGTGGCGAACTCGCCGGAGATTTCCGAGGATGCGGCGGCGCGGCAGCAGGTGAAGAAGTGCCGCGTTGCGCTGCTGGGGATTCCGGATGACACTGGGGTGGAGATGAACGGCGGGCGCGTGGGAGCGAAGGGCGGTCCGGCGGCGTTTCGGGGCGCGCTGGCGAAATATGGGGTGGCGAGCCCGGCGGATGAGCGGGACGACGCCCCGGCTTATCCGCGCGTGTTTGATGCGGGGGACATTGTCATCGGCAAGGACATCCACGAGACGCACGATCGGATTACCGAGGCGACGCTGGCGATTCTGGAGATGGGGCTGTTTCCGATCGCGATTGGGGGCGGGCACGACTGCACCTACGCGTTCGTGCGAGGAGTGGCGCGGGCGTTCGGAGCGATGAGCGGGATGTACATTGATGCGCACCTTGATGTGCGACCCGATGTCGGGAGTGGAATGCCCTTTCGTGCGTTGATCGAAGGCGGATTTGCGACCAATCTGCTTTGCATTGGGATGAATCCGCTGGTCAACACGCGGGAGCATGCTGGATACTTCAAGTCCAAGGGCGGGCAGGCGGTGCTCTGCGGCGAGGCGATGCGGGCGGAGGCATGGCTGGCGGCGATTGGCGGCGAGCGTGAAGGTGGTGGGGGCGGTGGGGGGAGGGCGTTTGTGTCGCTGGACATGGATGCGTTTGATGCGTCGAGCGCGCCGGGGGTGAGCGCGCTGAATCCGAGCGGGTATCTGCCGCGCGAGGTGGAGCCGATAATCCGGGCGGCGGGGCGCTCGGCGGCGGTGCGGTGCTTTGACATCATGGAGCTGAATCCGGCGCATGATGTGGATGGGCGGACGGCGAGATTGGCGGCGCACATGTTTCTGACGTTTCTGCGTGGGTATGCGGAGCGCGGGCTGGATGGGGTGAGAGATGACTGATCTGCTCATTCGCAACGCGCGCGTGCTGACCATGCTCGCTCCTGGTGAAATGCGACCTCCTCTAGGAGGCAGGCGCGGCGCAGACTCCGGAGTTCTTGGCATCGTTCCGGAAGGAGACGTTCTCCTTCGAGGCGGGACGATTGCCATGGTGGGTTCGCCCGGAATGTTCGATCGTCTATCGAGTGAGCGGGCGAGCGGAGATTTGCGGCTGCGAGAGATCGATGCGTGCGGGCGTGTGTTGATGCCGGGCTTTGTGGACTGTCACACACACGCGTGCTGGGTGGGATCGCGGATCGATGAATGGGAGCGAAAACTCGCGGGCGCGACCTATCAAGAGATCGCGGCGAGCGGCGGCGGGATCATGTCAACTGTGCGTGCGGTTCGCACCGCCAACATCATTGGACTTGGAATAGCCATTCATTCGATGGCGTGCCGCATGGTGCGACTTGGATCTACCACTATCGAAGTGAAATCGGGCTACGGACTCACCCGTGATCGAGAGCTGAAACTGCTTCGAGCCATCGTAAGCGAAGGCCGAAGTCAGCCATGGACCATTTGCCCGACAGCGCTGCTTGGACACGCGGTCGATCCAGAAAGCGCGAGCGAAGAAGCGTTTGTTGAGGAGACTATCAAGAACACGCTTCCCGCGGTCAGCAAGGCGCGTCCAGGGATTGCGGTGGACGCATTCTGCGAGAAGGGCGCATGGTCTCTACAAAGCTGCGCTCGGCTGTTCAAAGCGGCGATAGCGGCTGGGCATCCGGTGCGCGTTCACGCGGATCAGTTCACATCGCTTGGCATGGTTGAAGAGGCGATCGCACTCGGCGCCAAGAGCGTTGATCATCTGGAAGCATCAACACCTCAAACACTCGCGGCGATCGCCGTTTCGGAGACGTTTGGAGTTGGGCTTCCCATCTGCGGATTCCATCTGGATGGGCGATACGCGCGATTGAGAGAGATCATCGAACGCGGCGGCAAAGTTTGCGTGGCGACCAACTACAACCCGGGGTCCGCTCCTTCGCCGAGTATGGCGTTTGCGATCGCTCTCGCCGTTCGGCACTGCGGCTTGACAGCGGGACAAGCGATTGTCGCGGCGACGCTCAACCCAGCACTCCTGCTTGGTTACTCGGATCGTGGCTATATCGCTCCCGGCGCAAGGGCAGACCTGATCCTGCTTCGACATAGGGACGAACGCGCATTGGCGTACGAAGTTGGTGATAGCCCCATTTATCGAGTGATTTGTGGGGGCGCCGTCCTCGATCTCTGGCACGGCATGAATGCCTAGCACGAGCCAATCAGGCGCGATCGTCTTCGTCGCGGCCTTGCGGGTCGCCCATCTGGGCGAGCTGGACGAGGCCGGGGGAGTTCACGGAGCCGCAGTCGGGGCAGATGATGCCGGCGACGCCGATGGGGAGGCCGCGGAGGTCGCGGCCGCAATCGAGGCAGGTGGGGTGGAGCAAGCGCGTGGTGAGCTTGCCGACGCTGACACAAGCGGCGGCGACGGCGACTCCGACTGCGGGCCAGGCGGGGATGCCGGCAAAGACGATGGTGGCGATGGTGGCCAGGAGGATCGCGACGAGCCAGGCGAGGGCGCGGAACTTGATGCTGCGAATCCACGTCGCGGGCGAGCGGGGCTCGCCCGACTTGGGTTTGGATCGGGATCGTGTGCGCTTCTTGCGGGACATGGCTATGGGAGTGTATTCGGAAACGAGCGGGAGGGGTTGCTAACCGATCTCGCGGTAGGCGTCGATGGTTTCGCGGATGCGATGGGGGTTGGGGATGTTGTGAACCTCGATCTCGACGCCGGATTCGCCGGCGTTGGAAATGCCGATGGTGCCGACGCCGACCATTCTCTGGGGAAAACTCTGGGTAACCTGGATGTCCTGGACTTTGTTGTGGAGGATCTCCTTTGTGGCCTTGCGGAGCCAGCCGCGGCGCTCTGTGGTGCGTTTGTTGGTGATGACCAGGGAGATGCTGCGAGCGGCGATGGCGTGCGAGGCCCACCAGAGGGCTCCGGCGACGGTGGCGGCGAGGCCGAGGAAAGCGAAGGGTGAGGTGAGGACGGCAAGAGCGGCGCAGGCGGCGATGGTCAGGCCGCCGAGGATCAGGATGAGAATGGCGATGGCGTGCATGGGTTGGGCACGCAGGGGGGCAGGGTGGACGGTGAGGACATGCTCTTCGGGGCCGGAGTCGGGCGGGAGGCCGCGTGCGGCGGCGCGATCGTCCTCGGCATCGAAATGGCTGGTGCCGCCAGCGGGGCGGGCGATGGGGATGCCGTCCTCGCGGGTGGAGTGGGTGGGGACTTCGCCAATCTGGCGGCAGTGAGGGCAGGCGGCCTGTTTGCCGGCGAGGTCATCGTCGACTTCCAGGGGTCGCTTGCAGAAGCGGCAGCGATAGACGATCATCGGGCGGCTCCGGGGGAACGGGCGGGGTGGAGAGTATCGGCCACTTCGGGCAACGGCGGCCATGATCGGCCGCGGGCGGAAGACTCGAACCTACCCTTTCGGATGCGCATTGTTCTGGTCAACTGGGCACGGATCTGGGACGGGGCGTCGTACGGCGGGGGCGTGAACCAGTATTGCCAGGCGCTGGCGATCGAACTTGTGAAGCGCGGGCATGAGGTGGTATCGCTGTTTGGCGGGACGACGTTCGTGAACGATCCGCCGATCTGCCAGGTCCGGCGGCATGAGGACTGGCTGGGGGTGAAGGTCTTTGAGGTGGTGGACTCGCCGGTCATGGCTCCGAGCATCGTGCAGTATGAGGATCCGATGGGGGAGGTCAGCGCGCCGATCCTTGAGGAGCAGGTGGGGAGGTTCTTCGCCGCGCTCAAGCCGGATGTCGTACATTGGAACAACATCGAGGGATTCTCGATCGGGTGCATCGCGGCAGCGCGGAAGGCGTGCAACGCGAAGCACATCTTCTCGCTGCACAACTATCACACGATCTGCCCGCAGGTGTATCTGATGCAGCAGCATCGGAAGACTTGCTACGACTTTGACAACGGCCACAACTGCACGAACTGCATCGAGTTCCGGCCGCGGGCGGAGGAGCGGGCGAAGCACATGGGGAAGTATCGCGCCTCGCAGGGTGCGGACCCGAAAAAGATCGAGGAGGCGCGGCACTCGTGGCTGGGCGCGATGGGGACGATTCGGCGGGCGATGCTTGGGTGGCGCGAGGTGAGGGCGGCGCGGGCCGCGGCGGCGCGACTCGTGGAAGCGCCGGGGAAGCCCGTGGCCCTTACAAGCGAAGCGATCGCGGGGGCGTTTACGCACGCGGGCGGCGACGCGGCGGACAAGCGGGGCAAGACGCCGCTGCTGATGGCTGAGCTCCACCCGTGGAAGCCGCCAGCGGCAGACTCGCCGGAGCTCCAGCCGCTGACGAACGATGTCCGGCCGGAACCGAAGAGCGACAAGCCACTGAACGACTACGGCAAACGGCGCGCGGCGATGGTGCGGATGCTGAGCGAGTGCGAGAGCGTGCTGGCGGTGAGCGACTTCGTGCGGCGGAAGTTTGTGGCGATGGGCGTGCGCGAGGATCGGATCCACACGATGCCGATCGGGTCGCGGATCAATCGCGTGGTGAAGCTGAAACCGGATTTGACGTTTGCGCCGCCGCCGTTTGAGCAGGGGCTGGCGTGGGACAAGCAGCGACCGATGCGGATTCACTTCATGGGGTATAACAACTACTACAAGGGGCTGCACGTTGTCGCGGAGGCGCTGGAGATGATGGACCCGAAGCATCTCAAGCAGATCGATCTTTCGATCTTCGCGCTGGATGGGCATCGGATCGAGTGGATGTTCCGGCGGCTGGAGCCTCGGCTGGCGCGGCTGACATTCAAGGGCGAGTACAACTATCACGACATTCCTTGGATGCTGGGCGGGAAGGATTTCACGCTGGTGCCGAGTGTGTGGTGGGACAATGCGCCGCAGACGGTGTTTGAGTCCATGGCGTGCGGGGTGCCGGTGCTCGGCGCGGACATCGGAGGCATTCCGGACTTTGTCCGCGATGGGTACAACGGCCTGTTGTTTACGGCGAACTCGCGGGAGTCGCTGAAGCGGACGATGGTGCGGGCGATCGAGGATCCGCACATGGCGTGGGGGCTGCGGGCGAACGTGTCGCCGCCGCGATCGATTGAGGACCACGCGGTGGACATGGAGCGGGTGTACGCGGGCGAGCTACCCGCGCCGTATGTCGCGCCGGCGGATCGCGTGCAGGTGCGAATCGCGACTGATGCGAGAATGTCAAGTGCAGCTGGCCCGATCACGAGTTGACCCGAACCGATTTTCAGGCGTTCCACTCCTACACTCCCGATCCTTCGCATAAGCCCCGAACGAGCCGCACACCGCGTGTCCACCATCGCCGACCAGATTGCCCGCACTGTTCAAGTCGCCTCTGGTCCGGCGGTGGCAGGTAGTCCTTCGGCCGGCGAAGGGCTCGCGGTTTCGACGACGCGGGTGTGTGCGGTGATCGTGACGTGGAATCGCAAGGCGTATCTGACGAACGTGCTGCAGTCGCTGGCGAAGCAGACGTATCCGCGGATACTTCTGGATGTGGTGGTGGTGGACAACTCGGGGACGGACGGGACGCTGGAGCATCTGTGCGCGTCATTCAACCCGGAGCGGGTGGTGGACAACGACACGGAGAAGGCACACGAGCCGCGGTTTGAGCCGCCGCGCGTGCGGGAATGGGCTCCTGCCGGAAAGCCGGAAGCGTCGAACACGCTGGGGCTGTCGTCCCTCTCGATCGTGCGGAACAGGGCGAACATGGGCGGGTGCGGCGGGTTCAACACCGGGTTCGCGTTCGTCGAGCACTGGTTCTGCCAGAACGGGTTGCAAGGGCCGGACTGCGTGTGGCTGGTGGATGACGATGCGGACCTGCCGCCGGATGCGCTCTCGCACCTTGTGCGTGTGATGGAGTCGGACCCGAATGTGGGCTTGGTCGGATCGCGGACGTGCGACATCAACGATCGGGTACGGACGATCGAGACAACGATCTATTTCAACGCGGATGCGGGGACGATGCAGGATGATGCTCCCGCGGGCCACGCGCGGCACGAGGCGCACAGGCAGTGGATCCAGAAGGTGGGCGGGCCGCGCGGACAAGGAGGTGCGGAGGGCTATCGCGGGACGATGGATGTGGATGTGGTCTCCGCGTGCTCGATGCTGGCGCGATGGCGCGCGGTGCTGGGGACACCGACGCCGGATGGCAAGTCGCGTGCGGGCGGCGTGGGTTTCTGGGACCATCGGTACTTCATCTACTGCGATGATGCGGACTGGTGCCTGCGGTTTGCGCGGGCGGGGTGGCGGGTGGTGCTCTCGCTGGATGCAGTGGTGTTTCACACGCCGTGGAACCTGAAACTGACGCCGGCGCGCATCTACTACGCGAACCGCAATCGGTTGTGGATGGTTCAGAAGGCGCTGCCTGTGGAGCGGCTGCGGCCGGTCACCGAGAAAGTGATGCGGTCGTTTTTGTTTGATTCCATGCACGCCGCGATGCACCGGCGGCAGTTTCATGCACGGATCATTTTGCGGACGGGGCTGGATGCGGCGCAGAATGTCGGTGGAAAGACGGGATCGGACGGGCCGCCGGCGATGCCGACGGGAGAGGCGTTTGCGAAGGCGAAGGTGCTGGGTCGGGGCGCACGTGTGGCGGTGCTCGCCAACTCCGCCGATGCGATGCGACACTTCGAGGAACTCAGGCGGGTGGTCAGGGCGCATGTCAAAGCGACGCCGGGCGCCGTTGAGCCGACGTGGATCCCGATCGTTCGGAACGATGTTCCGAATCCACCCGAGGGCGCGACGCTCTATGGGAGGCATCGCGGATCGCGTTTGAAGAAGCAGTGGCACGTGCTGCTGCGTCGGCCACGGGCGGTGGTGGTGTTCGATCAGGTGAATGATTTTCCGGTGCTGCTGTGTGCGCCATGGACGATCCATGTGGACTCGAAGAAGCCCGACGTGGCGCAGATCGAACGCGACGGGTGGCTGGCGCGGCTTGGGTTTGCGTGGCAATGGATGACGGCGCGACCGAAGCTCCTGCGATATGCCCGGACTGTCAAGCCGTTTACTGCCGGAACCCGCTACGGATGAGCGACGGACAACTCCAATCCGGTCCAGCACACCTCAATGGTGCGGTCACGCCCACAGGCGCCGGGTTTGATCCGCCGTGGCCGCAGACGAATCGGCCGCTGACGATCGCGCTGCTTGGGTGGGCGCGAATCTCCAGCCAGGGGCGTGAGGGAAGCGGGTACAACCTGAGCAAGAGCGAGCTCGGGCGCGGGCTCGCGCTCTCGGGCCACACGGTGAAGTACCTCGCGGCGGGGATGACCAATCGGCTCGGCTTTCTCACCGTGGGGCCGCCTTTCATCGAGCGCCGCGAGGAGTGGGGGGGCATCGAGTGCTTCGAACTGCGGAACAGTCCGAATGTCTCTCCGGCGGCATTCAACTTCACGAACACTGCGACAGAGATCGCAGAGCCGCACTCGACCGGGCTGGTGTTGGGGTGGCTGCAATCCATTCGGGCGGATGTGGTGCATGTGCACTCGCAGGAGGGATATGCGCTTGACCTGATCCCGACGATCGAGCGGGCGGGGATTCCGGTGGTGGTGACGCCGCACAACTACTGGTTTGTGTGTCCGCAAGTAGATCTCTTGGAGCGGGAGGAGTCGGTCTGCCTGGACTATGACGGCGGGCGGAAGTGCGAGGGATGTCTGCCGGGGAAAAATGTCGCGAAGCTGCGGAACACGCGTGCCTGGGGACAGACGTTGGAGCATCACTTCGGGCTGTACGCAACTGACGTGGTTCGGAAGGCGGCATATGGCGTCAAGCCGCTGCTGCGGCGATTGAGGCACGGGCACTTGTCGATCCGGCATGTGGACCCCGCACAGAATCCCGGGCGACTAAACGATCCGGAACTTGCGCTCGGATTCGAGACGGTGTGGCGCGATCCGGAGCGCGGGACGACGATCACGCACAAGCCGCCGATGGGGAAGGCGGACCATGCGGTGGACTACGCGCGGTCGGAGTGGGACACGAACGAGAGGGTGCTCGCGGGCGGTGAGAAGGCCAAGGTCTCGCTGAACATTTACGGGCAGCGTCGGCAGGCGGGCGTTGGTGCGCTCGCGGCGGCGTCGCTGGTGATTCCGCCGAGTGACTATCTGCGCAAGGTGCACGTGGAGATGGGGGTGCCTGAGCATAAGACGCGCTGGGTGCGGCTGGGGCAGCCGCACTTTGATCAGATCAATCGACGCGCGCGGCGGTCACCGTATTACGAGAAGTCACCGTGGAACGCGGCGAGTGCCGATCGACCCTTGCGGCTCGCGTTCTTCGGAACGACGCGGCCGAACAAAGGGTTGGAGGTGTTGGCACGCGCGATTCCGCTGCTGGAGCAGTCGGTGCGTGAGCGGTGCCAGTTCATCATCCGGGCGCAGGGATATGAGTTTGGATATCGCAAGCGGCTGTCGCAGTTTCCGGAGGTCAGCGTGTGGTGCGGGTATGACCTGTACCAGCTCATCTCTGCGGCGGGGGAGTACGACGTGGGAATTCTGAGCCACATATGGCTGGAAAACTCGCCGCTGGTGCTGCTGGAGAACTTTCACGCGGGAAAGATGGTGATCTGCTCGCGGCTCGGCGGGCCGGTGGACTGGGTGCGCGATGCGAGGGAGTATCCGAAGGAATACAACGGATTGTTCTTCACGGGCGGGGCGGAGGAGCAGCTTGCGGACTGCATCACGCGGCTGGTGCGCGGTGAGGTGGCGATTCCGTCGCCGCGGGAGATTCATCAGCGGACGACGTTGCGGAGTTATCCGGGACATGTGGCGGAGGTCGAGGGGATTTATCACGAGGTGATTGCGGGGAAGCGCGGGGGAGAGGTGAGGGTGCGGGCTGGAGTGGGGGAGAAGGTGGTGGGGTGAGCGGGGAGTTCGTGGATGTGCTGCGGCTTCCGCGCGGCAGAACGGATTGCCCGGCAAAGCGCCGAGCGAACTCGCGGCACGCGTGGTTGCAACATCACTGGCAGGCGAGCTACCAGTGCCACCCTTTGTGCCGCTTGTGTGATTACTTCGGGAAGAGCGGTGCGGCGTCGACTTCCCATGCGCCGCGGGCGACGGAGGAGGGGGTCCAGGCGATCTCGTCGGCTTTGGCGTAGAGGGCTTTGATGAGCGCATCGGGGAGGCCGTGTGCGATGACGTGCGAGGATTGGTCGGCGTTCAGATCGGTGATGACGTGGCCCGCGCCGAAGGAGTAGCCGGTGGCAGGGGTGCCGGTGACATCAATGCTCATGTGGACGGGGCGGCCACGGGTGGCGGGCTCGTAGGTGATTCGGAGGCCGCGGTCATCCAGCGAGGGATGCGGAATCCAGACGCTTGGGAGGTCGGGCCAGATATAGGAGTTCGGGTTGTATCGAGCCATGCGCAGGCCGCCGGGAAAGGCGCGATAGAACCGTGCGCTGGGAATGGTCTTGCGGACGATGGGAGGAGCGGTGCCGATTACGAGCGCGAGAAGCGCGAGCAGGGCGACGGGGAGCCAGCAGCGGGCGAGTTTGAGGATGCCCGTGACGAAGAAATGCGAGCGGAAGCGGGGCGGATAGGCGTTTCGGCCGCATTCGGGGCAGCGGGTGATGGATACGGAGCCGAGTGTGTAGCCGCACCAGGCGCAGAGGCCGTCTGAGTGCTCAATGGTGCGCACGAGGAGGAAGCGGTAGATGAGACGGAGAATGACGGCGATCAGGATGTAGGAAGGAACAAAGATGGCGATGCCGATGAGCTCGTCGGAATCGAGCCACGCGGGGATGTCCGCACCGCCGTCGCCGTGGGCTAGGGCGGAGAGGGCTTCCGCGGTGATCGTCATGGCGATGATGGTTGCGGTTGAGAAGGCGAGGCAGATAGTCCATCGCTGCGTGACGCGGAAGAGAATGGGAAGCGGGAACAGCACGAGGCCGGCGAACAGGACGTAGAGAATGGTGAACAGGATTGAGATATTGGGGCTGCTGAGAAGGGCACGCTCGGTGGCCCATTTGCTCAACGGAGGGATGGCCAGGCCCATGAGAATGCCGATAGATGCGCCGAGCAGGGCGAACTTCAGCCAGGAGCGATCCGGAGGTGGCGGAACGACGCGTTCACGCGCGATGCGCATCGGGATGCTCCGGCTACTCGCGATGGATGGTCGCTTCGATCAGGCCGTGCGGCTCGTCGGTGGGGACGAAGATCTCGTTGTTGTTGGTCATGCCGAAGGTCTGGAGATTCACGAGCAGGCAATGTTTGTTCGGCATCGAGAGCCGGATGTTTCGGATCTGCTTGCAGGATTTCAGGACGGCTTCGCCCATGGCGTAGAGGGTGTGTTGGACGGATTCGCTTCTGTGGATGGCGAATGTCTGGATGAGGAGCTCTCGGACCTGGTCGCGGAGCACGCCGTAATCGGTGCGAGGCTTGGCGGAGGGGCCGCATTCCCACGTTGCGGTCATGCTGGTGCAGAAGATGCGATCGCGGGTTTCGGGAAGCGTGGTATAGCGGTCACGCGGATAGCCGGTGAAGGCGGAGTCGGTGGACTTGAGGATGACGAGGCCTTCGATGCCGGAAGAGACATCCAGCCCGTGGCGATTCATGTAGACGGAACAGGTGCGGCGTTCGTCGGAGCCCTTGAGGAAGCAGTGAGGGTGTTCGCGGCGGCGGGTGTGGACGCGCTTCCAGGCAATTTCTTGAATCGAAATAGTCGCGCTGCTTGCAGGCGTGTGGCCTTTCAGGAAGTGCTTGCAGAGGAGGATGGCGAACTCTTCGATGGTGTCGAAGGCGTGCTTGCGGCCCAGGGCGTACACCGTGTTCTTCATGGTGTCGGTGGGGAGGCAGGCGGAGTTGTCGCCACGGGTGTGGATGTGGTCGAAGTCGCCTTGCAGGGCGATGTCGATGGTGAACTCCCGGACGGTGTGCGTCTTGCCGGAGCGCGAGACCTTTACCATGCGGACGCGGGACTTTCCGTAGTTGTTCTGGCCCAGGACAATGCGAGATCGTGATGTTGGCGCCGCGGGCGCGGCTTGGCGCGCGGGGGGCGTTGTTCGCTTGGCCATGCTCAGGAACCTCGATAGGTGGTGTAGCCGAAGGGGCTGACGAGGAGAGGGATATGGTACTTGCGCTTGACGTCGGTGATGGTGAAGGCGATCTCGACGCGCGGGTGGAAGTGGTCGAGCTTGTGGTGCTTGAAGTAGGCGCCGGTCTCGAAGCGGAGGCGATACGCGCCAGGGGCGAGCTTGGTGCCGGCGGGGAGAAGGGCCGTGACGCGGCCGTCGTCGTCGGTCTTGGTATTAATGATGACGCGCCAGCGGTTGGCGACGGCCTCGTGCTCGAGGATGACGGGAATTCCGGCGGCGGGGAGGCCGCGGGTGGTGTCAAGGACGTGGGTGCTGATGCCGCTCATGAGTGGAGCCACCTTTCAAGACGCAGACGGGTGATGGCGGATTGTTCGCGTGCCGCGGCGAGGAGTTCGGATTCGGGGGAGTTTGCGAGACGGCTGCGGAGCAGGTCGAGCATGTGCGTTGCGGATTTGCCGGTGGCGCAAATGAGGAAGACGTGGTTGAAACGGCTCTCGTATTCTGCGTTCTTCGAAGTGAACTCGGCGAGTTGCTCAGGCGTGGCGGCGGCCATGCCGGATTGTTCGCGGGCGGCTTGCGTGGCGGTGGCGGCGAACTTGGGCTGGGTGATGACGCGCTCTCCGATGCGGGGATGGTGGGAGAACGCTTGGAGCCAGTCTTCGCGTTCGAGAGAGAACCAGGTGCGATCGCTGGCTTCGTGGAGCGCGGCGGTTGTTGTGAAGGGACGAGCGGCGGCGAGTTGCTCGGCCCAGCGATGGGAGTGGCAGCAGGTGAGGAGCGTGGCGATGGCTTGCTCGGTGGGGAGGGCGTTGAGGCGCGAGATTCCCGGGGAGAAGTTGGTGTGGACGGGGGCTGTCATGCGCACGGTCTTCCGTTGACGCGGAGGCGGCTGATGCCGCCATCGGGGAAGATGCTCAGTCGCAGGTGTGTGCAGGGGCGCGAGCGTGTGGCTGTGTCGAGCTGCGAGCGATAGAGGTGCTTGCTGCTGGCGCGGAGCGCGGAGCGGGGGAGGAGCCAGCTCCAGGCAACTCGCTTGGGATCGAACACGGAATCAACCGCGTGCGGGGCATCGCAGGTTTCAATGGCGCAGGATTCGGGGCAGTTGCCCTTGAAGTGGTTGGTGTCCACTTCGATAGAGTCGATGATGGCGCGGTGCGCGAGTTTGACGATGGCCCAGTCGTGTTCGAGCGGGCGATCGTCGAGCCAGGTGAGGTTGCGTTTGCGGCGGGTTTCCCAGCCGTCGCCCATGTTTTTCGCGCGGCCGGGCATGATCATGTTGTGGCGCGAGCCGAAGTGCATGTTGCTGGCGTCGATGACGAGACCGCCGCGTTCGGCGGCGGCGAGATCGATGGGCTTCTTGGACTTGATGAGTGCGGGCCAGTCGGCGCGGACCTCGCCGTGGATGCGGAGGCGGGCGATGCCGCCATCGGGGAACATGTTGAGGCGGATATGCGTGAAGCGGCGGTCTTCGAGTTCGGCGTAGGGTTCGATGAAATGCTCGGCGCTGGGATTGAGGGACGTGCGCGGGACGAGTTCGGTCCATTCGATGTAGGACCAGTTGAGGGCTGATTGCTTTTTGGATGAGCGTGCGGGGAGTTCGGCGGCTTCGATGGTGCAGGATTCGGGTTGGTTGCCGCTGAAATGCGCGGTGTCGACGGTGAGGCCGCGGATGGAGCCGGGCTGGCCGAGTTGGATGATGCACCAATCGTGGCCGGGGACACGCTTGCGGCGGGATTCCCAGCCGTCCATCCACTTGCCGCGCGGCGTGTATTTGCCGGGGATGAAGATGGGGGGCTCGGGTTTGAGGAGGTTGGACATGGGGGCGAAGAAGTCGTCGCTGGTGGCGAGTGTCTTGCCGCCGAGGCGCGCGGAGGCGAGGTCGATGAGGTCGGTCCAGGCGGGGCGGGAAGTGAGCGGTGGTGGTGTGGTCATGTGGCGTGTTTGAGCCATTGGCCGGTGGGATGGAGGGGGAAGGGGTTGGAGAGTGAGGCGTCGTAGATGGTGCGGCCGCGGAGTATGGTGCGTTTGACGACGCCGCGGAGAGGCATGCCATCGTATGGGGTGAGTTTGTGGCGATGGTGGAGGGTGGCAGGACGAACAACCCAGCGCGCATCGGGATCGAAAAACACGAGATCGGCGTCGAATCCCGGCGCGATGCGGCCCTTGCGTTTTGATAGTCCGGCAAGCGTGCTGGGTGCTTCGGACATGAGCCGTGATATGTCGCACAGACCTCTGTGTGGTTCGCCGGTGTGGTCGAGGAACGTGTTGAGGCCGCCGGCGCTCGCGTTTGCTGCGGTCCAAACGGCCGAAAGGCCGAGTTGCAGGGAAGAGATACCTCCCCAGGCGTGCTGGAAGTCGCCGGATTCCAAGCACTTCATATGCGGTGGGCAGGGGGAGTGATCGGAAACGATCATGTCGAGCAGGCCGTTCTTGCGGCCCAGCAGACGCCAGAGTTGTTCGCGATGGAGTCGCTCTCGGATCGGAGGAGCGCACTTATGATCGGTGGCTCCATCGGGGATCTCTTCCGCGGCGAAGACAAGATAGTGCGGGCAGGTCTCGCCAGAGATGCGTAGAGCAGGGCGCATGTGTGCCGCGAGGAACATCTGGGGG
>JBGANP010000105.1:0-11309 GCA_044222255.1 Phycisphaerales bacterium
CACCGGCCGGGGCCTTGGACTTCTTGTCCTTGATCTCCGTGATCGCGCAATCCGTCGTCAGCAGCAGGCCCGCGATGCTCGCGGCGTTCTGCAGCGCGACGCGCTCGACCTTTGTCGGAACGATCACGCCCATGGCCATCATGTTGCCGTACTCGTGCGTCAGTGCGTTGAAGCCGAAGTTATCGTCCTTGTTCTCTTCAACCTTCATCGCCACCACCGAGCCATCCAGGCCGCAGTTCGCCACGATCTGCTTGATCGGGGCGCTCACGGCGCGGTCGATGATGTCGATGCCGATGCGCTCGTCGCCCGTGGCCTTCTTGCGAGCCTTCTCCAGGCCGCGGCGGGCACGGAGAATCGCGACGCCGCCACCGGGCAGGATGCCCTCCTCAACAGCCGCGCGGCAGGCGTGCAGGGCATCCTCCACGCGAGCCTTCTTCTCCTTCATTTCGACTTCCGTCGCCGCGCCCACGTTGATCTGGGCCACGCCGCCGGAGAGCTTCGCGAGGCGCTCCTCGAGCTTCTCGCGGTCGTAATCGGAGGTGGTCGCGTCGATCTGGTGGCGGATCTGGTCGATGCGGCCCTTGATGTCCGCGCTCGATCCCGCGCCCTCGACGATCGTCGAGTTGTCCTTGTCGATCGTGACCTTCTTCGCACGACCGAGGTCGGCGATATCAACCTTCTCAAGCTCCACGCCGAGCTCTTCCATCAGGGCCTTGCCGCCCGTCAGGGTCGCGATGTCTTCCAGCATCGCCTTGCGACGATCGCCGAAGCCCGGGGCCTTCACGGCCGCGACCTTCAGAATGCCGCGCAGCTTGTTGACGACCAGCGTCGCCAGCGCCTCGCCGTCGATGTCCTCGGCGATGATGAGCAGCGATGCGCCCTGCTCGGCGATCTTGCCCAGCAGCGGCAGCATGTCCTTGGCGGAGGAGATCTTCTTCTCGAAGATCAGGATGTACGGCTTCTCCAGCACGCACTCCATCGTCGCGGGATTGGTGACGAAGTGGGGGGAGAGGAAGCCCTTGTCGAACTGCATGCCCTCGACGAGTTCAACTTCCGTGTCGAGCGACTTGCCCTCTTCCACGGTGATGACGCCGTCCTTGCCGACCTTGTCCATGGCGTCCGCGATGATCTTGCCGATCGCCGCGTCCTGGTTGGCCGAGCAGGTGCCGACCTGCGCGATCTCCTTGGAGTTGGAGACCTTCTTGGACATCGCCTTGAGTTCTTCGATGATCGAAGAAACCGCGATATCGATGCCGCGCTTCACCTGGTTCGCGTTCGCGCCAGCGGTGATGTTCTTCAGGCCTTCCTGGAAGATCGCCTCGGCGTAGATCGTCGCGGTGGTGGTGCCGTCGCCGGCATCCTTGGAGGCCTTGGTGGCGACTTCCTTCACCATCTGCGCGCCCATGTTCTCGTACGGGTCTTCCAGTTCGATTTCCTTGGCAACCGAGACGCCGTCCTTGGTGACGGTGGGGGAGCCGAAGGACTTCTCAAGAACGACGACGCGTCCCGATGGGCCCAGCGTGACCTTGACGGCCCGGGCGAGTTTCTGAATGCCGCGGAGAATCCGCTCGCGACAATCGGTATCAAATGCAATCTGCTTGGCGGCCATATATGGGTTCCTTTTCTTGGTTTCTTGAAAGTCGGGGCCGGCGACTTGCGCCGCACGGCTCTGAGTTGAATATCTGCTATCCGATCTTGACCCACGCCACGAGCGCGGCATCGAGAATGTACACGTGCTTGCCATCCGTCAGCTTGACCAGATGATCCGGCTCATCCGGAATCAGCATCGCATTGGTGACGATGCACTTCTCCGCGTGCTGCATGTAGACCACGGCATCACGTTTGCCGTTGAGTTCGCGGAGGGCTTGTCGAAGTTCGTTGGTGGTCATGGAGAAGTGACGAAGTGAGTGAGTGACGGAGTGACGAAGCACCGAAAAGACACGGGCATCCCGCCAGTGCCACGGAGTTAGTCGATGATCGCGAGGACTTCTTCCTCGCTCATGATCAGCAGTTTGCTGTCGTTGAGCTTGATCTCGCTGCCGGCGTACGAGGAGAAGATCACGCGATCGCCCTTCTTCACGGTGAGGGGGATCAGCTTGCCCGTCTCGCTGTTTACGTTGCCCGTGCCGACGGCCTCAACCACGCCTGTCTTCGGGGTGTCCTTCGCCTTCTCGGGAAGGATGATGCCCGCGGCGGTGCGATCCTCCGCCTCGTCGCGGCGGACGATGATCTTGTCGTGCAGGGGGCGAATCTTCATGTCGGACATCGTGGAAGACGAGGACTTGGCCATTGCGAAACTCCTAAAGGTGGTCTTGTTTGAGAGGGCAGAAACAGATAGGTCAGATGTGTCCTACACGACCTATGCGAAAATCATCAGTTGGTAAACGGCGGCCGCGGCGACTGCGGGTGAGTGTTTGAGTGTGACCCCGGCCACCGTCCCGCGTAGAAGCGTTCCATGCACCGTTGCAGAACGCGAAGCATCATCTCCATATCCGCCGAGCGCCGATCCACGACCGCGAACGCATCAAAGCGAAGAGCCGCGCACATCTCGCGATGCATGTCACGAGCCGTACGCGGCGAACGGACAACGACAACCGGCGGCGGAGACGCCAGCCGATTGAGTAGATCAAGCACCCGACACCCAGCTTCGTCCGAGGGCGACCCGTAATCCAAGGGCAGCCCGAGATCGACGACGGCCACATGCACCGGCGTCGACCGAATCACCCGCTCCGCATCCCGAGCCGTCCGGGCCTTGAGCGAAGTCACGCCCATCGGCTCCAGCAACGCGGCCATCCGGTCCGCCCAGGAGTCCGGCCGCCACCCGCCCCAGGAGAGCAGCAGGTTCAGCCGCGCCCCGTCAGAAGGCACGCCGATGACCATGTCGCTCCGATTCCCAAGCCCACCCGACCCCGTAGACCCCCCGGCACCGGAGTGGTTTCCGGCATGCGGCGAGAGCGCGGGATGGGCAGGGCCAAATGGCATCGTGTTGGAAGAGAGGGCAAGTTGTGTGCCGGACCCAACCAACTCAAATCGGGGCGAATCGGGTTCCTGAACCGGGCGCGGATGGCGTTTCCGGCGGAGCAAGCCGTGCCAGTCATCAAAACATGCCCAGCAAAGTGCCAACTTGGCAGATCGAATGAGCGGCAACGTCGCTGGCGGTGGCTGTCGGAAAGCCGCGAAATGAATGTCGAACAGATGCCGGACATTTGTCGGGATCGCGTACACTGAGGCGATCATGGACGGAACCACAGTAGTGATGAGTCTGCTCGCCGCGGCGGGCTGCGGCGCGGCGGTCTGGCTGGCCATCGGCCGCGCCAAGCTGATGGCGGACAACGCCCGGGAGCGAGCGGGGCGTGAGAGCGCTGAGCGTGATGTGGCGGCGGCGCGATCAGAAGCGGAGCGGCTCGATGCGCAGGTTGCGAGCACGCGCGAGGTGTTCACGAAGGTGAGCATCGATCGCGCCAGCTTGGAAGAGAAGCTTGGCGCGGAGCAGCAAGCCCACGCGGTGACGCGATCAACGATGGAGCGCGAGCATCTGCGGCAACTTGGCGATCTGGAAGATCATCTCAACGCCAAGATCGCGCATGTCGAAGAAGTTGCTCGCGAGAAACTCGAGAGCATCCAGCGCGAGAAGCTGAACATCCAGCAGCAGCAGGCGGAGTTTGAGAAGAAGGTGCGAGAGGCGTTCGGATCACTCGCGGCCGATGCGCTCGCGAAGAATCGCGAGCAGTTCCTCGCGCTGGCTGAGCAGAAGTTTGAGGCCAAGAGCGGCAAGATCGATGAGATGGTGAAGCCCATCGCCGAGACGCTGCGCAAAACCGATGCGAAGCTGGCGATCATCGAGCAGGCAGGAACCGAGCTTCGCGGCGAGACGAGCAAGCTCGTCCGCGCCCTGCGCGAGCCGCACGTGCGTGGGCGGTATGGTGAAATCCAGCTCCGCCGCGTTGCAGAGCTCGCGGGCATGTCCAACTTCTGCGACTTCACCGAGCAGGACCAGACGCGCGGCCCGGATGGCTCGCCGCTGCGGCCGGACATGGTCGTCAAGATGCCCAGCGGGCGCGTCGTCGTTGTCGATGCGAAAACCAACATCCAGGGCTACATGGACGCCATCAGCGCGGCCACCCCGGAACTCGCCGAAGGCCACCTCGACCGTTTCGCCCGCCACGTCGCGGAGCAGGCGACCGCGCTGGCGAAGAAGAAATACTGGGCTCAGTACGACGGCTCGCCCGAGTTCGTCGTCATGTTCATCCCCGGCGACCAGTTCGTGGATGCCGCGCTGACGCGGCAGCCGGAGATACTGGAAAACGCGGCCCAGCAGGGCGTGATCCTCGCGAGCCCGAGCACACTCATCGGTCTGCTTCGTGCTGTAGCCGTTGGATACAAAGAGCAGCAGCTCGCGCACGCGGCCGAGGAGTTGCGCGAGCTTGGGAAGGAACTGCACGAGCGCGTCGCGGTTGCCATGGGCCACGCAGCGCGGCTGGGGAAGAACCTCATTCAGTCCGTTGATGCGTACAACGATTTCGTTGGTTCCTACGAGCGTCGACTCGAACCGGTCATGCGCAAGTTCGAGGACGGGGGTGTGAAGAGCGCCAAGGAACTGCCGGATGTCTCGGCGGTGATCGTCAGGCCGCGGGTGCCACACGAGGATCGAGTTCAGGGGTGATTCCCGAATGGACGTGATGTCCCAGCCTCGCGGGCCATGGTGCGGGAAGTCTCAATACTGCACGAAACTTGAGTTGTAGTTCGGCGTCTTTGCGGTATGCTGTTTGTGTGGATCCGAGCGTCGGGTGCATTCGCCAGCGCGCGGATACCACAGGTACTCTGAGGAGGTTGCCATGATTCGTCGAGTGATGGTCTGCGTTTTCTCGGTCGCGATGGCTATGAGCGCGTTGCAGGCCCGTGCGGCGTTTTACACCGTCACCGGTTTCGCCGACAGCGCGAACGCCGTTCCGCTCGGCGGTGCGGGGACCGTCGGCAGTCCATTCCAGATGGCTGGCCTGCGCGGAGCGGTGATTGCCAGCAACGCCAATCCCGGCGCGGACACCATCACGCTCCCCGCTGGCACCTACACGCTCACCATCGCCGGAAGCGACAACACCTCCGCGGGTGGCGATCTGGATGTGAACGACAGTCTGACCATCAACGGCGCGGCGGCCACCACAACCATCATCCGCATGATCCCGCCCGGCCCGGCAGGCGACTACAAAGTGATCGGCGTCAACCAGGATGGAACGCACAACGGCCTGACGTTCTCGATCAACAACGTTACGATCACCGGCGGACGCAACGACTTCCCCAGCAACGGTAACTTTCAGGAGACCGGCGGCGGCATCGACATGTACATGACCGGCACCGGTTGCAACTACTCGATGTCCAACTGCATCGTCACCGGAAACTCCGCGACAGGGAGCGTGCAGAGCCACGGCGGCGGGGTCAATCTGGATAGCACTGGAACCGCGACGGCCGCGGGTCCCAGCGTTGGAACGGCCACGTTCACCAACTGCACGATCACCAACAACATCTCCGATCGCGAGGGCGGTGGGATCGCCCTGTTTGGCGACAAGCACAACGTAACCATGACCGGATGCACCGTGAGCGGGAACCGGACGAATCTGGCGGCGGCCAACGGCGGCGGGATTCTGGCCGGGAACTCCTGGGGCGGGACCATATCGATCAGCGGTGGATCGGTTTCCAACAACATCTCAGGCGGCATCGGTGGCGGCATTGCGGTGTGGGCGAACTCGAACTCGGTGATCAACGGCGTCTCGATCACCGGCAACACCGCCGGCGCAGCGCCCGGATCGCAATCGGCAGGCGGCGGCGTGGGGTTCATCCAGACCGGCGCGGCGGGTGTCTCGTCTACCGCGACACTGACCGGTTGCACAATCACGGGAAACCACGCGGATGGTGCGTCGGTCGGCCGCGGCGGCGGTGTCTACTTCGCTTCCGCCTAGGGAGGCATGGCCGACAACATCAACGGAGTTCTGTTCACCGCGAACTACAACCGGATCATCAACAACACAAGTCCCGCTCCGACCGGGCTGGCCAACATCGGCACCGCGAACGCCGAAAACAACTGGTGGGCGACCAACGCGCCCGGCGCGGCGGTCGTCTCGGCGAGCGCCGATTTCAATCCATGGCTGCGACTTGCGATCACCTCCGGCGCGGGCTCCGTGCCGCTTCTTGGCAGCACCGGGGTGACGGCCGACCTTTCTCGCAACTCCGACAATGTTGCGCAGGTTGCCGCGAATCTGGTGACCATCGCCTCGCTGCCCGTGAGTTTCGGCGCCACTCTGGGCACCATTTCCGGCGCGCAACCCGCGTTGCAGAATAGTGGCACCGCCACCGCGACCTTCATCGCAGGATCCAACCCCGGCGGCGGGAGCGCGACGGCGACCGTCGATGGTGTCAACGTCAGCACGGCCATCACCGTCGTCTGCCCGGCGATCTCCGCGGTGGTCAGCGGCGGCGGCACCGTTTGCGCCGGATCGTCGGCAACGGTTTCCGTCACCTTCACCGGTGGAACCCCGCCATACACCGCGACGCTGAGCAACTCCGGTGGCACACTCTCGGGTCCAAGTCCGCTGGTGTTCACGCTCTCTCCGGGCGGAACGGCAACGTACTCGATCGTCTCCTCCGGTGCGGGGAGTTGCCCCGCGACCGGCTCGGGAAGCGCGACCATCACGGTTGTCCCGATTCCCGGCGCCCCCACCGCGCCTCTCGCTTCGTCTCCGGTCATTTGTCCGACGGGATCAACCGTGCTCTCCGCCTCGGTGCCCGCCGGGCAGGTTGTTGAGTGGTTCACCGGCTCTTGCGGCGGGACCCCCGTCGCGGGCGGCGCGACGCCGACCGTCGCGCCGGGCGTGACCACCACGTATTTCGCGCGGGCTCGCACGACCTCGGCTTCGTGCGTCAGCCCGACGTGTGCGTCGGTTGTGGTGCTGGTCTGCCGCGGCGACTTCAACTGCGCGGGCGGCGTGACCGTGCAGGATATCTTTGATTTCCTCGCCGCCTGGTTCTCCGGTTTGCCCAGCGCGAACTTCAACGGGGTCAACGGGATCAACGTGCAGGATATCTTTGATTTTCTTGCTGTCTGGTTCGCGGCGTGCTGAGAGTCGATCGGATCGTTGTGCAGACATCACGCGATGTGTGATCCATGTCAGGGTGAGACAGTCCCGGCGATCCGCTGTCGCATCGCCACAAGATCCTTGCGTGCTTCGGCGAACGCTTCGGCGTTGGTCTTGTCCATCGCTTCGGGCGCCAGCCGCTCGATCAGCGCGAGGCGGGCTTCGATCAGGGGCAGGTCGGCGCTGGTGAGGCGCTTCGGATCGGCGAAGCCGTCTTCGTTGAGATCTTCGATGAGGTCTTTGCGGCTCTCCGCGGCGAGTTCGGGGTCGTTGATGGCGTGGAGCCAGAGTTGTTCGGCGAACTCGTCGGTGCCGACGGTGGCGAGGGCCAGGCGCGCGAGGGGGAGGCGGAGGGCGGGGTCGTTGAGGTCGATGTCTTCTGAGGGGTCGGCCGCGAGTTGAGCGGTCGTGGAGACGGGGCGCGTGATGGCGGTGCGCGGCGGCGGTTGCGTGTTCATCGGCATGCTCGACATCGTGCGGGCGATGTCGGATTCGATGAGGGTGAGTTTGTGGGCGTGGCTCGCGGGCGCGGCGGTGATGGGGCCGTCGGCGGTGGGGATGACGGCGCGGACGCGAGGGGACTGGAGTTTGAAGAGGATCGCGCCCGAGATGCCGCAGGCGATGAGGGCGAGGATGATGATGCGGAGAATCGTGGAGGACATGATGGGTCTCCGGCAAAGGAGCCACGGGTCTATTCGCAGTCTACATCAAGGGGATCGGAATTGGGTGAGATCGGGATGAGATTGGGTTGGCTTGTAGTGGCCGGGGATGTGACGTGGGGGGAATGGAGATAGCTGCACGCGGGGATGGCGAATGCGGGAAGTCCGGTAAGCGCGGGGTTCTCTGAGGTTCTCGTTTCGGGCTAGGTGCACGAAACATGGGACGGTTGGCCCATGCCATTTACTTGCGATCGGGGTGGAGGAAGAGGTAGTCGCGAACGCCTTCGGTGTAGCCGGGAACGGGGGTTGGTTGTGTTTGGTCTTCGTCGAAGGCGTGGGGTTTGTAGCCGAGGTCGGTGAGTTCTTTGACGACATCGTGGACGGTCATGCCGAGGCATTCGGGGCGGCCGGGTTGGAGCTCGGTGTAGATGGGTGGCTTGAAGCGGGAGAGCGTGGCGCGGCCGCCGCGGAAGACGAGGCCTTCGGCGCCTTCGACATCGATCTTGATGAAGTCGAGGGCGGAGAGATTCTCGCGGGCGGCGAGGGCGTCGAGGGTGTCGGTGGGGATCGTGATGCGGGCGACGTCGGGGGCGGTGGAGGTGCCGAAGTGGTTGGCGCTCGACTCGACGCCGAGATGCGCGGAGCCGGGAAGGATTCGTCGCGAGGCGGTCTTCACGGGGAGAAAGAGGTCGGCGGTGCCGGCGCGATCGGAGAGGGCGAGCTTGAAGATGCGGACGTTGCTAAAGGGGCGGACGATGGTTTGCAGGAGCGTGTAGTTGTACTCGAGTGGCTCGAAGCACCAGACGGTGCAGGAGCGATCGTGGAGCGCGGCGAAGTTCTTGGCGAACTTGCCGTGGTTGGCGCCGATGTCGAGGATGGTTCCGGCGCGCGGGATGTAAGGGGTGAGCGCGCGGACGACTGGGCCGAAGCGGTTGCGGAACTTGGCCTGGTAGAAGTGGTCCAGCCGCGCGATGGATTGGGAGAGGGAGTGGAGATTGAGTGAGGATGCGGGGAGGATGCGCGGCATGGGTGGCAGAGTGTACGGGAGGGCTAGGTGGGATGGGCGAAGGCGTGGTGCTGGGCGGTGGGGAGGTGAGAAAAGGGGTCATCTTCAGTGTTTTCGACGGCATCACGCTCTTCGTGAACGTCGCTTGAGCTCGGTGATCGCTCATCCATTTCGTGCGTGGGCGGGGATGTGATGGGGCTGGCCGATGAGGACGGGGATTCAACCGGCTCGCTCACGCTCGGGCCTCGCTCGATTTCGATGTTGTCATCTTCATCGTTCGTGTCATCGTCGGATTTGAACTCGATCTCATCATCGAGGTCGAAGGGATCGGGGGCGTTGAAGATGGCGACGGCGCAGCGGCGTTTTTCGTCGGGGGACTCGGCTTCGTTGAGAGCATCGATCAGAGCGCGCAGGGCATCGAGGCGGGCTCGGGCGAGTTCGGATGCGTATGGAGACATGGAAACCCCCTTGGGAAAGGCGTGGATGTGGGGCCGCGGAAAAACCGGGCCTCCACCAAGGGGCGGAGATACACATTTGGGCGCACAAACCCGCGCAGGATTCTGTGGAAAACGCGCGCAAGTGCTTGTCAGGACTGGGCGGAAGAAAATTTGAGAAAAATCGAAATGAGCCTGAAAGTTGCGCTCATTTGGGCGCACAAACCCGCGCAACATCCCCGGAAATGGGCGACGAAATGGTGCGTTGAGATGGGGTTGGCAAACGTCCCGGTCGTGCCGCGGGGAGCGGCGAGACCGGGGCGCGGTGCGTGCACGGTGTTCGTGCGATTCCATCGCGCATCACGGGCAGACGAGCTGCCCGTGCCACCCATTGCAGATGTGTGGCGCGAGCCGCTGGCTGCGAACACGAGTGTCAGATTGTGGTGGGGACGGCGGCGGGGTCGGGGAGCCAGCGGCGGATGGCGCGGCGGGTGATGGCGATGGCGGCGAAGAGGAGGAGCCACCAGATGAGGCCGCCGATGGCGATGCGGATGAGGAAGGCGATGGTTTGCGTGAGGGCGTTTACGCCGCTGGTCCAAGCGGTGGACATTTCGTTGGAGAAGCCATCGAAGAGAGAGGAGGGCTTGGGGACGGGCTTCTCGGAGGTATCGGGGCGGATGAGGACGAGGATGGAGGCGAGGGAGATCTGGCGGCCGAGGGTGTCGCGGCGGCCCTGGAGCTGCTCGATGGTGGCGCGGATGGAGGAGAGCTTGTCGCGGAGTTCGAGGATGTCCTTGAGCTGGGCGTCCTTGCGGGATTCGAGGAGCTTGAGGACTTCGGTTTCGACCTGGCGCTCGTTGCGGAGGCGGGCATCCAGATCGACGACTTGTGCGGAGACATCATCGCCGGTGGCGTTTTCGGAATCGATCTTGCCGAGGGTGCGGAGGGAGTTGAGGACTTCGTCCATTCTCGACGCGGCGACGCGGAGGGTGAGCTGGGCACGGGCGTCGTTGCCTTGGCCGGTGAGCGTGGAGCCCTCGACGAACTCGCCGAGATCGAGGCGGAGGAGGTGCTGGCACTTGGCGAAGGTGTCGCGGGTGTCGGGGACGGCGAGTTCGAGAGTGGCTTTGCGGATGACGGAGCGGGGGGAGTCGGCACGCTTGGCTGCTTCGAGATCTGCGGGTTGTGCGAGGGAATCAGATTCCCTGCGAGCGCGGTCCATTGTGACCGACTGCGACGAGTCTGCGAGAGCCGCGTGTTCAATAGTCTGTTTGTAGCGAGCCGAGGTACGATCGAAAGAGCCCGCGAAACCGTCGGGCATTTCCAGGGCGATGCTTCCCACGGAGCGACGCCGACTTCATTGTGGGAACATGATGGAGACCAGCGACAAGAATGATGGCCGCGGCGGAAGCGAGAGGGTCAGTCCAGGGGCTTGAGGCGAGAACGTGGCGAGTGGCGAGTGGTCGCGTGTTGATCGAGTGCGGATTGCCAGAGGGCGGTGGGCTCGCCGGTGTAGGTGGTGAGGGCGCGGAGGTTGGACTCGAGCGCGGGGTCGGGGAGTGGGGAGTCGAGAGTGGTGGTGGGAGGAGTGGTCATGGGGTGGGCTCTGAGTGGATGGCCCTGTGGGGTGGGAGTCTGGGGTGGCCTCCGCGTGACCGCGGGGGTACTGCATGAGGAGGTGCGAGTTGATTGACCTCTCGCTTACGCGAGAGGCTCTTTGAGTTTGGTTCGGAGAGTTGTGAGCGTGGTGTGCGAGGCGGGACTTGAGGGTGCCGACGGGGATGTCGAGGACTTCGGCGGCTTGGGAGTGGGAGAGGCCGTTGTGGTAGCAGAGGAGGATGAGGAGTTTCTGGTCGCCGGAGAGGGTGTCGATGGTGGAGCGGAGCGGGCGAGGTCGGGGAGTCTGAGAGGTCTGATGGTGTGGTTGCAACATCACTGGCAGGCGAACTGCCAGTGCCACCCTTCGTCAGTTTGAAGCGAGAGTTCTTGGCGCGAGAGTCTTTGCAAGCGTTGATGAGGATGCGGTAAAGCCAGGTCTTGACGGTGGAGCCGGAGCGAAAGGGAGCTGTACGTATTTGATGAC
>JBGANP010000106.1:0-11214 GCA_044222255.1 Phycisphaerales bacterium
CGATGTTGAGCGCGTGCCAGCCGATGCGCCGGGCGCGGTCGGTGGTGGGGGTGATGCTGCGGGCATCTCGGGCGGACCAGGGTGTGGAGATTGCTTCGTAGACGGCCGCGGCGTGATCGGTGGGAATGAGCAGATGCAGGCCGATCTCGCCGGAGATGTCGTGGCGATCGATGATGACATCGGCGCCCGCGATGCGAGCTGTGATCACCTGGTTGGGTTGGATGTCGGCGAGTGGCGCGGATGTGCCCGGCTCGATCATTCGGGCCAGCAGTGCCGCGGCGGCCGGGCCATGCAGCGAGAGCCGGTGCCAGCGTTCGGTCTGGTCCTCTATGGCGCAGTCTTCGATGATGATGAAGCTGGCGAGGCCGGAGCGCGTGCGTTCCGCCGCGTGGGCATCGACATCGATCAGGATGCAATCGTGTGGGGCTGGCAGATTCAGGAGTTTGAGATCGCCATCGATGCGGCCCTTGCGATTGAGCCAGAAGGAGCGGCGGGCGGTCAGCGGCAGGAATCCCTTGAGCTCCTGCGTCACCATGCGATTGAGGAACTCGAGCCGATCCGGCCCGGTGAGCTTGAGCGTGGCCCGGTGCGGCTCATCGAAGATGGCGGCATGGGAGCGGATCGCGGCGTACTCGATCTGCACCGGGTCGAAGGCCTCCACGAGCAGAATGGTGCAATCGGGCGTGGAGACGCTTCCGTACGGCGAAAGGAGAGCATCGCCGGTGCGATGCAGATCGAGAAGTGGGGTGCGTCGGGACACGAGGGAGGATAGGGAAGAAGGTTCCACACGCGGCGGAATGCTCGTGGATTCGAGGCGTGAAACGTTTACGGCGGGGCTTGTCGGCACGGGGCGTCGCCGTATCATGACCTCTTGCGAGTTCTTCGCTCATGGGAGTCCACATGGCCACACCGAACGTGAATGTTGATCTGCTCAAGCGTCTCTGTGAAACCCCCGGTATTCCGGGGCGCGAGGAGCGTGTCCGCGCCCTCATCGAGAAGGAAACCAAGGGTCTCTTCGATGATGTCCGCACGGACAACATGGGCAACCTGATCTGCAGGCGATCCGCGAAGGGCGGAAAGTCCGGCAAGAGCGACGCGACAAAGGTTCTGCTGCTCTGCCACATGGACGAGATCGGGTTCTACGTGAAGGGGATCGACGATCAGGGCTTCCTGCGGCTGAACGCGGCGGGTGGCTTTGATACACGCAACTTGTTCTCACGCCGAGTGACCGTCTGCACCGACGGCGGCGACCTGACCGGCGTGATGAATCCCGGAGGCCGGCCCGTTCACATCGCCAGCGAGGAGGACAAGAAGAAGATTCCTGAGGTCAAGGAGTTCTTCGTCGATCTGGGCATGAAGCCGGAGAAGGTGAAGAAGCAGGTCAAGATCGGCGACTACGTTGTGATGAACGAGCCCGCGATGGTCGCCGGCGACAAGTTCGTTTCCAAGGCCTGCGATAATCGCGTGGCGTGCTGGCTCGGCATCGAGTCGGTGCGGGCGATCGTGCAGAACAAGTCCGCGCTCGCGTGCGATCTCTATGTCGTCTTTACCGTGCAGGAAGAAGTCGGTTTGCGAGGGGCGCACACAGCGAGCTTCGGCGTCGAGCCTGACATCGCGATCGGCATCGATGTGACGCTGAGCTGCGACACGCCCGGCGTGCCCGCGGATGAGATGATCACCAAGCAGGGTGCGGGCGTCGGACTCCACATCATGGACTCCTCGTTCATCTCCGACTTCCGGCTCATCAACGAGCTCGAAGCAGTAGCGAAGAAGAATCGCATCCCGCACCAGCGGACGATTCTCGCACGCGGCGGTCAGGACGGCGCGGCCGGACAGCAGGCCCGCACCGGCGCTCGTGCCGCGGGCATCGTGGTTGGAACACGCTACATCCACACGGTCACGGAGATGATCGATCTCGGCGATCTCGCCGCGGCTCGCGATCTGCTCGCGGCCTGGGCCGCGACGGTGAAGTAATCGGGCGGGAGCTTGCCGGATGGAAATGCGATGGCCGCGGGCGACAATCCCCCGCGGCCATCATTGATCTGCTTTTCCGAGCATCAAAGTCGAAAGCGACTTCGACGATCACGGGTTCTTCTTCTCGGTCTCGACTTTCTTCTCGGTTGTCTCGGTGGTCTTCTTCACACCCTCGGGCGTGACTGTGGTTTTCGTCGTGGTGGACTTGCTGGTGCTCCCTTCCTTGTCGCAGCCGATGAGAGCGAAGGGAGTGGCGACCGTGAAGGCCGCGATGCAGAGCGCGAGAGGAATGCGAACGGACATGCGAGGCGTGGCGATGCGTGTCATGGTGAGACCTTTCGTTGGAGTGTGGTGACCGTTGGAGCCGTGAAGAGGGCGGCTCAGCGAGGCGTCAGCGTGGTGTTCTTCTCATGAGTTTCGGTGACTGTCGTCTTCTCGGTGGGGGTTTCGGTGGTGCTCTTGGTCGTGGTCTTGCTGTGACCGACGGGCTCGCTGCCGGCGCATCCGGCAAGGCCGAGCACCAGCAGACAGGCCGAGCCCGATGCGACGAGACCGAGCAAACGATGCGAAGCCGAGGGAAGACGCGAGAACCGGTGATGCGTGCCCATGCGGGAACTCCTAGACCAAAGGTCGCAGGCGATACCCTCCGCCCGTTACGACGAATCGCCAGAACCTGGATTGGCAGAACTTGTTCGGCAGCGTCCGCAAGCGGAGAAACGACCATCGACCCGCTCTGGGGAAAGGACGTTGCTGAGCACAACTATAGACCGAGGCGAGCAAGAGCGTTTGTGCGGCTTGATTTCGCGCAGACTCCGGCCGCCTGCCGCCGACGGGCGCGATGGAAAGAGGCAGGAAGACATACCGAGTTCTTGCACTGCTTGCGCGTGCGACACTCACGCGGCGGAGGACTGGCTCGCTCGCTCCGCCTCGCGATCGCGCTTCCACAGATGCACGAGCAACATCAGGATGCCGATGAGCAGGAAGAGGTCCGCGAGGTTGCTGACATACGGCCAGACTTCGCGATTCCCCATGATCGTGATCGTGCCGGGCCACATGAGCCCGGGGAGCGGATGGATGAAGTCGCGGACGCAGCCGAAGACGAGTCGGTCGTAGAGATTTCCCAGCCCGCCGCCGATCAGCAGGCCGATCGCGGCGTGGGCGAAGTGGTCGCGCGGGCCGGTCCACTTGGCGAACATGGCGAGGCCGAAGACCAGTGCGAGCACGGTGAACCCGATGAAGAAGCCGCGCTGTCCGGGGCCGATGCCGAAGACCGCGCCGGGGTTGAGCACGAGCTGGAAGTGCAGCAGTCGCGGCACGACAGTGACCGGCTCGTGCTTGGGAATGATCCCCGCCTCTGACTGGCTGATCATGCGCGGCCCGAGCATGGGATCGGCACTGACGCGCACCACATCCGCGCGTTGCACGACAACGGGCTGATCCGCCACGCGGGCGAAGGCGAGCTCCTTGCTGCCAAGGTCGATGACGATCGAGAGAATGCACGCCAGCACCATCCAGACCCACGCCGCGCGGGAGCGCCAGGCGGAGGTGAGACCAGGCGTGTGTGCTTGGGGTGCGGGGGGTGCGTCCGTGCTCATGGGTTGATCGATCGCGCGGGGCGCCGGCAGTGCGGAAGGGAATCAGTCCTCGTCGCCGCCGCCGGAGGAGCGGCCGCCGCCGGATGAACGGGCGGTGATGACGAAGGGAACCTTCTCCATCTCGCGTGCGGCCTCGATGGAGTACTTCGCCCAGGGCACCTCGGCCAACCGCTCGGCGCTGATGCGCTTGCCGGTGCGGAGGCAGACGCCGTACGAGCCGTCGTCGATGCGCTTCAGGGCTTCCTCGATCTCCTTGATGAGATTGCGATCAACTTGGGCCAGATCGAGCGAGAGCGACTGGTCGCAGGCATCCGAGCCCTGCTCGGCCATGTGTTGCGGGAGATTGGAGAGTGAGCCGGAGCTCTGACGGAGGGCCTCGTCTTCCATGTTCGCGACATCGCCGACGAGTTCGTTGCGCTTGGCGAGGAGAATCTCGCGGTAGCGATCAAGCTCCTTGCGCGGCAGCCGCGCCTTCGGATCGGCCTTGAACTCCTTGACGATCGAGACGCCGGGAATGCCGGTGGAGGGCGGGGCCTTCGGGCCGGACTGGATCAGCGGCTTCCAGCGGTTGCCTGGCTTGATGAGCGGCTCGGCGGTGGGCATCTCGAGTTTGCGGGGCTTGGGCTTGCGAATCGGGCGGTTGGAGACGATGGTGATTCCTTTGGGTGGAACCTTGCCGCCGGCTCCCCCAGCAGCGGCAGCCGCAGCGGGCGCAGGTGTCGCCGCGGCCTTCGCGACTGGTGCGGCGGCCTTTGCAGCGGGCGAGCCCTTGGCGGGTGCGGGCTTCGCCGGCGCGGACTTTCCGGCGATGGGCTTGGATGGCGGGGCTTTCGCCGGGGCCGGCTTGGAGGCGGGTTTCGTGGTGGTCTTGATGGGAGACTTTCCGGCTGGCTTGGCAGCGGGCTTTGCTGCGGGTTTGCCGGCGGGTTTCGCCGCGGCGGGCTTCTTGGACGCGGGCTTGGCGGCGGGCTTGGACTTGCTGGGGGTGGGCTTGCCGGACTTCGCCATGCTCACAATCCTCTCTGCTCGCGCTTCGAGCGCGGCATACAAAGTGGTGCGCGACCCCGAACAGGGTTCGTACCCAAAAGGCGGGGAGTATACAGATAGGTGGCGATGCCGTCAACGCTGAAAAGCGTGTTGATGCAACGCTCGCGAAATGCGCAACCGACAGCCCTACGCCGGCGCGGTCTCGGTGTATGACCCGAGCTTGCGGAAGCGTTCGTAGCGGGTTTTCGGCAGCGAGTCGGGCGATTGTTGCTTCAGCCGCGCGATCTGCTCGACCAGCCACTTCTCGATGTTCGCGGCGGTCTGCTTCGGGTCGCGATGCGCCCCGCCGATCGGCTCGGGGACGATCGCGTCGATGATGCCCAGCTCGAGGTTGTCCTTCGCGGTGAGTTTGAGTGCGATCGCAGCGGCGTTGTTGGTCTGCTCGTTGGCGGTCTTCCAGAGAATCGCGGCGCATCCTTCGGGGCTGATGACCGAGTACCAGGAGTTCTGCAGCATCGCGACGGTGTCCGCGACGGCGATCCCTAGCGCGCCGCCGGAGCCACCCTCACCGATGACGATGCTGACGATCGGCGTCTTGATGCGCGACATCTCGCGCAGGTTGACGGCGATCGCCTCGGCCTGGCCGCGGGCCTCCGCGCCGAGGCCGGGATACGCGCCGGGCGTGTCGACAAACGTGATGATCGGCAGCCCGAACTTCTCGGCCATCTTCATCTTCGCGAGGGCCTTGCGATATCCCTCCGGGTGGGCGCAGCCGAAGTGGCAGGCGATCTTCTCCTGCGTGGTGCGGCCCTTCTGGTGGCCGACGATGAGGCACTTGGTTCCGCCCTGCCCCACGCGCGCGAAGCCGACGACCATCGCCGGATCATCGCCGAAGCGGCGGTCGCCGTGGAGTTCGGTGAAGTCCTTGAAGATGGTCTCGATGTAGTCGCGCGTTTGCGGACGCTTGGGGTGGCGGGCGACGCGAACGGTGTCCCAAGGCGAGAGCTTGGTGTAGACCTCTTCGAGTGTTGCGGCCCGCTCGGCCTCCAGCCGCGCGATGTCGCGCTCCAAATCGATGGGATTGGAAGAGATCGCCGCGCCGGTCTCGTCCGTCTCACCCGCCGTCTCCGGACCGATCACCTCATCGCCCTCGAACACCGGCGCCATGCCGAGATCGGCGGCGGTGGTGGGGGTGGTGGAAGTGTTCGTCGCGGCGGTGCCGTTCGCACCGGCCGATGTCGCCGGCGCGGCCAGCTTCTTCAGCCGATCCTGCAATGCGGCGATGCGTTTTTCCAGCGCGACAACGGGCTTCTCGAACTCGAGTTGGTAGAAGGCGGGCATAAGCAAAGGATATGTCGGATGCGCGATGGCGGATGTCGGATGTGTGGGGCGGCCACTTGGCACGCCGGACATCCCAATGATCGTCCATGGCCAAGCACGCATTGCTCGCAATCATCGGCGGCGGGAACATGGGGCGGGCGATTATTCTCGGTGCGCTGGACGCCAAGCTCATGGCCCCGGGGGAGATCATCGTCTGCGAGCCCGACTCCGCGAAGCGCGACGCGATGCGCGGCTGGGGTGTTCAGGTTGTCGCGGAACATGCCGAAGCGATGACGCGGCTGCTGCCGGTGCCGGGAAAGCTGGAGGAGATTCGAGAGTCCTACGGGCTGGCTGCCTGCGGCGGGCAGGTGCTGCTGGCGGTGAAGCCGCAGATGCTCAAGGAAGTGGGGGAGCAGTTGCGGCCGTACCTGAGCGCGATGCCGCGCGTGGTGATCTCGATCCTGGCGGGGATACCAACGGGGAAGATTGCGGCGGCGGTTGGTGGCACGGAGGTAGGGTGTCCGGTGGTGCGTGTGATGCCCAACACGCCCGCGCGACTGCGGAAGTCGATGACGGCGATCTCATATGGCGCGGGAGCGAACGCCGCGCACGGCTCGCTTGCGTATGACCTCTTCGCCAGCATCGGCGAAGTGGTCAAGATCGACGAGTCGCTGATGGACGGCTTCACCGCCCTCAGCGGCAGCGGCCCCGCGTACATCTTTTATCTCGCCGAGGCGATGATGAAGGCGGCCCAGGAAGTCGGTTTCGATCGCATCACGGCCGATCGCGTCGTGCGACAAACCATCGCCGGCGCGGCGGGCCTGCTCATGGATTCGCACGAACCGCCTGAGGCGTTGCGATCCGCCGTGACAAGCAAGGGGGGCACGACCGAGGCGGCGGTGGGCGAGTTGGAACGCTCGCAGGTCATGGAGGCGGTGGTGCGGGCGATCGTGGCGGGGCGGGATCGAGGGAGGGAGTTGGCGGGGTGAGTTGCGTTCGGCGATCAAGGGCGCGTACATTGGCGGCATGATCTATCGCTGTATTGTCGTCGCGGGCCTCGCCGCGTCTCTGGCTGGATGTTCGTCAAGCTCCCGGAACTCGCTGGATTCTGTGGGCGACGCCTACTTGAAGGCAACCTTTGCGGCCGATCCCGGAGCGGGCACGGCCGCCGGTCTGCACGAGCATGACGGAAAGGCGATCGACCTTTCCGCGCCGGCCGTGAAGGCTCATCGCGCGGACCTCATGGAACTTCGATCGCGAGCACAGAGAGTGATTCAGAACGCCGCGACCTCGACAGAAGCGAAGTTGCAGATGCGAGCCCTCGCGGCCGCGATCGATTCCGAACTCTGGAAGATCGACTCCTTCAAGGCCTATTCCCGCAACCCGATGGCGTATGCCGGTGCGATCGACGCGAGCATCTACGCCAAGCGCGACTTCGCCCCAAAGGCTGAGCGGCTCAAATCCGCGATCGGCGTGCTGAAGGGATCGGCGGGCGTGGTCGCCGCGGCGAAGCAGAATCTCGATGCGGTGCTGCCGAAGGTGTACGTCGAGACGGCGATCAAGATCGCCGAGGGACAGGCGGAGTTTGCCGAGGGTGATCTCGTGAAGGGATTCGCCGATGTGCCGGATTCGGCGTTGCAGAAGCAACTCCAGCAGGCCGCGGCCGATGCGGCATCTGCGATGCGCGGCTACGCGGCGTGGCTGAAGAGCGAAAAACTCTCGACGGCGAAGGCCGAGTTTGCGATCGGCCGCGAATCGTTTGCCGCGATGCTCCGCGACCAGGAACTCATCACGCAGACGCCCGAGGAGATTCTCGCGATCGGCTTGAAGGAACTGCAGCGCAAAAAGGCCGCGTTCGAGGCCGCGGCTCGGGAGATCGATGCGACCAAGTCGCCGCTGGCGGTCTGGGAAGCGGTCCAGCACGATCATCCGACGCCGCAGACGTTGATCTCTGATACAAAGGCCCACCTCGCGGAAATCCGCAAGTTCCTCGTGGACAGGAACATCATCCGCTTCCCGACGAATCAGGAAGTCATCGTTGACGAAACGCCCGCGTTCCTGCGGGCGACCAGCTTCGCGTCGATGGATTCTCCGGGCGTCTTCGAGACCAAGGCGACCGAGGCGTTCTACTACGTCACGCCGCCCGAGACGAGCTGGGACGCGGCCAAAACCGAAGAATGGATGACCGCCTTCAACTACTACACGACCGATGTCGTCTCGATCCACGAAGCCCTTCCCGGCCACTTCGTGCAGGCGTTGCACCTGAAAGCGTCGGATGTCGAAGGCGCGCCGCGCTACGTCGGCAGCTACGCCTTCATCGAAGGATGGGCCCACTACACGGAGCAGATGGCGATCGACGAGGGCTTCCCGCCCGCATCGCTCGCGACGGACCCGAGGGCCGGCGCGAAATATCGCATGGCGCAGGCGAGCGAGGCGTTGCTCCGCGTGTGTCGGCTCGTCGCCGCGATCCGCATGCACTGCCAGGGGCAGACGCTCGACGAGGCGACCAAGTTCTTCACGGAGAACTGCTACTACCCGGAACAGCCCGCACGCTCCGAAGCCGAGCGCGGCAGCTACGACCCGGGATACTGCCTCTACACCGTGGGCAAGCTGCAGATGTTCAAGCTGCGGGAGGACTGGCGGAAGCAGGAAGGCGCGGCGTACTCGCTCACGCGATTCCACGATGAGGTGCTGAGGCACGGCCAGCCGCCGGTGCGGCTGCTGCGCGAGCGGATGCTCAGGGATGCGAAGAGCTGGGATCGAACGCTGGGCGAGTGATCCCGAGACGCACCGGCGCAGGCCGGCATAGATAGTCAAATCGTCTCGATTTCCTTGCTCTTGCTGGCCACGAGGTCGTCGGTTTCCTTCTCGTACTTCTTGAGCAGCTCCTGGATCTCCTCGTGGAGCTGCTTCACATCGTCTTCGGAGACTTTGAGCTTCGGGTTGGCCTTCAGAGCATCGGCGTGCTTGTTGCCGTCGCGGCGGGCGTTGCGGAGCTGAACTTTGGTTTCCTCGGCGACTTTCTTCGCGTGGGAGACGAGTTGCTTGCGGCGGTCGCCGGTGAGCGAGGGGAGGTTGATGCGGATCTGCTTGCCCTCGGGCATCGGGTTCAGGCCGAGCCCGGCGGCCTCGATGCCCTTCTTGATCGCCTGGATGCTTCCGGCGTCGAAGGGTTTGACCAGCAGCTGCGTCGGCTCGGGCACGCTGATCGCGGCGATGTTCTTCAGGTCCTGCATGTCCCCGTAGTAGTCCACCTTGACGAACTCGATGATCGCCGGGGAGGCGCGGCCGGTGCGCATGCCCTTGAACTCCTTGCGGAGATGGTCCAAGGCCTTGGTCATGGTCTCTTCGGTTTCGAGCAGAATCGTGTCGGCGTCCATAGTTCGGGAGTGTAGTGAGGTGTCCGGTCGGGATCGACCCGGGGATTCTGCCGCCGCGGTGCGTTCGGACCTGCCATTTCGCATCCGCGATGTCGCACTCGTGCGCCGGATTCCGAACTGTTTGGGACAGGCAGGGGTGGGGGGGGTCTGCGGCAGCTCCGGAGAAATGACCATGCTCGGTCGAATGTTGCGAGTTCTCGTTTTCGTGCTGGTTGCGATGTCGGGCGCGCGGGCGGATGCCCAGCCGTGTGCGCAGCCGGTGACGAATCTCGCCACGACCTCCGGCGTCTGTGCAGTGCGCATCACCTGGACGCCCAGCGCGAACACGGTGACGCAGGTCGTCCGGTGGGGGGTCGCCCCGACGTTCAATCTCTCTGTGGTCATCGGCACGGTTGGGCCGAACGTGGGCTCGTTTGATCACACCACGCCCGTCGGCGCGACGAACTACTACTGGGTGGTGAGCAATCCCGTCAACTTCGTTTCGTGCACGGCAGTGGTCGCGGGGCCGACGACAGGGACCACGCTCGAGTTCGCTCCCGCGCCCGTGACCGTCATTCCCGGATGCTCGTCCACCAGCATCATCGGGCAGAGCGTCTTCGACGCCACGAGCTACAGGTACTACCGCCGGCTCGGGGATAGTACCGACGACTTTGTGCTCATCGACGAATCGCCGCTCCCCATCTTCACCGATGCGATTGGCGTGCCGGGCGTGGTGTATGACTACGCGGTGGTACCCAAGCGCGCAGGTTGCACGTCCTTTGGAGTCGGGACGTTCGCGACCTTCGGCGGTGTCGGCGGCGTTCGCTCGATGCCTCCGACCCTTGTCGTCACTGATGGCGAAGCCGGTTCGACACTTCTGCAACCGAGTCTCGTGCTGCCCCCCGGGGCGGCTCTCCAGTGGATGAAGAACGGACAACCGCTGGTGGAGGATGGCCGCGCGTACAACGTCACGGGTGGGAATCTGCAGATCAACCCGCCGCATCTGGCGAGCGATGCCGGGGTCTACAAGCTCCGCATGACGACTTCCTGCGGCGTGCGATTCTCGCCGGAGGTGTGCATCGTCGTCCTGCCGCGGGCATGCCCGGCGGACTTCAACGCCTCGGGCACGAAGGATGTGCAGGACATCTTTGACTTCCTGAACGCGTGGTTCGCGCCGTGTCCGTGAGAGGAAATGGGCGAATCGCAGCGGTGGTCGAGCGGTCGCGCGACGGGCGGTTTGATCGCGCGGGATATCGGGGGCCTTGAGAACGATGAGTCGCGAGAGAAGTGCGGCGAGAAGCGTGAAGAGTGCGCGGATGCGGGTGAGCGGGGCGACGGATTCGAATGGGCGCGGACCTGCGGCTGCGGGATGTGTGGAAGTGGACATTGTGGGACCCCCTGTGGCGAGGAGCGGGATGCTCGAACGCTGAGGGGAATGTACCACAGGGGTTTGGGCTTTGCAAGGGTGGTTTGGAAAGAATTTGGTTTGGCTGTGTAAGTCGTTGTGGCGTAGGGAGTTGGGGATCGCAAAAAATCGCCAACTCGCTCATTTGGACGGAATGCTGCTTGTTTGCAGATGCAGGCGGCCGCGTGTTCCGCGGGGAGTCGGGATGGAGCGGTGACCGCATCGAGAGCGCGGCCGAGATATGAGTTTGGCTTGGATCCTCTTGGCCGCAAGACCCGCACGATGCGGCGCGGCCGTCGCCCCGCGAAAATGCGGGGCACGAGAGAGGGCGAAAATCCATCGAGCAACCGGCCAATGCTGGCAAGTTGGTTACCCGGATTTTGAGGTTGCAGGCCGTCAAACCGCCCGCCCCGCCCGCGCAGGTGGCGCAGACGGATCGGACTTGGGGATTATCAGGCGAGAACGGCACGCGTAGAGGGCAGCAGCGCCCCCCGACCTCGCTTCCAGAACTCATGCTCACGTAACGACTGGTGCCAGGCTGGATTGTGGTACACTCCCGCCCCCCAAGGTGACC
>JBGANP010000107.1:0-11316 GCA_044222255.1 Phycisphaerales bacterium
CGGTCAGCATCGCGAGTGGGGCCGCGGCGAGGAACAGGTGTATCGCGCGGATGATCATGGGGAATCTCAGGAGAGCGGGATGTCGTGGACCAGTAGCTGCACGACAATCGATCGCGCAGAAGAACTCCGTGCGCGGTCAGCTCGCGGCGGCGCGGCGGGCGGCTTCGTTGGCGGCTTCTTGCGCGGCGGCGGAGGGGCTCGTTGCGCCGGCTTGCATGGTGGCGAGGGAGGGGACACCGGTGCCTTCGCCTTTGAAGGGTTGGTGCCAGAGGGGGTGGCCGGTGGCGGGGTTGAGGGCCCAGGTGTAGCCGTTGGCGCTGACGAAGAGGAGGTCGCCATCGGGGAGGAGCGTGACGAAGCTGGAGCGGGCGGAGTTCCACTGCCAGATGATGGAGCCGTCATAGCGACTGATGCCGAAGACGCGGCCGTTGAAGGCGACGAAGAGGAGGTCTTCGGGGGTGAGCGTTGGTTCTGGGTGAGAGGTGGACATGCGCGAGGGTATGGAGATTCAGCGAGGCGTGAGCGTCATGGCCCCCTCCGTCGCTTGCTTCGCTCGCGACACGTCCCCCGCTGGTGGGGGGGAGGGGGGGGCGGGGCAACTACTTTTCGCTTTTGGGATTGAGGAAGATGTTGGTTTGCGGCGCTGGAGGCGGGCGCGGGGTGTCGCGGTTGGTGGGGGTCATGGATGAGCCCCAGTCCATGCGGAGGGCGTTTTGGTTGAAGGCGATGAGGGGGTCCATCGCGCCGTCGAGGTCGAGGGTTGTGAGCTTGCCGGCGGCGCGGGGGCCGTAGCCGGCGGGGTTTTTCAGAGGTTGGCGGATGTCCAGGAGCATGAGGGCGAGGAGCTCGCGTTGCTGTTTGTCGATGGGCTTGAGGGCCGCGGCTTGCAGGTGGAGATCGGCGGCGGGGCCGAGGCGGTAGAGGGCGCACGCGGCCCAGAGGGCATCGCAGGGGATGGAGTTGTCGCGCAGGTGGGGGATGAGGATCGCGCAGATGGTTTCGGCGTGGGTGGTGCGATGCGCGAAGGCGAGGATGACGGCGGCGCAGAAACGCTGCTGAAGGTCGGGTGACTTCACGGCTTCGATGACTTGCGGCTCGGCCTTGTCGATGTGCTTGATGAGGAAACGCGTGCCGCAGATGGCGTTGAAGACGATGGGACGCTCGCCGTATTCGCGATCGGAGGCGAGCACGCCGGGGAGAGCGTCGTGTTTCAGGCCCTCGATGGTGACGCGGATGAGGGCATCGGAGATGGGGATGGAGAGGCGCGGCGTGGAGATGCGGTCGCCGGGCCGCAACTCGTAGCCGTCGGGCATGAAGCCGTCGAAGGCGCGGAGGGCGGCGGCGGCGAGTTGTCGCTGGCGGAGGTCGGGGGAGTTGAGCGCGGCGGTGAGGGAGGGGAGGGCGGAGTCGCTGCGGGAGATGAGGGATTCGAGGGCGATGCGGGGGCGCGGGTCGGGGGCGGAGGATGCGAGGTCGGCGATGAGGGGAGCGATGGGAGGGAGCGGAGGTTCGGGTGGGGGAGCGGCCTCGGGCGGGGAGAGGAGGAGGAGGGTGGTGAAGAGGGCGGGGAGCATGGGGGGAGTTTACAGGAAGGGGTGGGAGGTGGGTGGACGTTTGGGCGTTATGCCCTCTCCGGTTCTCGTCCCCCCGACTTTGCTCGAATCACCTCCTCCGCTCGAGCGGGGGAGGTGGGGGAGGCGGGTTTGACGACTTGAGCTTGCGTGGGGTAGGCGAACTCGATGTTGTGGGCGGCGAGAGTGTCGAAGAGGTCGAAGTTGATGGCTTGCTGGATGTCTATATAGGTCTTGAAGTCGGCGGAGAGGACGAAGTAGACGGTCTCGTAGTCGAGGGAGTACGCGCCGAAGGACTTGAGGTGGCAGCGGTCGAAGCGGACGGGGGATTGCTTCTCGACGACGGACTGGATAAGGGCGGGGAGGGACTTGATCTTGTCGGCGGGGGTTTCGTAGGCGATGCTGAGGGGGAACTGCACGCGGCGCTCGTGCATGCGCTTGAAGTTCTGCACGCGGCTGGAGAGGAGGTCGGTGTTGGCGAAGACGAGTTCCTCGCCGGAGGTGGCGCGGATGCGGGTGGTCTTGATGCCGATGCGTTCGACGGTGCCGGACTTGTCGCCGACCTGGATGGAATCGCCGACGACGAAGGGCTTATCGAGAAGGATGCTGACGGAGCCAAAGAGATCGCCGAGGACGTTCTGCACGGCGAGGGCGACGGCGATGCCGCCGATACCGAGGCCCGTGAGCATGGGCGTGACGGCGACGCCGAGGTTGTCCAGAGCGAAGAGGATGACGATCAGCCCGAGGACGGCGATGATGAGGACGCGGACGACGCCGAGGGAGGAGACGATGGTGGCGTCGTGCTCGGCATCATCCGAGCGGGTCTTGCGGACGAGGGCTTCGAGGCCGGCGTCGATGATGCGCTGGGCGATGATCAGGAGCTGGATGCCCAGACCGATGAACATGAGGACTTTGACGGCTTTGTCCAGCGCGTGTGGGAGCGTCAGGGCCTGCGTGGAGAGATACAGCAGCGCGGGGAAGATGAGCCAGAGGCGAACGCGGCGGAGGGCCTCGACGATGGCGTCGTCCCAGTGGGACTTGGTCTTGCCCGCGAGCTTGGCGATGCGGGAGAGGACGATGACCCGCAGCAGATAGAAGATAACGATGGAGGCGAGGAGTGTTGCGCCCGCGACGATCCAGGCGTGCAAGGGATTGGAGAGAAGCGTGTCGAGGAGGGGCGGCTGCACGATGGGCGCGGCGGCCGGGAGGGGCGTGGGAGCGGGGGTCGTCGTGGGCGTTGAGGGTGTGGCGGCCGCGGCGGCTTGAGCGAGGGTGAGAGCGATGTCTGGCATGGCGGGACCTTGTGCGAACGAATGGGCCTCGTTGAGAGAACGAGGGAGTGATGGGTGAAAGGGACGGCACTATCGTTGCAGACTATGAGCACTGCGACGAGAGACATGGCGGGAAAGTTGTCCAGCGTGCCGGATGGGCGCGGGCGGTTCGGCGCGTTCGGGGGGTCGTACGTGCCGGAGACACTGGTGCCCGCGCTGCATCAGCTGAGCGCGATGTATGAGTCTATTCGCGCGGATCGGTCGTTCTGGGCGGAGCTGGAGGGGTTGCAGCGGACGTATGTGGGGAGGCCGACGCCGCTGTTTCGGGCGGAGAGGTTGACGGAACATGCGCGGGCTGTGGGGGGCGCTGGTGGGAATGGGAAGGGGGCGACGATCTGGTTGAAGCGAGAGGATCTGGCGCACACGGGGGCGCACAAGATCAACAACACGCTGGGACAGGCGCTGATGGCGGTGCGGATGGGGAAGAAGCGGATCATCGCTGAGACTGGGGCCGGACAGCACGGGGTCGCCAGCGCGACGGCGGCGGCGCACTTTGGCTTGCAGTGCGATGTGTACATGGGATCCGAAGATGTGCGGCGACAGCGGCTCAACGTGGTGCGAATGCGGATGATGGGGGCGCGCGTGGTGGAAGTGAATTCGGGATCGCGGACGCTGAAGGATGCGACGAACGAGGCGATGCGTGACTGGATGGGGAGTGTTGAGGGGACGCACTACATCATCGGGAGCGTGGTTGGGCCGCATCCGTTTCCGATGATCGTGCGGGATTTTCAGAGCGTGATTGGGCGGGAGAGCCGGGAGCAATGCGTGGCGGCGAATGGGCTGGGAAGATTGCCGGATGTGGTGGTGGCGTGTGTGGGTGGCGGGTCGAACGCGGCGGGGATGTTCTATCCGTTTGTTGAAGACAAGAGTGTGGAGTTGGTGGGGGTGGAGGCGGGAGGGCGGTCGAATGCCGCGGGGGAACACGCCGCGCCGCTGAGCTTTGGGCGGCCGGGGGTGTTGCATGGATCGCTGAGCTACGTGCTGCAGAGCGTGGATGGGCAGACGGCGGATGTGCACTCGTGCTCGGCGGGGCTGGACTATCCGGGTGTGGGGCCGGAGCACTCGTATTGGAAGGATGCGGGGCGTGTGCGATATGCGGCGGCGACGGATGCGGAGGCGCTGGAGGCGTTTCAGTTGCTCGCGAGGACGGAGGGGATCATTCCTGCATTGGAGAGTTCGCACGCGATTGCGGAAGCGGTGAAGATCGCGGCGGGGATGGGGCGCGACCAGCATGTGGTGGTGAACTTGTCGGGACGCGGGGACAAGGATGTGGATGAGGTTGTGCGGCTGCTGGGAACGTGATGATGAGAGCTTGCGCGGGGTGATGGTTCTGTCAGCTCGCAGGTTCACCAAAAAGACAACCGGGCGCCGAATGGTCGGCGCCCGGAGTGGTTGTTGTGATGTGTGCGGATGGATTACCGACGACGACGGCGGGAGAGCATGGTGCCGGAGAGGAGGACGAGGGCCATGCTGGAGGGGGCGGGAACCTGGGTGAGCAGGAAATCGTCGTAGTAGACGAAGTTGTTGATGCCGTTGGCGTTGCCGAGCTGCATCCAGAAGTCGAAGCCGCCGAGGGTGACGCCGTCGCCGGGAGTCGTGTCCCACTGGCCGGCGGCGACCATGGTGTTGCCGTCGTAGCTGTAGCTATAGGTGTTGGCGCTCAGGTCGATCGACATGCTGTGCTGGGCCCAGCGTCCGGTGACGATGGCAGCGGGGGCGGCGACGAGGGTGCGGACGCCGCCGATGTCCTGGACGACGAGCATGCTGGAACCCGCGCTGTTGCCCGCGTTGCTGGAACCCGCGCGAAGGTCGAGACCGGTTTGGAACACGGACGGCATGCGGCCGGAGGAGATGTACATGAAGGCGACGCTGTCGACGGAGGACTCGATGTACTGCCAGTAGGAGAAGGTGTACTGGCCGGTGCTGATGGTGCCGGCAGGGAGGAAGTTCTTGTAGACGTCGGAGCCGTAGCCGGAGCTGGAGCCGCCAAGGGTGTCGGTGCCTTCGCTGAGGCGCATGGACTTGGTGCCGCTGTGGGCCTGGACCGTGTAGACGGTGACCGCCTGCGAGCCACCGAAATCGGTCCAGCCACCCTGCGGGGGCAGCGTGCCAACGGCGTAGGACTCGAAGCCGTCATTAAGTTGTGCGAAGGACGTGGAGGCCATGGCAAGAGTGCCGGCCGCGATGAGACCAATAAACAACTTCATCTCTATCTCTCCTGTTTTCTCAAGCCCCGCAAAGGGCTTGAAGTGAATGTCGCCGATTTGCGGGGACATGTCATGGAGAATCCCTGTCAAGGGGTGCAAAAGTGAGGTGGCCAGATTCGGCTGGCGCGGATCGGGGCAGTTCAGAATGCATGAGGCATGAAGAATCGCCCCGGTGAGCGAAATCCTGGCGGTTGGCAAGGTGGGTGGTTTGCTGGAGCGACGCTGGCTATTGGATGGGGGCGAAGAGGCGGAAGAAGCGGGAGAGAAAGCGGGTATGACCGGGTGTGGCGCGGCAGCGTTCGGGGGTGACCAATCGGCATTGCTCGATATCGCGCAGGAGCATGGCCTCGGTCTGGAGGGCAAGGGTCGGGCAGGCGATGATCGCGCTGACCTCGAAGTTGATGCGGAAGGAGCGGTTGTCGAGGTTGGCGGTGCTGACGACGGTGACATCGTCGCAGAGCGCGATCTTCTGGTGCATGAAGCCTTCTTTGTACTGGTAGACCTTAACGCCGACGCGCAGAAGATCCTCGAAGAAGGAGAGGATGGAGTAGCGGATGTACTCGGAATCGTTCTTCTCGGGGACGAGCAGGCGGACATCCACGCCGCGGAGCGCGGCGAGCTGGATGGCACAGAACACTTGCTCATCGGGAATGAAGTAGGGCGTGGCGAGCCAGAGGCGCTTTTGGGCGCAGTTGGCGATGTGGGTGTACATCAGGGAGCAGGTGTCGAGGGCGTCGCCCGGGCCGCTGGCGATGATGAGGGCGCCGGAGCCCTCATCGGCGGTGGCGACGGGTGACCAGCGGAGCTCGGGGATTCGGCGATTGGCCCAGTACCAGTCTTCGAGAAAGGTGAGCTGAAGGCACTGCACGGCGGGGCCGGTGAGGGCCATGTGGGTGTCGCGCCATGGGCCGAAGGTGGGATCCTGACCGAGATACTCCAGGCCGACGTTGAGGCCGCCGACGAAGGCTGCGGTGCCGTCGACGACGACGATCTTGCGGTGGTTTCGGAAGTTGATGCGGAAGGGTTTTTGCTTGCGGGGCTTGGTGCGGAAGCCGCTGACCTCGCAACCGGCGGCGCGGAGTTTGTCGAAATAGGCGGCGGGGAGGAAGTACGAGCCGATCTCGTCGTAGAGAAAGAGGACGCGGACGCCGCGGGCGCGGGCGGCGATGAGGAGATCGGCGAGGCGGCGGCCGACGGCGTCGTCGCGGTAGATGTAGAACTGGACGAGGATGTACTCGGAGGCCTGCTGGATGGCCGTGAAGATGGCTTCGAAGGTGGGCTCGCCGTCGATGAGGAGCTTTGCGTGGTTGCCCCGCGTGAAGGGGAGACGAGCGAGGCGCGAGAGCGCGGCGAAGTCGTGGTGGATTCCGGTGAGCGGAAGTGCGTGGGGGCGGAGTTCTTCGGCGAGCGAAGCGGCGGCGAGATCGATCTGGCGGATGCCATCGCGGCGGGCGCGGACATAGCCCTCGAACTTGCGCTCGCCGAAGACGAGGTAGAGGGGGAGCGATATCCAGGGAATGAAGACGAGGGCGAGGGCCCAGGCGGTGGTGCCCTCGGCGGTGCGTCCCTTCATGATGACGTCAACGGCGCCCCAGATTCCGAGGGCGTGGAGCGCGAGGATCAGTGTGATGAGAATAGCGAAGAGCATTTGCAGTAGAGAACGACCCGAGTTTGAAATGGCGGTGATGGAGTCTAACCAGAGTTGGGGAGGACGAGTTCATATTCGTGTGGCGTTTGCGGAAACGGACGGCGCGAAGTTGGCGATTCGCGCATGATCGGCGCGAATACAGGAGAAAGTGCGAGAGGAACCGCGAGGGTCCGTGGTGCTCGCCGGGCATTGGTTTGCACGCTGTTCGTCTTTTCCGCTGAAAAATGTTCGACGGAGAACAAGGGACCATTGAGTAGCGTGTAGAATAAAGGGACGGACAATCGTCCAAGGAGGCAACATGTCACGAATTGATGCATCGTCTATGTCGTCGGAGAACCGTTCGTCGCAGGCGGATATTGAGGCGTTGAAAGCGGATCTGGCCGCGCTGCGGAACGACCTGAAGTCGTTTGTCACGCACGCAGGCGGGGTCGCGCGAGCGCGGGCCGCGGATGTGAAGGACAAGGTTGCCGAGGTTGCGGGCGAAGTCGGCGACCGTGGCCGGGCCGCGCGTGACGAGGTGCAGACGAAGATCGAGGACCACCCGTTCATGTCGGTGGCGATCGCGCTCGGCGCGGGCGTTCTGATCGGCGCACTGATCGCTCGTCGATCCGAGTGAGGTGCGCGATGATGAAGCATGTGTCTGAGTTGCTCGTCAAAACGGCCAACCTGGCCGAGGCGGAGGGGCGCGAGCTTCGTCGCGCGGTCGGGCGGCTCGGGATCGGGTTTTCGTTCTCGATCGTGGCGGGTCTGCTGCTGCTGGTGGGATCGTCCTTGGTGCTGGCCGCGCTCTGGCTGGGTTTGAATACGTCGATGGGTCCTGCGTGGGCGAGCGCGATCACCGGTGCGGTAGCGGCGGGATTGGGCTTTGGCGCGTTGAAACTCGCGGAGAGGTACCACACGTGAGCGGACTTCTCTCTTCAGGCTCCCACGAGCAGCGCCAGGCGATCGCGTCGGTTGAAGACGCGAAGCGGGATCTGCTCGATTGGGGTGTGCGGGCGGATGTGGAGTTGCAGCAGCAGGCGACGGCGTCGCTGGCTGCTGTGACGGCGAGCGCAAAGAGTCTGCTTCCGTGGGCCGCGATCGGGGCGACGGGTATCGGGCTTCTCATTCCCCTGCTCGGACGCGGGCGAAAGGCGAGGCCGAAGGGCTCGTTTCTTGGAACGGTGATCCGCGGTGCGATCGGCGCGTGGCCGATCGTGAGCGAGATGTTGCGTTCGCGCAAGCAGGAATCGTAAGACGCCTGAGCGAGCGTTCGGATACGCCGTCGTTGCTTCCGTAGAGTTGCGGCGGAGGTTGTGCCGTGCGATCCGCGAAGCGCAGGGAGGTGGTGGAGGGGATGGGTGAGCGCGGGCGGACGGCGCGTGGGTCGGGGGGTGATCTGCCACGGCCGATTGCGGAACTGTTCGCGCGGCGCGGTTGGAAGCCGTTTGATTTTCAGATGAGGGCGTGGAGTGCGTATCTCGATGGCGGGAGCGGGCTGATCAATGCGCCGACTGGTTTTGGAAAGACGTGGGCGGCGTGGCTGGGGGTGGTGATGGAGGGGCTCGCGGGGAGGGGGGATGTGGTTCGCGCGACGGAGGGGGTGAAGAAGAGAGGGGGGCGGGCGGCGGCAGCGCCGGTGCGGGCGATCTGGGTCACGCCGCTGCGTGCGCTGGCGAGCGACACCGGGCATGCGCTGCTGGAGCCGGTGGAAGAGTTGGGATTGAACTGGACGGTGGAGTTGCGGACGGGGGATACGGCTCAGTCGCTGAAGCGGAAGCAGCGCGAGCAGTTGCCGACCGTGCTGGTGACGACGCCGGAGAGTCTGACACTGCTGTTGAGCTATCCGGAGGCGCGGAAAAGGTTCGCGACGCTGCGGTGCGTGATCGTGGATGAGTGGCATGAGTTGATTGGCACGAAGCGCGGGGCGCAGGCGGAACTCGCGATGGCGCGGCTGCGGGCGTTTGTGCCGGGATTGCGGACTTGGGGGGTGTCGGCGACGCTGGGGAATCTTGAGCAGGCAAAAGATGTGCTCGTGGGAAGTGCGAAGTTGGGGGTGCCGGAGCCGGTCTTGATTCGTGGGCAGCTGCCGAAGGAACTGGATATTCGGACGATCATCCCGAAGGACATCGAGCGGTTTCCGTGGGCGGGGCATCTGGGAACGCGCTGCGTGGAGCAGGTGATCGAGGCGGTGCGCGGGGCGAACTCGACGTTGCTGTTCACGAACACGCGGTCGCAGGCAGAGCTTTGGTTCCGAAGGCTGATCGTGGAAGCGCCGGATCTGCTTGGGAGCGTGGCGATCCATCATGGGTCGCTGGATCGGAAACTGCGCGGGACGGTGGAAGGAATGCTCGCGGAGGGGCGGCTCAAGTGCGTGGTCTGCACATCGAGCTTGGATCTGGGTGTGGACTTTGCGCCGGTGGATCAGGTGTTGCAGGTTGGGAGCCCAAAGGGGATTGCGCGGCTGATGCAGCGGGCGGGGCGAAGCGGGCACCAGCCGGGGGCGAAGAGCCGCGTACTGGGCGTTCCGGCGCACGCGTTCGAACTGGTGGAGTTCGCGGCGGCGCGGGAGGCGGCGGCGGCGGGGAAGATCGAGTCGCGCATGCCGGTTGAGCTGCCGATGGATGTGCTGGTGCAGCATCTGGTGACGATGGCGTGTGCGGGCGGGTTTGTGGAGGAGGAGTTGCGGGCGGAGGTGCGGAGCGCGTACGCGTTTGGGAACCTGCTGGATGAGGATTGGGAGTGGGCGATGCAGTTTGTGCGGCAGGGGGGGCCTGCGCTCACGGCGTATCCGCACTTTGCTCGGATACGGCAGCGGGAGGATGGGCGGTGGGTCATCGCAGATGACCGGATGGCGCGGATGCATCGGATGTCGATCGGGACGATCACGGCGGAATCGTCGATGAGCGTGAAGTACATGTCGGGAAGGACGCTCGGCCACATCGAAGAGGGATTCATCGCGCGGCTGCCGGTGGGGGCGAAGTTCGTGTTCGCGGGCAAAGTGCTGGAGATTCTGCGGGTGCGCGACATGAGCGTGTTCGTGCAGCGGGCGAGGTCGAAGACGGGGATCGTGCCGCGATGGGATGGGGGAAGATTCTCGCTCTCGACGCAGCTCTCAACGGCGGTGCGCGGGAAGCTGGAGGAGGCGTCGCGCGGGGTATATGACTCGCCGGAGATGAAGGCGGTGCGGCCGCTGATGGAGTTGCAGGCGATGAAGTCGCGGATTCCGCGGCCGGATGAGTTGCTGATTGAAACGGTAGTGCTGGGGAGAGTCCACAACGTGTTTTTGTTTCCGTTTCAGGGGCGGCAGGCACACGAGGGGGATGGGCGGGCTGCTGGCGTATCGATGGTCGAAGAAGAAGCCGATCAGCGTGACATCGACGGTGAACGATTATGGGGTCGGGCTGAGCTCGGATGAGCCGATGCGTGCGAGCGAGCAGGAGTGGCGGGAGTTGCTCACGACCGATGGGCTGCTGGATGATCTGTTGGCGTGTCTGAACGCATCCAACCTCGCGCGGCGGCAGTTCCGGGATATTGCGCGGATCGCCGGGCTGGTGCTGCCGGGGTTTCCAGGCACGCAAAAGCCGTCCAGGCATTTGCAGGCGTCGAGCGAAATGTTCTTCGATGTCTTCGAGGAGTTTGATCCGGACAATTTGCTGATGGATCAGGCGCGGCGGGAGGTGCTGGAGAGCCAGCTCGAGCTGGCGCGGCTGCGAATCGCGATGGAGGCGGCGGGGACGCAGAAGATGGTGATGCTTGAGCCGGATCAGCTCACGCCGCTGAGTTTTCCGATCTGGGCGGAAAATCTGCGTGCGACGACGCTCAGCAGCGAGAAATGGGCGGACATGGTGCGGAAGATGGTGGTGGAGCTTGAGGATGCCAGTGATGAGGACAGGCCAACCCGAGGTGCAACGAAGCGACGAGGGCGCAGGCGGGTGCCGCGTTGAGTGGTGCGGCGAGGAGTTCGTGCTGCTGGCGGATCGCGCCGTGTGGTGGGCGCGAACGCGGACGATCTGCCTCGCGGACCTGCATCTGGGGAAGGCGGCGGCGTTTCGGAGCGGCGGCGTGCCCGTGCCGGAGGCGGCGACCGGGGCGGACCTGGAACGACTGACATCACTGGTGAAGCGGTATGAGCCGCGGCGGGTCGCGATTCTCGGCGATCTGTTGCACGCGCGCTCGGGAAGAGTGGATGTGACCATGGATGCGTTTGGCGCGTGGCGGGCGGCGCATGCGGAGATCGATGTGTTGCTGGTGCGCGGGAACCACGATCGGAGCGCGGGCGATCCGCCTGCGGAGTGGAACGTTCGCGTGGTGGATGAGCCGCACGCGGATGCGGGGGATGGGCGGATCGTGCTCGCTCACGATCCCGCTCTGGAAGTTGCGGATAGGGGCGCGAGCGGCAGTGATCGGGGCATGTTGTGCGGACACATCCACCCGGGTGTGATGATGTTCGGGGCGGTGCGGACGCTGCGGGCGAAGTGCTTCTGGCTGCGGCCGCGCGTGGGGGTGTTGCCGGCGTTTGGGTCGTTCACCGGCGGGAAGGCGATCCGGCCGGAGCGCGGCGATCGCGTCTTCGCGGT
>JBGANP010000108.1:0-11171 GCA_044222255.1 Phycisphaerales bacterium
CGCATCACCATCAACGGCACATCCTGCGACTTCACGCCCGGCCAGATGATCATCCAGGTCGCCAATGCCGCTGGCATTGAAATTCCGCAATACTGCTACCACGACGGCCTCTCCATCGTGGCCTCCTGCCGCATCTGCCTCGCCGAGGTCTGGCAGCCCAACCCCCGCAACAACAACGCCCTCGAGCCGATCCCCAAGCTCGTCCCCACCTGCCAGACGGCCTGCGCCGACGGCATGGTCATCTACACCGACTCCCCCAAGGCCGTGCAGAACCAAAAGGCGGTGATGGAGTATCTGCTCATCAACCACCCGCTGGACTGCCCCGTCTGCGATCAATCCGGCGAGTGCTTCCTGCAGGATTACTCCTACGAATATGGCCGCGGCGAGTCCCGCTTCGAAGAAACCAAGGTCAAGAACCCCAAGAAGGATCTCGGCCCCAACGTCTACCTCTACTCCGACCGCTGCATCATGTGCACCCGCTGCGTCCGCTTCACCCGCGAAGTGACCGGCACCGCCGAGCTCACCGTGCAGGGCCGCGGCAACAAGGAAGAGATCGACATCTTCCCCGGCATCGCCCTGGACAACGAACTCTCCGCCAACGTCATCGATCTCTGTCCCGTCGGCGCGCTGCTGGATAAGGACTTCCTCTTCGCCCAGCGCGTCTGGTTCCTCAAGAGCACTCCAAGCATCGACGGCATCACCGCCAGCGGCGACAATCTCCGCGTCGACACCAACGACGGCAAGATCTACCGCCTCAAGCCCCGCACCAACATGGCCGTGAACAAGTGGTGGATCTCCGATGAGATTCGCTACGGCTTCAAGCATGTCCACTCGGATCAGCGCATCGCCGCGCCCCTCCGCCGCCAGTTCGGTGTGCAGGTCGAGTCGGATTGGAACCGCGCGTACAACGAAGCCCTCGCCGGCCTCCGCGCCGCGCTCTCCTCCGGTAAGCGCCTCGGAATGCTGCTCAGCCCCATGCTCTCCTGCGAGGATGCCTACCTCCTCGGCACGCTCGCGCTGACGCTCGATCCCCGCGCCGTCCTCGCGCTTGGTCCCGTGCCAACCTCCGGCACCGACAAGACCTTCCCGCCCGCCGATCCCAACGGCTACAAGGTCTACGCCGAGAAAGCCCCCAACTCCCGCGGCGTCAAACGCGTCATCGATGCCCTCGCCGCAAACGGCGCGGAATCCGCCGATTCCTCCCGCTTCGTCTCCGCACTCAAGTCCGGCAACATCAACGCCGCCATCATCACCGGCAACTACACCAGCGACTGGGCCACACCCGAACTGCTGCAAGCCCTCCGCGGCACAGGTTCCGCCAAACCCTTCTCGCTCCTCCTCGACACGCTCCGCTCACCGCTGGTTGATGCCGCGGATGTCGTCCTCCCCTCCAGCACCTGGCTGGAAAAAGCCGGCACCTTCGAGAACGCCCGCAACATGCTGCAAGCGTTCGAGGCCGCGATCCCACCAGTCGAGCCCAGCAAGCCCGAAGCCCAGATTGCCCTGGATCTCCTCGCCGTCCTCGGCGGCTCCAAGGCGATCGTCGAGGGCGAAACCCTCATCGTCAGCCCCGCCAAGCAGGGTCAGGTCCCCGGCTCGGTCCGCGTCCTCTCCGCCATCGGCGAGGTCTTCAACGCCGCCGACACCCGCGCCGCCATGGCCCGCAACCCCGCCCTCGCCATGTTCACCACCAATGTCTCGCTCCCCGTGCTCCCCATCGAGCAAGAGCCCGACATGCAGATGGTTGAGCTCTGATCATCTCCGCATGCAGTACCGAGCGGCGTAAGCCGCTGGCTCTTTCGCGCCTGTTGCTGCCTCGGACAAAGAACAAGGGGCGTCGCACCACCTGCGCAACGCCCCTTGTCATAGTTCATTTACGGTACGTCTGCAGACCAGAATACCACAACGCCGACCCGGCACAAGCAGGAACTTCTCCTCAACACCCCACAAACCACGCCGCCAGGAAATCAAAGATATCTTGCACCGTAATCCCGCCGGTGCGGTTGAAGTCCGCTCTCGCATCCGCCGCGAACCACGCGCCCAGAAAATCGAAGATGTCCTGCACGTTCACGCCCCCCGCGCCGTTGAAGTCCGCCGGGCAACACCCAGCCGGCAGGAGCGAGCACAGTCGCACCCGCACGAACTCGCCGGCCTGCACGTTCCCGTCTCCATCCACCGAAGCCGGCGCCTGCAGCCCGCTCGCCAGCGCTGTCCCGTTGCCCGTGCCGAACTGCGCGAATGCCAGCCACACACTCTCCGGCAGCGCGCCAGTTCCGAGAGCAAACTCCTGCCGCAGGTTGATTGTCCCCTCGACCACACTCCCCTTCGCCGCCGCCGAAGCCGCGCCGGTGGTCTGGTCCTGCCATCCGATGTACCCATTGTCCGCCTCCGCCCCCAGCAGGGCGCTCCACCCCGCCACCTGTGCGGCTTTCCCCCAGTTCGCCGCCTGCATCTGGCCCGGCCCACTCACGGGCGCGAGATACACGAACCGGTCATTCCCAGTCGGCGCGTTTGGCGCGGCCACATACAGCACATCCCCGCGCACCGCCGCCCGCAGCCACATCGCCCCGTTCTGTGCCACAACGGTTGTGTCCCCATCCGCTGCGCCATCCATCACAAACGCACACGGGCTCGGCGCACACGATACTCCATTGCTCCAGGTTCCACCCACGCATGTGGTCTGCACAACGCTCGTGCACCCGCCGCCCACGCAGCACGCTCCGAGCGGATCCGGTGGACACGCCGTCGCGCACGTCCCGCCCGCCGTGAACGAGCCCGCGCACGCGCTCTGCAGCGTCACCGAGCACACCCCCGCCACGCAGCACGACCCGCTCACCGGCGGTGCGCTCTGCACCGCGATGTGCCAGTCCGCTCCCGAGTTGTTGTCCCACGTGCCCGCGCCGTTGTTGAACACGCAATCAATCACCGTCGCGCTCGCTGGAACCGTGAACGTGTACGTCCACGGTGAACCCGCATTCGCACGCGTCATCGCCGGGTCCGGCGCGGCCACGCCCGTCCATCCGTTGATCCCCGTGTGGATATGCACCTGCCCCGCCGCCGCGAGATTTCGCCCCGTCGCGTCGTACCGCACCGTCACGCTCTGACCCGCCACCGGCGGGCACGGTGTTGTCGTCACCACGCCCGTCTCGCACCCGTTTCCTCCGCCACCCGTCGCCCCGCTCCCATCCCCGATCCACACATGCTGGATCGGCGACTTCTTCACGTTCCCCAGCGTGTCCACCGCCTCCACGTAGTAATCCACCAGCACCGAGCGCAGTCCCGTTACCTGCGCCGAGAACTGCTCCGCGATGTACTGCGGCATCACCGAGAAGTTGATCGTCGGGTTGTTGTACACGTTCCCCGCTGGAAACGCCCGCCTCGTCATCGCCAGCGTCTGCCACGCCCCCACGCCCGCGCCCCCGGAGTACGTCTCGTTCTCTGTGCCCGTCAGCGTCCGTACGCCGTCCACATCCACACGATACTTCAGCGTCGCGCTCGCCACGCCGCTGACGTCGTACGCGAACGTCCACACCCAGAAGTCCCCGTTGTTCACCCGCTGCTGATATCCATACTGCGGCCCAAAGTTCGTTGATCCCGGGTTCCACGGCTCCCGCTGCGGCACCCACACCGTCGGCCCCGTCACGTCCGTTCCCCCCGCGATGATCGGATCGGCCAGACGCACCGCGTTGTTACACGCCACCGTCGGCTTAAGCTCCATGTCCACCGCCGTGCCGTAGTACATGTATCCGCTGTTGAGCGCGCCAAGGAAGTAGTGCCACGCCCGCTCCGCACCGTTCGCTCCGGATTCCGGATGCACGATCTTCGCCGCGTTGACGCTCCCCCCGCCCGCCCGCCAGATCTGCTCCGCCGTGTCCACGCGATTCTGCGCCGCAGTGATCACCGCCCAGTTCCGCGCATCCTCGTGCCAGCCGCTGGCCACATCGATCTGGCCCGCCGCGTTCAGCAGCGGCCAGTTCCAGTTCAGCATCTGCGGCGAGCCGAAGTCCCCATCCGCGTTCACCCATGCCCCATCCTCCACGCGCACCACATCACCCGCCGGCACCGGATGGTCCGCCAGGTACCGCTGCACCACCGTCTGCACGTATCCGGCGGTCCGCGCTTGCGACACCCGGTTCGGCGTCGCCTCGCCGTAGTACGAATATCCACCGCCCCACGCGTTGTCCCCGTCGTGCGCCAGCACCACCAGCATCGGCCGCGCCGGATCGTTCCGTGCGTTCAGAACATTAAAGTCTCCGATCCCCTGCGCGCTGTACCCATCCTTCCATCCCAGCGACTGGCTCGCCGGAACCACAATGATCGTCCGCGCCACGCCCGTCGCGGGATCGACATACCTCGCCCGGTGCGGCGTGAACGCAAACGGATACGCCTCCGCTGGCGAACATCCCCGGTCGATCTGCAAGCGCAGATAGTCCGTCTGCGCCGGATTCACCTGGTCCGCGCGGTTCGGCGGATCGCAGTTGATCCCGCCGCTGCCATACACCACCGGAAACCCCGCACACGCGCGGCTGATCTTCTCTCCGCTCACGATCGACCACTCGATCCCCTCATCCGCCAGGACTCCGATCATCCGTTCACTGAACGCCATCTCGCTCGGAAAGAACCCGCGCGAGATCGGCTGTCCCGTTCCCCACGCTTCCGCGTACACCGCCTTGTACGTCTGAATCTCCTTTCGCATCGCGCTCTCATCCAGCAGCGGCATCAGGGCGTGGTGATACGGAAACACCACGATGTCCGCCCGCGGCACCGCCGCGCCGCTCTGCGTCACCCATCCCCGCGCCTCGCGCAGCCAGTGCCACCAGTCACTCTCATACTGTCCACCCAGATATCCCGTCCCGCCCACCGACGAGAGGTTCTCGATCAGCCCGCCGCTGAAGGAGATCTGCGCCCCGCCCTCGGGCACGCTGCCGAAGTTTGGAAACGCCGCAAACGCCGCGATCGAGTCGCGCATGCGAAACCGGTACCCCGCCACCCGATCCGGCAGACCGAAGATCTCGCTCAGGTTGTTTTCTGGATGCGCCCCGCCCCGCGCCAGCGACTCGGCCAACCGCTCGTACCGATCGCCAAGCCCCGCGTTGCTCACCTGTCGATCCGGCCAGTAGATCGGCTGCTCCATGTGCCAGAGGTACGTGAAGTGCAGCTTCTCCTGGGCCATCGCCGGTGCGGTGCCGCACAGCCCCGCGAACATCGCCGCACACAGTGTCCATCCGGATCGCCGCATCGTTCTGCTCCAGCCCCCGCCCACCGGAGATGAGCCATACATACTCACCGATTCGCTGCGGAGCTGCCAGTGGAATTACCAGCATGCGCCCAATTCGACTCGCGCGCAAGTCCGAATTCACGCGTTCGCACTGGCCGCTGCTGTATTGCGAGGTATATTTGGTTGCTGTCCCAACAACGGTGGAGAGGGAGAATCCCCACCAAGTCGATGTGTCTCGCGCTCGCCCTCGTCAACTGACCAAGGCGATGTCCGCGATCTCCGCGCCGAGCGTTGTTCAGACGCCCGCCGCGAAAGCGTTTCTCGTGCGCCTCACGGGACGAACTCTCTCTCGCAGGGCGGGCGAAAGCCCCCCTGCGAGACTTTATTTTTGGATAACGTTCGTATGAATTGACTGAAAATTGGTCAGTAATTCTGGAGAACTTGTGACATTTGCATGGCCAGCACCGGCCCATGTGGTACAGTTTGCCCATCAGACAGGGAACTCCTCAGTGAGTGCCCAACAACGACAACGTCTGAGAGAGAAAGGCCCAGCACCGCCGGAAGGCGGTGTTCGGCTTTTTGGGACGAATCGTTGCGATGCGAGCAAACGCGCTGGCAAACCGCCGCGCGACTCATCTCGCCAGCACAACCACATCCTCCGGCGAGACCCCGAGCGTGACGCGTTCCTTCGCGCGGCTCACGGTTCCTGGATTCAGCGCTGCCACCCGCAGGCGCACGCCTCCCGGCCCCTCCACATCGAGCTGCGCCGTCTCGCCGAGATAGACCGACTCGACGACCGCCCCCGGCATCGTGTTGGTTCCATCGGGCGCGTTGACGCGCAGGGCTTCGGGACGGATCGAGCAGATCACTTCGCGCGTCGCGGACTGCACATCCGGCGAGACGGTCGCGGAGACGAGCTTGCCCAGCGCGGTCTGCACCACAGCCTTGCCATGCTCCTGGCTGATGAGTTGTCCGGGCACGAAGTTGGTTTCGCCCAGGAACTCGGCCACGAACCTCGAACGCGGCGTGCGATACAACTCCGCGGGCGGGCCCATCTGCACGATCTTCCCCTGGTTCACGATCGCCACTCGATCCGCGATGCTGAGGGCTTCCTTCTGATCGTGCGTGACGTAGATCGTTGTGATCCCGCCGCTGACGCCGGCTTCCTTGCAGATGCGCCGGATCTCTGAGCGCAACTCCAGGCGCAGCTTCGCATCCAGATTGCTCAGTGGTTCGTCGAGCAGCAGCACATCCGGACGGATGACCAGCGCGCGAGCCAGCGCGACGCGCTGCTGCTGGCCGCCCGAGAGTTGGTTCGGTTTGCGGGGCCCGTACTGCTCCATCCGCACCATCTTGAGCGCATCGGCGACGCGGCGGTCGCGCTCGGCCGCGGGGACTTTTCGGATGTTCAGGCCGAACGCCACGTTCTGGGCCACCGTCATGTGCGGCCAGAGCGCGTAACTCTGGAACACCATTCCGGTGTTGCGTTTGTTGGGCGGGAGGAACGTCACGTCGCGCGATGGCTGGCCGGTGGGTTCGAAGAGGATCTGGCCGCTGGTGGGCTCGATGAAGCCCGCGATCATGCGGAGCATCGTCGTCTTGCCGCAGCCGGAGGGGCCGAGCAGGAAGAAGAGCTCTCCGGACTCGATGCGGAGATCGACGTGGTCGACGGCGGTGGTGGGGACACCACCCGCGCCCGGCGCGCTGCCGGGAAACGTCTTGGTCAGTCCTTTGAGCGTGATCGTGGTGGACATGGTCGGGCAGAGAGTAGCATGCGGGGCGTATCGAGTGATAACTTCGGAGGCCCGGCGGGCCGATTCAAGGGTGTCATGAGCCAGCCAATCACCATCGTTTCGGGTCTGCCGCGTTCGGGCACCAGCGTCATGATGCAGATGCTGGTGGCGGGCGGGATTCCGCCGCTGACCGATGAGCTGCGTAAGGCGGATGCGGACAATCCGCGCGGGTACTACGAGTACGAGCGGGCCAAGAAGATCAAGACGGATCGGGCGTGGCTGCCGGAGGCGGAGGGGAAGGTTGTCAAGATGGTGCATTTGCTGCTGCTGGACCTGCCGCTGGATCGAAGGTACGACATTGTCTTCATGCGGCGCGAGCCGCACGAGGTAGTGAAATCGCAGTCGGTGATGCTGGCGCGGTCGGGGAAACAGGGCGGTGCGATCGCGCCGGAGCAGCTCATCGCGGTGTATCAGCAGCAGATCGGGCGGGTGCTGGGGTTTCTGGCGAGCAGCCCGCGGGCGCGGGTGCACGAGGTGAGTTACAACGAGCTGATTCGCGAGCCGGCGGCGGCAGCGCGGGGAATCGCGTCGTTTCTGGGGGCAAACGGCGGGCGCGTGATGGATGTCGATGCGATGGCCGGGGCCGTGGATGCGACGTTGTATCGCAATCGGGCGGGGTGACCGGGCGGCACTATCCTGTGGGCCATGGCACGGGCGAGCACAAAGGGACCGCCGGCGGAGATGGCCGGTCTGCAGCGTCTGCGCGAAGCGCGGGTGCGCGGGCCGCGCGATTCGTCGCTTGCGCCGGACATGGACCGGGCGATACGCGAGGCGGCGCAGTTGCGGCGGGCGACGAGCGGGTGTGCGGAAGCGTGGTCGAAGGCGGTGCCGCCCGCCCTGCTCGTGAAGACCTCTCTCGAAGGTGTGAGCAAGGGAGTGCTGACGGTGCGCGTGCCGGATGCCTCGACCCGGTTTGAGCTTGATCGGTGGCTGCGGGGCGGCGGGCAGAAGGTACTGGCGGGGGCGTGCCGCGTGGGGCTGTCGAGGGTGAAGGTCGTGATTGGCCAATAGTGGCCATTCCCGGGGTGGTGGAGCCTGGGTGTATCCAGATTCGGAGGTCGCACTAGGAATTCTTGGGGTTGAGATGAGAATCAGTCTTGCGATCCATCTAAACAGGGGGTAGATTGGAACTACGGGAGTGGGGCAAAGCGGCGTGCCGAGAGGCGCGCATAGAGGAGAGAGATCGCTATGAAATCGTTTTCGTTGTTGAGCGCGGCTGGTTTGGCCGCTGCTGTGATGTGTGTCTCGTCGGTTCAGGGCGCGCTGTCGCTGTCGTTGACAGGTCCGGCGACCCAGAACTACACGAACGGCGGAGGCACGGGCTTTGGCGGCGTGCTGGGTCCGGCGACGATCTCGTTCGGAAACTCTGGCGGCAACCTGAACATTTCGACCAATGCAACGGCGGGCGCGCTGGGCAGCAACCTGTTCGTGATCATGCTGGACACGCGCAACGGCGGCGTGGCGGACTCTGAGATGAACGACACGTCCGACGGCGGGCGTCGCGCGGTCTCCAGCCCCGCTGCGAACGGGACTCTGAATCATCCGCTGGGGATGAACACCTACCTGCCCGGCTCCGGCGGCGGCACGGCAGACTTCGGCCTGGCGATCGGCAACTTCGGCTCGGTGCTCTTCGAGCTGGTTCCCGGCGGCTCGCTGAACTTCCTGGTCTTCAACGGTGCGCAGAATATCGCGATTCCCGAGGCCGTGATCGGTTCGCCCTCCACGGTGGACTGGTTCGCGTACTACACCTCCGACACGGGGTTCCTTTCCAACGAGACCCTTCCCGCTTCGCCGCTGTTCAACGGTGGGGGCAACCCGGGCTTCAACACGGGCGCGTTCTCGCTTGAGAACCACAACCAGTATCGGGTTCCGGCTCCGGGCGCGGTCGCGATGCTTGGGCTGGGCGGACTGGTTGCGGCTCGCCGCCGTCGCAACTGAGTGCAACAGAGATTCCTGATTGATTGCAAGGGTCCGGCCTCGTGGCCGGACTCTTGTCATTTTGCGAGCGGGAGTGCGCCGTGCCGGCGATGGAGCGGAGATGAAGAGCGGGAGCGCGCGATGGGCGCACGAGGTCGAGTGGGGAGGGGCGGCGGACGGAGTTGAAGGCGGAGCGTGGCACTTGCTCGGGGACGAACGGGGGAGGGAGCTCGGGTGATGCTGCTGCAGACTGGAATCGCCCAACGCCTGGAGCGGTGACAGTCGGTGGTGCGAACTGGGGGATGGGCTCCGGGACTGCGGCGGCATCGTGATCGATGTCGTGTGAGTTCTCCGAGGCGTCGTCTGATTTGACATCTTCATCCTCGTTTCGAATGGCATTCTCGTCGTTGTCAGGTTGGATCGCATCGTCGAGCTCGCAGGGGTCGGGGGCGTTGAAGATGGCGACGGCGCAGCGGCGTTTTTCGTCGGGGGTCTCGGCTTGGTTGAGCGCCTCGATGAGGGTGCGCAGGGCGCCGAGACGGGCGGTGGCGAGTTCGTTGGCGTATGGCGACATGGGAATCCCCCGGGAGAAGGCGTGGATGAGGGCCGCGGAAAAAGTGGTCCTCCATGAAGGGGTCGAAGTGCGCGTTTGTGCGCCCAAACCCGCGCAGGATTTTGTGGAAAACGCGCGCAAGTGCTTGTGGGAACTGGTTTGAAAAAATCTGAGAATTCCGCGAAGCGGCCTGAAAGCTGCGCTCGTTTGGGCGCACAAACCCGCGCAAAGTCCCTAGAAACGGGTGACGAAATGGAGGGTGTCCAGGTGGGGTTGCAGCGGACCGGTCGTGCCGCGGCGCGGCAAGACCGGGGCACGGGGTGGGCGTGGGGGGTGTGGTACGCTGAGAGGATGGATGAGCGGGCGGCATGGGAACAGGAGATGCGGCGGGTGTATCTGGCGGTGACGGATGCGCCGTGTCCGGCGTGCGGGTACAACCTGCGCGGGTCGGCGGGGGACAAGTGTCCGGAGTGTGCCGCGGCGATTGAACTGGCGGTGCGAGAGGAAGCGCCGGCGAAGCGGTGGGACCTGGTGGCGGTGATCGGGATCGTGCTGACGACGCTCTACTTCGCGATCCATGGAGCGTGGCAACTGGTGTGGGTGCTGGACCAGAACTTCGGCGGGACGGGAATCGTGGGCTTTCGGGGGGCGTTCATCGTGGGGGCGATCACGTCGCTGCTGACGGCGGGGCTGGGCGCGGCGTGGTGCATCGGCGCGGGCGTGGTGCGGCGGAAGCGGGCGCGGCCGGCGTGGGCGATTCCGACGAACGCGGCGGCGGGGCTGCTGCTGGCGGTGTTCGTGGTGTTCCTGCTGTCGTATGGGCTTCGATACATCATGTGAGCGGAGCGCGACGGGATGCCAGATGCCAACGAGATGCTGCGCTTGTATCTGGCGGAGCGCGATGAAGCGTGTCCGGGGTGCGGGTACAACCTGCGGGGGCTGAGCGGGGAGCGGTGCCCAGAGTGTGCGCGGGAGCTGGTGCTGGCGGTCGCGGATCGGGCGGTGCTTGGGCCGAGGACGCGGCGGTGGATTCGGATCTTCGCGACGCTGATGTGCGTGAGCAATGCGACGGCGGGTGCGGCGAACTTCTACTGGTATTGGAAGTATGCCGGGAGCATGGGAATCGGATTCGCGGGTGGGTTCTACGCGATCCAGGCGAATGTGAGCGGGATTCTGGGATTCAGATGCTGCGGTGGACGGTGGGGGCGACGATGGTGATGACGGTGTGGCAACTGCTGATGTATGTGTCGTACATGTTTGTGTGAGGTGCGCCGTGGCGGAAACGGATGAACGGAACGGGATGCTGGTTGCGTATCTGCGCGAGCGCGATGAGGCGTGCCCGGGGTGCGGGTACAACCTGCGGGCGCTGACGGGGACGCGGTGTCCGGAGTGCAATCAGGAGCTGGTGCTGAGGGTGGGGCTGGCGGAGCCGCGGCTGGCGTGGTTTGTGGCGGGGCTTGTGGGCATCGGTATGGGGCTGGGCTTCAGTTTGCTGCTGCTGCTGTACGCGATTCAGCGCAGCGTGTTTGGGCGAGGCGGGAGAATGCAAACGGAGTTTCTCGCGCCGGTTGCGCTGGGAACCTTGGTGGGCGCGATCGTGCTGATGGTGTGGATCCGGAGCCGCAGGCGGCTGAGTGGGGCGAGTTCTGCGAGCCGCTGGGGATGTGCGATCGTGGCGGTTGTGATTGGA
>JBGANP010000109.1:0-11064 GCA_044222255.1 Phycisphaerales bacterium
TGGACCGCCAATCCGAACAGTTTCCTTCCGAATCCGGCTCAGCGTAGCCCGGTCAGAGATCGACCTTGGTCTTGTACACCACTTTGCCCGCCTTGACCGTCACGATGATCTTCATGTCCTTGGACTTGAAGACGTAGATGTTCTCAGGAGCGGCCGTCGCACCGGCGACTCCCCCGCCCGAGATGCCGTATCCGGCGGGAGGGGTGTCATCGTCGTACTTGGAACCCAGCAAGGCCGTGACTTCCGGCATGGACATTCCGACCTTGAGCTTGTCGAAGTTCTCTACGGTGACTTTGGATTTTTCGCAGCCGCCGAGAGCGAGGAACGCGGCGAGGGTCAGGGCGAGCAGGATGGCGCGGGCGTGGAACATGGGGGCCTCCGGAGGGGAGTGTACCGGAAGCGGGCAGGGTGGCATTTCATGTCTGGGAACATGTGTATCCACGGGATTCGCTCGAAGACTCGCTCATCCCGAGCGTGTGCGCGCGTTTGACGACGTTCACCCGCGGCGGATGTTCTCGCGGTCCAGCATCTGCTTGAGCGTTCGCACGACATGATCCACATCCTTCTCGCTCATGTCGTTGTAGAACGGCAGAGCGATGGTGCGGGTGCTGACACTCTCGGAGATCGGGAAGTCGCCGGGCGAGTATCCGAACTTCTCGCGATAGAACGGCTGGAGATGGATGCAGGGGAAGTAGTCCTTGGCGCCGATGTCGTGGCGCATCAGGCCCGCGATCACGCGATCTCGCTCCTCGCGCGTGTAGGTGTTCGCGAGGCGGATGACGAAGACGAACCAGCTCATATGCGTGAGCTCGGAGACGGTCGGGAGCACGATGTCGTGGCTGTCCATCAGCCGCGCCATGTACATGCCGGCGACGCGCTGGCGCTTCTGGATGATCTCGTCGAGCCGTCGCATCTGCGCGACGCCGAGCGCGGCGTTCATTTCCGCCATGCGGAAGTTGTAACCCAATCGCTCGTGATTGAGCCAGGGTGTGCCGCCGGAGCCGTCGCCGGTGGGAATGGCGCGGCCTTGGTTGCGCATCGAGCGGCAGAGGTCCGCGAGCCGTTTGTCGTCGGTGACGATCACGCCGCCCTCGCCGGTGGTGATCTGCTTATTGGGATAGAAAGCAAAGACGCCGACGCGCCCGAAGTTCCCCGCCTTGCGTCCCGCATGAGCGGAGCCGAGGGCTTCGCAGCAATCCTCGATGAGCGGGATCTCGTGGCGCTGCGCGATGGCCTCGTACGCCGCCATGTGCGCGGGATTTCCGAAGCACTCGACGCCGACTATGGCCCGCGTGCGCGGCGTGATCGCCGCGGCGAGCTTCTCAGGGTCCATATTCAGCGTGCGCGGACAGATGTCCACAAACACCGGCTTCGCGCCCGCGAAGAGAATGCAGTTGGAGCTGGCGACAAACGAAAACGGCGTGGTGACGACCTCGTCGCCCTCTCGGATGCCCAGAGCGAGCATCGCCAGATGGAGCCCAGACGTGCCCGAGTTCACGGCGACGCCATAGTGGCGGTCGCAGCGCGCGGCCACGAGCTTCTCGAACTGCTCGACCATCGGGCCGATCGAGAGTCGTCCGGATCGGAGCGATTGCGTGACCAGCTCGATCTCAAGCTCGGTGATGTCGGGGCGGGAAAGCGGGATCTCGTTGTGGTTCATGGGGAGGCCGCGCGGCCAAGGCCCGGCGGATACCCAGTTATCGGCCGCGAGGGGCGCCCAGTGCAGCAAACCTCCCGATTCGGGGCTGAGACCAATCTATCGGCGCGGCGGGGAGGTCGGCGGGGCCGCTCCGGGCTGGGCTTGAACGTCAGCCGTGGCCGCCATTCCCTCGTGCTCGGCGGCGATCAGACGCGCACCTATCTGCATGCGAACCATTTTTTCCAAGTCCGGCGATGGACCAGTGCTGCCGTTGCCCGTGGTCATTGCGGCGATGTTCCGACCCACCTGCACCGGCGTCATCACCAGCCCCCACGGAAAACCCCACCACCCGACCACTGCTGAGCCCAGCGCCGCGCCCATCTGCCGCTTTCTGGCGCACGCGCGGCAGGTGACCGCCGGGGTGTTCTTCCAACCAGTCATTACGAGGGCGGACCAGACGAAATACGAAGTGTGCACATCCACAGGACCGTGTCCGCCGCAGCTGGGACAAGTTCCGGTGTAGACATCCTCCACGGCCTGCGCTAGCAACTCGGGCGGGATCGTGCCTGCGGCGCGGGCGAGCATTGCGCTGGTCTGGCAACGCTGGTTGCAATACCGCGTCGCGCCCTCGCTGACGCCTCCGAAGAGGATCATCGACTTGCAGAAACCGCATGAAGCCATGAGAAAGCCCTCGCGTGGTCGGGGCAGTCTACTTTGAGGAGGTCGGAATCGCAACGGCGAAATCAGTGCCCGCCGGTGGCGATGTTCAGCCCGACAATGCCCGTCAGCACGAGCCCGAGCGAGATGAGCTTCAGGGCCGTAACCGGCTCCTTGAAGTAGATCATGCCGATGATCGCGATCATGGCGACGCCGCAGCCGGCCCAGATGGCGTACCCCGTGCCTATGTCCATCTTCTTGGTGGCCATCGCGAGAAAGACGACGCTGAGCAGGTACATGACGACGGTGGCGATGGTGTATCCGAGGCGACCGAAGCCGTCGGAGAGTTTCATCGAGATCGCCCAGCCGACTTCAAAAACGACGGCGAGCGCAAGCCAGAGATAGGTCATCGTCGCCCTCACCGTGGCACGGGCCGGATCGCCCGTGCCACCAGAAACTCACCGCCGCCCGGCCTGTGCCGCCGCCGCGATCTGCCGCACAAGCACCGTCAGCGTGCGGGCCTCGGGAGCGCCGGGCGCTTCCACGGGGCCATCCACTTCAAGTTGCTTGGCAAATCGCTGGAACGCCGTGATCACCGTCGAGTGATTCGGGCGGCCGATCGCACGGGCGATCTCGGGATACGAGAGCGTCGTGAGCTGCCGGGCCAAGTGCGTGATGATGGCGCGGGCCATCACAACGCGGGGATGGCGGGTCTTGCCCGCCAAATCGGTGGTGTCCACCGCGAGCGCGGCACAGGTATGGGAAATCACGGCGTCGATACGCACCGGGCGCGATGCGCGGATCGGTGCGCCGGGATCGATCACGGTGCTGCCGCCGGCGTGGCCGAGGGCACGCTCAACGAGCAGCACGCCGACGTTCTGCCCAGCGCCCTTGGCCTGATCGGCGTAGTCCGGCACCAGCCGGTGCAGCGCGTCAATGCGGGTGATGAGCCCCTCAATGTCGCGGATCGTCGCGGGTTCCTGGCCCGGAAGCTGGCCCGTGCGCTGCACCAGCGTGTCAACGGCCGCAGGCTCGAGAGTCAGGCCGCGCTGCTTGGCGAACATGCGGATGCACTTCTCGCGGAGCGCGGCGTCGGGCGCCTGAATCCCCGCGACCATGCCCGCCATGAACCGCGACACAAGCGCGGCGGAAAACTGGCGGATCTGCCGCGGGTGCTCGTCAGAGACGAGCACGATGCGGGCACCGGCGCGTTCGAGTTCATCAAGCGTGTGTAGCAGTTCTCCCTGCGTGGACTGCTTATTGGAAAGGAAGTGGACATCGTCGATGCAGAGCAGATCGACGCGGCGGAAGGCGCGGCGGAACTTCTCGACATCCCCGGCGCGAACGCCGGCAACGTACTCGTTCATGAACGCCTCGCCGCCGGTGACGCGGACGACCGCGCCGGGGTGGTTCTCCTTGAACCGCTGCGCGACGGCGTTGAGCAGGTGCGTCTTGCCGACCCCGCACGGCCCGTGGATGAAGAGCGGGCCAAACGCGCCCGAGTCCTTCTCACCCTCGGCGAGTTGCAGCGCGGCGTTGTGCGCCAGCCGATTGGAATCGCCGACGATGAAGGTGTCGATGCGATACCGCTCACCACCAGTGGAACGCGGCGCGGCCTTGCGCGGTGCGACCGCTGCCTTGGAAACCGCGGGCTCGCCTGTCTCCGGCTCGGGGCGGACGCCGGGGAATGAGAGCGGACCGAAGAGGTCGCCTGCGACGACGAATCGCACGGGGCAATCCCCGATCTCGCTGGCGACCACCTGCCGGAGCAGCTCGCCAAAGCGACGCTCCAGCAGCCCGGACAGAATCTTGTTGGGAGCGGCGACTTCCAAGGCGCCGTTCTCGACGCGGAAGACCGCCTTGTTGGCGAAGGAGCCCTCGAAGCGTTCGTCGCCGATGGAGGTGCGAACCTTGGCCGCCACGCGCTGGGCCGCGTCGGCGAGCGTTGGGCGCTCCATCCGGGTGGCAAGCTGCGGGGTGGCGCGGCGAGCGGGCTCGATCACCGGCACCACGGCAGCGCGGGAGCTGGCGACGGCGCGGGGGGTTGCACGATCGCGAACGTTCTGATCGACGTTTGTGTTAGGTGTTGCATGGGAGGAACCAGGTCGCCCGAGCGCGGACGACAACTCAGAAGCGTGACGTGTCTCCACAGGTCACACCTTTCCGGGTGTAAGTCGATTTGTCGAACTCCCAACGGAGCAAGTGACGAATCGAAGCGTGCAGGAAGCGTCCGGAGCAACCATTTGCTCCGAACCATGAGTCCGTTCGCCATCGTCCCAAACCGGCTGCATCTGTCGGGATTCAGTCCCGAACCTGCCGCGAAAACAGAAGACGTCGCGGGGAAACGCGTACACCGGGTTGGTCCGTCGGTCTCTCCATGACCGGGGGCGAAATGTACCGCATCAGCCGACGCAACTCAACACATTCTTTACCTTCACGTCACCTTCCACATCGCGCAGGTGCGGAAAGAGCAGGGAGTTGGCGATCGGAAAAAAACTTTCCCACGGTCTCCGCCCGCCGTGCGAACGCCGTGTGGACAACCTTGTGGAAAGGTGGCTCTCACATCATGAATTCCAGAGAATTCAGCGTTCCGACTGACGCAGCGACCGGACGTACGGAACGCGCACCCCGAACTTCTCGAACCCGGCACGCCGGTACAGCTTCACCGCAGAGACGTTCCGGGAATCCACGGCGCAGGTTACGCCCCCTGTTCCGGCGATGCGTATCCGCCCAGCTGCCGGCACTGCCGCCAGCGGACCGTCATACAACCGGCGCAACCCGAACGAGAGCAGCATGGAACCCAACCCCTTCCCTCGCACTTCGGGGGCAAGCCCCAGATACACCAGTTCGACCGAATCCTGCTCCGGACACGCCGAGAGCAGCAGACACGCCATCGCGCGATGCTCGCGATCAAAGACGAGCCACCAGAGCGATGGATCAAAGACGCCGACGCACCGGTGCGATTCCAGCACATCCTCCATCGCACGCATACCGCAGAGCTCGGGGCAATCCTGCGTGTCGATGTACGAGCGATCCAGCGCCTCGCCAAGCCACGCATCGATCCGCGATCGTGTGTGCCCTTCGCTCTCGAGTTCCTGGATCGATCGAACGCTCAGCCCATCGGGCCATGCCGGATTCCCCGCCTGTTCCAGCGCACGCCCCGGCCCGGATTTGGGCATCGGCCGACGCATGTATACCAACTCGCCCAATCGCTGAAACCCTGCGCTCATGAGCGCTTCGCCCGCATCGGTCTCGCGCTGCTCGAGCAGCGACTGCGCCAGCACGGCGCGCGGCTTCCCATCCGCGCCCGGCGCCATCAGCTTCTCGCACGCGTGACGAATCAGCGCGATGCGTTCCCGCTTCGCTTCCGCCAGCGGCGCGCCACCTCCGAGCAGCCGCATTTTGGCCGCGCCCGTCCACTTCCCAGCGCGCCGATCCGTGCCGGACACAAACAGCATCGCCGTCCGCCCAGACCCCACAACGCCCAGCACCACCTGTCGCACCTGCACCACTCCCCCACTCACACCCATTCCCACCGCCCCAATTCCCGTGGCCCGCTCCTCGGTCGTACACCACATCAGGTCCAGATCCACCCGCAGCTGCGCCGCGGATTCCAGAAATCGCTCCCCAGCAAGCAGCGGATCGCCCGCCTGTTCACCGATCAGCCGCGATGCCGCGCTCAGCCGAAGTTCCGGAGGCACCTGAATGATGCGAACACCCTCCCCTCCAGGGCTTGTGCCAAGGCCGGTATGGGCGGAGGTCGTGGTCATCGAATCTTCATCTGGCCGGTCACGAGTCGCTCGGAGACTCGGATTGCCGGAATCCCACTGCAACCCGTGGACTTCCCAAACGGAGCGATAGACAGTAGACTCCTCTACCCTCGTCCCCACGCGGACGACCCGATCGACCGAAGGACCATTCCATGACCAAACGCTCAACCCGCTCCCGATCTTGGCAGACCCTGCTCAGCACCGCCGCCATGGGCCTGCTCGCTGTCGCCATCGCGGCCCCCCTCATCGGCTTCGCACCCGAGCCGGACGCCGTCCCCCGCCGCTGGGAGCTTCAGGTCGATTCCGGCGAGCTCCGGCTCGTGACCATCGACGTTCCCAATGTCGGCCCCCGGAAATACCTGTACCTGACGTTCAAGGCCGTCAACAACAGCGGCCAAGACATGCTCTTTGCCCCGTCTTTCGAGCTTTCTGATGGCGAGGGCCGCGTCTATCGCTCCGGCCGCGATGTCCCCCTTTTCGTCACCCAGCAGCTGCTGGCAAGCACGCAGAATCCCTTCATTCAGGATCAGATCGGGATCATCGGGGAGTTCCTTCAGGGTGCTGAGAACGCCAAGGACGGGCTCGCAATCTGGCCGGTGGACGGCTTCAGCCCGGCCCAACTGACCGTCTACGCCGCCGGCTTCAGCGGCGAGACCAAGACCATCACCGCCCCCGACGGCAAATCCAAGTTTGTCCTCCGCAAGACCCTGCGGCTCGAGTTCCAGACCCCCGGCGACCTCGCCACTCCCTCCAGCGAGGCGTACCCGGTCGGAACGCGAAGCTGGATCATGCGTTGATCACTGCATAGCATCCTGACCCACCAGGAAACCCATTGGGGTATTCCCCGGGCACCGATTTTTCCTTCACTGAACGCGAGGCCACGTCATGGCACATAAAAAGGGACAGGGTTCGACCCAGAACGGTCGCGACTCCAATCCGAAGTACCTCGGTTTCAAGCTCTACGGCGGCGAAGTCGCCGGCAAGGGTTCGATCATTGTCCGTCAGCGCGGCACGCAGTTCCGCCCGGGCTTCCTGGTCCAGATGGGCCGCGACCACACTCTGTTCTCGGTTGGCGAGGGCAAGGTCGTGATCCAGGGCAGCAAGATCAGCATTAACCCCACCGACCCGAAGACGCCGCGTCCGTCGTGGCTCATCAACAACTGATCCGCTCTTCGATTCTCGAGCATTCACGCAAGCCCGCTACTTGGCGGGCTTGTTTGTTTTTGCGATGTCGCGATATCGCAGGAGATTGCGTCATTGCTGCATCCCGCTCGTCCACGCAATCCGCTCGCACGTTGATCGCGAGCAAGATCAACCACGAATCGCTGCATGAATCGCCGCGACATCCCGCAGCACTGTTTCCATCTCGCGCAGCGGGATCATCGTCGCCGCGTCCGAGAGGGCGGTCTTCGGCTCCGGGTGGCACTCCATAAAGAGCGCGTGCACGCCCGCGGCCGCCGCGGCCCGTGCCAGCATCGGCGCGAGATCGGCACGTCCCCCCGTCACCTTACCGCCCTCGCCACGTCCCGGCTGCTGGGTGGAGTGGGTGCAATCCAGGCAGATCGGCACCGTCCCCCCCACTCCGTTCTCGCCGACGGGAACATGGTCCAGTTGCATCATCTCCGCGAGCCCGAGAAAGTCGTTCACGAGGCGGCCGTAGCCGAAGAAGGTTCCTCGATCGGTCAGCATCGCGTTGGTGCATCCGGCCTGCGCGAGTTTGTGGATCGGTCCTCGCATCTCCTCGGGCGAGGAGAACTGGCCCTTCTTCACGTTCACGCCGCGCCCGTACGCCGCCGCCGCGCGGCCGGCCGCGACGAGCAAATCCGTCTGCCGGCAGAGAAACGCCGGAATCTGAATGAGATCAACCACTCGTGCCGCGGGCTCGGCCTGGTGCGGATCATGGATATCGGTGGTCAGCGGAACGCCGAGCTTCTCGCGGATCTCGGCCATCCACGCGAGCCCCTGCTCGATCCCCGGGCCGCGCGGCGAGTCGATGCTCGTTCGATTCGCTTTGTCGAACGAGGCCTTGAAGATGTACGTCAGCCCACGCGCAGCACATAGGTCGCGCACGGCGCGGCCGATGGTGAGCCCAAGTTCAAGTGACTCCAGCACACAGGGCCCCGCAATGATTGCGAGAGGCTTTCCGTGGCCGATGTTGACAGGTCCGGCGCTGCAGAATCGGGGCATGGCGGATCGTACGCGACGATCGCCCGAGTTCACAGCCGGTTACCCAAGCGTGCGACGCTGCGCGACGACCAGCAGAACAACCAGAAGCACGGCGAGCACGCGCCACAGGTTCAGCTTCTTTTCCAGCGTTTCGATCTTTTCGTCGGGTGACTTTGCCATAGTGAGAAACCTCCGCGATACGGCGCGGAATCGCGCCTGTGAGCCGAACCGATCGGTTCGCGGACGTTGCGTTCGTGAGAGAAGATCGTCGCCCCCTGCCGCCGCAAAGAAGGGCCGTTTTTATTGGACGTTGCCAGCGTTCGGCGAGTGGATCGGGGGAGTCAGGGCTTCTTCGGCGAGGCGGCCGCGGCTCGCTCACGTGCCATCGCCCGCCAGCGCGACGCCTCGTTGTGCTGGCCGGAGTCTTCGAGCATGCGAGATGCCTGCTCGGGCAGGTGTGGATTGCCCGGTGCCATCTCCGCGGCCTTCTTGATCTCCTGCACTGCCTGCTCGGTCTTGCCGGCGAAGTAATACGCCACAGCAAGCTCGTTGCGCACGGAGACCATCTCAGGCGCAGCGTCCCTGGCACGCTCGAAGACGCGCACGCTCTCAGTCAGCATCTCCGCGTTTTGGAGCTGCGACCCGGCATCGCGCAGGCCCGATCCGATCGGGATCAACTCCCAGACGTTGTTCCCCGCCCGCTCGATCGCCTCGCGGATCAGCGGCATGCCGCGTTCGGGCTTGCTCATGCGGAAGTACGCGAAGCCCGCGCCGAGGATGGCCCCGGTGGAGCCGTCCTGCGGAGGTTTCGCCCGTGCGAGCACCAGCCCTTCATCCAGCATCGAGACCGCGTTCTCCGATTCCCCCACTGCGATGAGCAGCTGCGCGGAGGAGATGCGAGGGGCCGGGAGTTTCAGACCTTCCTTGGCCGCTCGGAGCGCAAGCTGGCTCGCCTGCTTCCGATCGCCAGTGCCCGCCGCGATCTGCCCGGCGAAGAGAATCTGCTCCGGCTTGGGCTTGTGCTGCGCGAGGGCACGCTCAAGCGCGGCCTTGGCGGCGGAGATATCGCCGCCATCGGCAAAGAACTTCGCGGCCGCGAGAAGTCCATCAATGTTGTGCGGATGCCTGTCCAGCGCGGCCGACCACTCGACCAGCGCGCCGACCTTGTCCCCGCCCGAGGCCCGGCGACGGAGCAACTGATCGCGCACGCCGAAGAGATCGTCGTGGCGGGTCAGCGCATCCTTATACATCGCGACCACGCCCGCCTCGGAGGCATCCATGATCCGCTTCGTGTCGGCCTCGTTTGCACCGAGAATCGCGAGCCGCTGGGCCTCGCGCTGGGCACGGGCCGTCATGATCTGCGCGAGTTGGAAGACCAGCGCATCCTTGGGATGCCCGACCCGGATGATCTCTCGGAGTGTCGCTTCGGCCTCATCCTCTTCGCCGACGACCAGGTGCAAGTAGGCAACGTTCACGAGTTCATCGGCTCGAAGCGGCCAGAGGACCGCGACACCGCCGGAGCCATCCTTCGCAGGAGGAGATCCCTTGCGATAGTGCTCCAGCCCGGCGCGGGCGAGCGCGATATCGGCCGTCGAGGGCGAGAAGTCAGGACGCAACACGACGTCCACGGGGGTCTCGAACTGCTGATAGATCAACTGGGCGCGGAGCAGATGCCAGCGGACGTACCCGCTCCAGCCGGCCATCGCCAGCGAGAGCACCGTCGCGAGCGTGAACACGGCGCCCCACGGCCGCAGCTTTCCCGCACGCCTGAGCTGGAATCCGTGCACTCGGCTGTTTGGGTCGCGCAGCAGTCGCCAGGTCTTCCACGCCGCCCACGCCCCGATCCCGGCCATCGCGACGGCCATCAGCATCGGCACCTGGTTGAACATCGCGCGATAGCACCAGAACAGCACGATAAAGAGCAGCCCGACGATGATCTCCTCGGGCCAAGTCAGGTCGAAGCGGGACTGCTTGAGCGCTTTGGCCTTGGCGGCAGTCTCCTTCGCGCCCTCACGCGGCTTGGCGAAGAGCGCGGGCATTCCCACGCCGAGGTAGAGCGCATCGTTTGGACAGACGCTCACGCAGTCCATGCACTTCATGCAACCGGGATCAACGACCATGCCGAAGTCGCGGACCTCCTCATGAACACGGACGTTGGAGGTGCAGACTGCGGTGCAGTGGCCGCAGTGCTCGCAGGAATCGGTGACGCGGATGCGTCCCGGCGCGAGTAGATCGACAGGACCGAAAATGCCGCCGTACGGGCAGCCGTAGGTGCAAAACGCTTTCGCGCCCAGGAAGTAGACCGTCGCCACGCCACACACGAAGATGAACGGGATCGCCACGTACCACGCCGCGAACGTGGCCCAGAAGTCCTGAACGAGGAACTCGGTCCGCACACCCGGAAGCGGCCCGACCTGCCCGAACCACTTGGGCATCCGTCCCTGCGGATCCGCGAGCAGGGGCGCCACCACTTTTCGTGCAAGCACCGGCCAAGCGAACATGTAGATCGCCAGCCCGACCGGCACGAGCATGAGCAGCCGCGCACGGAAGGGCTTGGGCTTCACGCCGACCCGCATCATGATCCACGCGCAAAGATCCTGCACGGCCACGATGTGGCAGCCCCACCCGCAGAAGAACCGCCCGAAGATGAGCGTGGACAGAATCGCCAGGAGAAAGAACACGAACCCCGCGTTGACAATCCCGTCGCGGAGCGTGTACATGCTCTCGCTGGGCTCAACCGGCGAGACCGTCAATCCCGTGAGCAGCCACTGGGCGATGTGGATCGCCATGATGACATGGATGCCAATGAGCACCCCTGCCCGCCACTTTCCC
>JBGANP010000110.1:0-11037 GCA_044222255.1 Phycisphaerales bacterium
GAATGAAACACGGAGACCACAGGGAACACGGAGGAATCACGGAAAGAGGAAGGCGAGTTGCCGAGGTGTCAGACTACCCGCCGGAGCATGTTGTCAGTCACTCGGGTCTGATTGAAGTTAAAGAGCAGACCCACGCGAAGGCCAGACAATCGCATGTACGTCAGCAGCTGAGCTTCGTGAACAGGCGCAAACTTGTCGATCGACTTGAGTTCGACGATCACGGCATTCTCCACAATCAGATCGGCACGAAAGCCGGACTCGAGTTCCACATCATCGTACTTGATCGGAATGTCTTTCTGTCGCACAATGCTCAGCCCCGCTTTCGTGAGTTCGTACGCCAGACAGACTTCATACACCGACTCCAGCAGCCCCGGCCCCAGCTTTCGATGCACCTTGATCACGCACTCGATGATCTTTCCCGTCAGTTCTTCCTGCTCCAGCACACCTCAATCCTGCCTCTCTCCCGCTCCCCCTCCGTGACACCTCCGTGTGCCCCGTGGTCTCCGTGTTTCAATCTTCTTCAGACAATCACGACTTCCTCCTGCACCCCACTCGTCACACGAGGTCCCTTCACCGGGTCCGCATACACGTTGATCTCCAGCCGCACGCCGAACCCCTTCCCGCCTCCCAGTTCCCCCTCGGCGACATACACCCCCGGCTCCACCGTGAACCCGACCCCCGGCAGCACCTCCCGCGTGTCGTGCGTCTCCAGATTGTCGATGTTCACGCCCGCCCCATGCACCATCGGCCCCGCGCTGAGCGAGTGGCCGGTGCGATGCTTGATGAACTTCCCCAGCCCCGCACCGCGAATCACGCCCATCGCCGCGTCATCGAGTTCCCATCCCTGCACGCTCTGCTTCGCCGCAAACCGCTGCTGCGCCAGCTTCACCGCCGCGCTCTGTGCCGACTTCACCGTCTCGAACACCTTCCGCTGCCGCTCCGGCACACTCGCGCCCGGCGTCGGCGCGGCGTACGCCACCCAGCAGATATCGCTGAACACATGCTGGTCCCCCGGCCGCCGCGCCCACAGGTCAACCAGAATCCAATCCCCCTTCTTGATCTCCGCCGAGTCCGTCGGCGAGACTTCAAAGTGCGGGTCCGCGCCATGCTCGTTGACACCCACGATCGGCCCATCCGGCGTCTCCAATCCCGCCTTCTTGAACTGCTCGAGGATCTGCAGTTGCACATCGCGCTCGGTCACCTTCGTCCCCGCCGCGAGCCGTGATCGCATGAACGCAAAGCCCTCATCCTTGATCCGCCCCACCTCGCGCGATGCCCACTCATGGCTCTCCAGCGCGCTCGCCGTCCAGCACGCAATGCACACCTGGATCAGATTCGCGCTCGACACCACCTCCGCCCCGCACGAGCGCACCATCTCCACCGTCCCCGCATCCACCACGCTCACCACCGGCAGCGCGCCGCCCGGCGCGTACTCCATCGCCACCCGCCCGCCGCTTTCCCCCACGCGCCCGTACACCCACTGCCACAACTCGCCCCATGTCAGATACCCATCGATCTTCACCGTCTCGCCGCTGAGCAGCTTGCACCCGTGCGTCTCGAACGACCCGCGATCGATCCCGTGCGCCAGCAACACGGGCTCGCCCTTCGCCGGAATCCACAGCGCGGCCCGCCGCGTCGTGAACCGCCGCCCCGTCGGATGCCCCTGCGGCAGCGGCAACAGCCGCGCCAGCACGTTGTTCGACCCACGAAAGTCCCACACCAGCCATCCGCCGATGCGCTGGTCCGCCATGTATTGCTGCAAGTCAGAGAGATTCATGGCGAATCCTACCGCGCCGCTTTACTCCCGGTTCACCATGTGCAGCGCGGTTGCTCGGAAGTACGGCCGCAGCGTCTCCCGCACATCCTCATCCAGCCCCGTCTCCCCCATCGCCCGTTCCATCAGCTCGATCCATCGCTCCGCACCGCTCACGTCAATCACGAAACGCACGTGCCTCTGCCGCAGCCGCGGATGCCCGTGCTGCTCCACATACCGCATCGGTCCGCCGAAGCGCCCGATGAGAAAGTCGCGCAGTCTCGTCTCGGCGTCGGCCATATCCCCGGATCGCCCCGCGAGCGACCGCTCGTACATCGGCCCAAGCACCGAATCGGTCGGCACCTGCGCATAGAACGCGCGGACGAGGCGCGTGAACCCCTCCTCGCCCAGCCGCGCGTAGACCTGCTCTTCTGTCAGCATCGCCATGAGCTACTTCCCCACCAGCGCGGCGATCGCCGCGGCGTCCATCCGGTACACCGTCCACTCATCCATCGGCTTGGCCCCCAGCGCCTTGTAGAACTCAATCGCCGGCGTGTTCCAGTCCAGCACGCTCCACTCCATCCGCCCGCACCCGCGCGCCTGCGCGATCTTCGCCAGTTCCACCAGCAGCGCTTTACCCAGTCCGCTGCCGCGCGAGGCGGGGCGCACGAACAGGTCTTCGAGATACAGCCCCGGCTTGCCGAGCCACGTCGAGTAGTTGTGAAACCAGACCGCGAACCCCTGCGCCACACCGTCGATCTCGCCGATCAGACACTCCGCCACCGGCCCGCGCCTCTCCGCACCGTTGATGTGAGGATGCCCGGCGAGCGAATCGCCGAACAGATGCGCCAGGACGAGTTCCGGCGTCGCCACCGCCGCCGCCGGATCGCGCTCGTATTCCGCGAGGTCACGGATGAGTTGCAGGATGAGCCCGACATCATCGGGAGTGGCCGGTCGTACACGGATGGTCGCCATGCCGGAGCGTACGCGCCGAGGTCCGAAAACAGCCCTGTTGGGGGTCCAGAAGCAGTCGAATGTAAAGGCCGCGTCATGGCCATGTGAGACCTTTGTAAGCCCTGTCGCTTGCGCAAGACGTGCGCCGATCTGGATCACAGAATCAAAGCTCCACTCACCTCCCTTCCACTTTCGCAAGGAGACGCGGCATGACGCAGACATACCGAACGGTCTTCCTCAGCGACACCCATCTCGGGTTTCGGGGCGTGCGCGCCGAGGAACTTTCGGCGTTCCTCAAGCACATCCGCTGCGAGCGGCTCTACCTGGTTGGCGACATCATCGATCTGTGGGCGCTCCGTCAGCGCTGGCATTGGCCGACGGCTCACAATCAGGTCGTTCGCCGGATCCTCAAGCACGCCAAGCGGGGAACGCACGTCGTCTACATTCCCGGCAATCACGACGATGCGCTGCGGCAGTATGCCGGGCTGGATCTGGGCGGCGTGCGGATCGCGCTGCAGGCCGTGCATCGCACGGCGGATGGACGCTCGCTGCTGATCACGCACGGGGATGAATACGACCTGGTCGTGAAGAACTCCAAGCTGCTCTCGCTGCTGGGTACGTGGGCGTATGACCATCTGCTGGCGATCAACCGGGGCGTGAACTTCTGCCGCCGGCTGGTCGGTCTGCCGCACTGGTCGTTCGCGACGGCGATCAAGATGAAAGTGAAGCACGCCTGCACATTCATGTCAAACTACGAAACCGCGCTGCTGGCGGAAGCATCGCGACGTGGTTTGGATGGCGTGGTGTGCGGGCATGTACACCAGTCCGCGGTGCGCACCGATGGGCCGGTGTATGTGAACTGCGGGGACTGGATCGAGCGGAGCAGCGCGGTCGTCGAGCATGCCGACGGTCGGCTGGAACTGATCGACGCCGCGGCGTGGCTGGCGGCCAATGGAATCGAAGTTGCCGCGGCGACGACCGAGGAAGTGCCGCTGGATCTGGATGGGCTTGAGAACATCGGGGTGATGACGTGAGCCGACGCGATGGCAAGCTCAGAATCGCGATCTGCTCCGCGGCGGTCGGGCATGGGCACGGGCGCGCGGCGCACGCACTGGCGGATGGCTTGCGCGTGCTGCGGCCGGATGCGAAGGTTTCGATCATCGATGCGCTCTCGCTGGCGCCGAACTGGTTCGTGCGCGGGTATCGGGACGCGTATCTCTCGGCGATCTCGCGGGTTCCCGCGCTGGCGGGGTGGATGTACACGACGACGGATCGGCCGCAACGCGGTGGACTCGGAAGCACGCTGGAGCGATACGCGATGCGCCGCCTGGGAACAGACCCGCTGGTGGCGAGCGCGGATGTGGTCGTCTGCACGCACTTTCTGTGCGGACGCGTTCTCTCGGCGATGCGCCGGAGCGGGCGGCTGGGCGCGCCGCTGGTGATTAGCGTGACGGATCAGCATCCGCACGGCGTGTGGCTCGCGCCGCACGCGGACCTGTTGCTGGTGGCCAGCGAGAGCGCACGAACCACGGCCATCGCCAACGGCATCCGTTCCGAGCGTGTGCGGGTGACGGGCATACCGATTGATCGGCGATTCAGAAAGATCGGGCCGCGCGGCGAAGCGCGGGCGATGCTTGGGCTGCCGCAGGATCGCAGAATCGCGCTGGTGAGCGGAGGCGGACTCGGGCTTGGGGGAATGGAAGAAACCGTGCGTGCGCTGCTTGAGCATCGCGCCGGGAATCAGGCAGTCCATGTCGTCGCGGTGTGCGGGCACAACGCGGCGATCCGTGCCGTGCTGGACCCGCTGGCGTGCGAGCCCGATGCAAATGCGCCTCTGAAGCCCTCGTGCACGGTGCTGGGTTTCAGCGAGCAGATGCCGCTGCTGATGAGCGCGGCGGACATCATGATCGGCAAGCCGGGAGGGCTGACGACTTCGGAAGCGACGGCCCTCGGCCTGCCGATGGTGCTCATCCGGCCTATTCCCGGGCAGGAAGAGCGGAACGCGGATCGGCTGGTGAGCGCTGGGGCGGCGGTGCTGGAGCGCGATCCGCGAGTCGCGGGCGCGCTCGCGGCGCGACTGCTGGGTGATGAGCCGGGACTGGCGCGGATGCGCGATCGCAGCGCGGGATTGGGGCGAGCGGATGCGGCCGAGACGGCGGCGATGGAAATCCTTGAACTCGCGGCGAGCGCGCCGCCCGTGCACAAGCCAGAAGTGGTCGTCTCGGCGATGCAGCGCGAAGAGTCGCTGGTTGCGGCGGGGTGAGCGAGTTTGCTCCGAACATTCCGCGGCAGTGGCGCCGACTATTACTTTGGCGCTACGCGCGTAATGACCACCGGCTGCATCGGCACATCCTTCATTCCCTCGCCATCCACGATCACATCCGGCCGCGCCATCGTCGCGCCATCGCGGATGCGATCGACGACGTCCATGCCTTTCACGACTCGCCCGAAGACGGCGTAGCCGGCCTTGCCGGTGGTCTCGCGTGGCGTGTCGAGTTTGGGGTTGTCCATCACGTTGATGTAGAACTCGCGCGTAGCAGTATCGGGGGCGGAATCGCGGGCCATCGCGATCGTGCCGCGGATGTTCTTCAGGCCGTTTTGCCACTCGTTGACGATCGTGGCGTCCTTGTGGCCGTCGAGCTCTGCCTGCTTGCCGCGGTCTTTCAGGTCGGGCGTGAAGCCGCCGCCTTGGATGACGAAGGTCTTGATGACGCGGTGGAAGATGGTGCCGTCGTAGTCGCCGCGTGCGGCGTGGGCCAGGAAGTTGTCCACGGTGATAGGGGCTTTGGCGCGATCGAGTTGCAGGACGATTTCGCCTGCGCTCGTCTGCATCGAGATGATCGGGGCATCGGGCGTTGCGCGCGGCGTGCCGATGGATGAGCAGCCGGTGAGTGTGCAGGCGAGGAGGAGGAGCGTGGCGGCGAGGATGTGGATGGGCATAACAACAGAATACCGCGCGAGCTGCCGCGGCACATCCCCCTGCCCCCTCCGTCCTCGCTTTGCTCGGACACCTCCCCCGCCAGGGCGGGGGAGGAGGCGAGCAGCCGATCGACTCAGCGGTGATTACCGGCGTTTCTTGCCGCGGCCGCCTTTTTGCGGGCCACCACCACCACCACCACCCGGACCGCCACCACCCTTCGGGCCGCGGCGGTGATCGGTCTTGGCCATGTCGCGGGACTTGGAACGCTTGGCGCGGCGGTCGACGCCGGTCATTGCGGGCTTGGGGGCATAGGAATCTTCGGAGAGCCCGGCGAAGTCGCGATTCGATTTGCCCTTGCCCGCTTCGACGGGGCGTTTGATCTTGCTCTGTTCGCGAGAACGCGGGTCGGTGATGACCAGGTCCATTCTTCGCGCCGCGAGATCGATGTTGGCGATGGTGATGGTGACGCGGTCGCCGATGCTGTAGGAGCGGCCGGAACCCTGATTGATGAGAGCGCCGGTGCGCTGATCGACGAACCAGCGCCCGCCGCCTTGCCCGCCACCGCTGGGAAGATCGGCTGCCTTGATCATGCCTTCGGCGAGGTACTTCTCGATCTGGATGAAGACGCCTGCACTGGTCACGCCTGTAACGAGGCCGGGGAAGGACTCGCCGAGGTGGTTGGTGAGGAGTTGCAGGACGAGGAACTGGCGGAGCGATTGCTCCGCGCCTTCGGCGCGCTTCTCGGTGTCGGTGACGGCGCGGCCGATCTCGACGAGTTCGTCCTGATCGATCACGCCGCGTTTGGGGCCCATTTCCAGCAGCGTGCGGCCCAGACGCTTGCGGTCGCCTTCGCCCTTCGGCGGCTTGTTGCCGTTGTCGGTCTTCGCCAGATACGCCGCGAGTGCGCGGTGGACGGTGAGATCGGCGTAGCGCCGGATGGGACTGGTGAAGTGCGCATAGGCCTCGCTGGCGAGGGCGAAGTGGCCGATGAGCGCGGGGGAATACTCGGCCTTGGTGAGCGTGCGGAGGACGGCGAAGTGGACGGCGCGGGCCGCGGGAGTTCCAGCGGTTGAGTCGAGGAGTGCTTGCAACTCCTGTCGCGTCGGGTTCTTGGGAATGTTGAAACCCGCGACCTTGGCGGTCTGGCGGAGGTCCTGCACATCGCCGGGGGGCGGCTCCGGGTGGACGCGGCGGAGCAGCGGGACATCCATGTCGCGGAACAGCCGGGCGAGCACCTCGTTGGCCTCGACCATGAACATCTCGATGAGTGTGTGCGTGAAGGCGTTGTCTTCGGGCTCGGCATCAACGACGTGGCCGGCATCGTCGAAGATCAGGTTCACCTCGGGGAGTTCGAGGTGGATCATGCCCTGCTTGCGGCGGCGGGCGCGGATGGCCTTGGCGAGCGTGTCCATCTGGCGCAGCGTCTTGATGAGCTGGTCGGTGTACTTCGGCTCGGTCTTGGCGTGCTTGCGGGCCTCGCGGAGTTCGCCGTCGATCAGCGCTTGGGCCTCAAGATACGTCAGTCGCTTGGCGGATTTTATGAGCGTCTGCGCGACGCGCTCGGAGATGATGCGGCCTTCGGGGCTGTAGTGCATGAACGCGCTCTTGCAGAAGCGCGGCGTGGCCTCGCTCAGCGAGCAGATGCCGTTGGAGAGCACCTCGGGGAGCATCGGGATGACGAGCCGGGGCAGGTAGCAACTGTTGCCACGCTCGCGGGCCTCGATGTCCAGCGGCGTTCCGGGAGGAATGAAGTGGGCGACGTCGGCGATGTGGACGCCGAGGCGCCAACTGCCATCGGGATCAAGGTGGATCGAGATGGCATCGTCGAAGTCCTTGGAATCGTTGGGGTCGATGGTGATGATGAAGTCATCACGCATGTCCATGCGATCGCCCCAGCCGTTGGCGTCGCCTTCGGCAAGGTCGATCTCGTACTGGGCCGCGGCGGCGCGGGCCTGATCGACGCACTCCTTGGAGAACTCGCCGGGAAGCGCAAAGGCCGCGATGACGGCCTGGGTCTCGACATCCGGCAGCCCCGCCTCGCCGAGGACCTTGGTGATGACGCCCTCGCCGAGTTCGTTGCCCTGCGGATATGTGGTGATCTCGATGACGACCTTGTCGCCCTCGTTTGCGTTTTTGACAGTCGGATCCTTCACGACGATGGGCTGGGTGAGTTCCTTGCCATCGGGGAGGACGATCCAGAGGCCGCCGCGCTTCTTGAGTTCGCCGGTGAACCCGGCTCGCTTGCGCTCCACGACTTCGAGGATGTTGCCGGTGATATCACGCTCGCCGTTGCGCATGCCGCGGATGACGCGGACGCGGACGGTGTCGCCAGTCAGCCCGTCGGCGACGGAGTCCGGCGGAATGAAGATGTCGCCTTCGCGGAAGGAGACCTTGGGAATAACAAATCCGAAGCCGCGCGGGTTCTTGCGGAAGGTGCCGATGACCTCATCGGGCATGGCGGGGAGGCCGACGTTGCCGGAGCCGTCCTTCTTGAGGAGGTTGCGGGCGACAAGGTCGGTGATCGCGGCGTCGAAGGCCGCGTGTTCTTCCTCGGCGATGCCGAGGTCGGCCGCGAGCGTTTGGACGTTCGCGGGTGTGTACTGCTCGTGCTTGAGATGAGCAAGGAGGCGGCGTTCGTATTTCAAAGACATAACTGTGGACTCTTCTTCTGACTTGCAGACTGTGCGGCGGTCCTTACACCTGTGCGGCGTAGGACTCGACCGTCTTTCTAAACGGGCGCGGATTGAGATTCAGGTCCGCGCGGGCCTTGGTTGGGTCGGCCGTGGTGTCCTCGATGGCCATCAGGGCCTGGCCCTCATCGAAGGGCAGGAGTTTTCCGAGACCGATGATGTTTGCGAAGCGGGCGGCGGCCGCGGCGTGCTCGCCGGGGATATACCAAACACCCATGGATTTCTTCGTACCGTGCAGCGTGTCGCGGAAAAACTCCGTGAGTTCGCGCCAGTCCAAGGTCTCGGGACCCACAAGATTGTAGACCTCTCCGATGGACGACGTGGAATCGAGGGCATTCGCGAATGCCAGGGCGACATCCTGCACGGCGATCGGCTGCACGCTGGCGGGCTCGAACGTGACCGCGCCGGCGGGGACTCGATGATCGACGCGGCCGCGTGCGAAGTAGGGAATGAAGAGGAACGGGGGCACCTCGCCGGAGGCAAGCTCGGCCATCATCTGCACGAACTCGCCATCGGGGCCGTGGATGAGACCGGGGCGGAAGATCGTCCACTCCAGCGCGCTGCGGCGGACGTTCTGCTCGGCCTCCCACTTGGTCTTCTGATACGCGCTGCGGCCCTCGGGGCCAACAGTGAGGGCGGACATGTGGAGGTAGCGCGAGACGCCGCATCGCTCGCAGGCCGCGATGATGGAGCGTGTGGCCTGGACGTGCATGCGCTCGAAGCTCTGGGGGCGATCGAGGGACTCGCCGCGCTCCTCGCGGATGATGCCGACGAGGTGGATGACGGCATCGCAGCCGCGGACAAGGGCGTCGAGAGCATCGGGGTCGCAGACATCGCCGGTGATCGCGGAGAATCCCGCGGGAGGCGTGCGGCCGAAGACATCGGCGGCCTTGGCGGCGTCTCGGATGAGGCCGCGAACACGATGGCCGCGCGAGAGGAGTTCGCGGACGAGGTAGCGTCCGACGAATCCGGTGCAGCCGGTGACGGCGATGGTCATGGGGGCGTGGTGGGAGGCGGAGGTGGATGCTGCGAGAGTGGTCAAGCGGGGAGCCCTTGGAGATGGTGTGGGGAAGGGTATCGTGTTTGCAGGAAGAGGGCTGGGGTCGCGCCACAGCCCCGCCGAGACCGCGCCTGGGCTTGCGCCCGGGCCTCTGTTTTCGGGACTGGAGTACCATACCCGCGATGATGCACGTCCTGGCACAAAGCGGCGGCGGGGGCTGGGGTGGCTTGTTCAATCCCGCCACGCTCAAGATCGCGTTCTACGTGATCTTCGGCCTGTTCGTGCTGCTGGGCGGGGTGTTCAAGAAGATCAGCGAGAAGAACGCGCAGCGGGCGGCTGAAAAGGCCCGGGAGCGGCGACGGGACGAGATGCTGCGCACCGGGCGGGATGAGTCCGGGGCGTTCGTGGATGTGTCGCGCGTGCCGGCGGAGGCGATTGCCCCGGCGGTAACGGCGGCGAGCGATGCGACCGACGAAGCGGCACGGGAGCGGCTCAAGGCCCTTGCGGAGCGGCGGCGGCGCGAGCTTGCCGAAATGATGAAGCGGGCGGCGCAGGCGGGGAGCGTCAGTGGCGGGGTTGGGGGGGGCGGACCACGGGCGGGAACGCGGACTCCGGCACGGGTCGTGCAACAGATGCCGCAGTCGGAGCAGTTGCAGGCGGGTGTGCGCCGGAACGCGGAGCCGGATCGTCGGCAGCAGCAACAGCAGCAGAAGAGCCAGAAGCAGGGCAAGAAGGGCAAGGGTTCGCCGCAGCGGATGCGGGAGCAGGAAACTTCCATGCCCTACGCGATGCCCGTGGCCCCATCTGGGCCAACGAGTGCGCCGGTGCATTCGGCGTACACCCTTCCGCAGGATCGCACGAGCACACCGCTCTCGGATGCGCAGCTTACGGCGACGGACAAAATCACGGCGGCGATGACGCGGATCGGCGGCCAGTCGGGAACAGCGGACTGGCGACGCGCCGTCGTGCTGAGCGAACTGATGCAGAAGCCGGTGTCGATGCGCGGACCTGATGAACGGGTGATGTAGCGCGTGCGAGCGGAGCTACCGCGTCGATCCGGCTTCGGTGATCGAGCTCAGCATGATGGTCGAGTTCGTCTCGCGGACCTTGATTCCAAGGGTCTTGGTAACTTCGTGGCTGCGCTCAAAAACGAGGCCCAGCCCGTCGGCCCACCACTGGTCGGTGGTGTTCAGAGTGGTGGCAGCGGAGAGGTCCGCCGTAAGCGTTGATTGCAGCTTGCGGGCGGTGAACTCTCCGGCGGCGGTGGTGATGGTCTCATCGCCGGCGTATCGGATCTCGTTGTGAGCCATGCCCGAGGCGCGAACACGTGAGCGATCGCCGAGGGGATGGACGACCATCTTCACATCCTGCTGGTATCCGGCATTGCCGGAAGTCTGGATGGGCAGCTTGTCGGGGATGACGACCAGCGGCGGGGTGAAGACGATCTCGACCTTCTCGGCACGGTTGATTTCCTCGACCTCGGCAATGTAGCCGCTGGCGTCGATGGTCATCTTCACCTCGCGCGCGGGGAGCGTGCCGGGCGCGCCCCGGGTGTACTTCACCCACCAGGAGCGACCGGCACAGTGGCAATCCGGGAGGGCATCCTGGAGCACGGTGATTCGGGCGCCATCGTCGGTGTCATACACAAGCGTGCGGGCGGCACTGATGGTGAGCTTGCCGGCGTCGATGGGGGTGGCGGTCGGTGAGGCGGGGGAGGCGG
>JBGANP010000111.1:0-10944 GCA_044222255.1 Phycisphaerales bacterium
GGGGAGCGGCTTGCCCTGCAGGTTCTTGGCGGACATCTGGCCCCTGTTGACCGCCGGCCATTTCACCTGCTTGTAGTCGTCGGGCGTGACGCGGGACTTCACTTCCGGGCCGCCCATGGGAGCGTCGCCCTCGGCCTTCTTGGTTTCCTTGGCGCGATCCTTGGCCTTGGCGGCCTCGGATGCGGGCTCATCCACGACGATCTTCACGGCTTCTTCCAACGAGCCCTTCTCGACATCGCCGAAGCGGAGGTTGCCGGCGCGATCGATGATGTAGAAGTTGGGCCCCGCCGCGGGCGTGTGCATGGCCTTGAAGAACGAACCGTCGGCATCATGCCCCACGGCAAAAGTAATCTTGTTGGTGTCCAGAACGTCGGCGGCCTTGTCGAACTGCTTGGGGTGGTGGACACCGACGACGATCAGGTCCTTGTTCTTGTCCGCCAGCTTCTGGGCCTGTGCCAGCGCGCCGTGCGAGGTTTTGTACCAGGAAGCCCAAGAGACGATCAGCACCGGCCGGTCCTTGGTGGATTCCGCCGTCGGCGCGGCCCCGCCGGTCCATGAGGCGAGCTTTCCCCAGAGCGCGAGATCGAAGGGCTTGTACGCCATTGCGTCCAGCGCCTCGCGATGGACACCTTTGCCCTGGAGCTTGACGGCCGCATCGTCCGCGCGGGCGACGCTGGCAATGCCGAGGGCCGCGAGCGAGAGACAGGCAACGACAGAAAGCGGACGAAGGATGGGGCGCATAGGGACGCTCCTGAAAACTGCGGTGCTCGAAATGCCCCGGCGGCTCGTGCCGCGCGGTCCGGATTACTTCTTCTTGGCGTCTTCGGCCTTGCGCCGGGCCTTCACGCCCGGGTCCACGGCGATGAGCTTGTCCAGGGCAATCTTGAGATCCTGGTCATATGGGCTGCCGATCCATCGCATACGCAGATCGCCCGAGAGGATGATCGCCAGGCCCATCTCCTCGCGCGTTGGGGAGAGCCGGGGGACCATGCCGCCGCCGCCAAGCTCGAGATTCTCGGCGCGAAGCAACGTGGGATTCAGGTAGTGGTTGATGGAGCGCGTGCGGAGCATCTTGGCGATGAACTCCTTGTTGCGCTCCTTGAGTTTGTCGCCCTCTTCGTTGCCGGCACCGCCGCCGTTGGATGTGAACGAGTTCTGTCCGATTTTGAACAGACTGCCCGTCACGACGACATCGCGCTTGTACTCATCGTGGAGGCGATTCATGAACGGGATGACGTTGAGCATGTCCCCTTCCTGCGGGTCCATGAAGTAGATGACCATGAGCTTGCCGAGGCGCTTCGGGGCCGCGGGAACCCAGTCCTCCTCCGGCATGTTCTGGATCTTCGGGGCCTCGTGCTTGACCTTCTCGAAGATCGGGTCCTTCTCCACCTTGCCGACCATGTACGGCCAGCGGACATTCTTGTACGCGTCCTCGTCGGGCTCGGGGAACTCGACGGTGGTTTCGTCGCCGGGCGCCGGGCCGGAGGCGTCCTTGGTCAGCCAGCGCTTGCGATCCGTCTCCGCGGCCCGCTTGGCGAGCATTTTGGGGTAGTCCGCCGCCTGCTCGGCGGTCTCTTTCACGAGGTGGTCTGCCGCTTCTTCCATCGAGGTGGCATCGACCTGTGCGAAGCGCACATTGCCGGAGCGATCAATGAAGTAGATGTTGGGATCCTGGTCCGCCTTGAGCCCGGCGCGGAACTTGCCGTCCTTGTCCTCGGCGAAGGGGAAGGTGATGCCGAGCGTCTTGGCGTTGTCTGCCGCGCCCTCGAAGCCCTTGGGGTTGTGCACGCCGATGACGACGAGCCCCTTGTCCTTGTACTTCTCGTGGAGCGCTTGTGCCGTGCGCATCGCGGGGTGCGAGAGCTTGTGCCAGCTCGCCCATGTGACGATCAGCACGGCCTTGCCGGTCAGTTCGTCGCCCTTTGGCGCGGCGCCTGTCCAGTTGGACAGCTCGGACATCAGCGATTGGTTGAACGGCTTGAGCTGCATCGCGTCAAGCTGCACACGCGTCGAGCCAGTGCCGCGATAGCGGAGCGCGGGATCATCCGCGCCATGCGCGGTTGCGATGGCGGAAGCCCCGAGCCCCAGGAAAGCGCACACACAAAGAATGGCCGCACGATTCATGCGAATGCTCCGAGAAACAAAGACCTGTCGGCACTCGCCGACGGAAGCGAACTGGCCAGAGCGTACCACCCGCGCCCCCTGGCCCGGATGAGGCCGCGTTGACCGATACGCGGCGACCGGAAGTATGTACCGCCGAATCGCGCAAAGGTATCCGAAAGCAAGAAAATGTTAGACATTTGTACGTGCCATATCCCCTAAACAGTGGAGGGCGATTCCGGAAGCCATCGCCACGTTCAGGGAATCGATGGTCGGATCGGCCTTTCGCATGGGGATGCGGACCCGGCGCGTGCAGGCCGCCAAGGCCTCGGGGGTCAATCCCGGGCCTTCGCTGCCGAAGAGCATGGCGACGGGGGCTGGGCTGGCGGCGACCGAGCGGCAGGCAGCGCCAAGATCGTCCGAGCCGTCCCCAAGTGCGAAGCCCCAGACCTGATACCCGGCATCGGCGATCTCCCGCAGCACATCCGGCCAAGCGGTTGCTCGCAGGAACGGCACGCACAGGGCCGCGCCCATCGAAACGCGGATGCTCTTGCGATACAGCGGATCAGCGCAGCGGGGCGAGAGCACGACGGAAACGCCAGTTCCGCCGAGCGCGGCGGCATTGCGGAAGACACCGCCGAGATTGTCGTGATTCGTGAGGTCTTCGAGGATGATCACCGGCCCGCCGCGTGCGAGCAGTGCGGGCAGCGTGAGCGATGGCCCCCGCTCCCCGATCGCCAGCACGCCGCGGTGCATGTTGAAGCCGACGATCTGGTTCATGGTGGGCTGATCGGCGACGAACACGGGCGTTTCCGCAGGGAGCGGTGCGAGCGCATCACGCAGTGTTTCCAAGCGGGATTCGGTGGTCAGCACGCTCTGCACGCGGAAGCGGCTGGCGATCAGGCGGCCGACGACGAGTTCGCCCTCGGCGATGAAGAGCCCGCCGTGGGCCGCGGCGTTCAGCGGGTCGGTGCGCTGAGCCAGTTCCGCATCGCGCATGTTGGCGTAGGGGGCGAGGCGGGGGTCGGAGAGTGTGGAGATGGGGATGAGGTTCATGGGAAGCGATCGGGGCACTCGGCCCGCGGCGGGCCGAACATGGGCCAGTAGGCCCATGCCACGAGCGATCCTAAACTATTGCATGACCAATCGCACACTCTCCGCCGCGTTTGTTGCCGCTTCGCTTCTGACCGTTGTCGGCTGCGAGTCCAAGACTCCGCCGCCGCCGAGCTCGAGCAGCGGGCAGGGGCTGAACAATCTGGCGTCGAATCCGACGTCGATTCCCGGCAAGTCCGCCGCGATGGGCAAGGGCGCGGCCGCGGGCATCCAGAAGAATCAGGATGACGCCGCGAATGCCGCGAACCAGATCAGCGGGCAGTCCGGGGCGGAGTTCGTCATCGGCGGCGTGAAGTTCGCCGTTCCCGAAGGATGGAAGAGCGTGCCGCCGTCGAGCTCGATGACGAAGGCGACGTACATCATCGCGGATGCGGGCAACGCGCAGGTGAACTTCTCGACCGCCGGCGGGGATGTGCCCAGCAACATCGAGCGCTGGAAGAAGCAGATGACCGACGCTTCGGGCGCGCCCATCAGCGGCGAGACGACTGAGCACTCGGCGGGCGGATTCCGCATCTACATCTACAAGGCCACGGGCAACTACGCCTCGATGTCCGGCGGTAAGCAGGCCAACACCGCCTTCCGCGGCGCGATCGTGCAGATGCCAAGCCAAAGCGTCTTCGTGCGGCTGACCGGTCCCGCGGACAAGATCGGCCCTGCGGAGAGCGCGTGGGAGCAGATGGTGCTTGGGCTTACGCGGTGAGAAGAGAAGAAGGCGTGAAGGCGTAAAGGGCGGGAAAAGTCGAACGCTGACCGATACCGTGAGCCGAACGCATCAGGCGTTCGGTTTTTCTTTACGCCTCCTCGTCTTTACGCCCTCTCTGGATTCTTTATGTCCCCCTGGCACGCCATCATCCTCGGCCTCGTCGAGGGCATCACCGAGTATCTCCCCGTTTCCTCGACGGGCCATCTCATCATCACCACCAACCTGCTCGGGCTGACGAGCGAAAAGAGCAAGGCGGCGATCGACGCGTTTGAGATCGTGATCCAGGGAGGCGCGATTCTCGCAGTGGTGGGGCTGTATTGGCCACGGTTTGTGCAGATGCTGCGCGGGTTGCTCGGCAAGGACAACGCGGGGTTCCAGCTCTTCGTGAACATCTGCATCGCGTTTCTTCCGGCAGCGATCATCGGCAAGATCTTCAAGAAGATGATCAATGAGCATCTCTTCTACGCCTGGCCGGTTGTGCTCGCGTTTGTGGTCGGTGGCATCTACATGATCGTGGTCGAGGCGTGTCGCAGTGGTCGCTGGGGACGCGCGGCCCGCCTGCCGTATCACGGCGCGGGCAAGGGCATCGACGAGATCACGCCGCTGGATGCGATCAAAATCGGGTTTCTGCAAGTGATCGCGATGTGGCCGGGCACCAGTCGCTCGATGATGACGATCACCGGCGGGTATTTTTGCAAGCTGCGTCCGGCAGCGGCGGCGGAGTTCTCGTTTCTGCTGGGCGTGCCGACATTGCTGGGCGCGACGGTGCTCGCGCTCTGGGATGACTGGAAGGATCATAAGACCAACGGCACGCCGATGTTCTACACCGAACTCGGCGGCACGTCGGTGGTCATCGGGCTTGTGGTCGCCGCGATCTCCGCGGCGCTTGCGGTGAAGTGGCTCGTGGGCTTTCTGAACCGCCGCGGCTTGGCTCCGTTTGGTGTGTATCGCATCCTGCTCGGCATCGCACTGATCGGGCTCATCCTCGGTGGGCTGGTCACCATCAAGCCCGAGAGCAAGGCAGCTCCCGCCACCGCTGCGCCCACCGCGCCGCTCCCTATGACCCGCTGAATCGCGCCCGATTCGGCCAGTTATCCGCCCCACGGGGCAAGACCAATCGGCGGAGTGCCGATCTGACGTGGCACGGGCCTACTGGCCCGTGTTCAGGGCGCCTCGCCCCGAGTTCTTGCAGCACTCGCGCCGAGCGCGGGCTGGTAAGCCCGTGCCACGCACATCACTACCATCGAGAGTTCCCAACATGTCTCCCCTCGCTCCCGCCGCCCCTCCAGCACCGACATCATCCCCCATGCCCCCAGCCATCCGCGAACAACCCGTCAAGACCTCCTTCCCCAAGGACAAGATCCGCGTCGTGCTGATGGAGAACATCCACGAGCGCGCCGAGGAGATTCTCACCAGCGAGGGGTTCAAGGTCGAGCGCATCGCCAAGGCCCACGAGGGCGCGAAGCTCATCGAGATCGTCAAGGACGCGCATGTGCTGGGCATCCGCTCGCAGTCGCAGGTCCGCGCGGATGTACTGAAGGCCTGCCCGCGTTTGCTCAGCGTCGGGTGCTTCTGCATCGGGACGAATCAAGTGGATGTGAAGGCGGCGTGCCTGGCGGGCGTGCCCGTGTTCAACTCCCCGTTCAGCAACACCCGCTCGGTGGCAGAGCTGACGATCGCGGAAATCGTCGCGCTGCACCGCCGATTGCTGGATAAGAGCGTCGAGCTGCACGCGGGCAAGTGGGATAAGTCCGCCACGGGATCGCACGAGGTACGCGGACGCACGCTCGGGATCGTCGGCTACGGGCGCATCGGCTCGCAGGTGAGCGTGCTGGCCGAGTCGATGGGCATGCGGGTGATCTACTTTGATACCGCGTCGTGCCTCCCCCTGGGCAACGCGCGGCCGGTGAAGACGCTCGATGAGCTGCTCGCGCAGTCGGATGTCGTCACACTGCACGTTCCCGCGACCAAGAAGACCGAGAAAATGATCGGTCCGGCGCAGATCACCAAGATGCGCCCTGGTTCCTATCTCATCAACAACGCCCGTGGCGGAGTGGTCCACATTCCCGCCCTCGCCGGCGCGCTCAAGAGCGGCAAGCTCGCGGGCGCGGCTCTGGATGTCTTCCCCGAAGAGCCGAGCAGCAACGCCGAGCAGTTCGTGAGCGAAGTCCGGGGCCTGAACAACGTCATTCTCACGCCCCACATCGGCGGCTCCACCGAAGAGGCACAGCAGTCCATCGCCGAGGATGTCGCGACCAAGCTGGCGCGCTTCGTGAACAACGGCTCGACGTCCGGTGCGGTGAACGTCCCGCAGGTGGATCTGCCGGAGCAGGACGATATCGGCATGACCGAGGATGCCGGCGGCATGGGCACCACGACGCGCAGCAAGCACCGCCACCACCGCATTCTGCACTTCCACCGCAACGTGCCTGGCGTGATGAGCAAGGTGAACTCGGTCATGGCCGAACTGGGCGTGAACATCGTCGGGCAGTATCTGAAGACCAACGAAGAGGTCGGCTATGTCGTGCTGGACGTGGCGCCGGTGAACGCGGAGCTCATCAGCGAGAAGCTGCGTTCGATTCCTGAGACGATCCGCGTCCGCATGTTGTGGTGAGCCGCGGCCGGCGTTTCAATCCACCTGCATGCGACGCTTACGGCGGTGCCGCGGGCGATCGCTGTTGTCCGAGTTGTCGGTCGAGCTCGTGGAGAGATCGTCGCCTGTTCCCGCGATCCCATCCGGGCCGTCGGAGACCACCTCGAACTTGCCCGGGCCTGTGACGACGACGCGGAATGTGTGACCCCAATGGTCGGCGCGATCTTCGGCCCCGAGTTCCGTCAGCGTCGACAGATCGCTCGGCACGGTGCCATCCACGTTCTTGTGCGACGCGACGACTTCGGCGACATGCGCCATCCGCACTTCCGTTTCGATGTACGGCGCGGCCGCCGCCACCCCGGCCCCGATCCCCACCGCGCCCAGCACCATCGAGAAGAATCCGAGGATCAGCGAGAGCAGGCCGCAGACGGAGCCGATCACCCCAATGATCACGCCCGCGATCGCAAGCCCGCGTGGTTGTTTGAAGAGCGCCGCGAACGAGAGCACCAGCCCGATCGGCGAGAGAATGCCGCAGGAGATCAATCCCACGAGCGAAAGAACGAACCCGGCGACGCCGAGCCCGTTGCTGCGTGTGGGCGCGGGCAAATACACGACCTGTGGCTGCTGACTCATGGTGACTCCCAACACACTACTTGGGAGCCGCGGCCACTCTCTTTCGCAGTTCGCCAACTTCCGCCCCGCCTTTGGCGGCTTCGTCCAGGAGCGGCAACTGGGCTTTTCTGGGCTGCGCCAGCCGCGTGGCCTTTTCCACGAGGGAGATTCGGGTTGCGGGTGTGTCGTCCAGCCGGATCGTCTCCGTCGCCAATCGACCGGCCTCATCATCCCGGCCCAGCATGAGCAGGCCGACATACAGCCCCGCGGCCTTGTAGCGAAACAGGTCCTTGTGCCCCGCGATCAGGCGGGCCCGCGTTTGTTCATCCGTTCGCTCCGGCAGCGGCATGTCCCGGCACATCTCGAACACGAACTTCAGCGACGCCATGGTGTCCGGCGTGAGTCGGACGATGTCGTTCCACCGCTCCGCCCGCTCCAGCGCGGGTTGCAGGTGGACCCGGGCTTTTTCGAGCGTTGGCTCGACATCCGTGCCGCCTTTGATCCGATCAAACCACGCCAGCGTGCGAGCATCATCATTCAGGACAGTGTTGAGGAGCAGCCAACCGTCCAGATCTTCGAATGTCTTCTCGGTGGTTTTCAGAACCGCATCCAGTCGGTCCCGCTCCGCGCTGATCGCCTCGCGCGCCGGCGCGTGCCGTTCCGCGAGCGGCTTCATCTCCTCCGCGATGCTCATTCGCACGAATCGAGCCCGATTCGGCTCCACGCCCGCCAGCCCCTTCCACATCCGCAGCAGATCGGCGAGCGATTTGTCGAACTTCCCGGACTCGCGGGCCGCGCGGGCGGCTTCGAGCTGGTCCATGAACTCGGGCGGTGGGGGGGCTCCATCACCCGTGGGCTTCTTGGCCGGCGCGGGCAGCACCACGGTCTCGGTTCCGGGCGCGGCCTTCCCCGCCCGGTCCACCTTCTCCAGCCAGAGCAGAAACTGGTCCGTCGTCATACCGCCCAGCCGCCGGTCGATCATCTCGCCGTTCTTGAACCCGATGAACGTCGGCCACGCGGAAACTGCGTATTCCGTCCGTAGCGCGGCGTTCTGGTCCGTATCAATCCGGATTATCACTGCGCCACGGTCCTTCACCCACTTCTCCACGCGCGGATCGCGAAACACCGTTCGTTCCATCATCTTGCACGGCGCACACCACTCCGCCGTGAAGTCGGCGATGACAACCCCGCTCGACTGCTTGGACTTCGCGATCGCATCCGCCAATGGCGTCGCCACGAAGATCGCCGGAATCGAATCCGGCGGCTCATCCGCACGCAGCGGCGATCCGGCGCCCATTATCGCAAGCACGCAGACAACACCCAGTCGCTGAATCATGCGAAATCGTATGGGCCGAGATCGCACGCTCGCACGTTTTGGGTGCGCTCGATCCTCTCGATACCCGAATGCCTTGATCGTTCGATCTCTTTTTTCGCCTACATCTCCATCACCACCGCCAGAACATCTCCCGTCGCGGCCACCTTCATCGCCGCCGGCGCTTCCTGAAACTTGCAGCGTTTGGAGATCAGGTTTGCCACATCGAAGCTGTTTTCCGCGAGCAACCGCAGCGCATCCGGGATCGGCCCATCCCGCGAGCCCACGATCTGCACCTCGTTCGCCACCGCCGGCGTCAGATCAACCGGCGCGGCCCACCCAGACTCGGGCAAAACCTCCGGCATCGGGCGCCCCGGCTGGAATGGTGCCATTCCCAGCGGGCTCTTGAGCAGCACGATCCCGCGCGGCCGCACCAGTTGCAGCGCGAGCCGCAGTCCCGCACTGGTTCCAGTGCAATCCACGACGACATCCTGATCCTGCCGCCGCCCCGGCTCCTCGACGCCGCGATGCTTGATGCCCCATTGCTCGCAGAGCTTCTGCCGGTCCGGTTTGGACGTCAGCACACGGACGGACTTGTTCATCCGCGCCAGCGCCTGCGCCGTCAGCAGTGCGAGCACACCGTCTCCGAGCACGGTGATGTACGACGAGTGCTGCCCGCGCAGCATGTTCACCGCGTGCAGGGCGCTTGAGAGTGTGTGCGCGAACACCGCCTTCTCATCCGGCACGTTGTCCGGAACCTGCGCCAGCCCCAGCAGCGGAGCTGCGAACGCGTCCGCGAAGCATCCATCCTTCTCAAACGTGCCCAGCACCTTCCGCGCTCGGCAATGGATCGCCAGCCCGTGCCGACACAGATCGCACGAGCCGCAACTGATCGTCGGCGATCCGACCACCCGCTTGCCGATCCAGGTCTTCCGCGCCGCTAGCAGCGGCGACGCATCCGCGGGAAGGTTCACCTTCCGCACCACGCCCACAAACTGGCTCCCCAGCACGCCCTCAAACGGCGGCGCGCCCGACGGCGTCAGCCCCGCCGCGGCCACATCCGCCGGCGAAATCAGCAGCCGCGTCGGCTGCACGATCGCCTCGCCCGGCTGACAGGCCGGCTCCGGCAGTTCCGCCTGCAGGCGCATGGAGCCAGATTGCATTCTCAGTGCGCGCATGGAGTTCTCGCAGGCCCGCCCACACCCATGAGGAGTGATCGGCCGCTCAGCCGCGCGCCATCATCTTGATGTCTGGTTCAGGTCCGAGAAGCCGCGTTCACGGCTTCTTGTTTTCCGCCACCGGCGTTCCACGCTCCAGCGAGAACCCCACCGGCGTGGAGGCCGTCTCGTTGGGCACGGCGGGCATGAACGGCACATAGTCCAGCCAGCGCTTCTCGCGCCAGAAGACGGGGAAGACATACGCGCGTCGTCCCGCGAACGGCGTCTCGTGGGCCTTCACCCAGTCCACCCAAAGTTTGCGATCCGCCGGCGTCTCGTCGTTGCCCGTGAGCGTCCGCAGTGATTCCAGCGCGTTCTTGTTCACCAGCAAGCTCGGATCCGCTAAGGCGATGATGAGCGATTGCAGCACGCGATCTTCCGCGTATTGCCCCAGCGCGCTCGCCGCCTCCGCGCGAATCTCCGGCTCGGACTCCTTCTCGATGTTCACCCGCTCGGTCAGCACGGGGATCGCCGCGCGGTTGTGCAGCCGTTGCAGCGCTCGCACCGCGTCCAGCCGCACCATCGGCTCCTCGAATCGTGCCAGCGGCACGATCTTGGTCACATCGTCCGCGCCGCCGTGCATACCCAGTGCGCGGCACGCCGTCGCAACCACCGGCGCCGCGTCATATTCGCCCTTGGCATTCGGCGTCACCCGCTCGCGATACAGCTTCACGTAGGCCTCCGCACCGCCGAACGGAGCGTTGGCCAGCATGCTCATGCCCCGCGCCCGCTTATCCGCGTCGTAGGGGTCCGCCGCCCACGCAGCGGCGTCCGCCGGGGTGAACTGCTTGAAGACCGGCGCGAGGATGCTGTCCCCCGCCGCCATCTGCGATCGCTCCTCTTGCGACATGCAGCCGCTGAGCGTCATCGCCGCGGCCAGCAGCACCGCCGCGGCCACGACAGGCCGCGTCCATCCGAACGTGCGGGTTCGAGCGTTCATGGGCAGTTCATGACTCACGCGCATGGCACCAACTTGGTTGAAGGAACGAACTGGGAACTGTTATCGGTCTCTATCGGCCTCCCGGCAGCCGCCTGATGATCCGTTCATGGCGACTCCCCTTGAAGCGGGGATGCGATCGGAGGGCGGTACAGTAGGCCGGTTCCCTTTGGAAGGATCGCTCTGATGTGTCTGTACTTGGTTGGTCGCGGCTTGGTTTGCGGTGTTGTGGGATTGCTTGGGTGTCTGGTGGGCGGGCTGGCCGGATGCGGGGCCAACAAACCCGTGTCCGCCCTTCCGACCCCGGTCACGCGACCGATCGCGGCCACCCCCGCCTCCCCCGCCTCACCGACCGCC
>JBGANP010000112.1:0-10869 GCA_044222255.1 Phycisphaerales bacterium
GGTGGCGATCTGCTTGCTGAAGGTCTTGAGGAACGTCGCCCGCGGGTCGATCGTCTTGTACACGCGGTGCCCGAAGCCCATGATGCGGGCGCCCTCGTTGCGGCGGGCCAGCCGGTCCATGATGAACGGCTCGATGACCGCCGCGGCGGGCTTGCCCTGCTTCTTGGCCTCCTGCTCGATCTCGTCGAGCATGATCATGACTTCCTCGTTGGCCCCGCCGTGCAGCGGGCCGCGGAGGGAGCCGATCGCCCCGGTGATCGCCGAGTACATGTCGCTGAGCGTGGAGATGATCACGCGTGCCGTGAACGTGGAGTTGTTCAGCCCGTGGTCCGCGTGCAGGATCATGCAGACATCAAACGCCCGCGTCATCGCCGGCGTCGGCTCCTTGCCGTTGAGCATGTACAGGAAGTTCGCGGCAAAGGAAAGGTTCTTGTTGGGCGCGACGTACTTCTCGCCGCGCCGGTACCGATCAAAGCAGGCGATGATCGAGGGCGTCTGCGCCAGAATCGCCAGGGCCTTCTTGCGGGCGGAGGGAAGATCGTTCGCGTCCGGGTCCGGGTCGTACATGGAAAGCGCGGAGACCATCGTCCGGAGCATGTGCATCGGGGCGGCGTCCTTCGGGCAGGACTGGATCCGCTCGACCAACCCGGCGGGAAGCTCGTAGTGGGCCCGGATGTCCGCGCTGAAGGCCGCGAGCTCCGCCGCCGTCGGCAGCTTGCGGTTCCACAGCAGATACACCGTCTCCTCAAACGTGCTGTTCCGCGCCAGCGCATCAATCTCGATCCCCACGTATTCCAGAATCCCCTTCTCGCCGTTGATGAACGACATGTTCGTCTCAGCGGCGGTCACACCTTCCAAGCCCTTGGAAAATGCAGGAGCAGCAGGAGCGGGAGCAGCGGCGGCAGGAGCGGGAGCGGTCATCGTGGATGCTCGAAAAATGTGGTGATTCGGGTGCGTGGCGGAAGGGGTCAGTGTAGGAAGGATGGGGGCGAGAAGGCAGCAAAGAGTGGGCAGTGGGGGGCGCAAAGACGCTGTCTTTTCCCATTGCCGATTGCCCATTGCCCATTGCCCTCATCCCACCCTCGTACCATCCCCCGTGCTCATCCCCCTCGGAACCGACAGGCCCCTCCATCGCCCGACCATCACCACCTACCTGCTGATCGGGCTGAGCATCGCCGCGTATCTGGTGCAACTCAAGACCCAGGTTCCGCTCGGACAGTTCACACGTCCCGGCCAGTTCGCGCTGTGGGGAATGCTCTGGCATCCGGAGAGTTCCGGATACGGTGGGGCTGAATTCCACTGGTGGCAGTTCATCACCTATCAGTTCCTCCACTCCGAGCAGGGCTGGTGGCACATCGGCGGCAACATGCTCGCCTTGTATGTCTTCGGCCCGAACATCGAGGATCGTCTCGGGCGCATCTGGTTTCTCCTCTTCTACCTCCTCGGCGGCGTCGCCGCGGGCGCGCTGCAGCTCGCCTTTTCGCGCAACCCGCTCATTGGCGCCTCCGGAGCGATCGCCGCCTGCACCGGCGCGTACCTCGTCATGTTCCCGCGCACGCAGATCAAGGTCTTCTTCCTCCTCGGCTTCGGCTTCACGCAGATCTCCGCGTGGTGGTTCATTACCTTCTCCATCTGCATGGATCTCGGCAGCACGCTCTTCGGCCGCGTGCGCATGCCCTTCAGTGGCGGCGATAACGTCGCCCATCTGGCCCACCTCGGCGGCTACTTCTACGGCGCGGCCATCGCCCTCATGCTCCTCTGGCTCAAGATCGTCCCCCGCGAGCAATACGACCTCTTCACCGTTGGCCGCCAGGCCTACCGCCGCCGCCAGTTCAAGGCCGCCGAGAACGCCGCCCAGCAGCGTGTGCAGCAGCGCAGCCGCCCGAAGAATCCCTACGCCGAGCAGGAGGCCGAAGCCCTCGCCATCGCTCGCGCCGATGTCATCGCCAAGATCAACGCCCACGATCTCCCCGCCGCCGGCGATTCGTACAAGAAACTCGCCGACACCTTCGCCAACTACATCGGCGGCACGACGCTCAGCCGCCGCTACCAGTACGACATCGCCAACTACTTCTACTCCATCAAGGACAACACCGCCGCGATCTACGCCTACGAGCGTTTCCTCGAGGCGTATCCGAAGGACCCCGAAGCCCCCTCGATCCGCCTCCTCACCGGCCTCATCCACGCCCGCGCCTTCAACGACCCCATCAAGGCCAAGCAACTCATCACCGAATCCCTCAAAGACCTCGACGATTCCAGCGCGGCCATCGCCCGCAAGGAACTCGAAGCCCTCGGCTAGTGGAATGGGCCTCCCGGCCTATGTTTCGGCCGCCGCGGCCGAAGTGCCTTCGTCTTCTCGCGAATGCCCAGTTCCCAACCCTCCTCAACTCCCACACACCCGAAACCAACCATGCGCACACGTATCAAAATCTGCGGCATCACCGACGAAGAATCCCTCTTCGCCGCGGCCGATGCCGGCGCCGACGCCGTCGGCTTCGTCTTCCATCCCAAGTCCCGCCGCTACATCGATCCCGCTGATGCATTCGATCTCATCTCCTTCCTCCCCCCCTTCGTCTCCAGTGTTGGGCTCTACGTCGATGCCAAAGTCGATGTCTTCAGCGACATCGAGGAAATCTGCCCCACCGATCGCGTCCAGCTCCACGGCGATGAATCTGAAGACACCGTCCGCCGCTGCGGCCCCAGCGTCATCAAAGCCATCCGCTTCGACCCCGCGACCATCGAACGCGACCTCACCAAGTGGAGCAAGCTCGAAGAGGTCGACGCCATCCTCGTCGATGGCTCCTCCGGCGGCGCAGGCACGACCTTCGACTGGTCCGCCCTCGCCAAAGTGAAATCCGCCAGCACCAAGCCCCTCATCATCGCCGGCGGCCTCACCCACGAGAACATCGCCGAAGCCATCCGCGCCGTCCGTCCCTACGCCGTCGATGTCTCCAGCGGCGTCGAATCCGAACCCGGCGTGAAAAGCGCAGAACTCATGCAGAAGTTCTGCAACGCTGTTCGGCAAGCCGATCTGTCGTAGTTAGCGGCGCGGACATTCAAGTTGGGTGGCACGGGCATCTTGATGCCCGTGGTGTTGGAAACTCAATGCCACGTCTCAAGTGATCGCACGATCAGATGATCAAACTGAATACACGACCCTTCGCCACGGGCATCATGATGCCCGTGCCATCCTGCCACGGACTTGCTAGTCACACCCGCGCCATCACCTCATCCACCACCCGTTCCAAACTCATCCCATCCACCTGCACCACCACATCCGCGAGCGTCTTGTATAACGTATCCCGCAGATTCAGCAGCACCCCGATCTCCTCCAGCACACCCTTCCCCGTCAGCGACGGCCGATGCACATTTGCTTCCCCGCTCAGCCGCGCCCGCAGCGTCCCCTCTGTCGCCCGCAGATACACGACCCGCACCGCGCCCTGCCGCCGCACCCCGTTCAACATCTCCTCCACCCCCGGCGCCGTCGGCGTCCCGCCCCCGAGCGCGAGCACGATCCCTTCCTCCTTGATCGCCACTTCCAGCGCACCCAGTTCCGCTCGCCGAAACGCCGGCTCTCCATACTTCCGGATCGCATCCCCCGCATGCTTCTCCCGCAGCGCGGCCGCCACCCGATCATCCAGATCCACCCACGCGCGCCCCATCCGCCCGGCCAGCAGCTTCGCCACGCTGGACTTCCCCGAGCCCCGCAGCCCGATCAACACGATGATGGTCCGTTGTTCCACGCTCACAGAGTATCGACTTTCCGTGGCAGGGGCTTACCAGCCCCTGTTTCGGCCGCCGCGGCCGAAGTCACCTCAGCCCACCCGCACCGCCCAAAATGCAACAACCCCCGCAAAGCGAGGGCTGCTGACGGGGGCTCAAGCATCGCAGGGCTGTGAGACCCGCGACGCCGTGCTTCGTTTGTTTATTCCTTCGCGGCGCGGCCGATGTACGAGCCATCCTCGGTGGAGATCTTCACCGTCTCGCCGATCTTGATAAACGCCGGCACGCGTGTCGCCAGGCCGGTCTCCAGCGTCGCATCCTTGAGCTGGTTGGTCGCCGTCGCGCCCTTGATTTCCGGCGAGGTGTCCGTGATCTGCAGTTCCACCGTGAGTGGCAGCTCGATCGTCAGCGGGTTGTTGTTGTAGCAGAGCACCACCGTCGTCGCGTTCGGGCGCAGAAACTTCAGCGCCTCACCGAGCACATCCTTGGGCATGACGATCTGGTCGTACGTCTCCGCATCCATGAAGGTCGCGCCGTGGCCGTCGGAGAAGAGATACTCCATCGGGCGACGATCCAAATCGATGATCTCCATGTCCTCCGACGGCTGGCAACGCTTTTCGATCTGTCCGCCCGTCTGCACGTTCCTGAACTTGATGTTCACAAACGAGCGCAGGTTGCCCGGGTTGCGGAACTCGGTTCCGATGATCACCCAAAGCTTGCCGTCCATCTTGACGCCATAACCCGCTCGAACATCGATCGCCTTCATGTGCTGTATCCTGTCTAGATCAGAGCCCGTATTTGGTCGGTTTTAGGGGGCCAATGGTAGGCCGCAACCCGTACAAAGTGCAGGAGCCCACGCCGTGTCCCCGAGCTCGTTTCCCGCATTCCCGCCTCTCCTACCGCATTTCGCCCGATGGGCGCACGACCGTTGTCGGTGGTGCAGCGAGGCCGCCTTGGGCCGAGCCAGCCACCGGAACCCGCTCGCGATGCTTCTCGCGCTCGCCGCTTCGACTCTCCTTTCCGCCTGCGGCCCTTCCACCTCCCCCCTCACCCTCGAACTCCGCACCGCCGACACCCACGCCCCCATCGCTGGCGCTGCCATCGCAGCCGACTCCCTCGCCCTCGGCTCCTCGCTGCAAGTCTCCGACATTGTCGACGACCTCATGGGCCGCCGCGCGGCATTTTCAGATCGCGGCACGACCGATGCTTCCGGCGTCGCACGTCTGCAGCATGTTCCGGATCGGGCACTCCGAATCACTGTCATCACCCCAGGTATCGATCCTGCGTTCGCGCTCGTTGATCAACCGCTCACGCAAAAACCAACGCCGTGGCTGCCTACAGCCGGCTCGCCTTCGCATCCTTCGTCGATTGAGTTTCGCCTGAGCGCGCCGCAGGGACCTACTTCACTCCAACAGTCATCGTCACCGGCTTCGCACTGATCTTCGCCTGCACCGGTCTCGGCGCCTGCTGATGCGTCTTCTTCGCCCGATGCGTCGACCAGTCCGTCACCGCCAGATCCGGATCGGTCTTCTCCCCCGCGTGCACGCGAAGAATGTCGTACGTGTTGTTCCGCTGCGCTGGCGTGAAGCCCGCATCGCGGATCAGCCGGCACAACACCGCTTCATCAAGGCAATACGTCGTCCCAGCGCTGGAGACCACGTTCTCTTCCATCATCACCGAGCCCATATCCGTCGCGCCATACGAGAGAGCCACCTGCCCGATATGCGGCCCCATCGTCACCCAGCTCGCCCCGATCGAGTAGATGTTGTCCAAGAAGAGCCGCGAGAGCGCCTGCGTCCGCAGATAGTCCGTCGCGCTGCTCATCCGCACACGCTTGCCGAACATCGACGCCGTCGGATACTTCGACGCATCCATCGCATCAAACTCGAACACATCCGCCTCGCGCTTGCCCGCGGGCTGTGAACTCACGCCGCGTCCAAAGTCCCACGCCCGCGCCACCGCATCCCCCGGAAACTCTCGCGCCAACTCCGCCTCATCCGCACCCCAATCCGGCACCCTTCCCAGCGGCGTATTTTCCCGCTGAAACGGCCAGGAAATAAACGCCTTGTAGTGTCCCGTTGCCTTCCCATCCGACATCCCACTCGCGACATCCGACATTACCTTGTCCTGCCACTTCCGCACCATCCACATGTGATGCACCCGGTCCGCCCACCCTTCAATGTGTCCGAACATCATCGTCGCGCTCGTGAACATCCCCAGCGTGTGCGCCACGTACATGCACGTCAGCCATGCCTCCGCATCGCACTTGCCAAGCCCAATCTTCCGGCGCACCGGATCCGCAAAGATCTCGCCGCCGCCGCCGGGCAATGAGTCCAGCCCGGCATCGCGCAGCCGCACCATCACGTACCGAATCTTCTCTTCCAGATTTGCCCCCGGCGGATCGAAGAAGTGAACGAACTCGATGAACTCCGGCGGGCTGAACGCGTGGATGTGGATCTTCGGAAACTTGCTCTTGATGCCGCTCAGCAGCTTGATGTACCACTCCAGCGGCAGCGCGGGATTCATCCCACCCTGCATCAATATCTGCGTCCCGCCGATTTCCTGCAACGCGGCGATCTTCTCGTGGATCTGCGCTGGCTCCAGCGTGTACGCATCGTGATCATCCGCATCGCGCCGGAACGCGCAGAACGTGCAGCGAGCGTTGCACACGTTCGTGTAGTTGATGTTGCGATCGATGATGTACGTCCGCAGATGATCCCCATGAATCGCCCGCGCCCGCGCATCCGCCCATCGCCCCAGCGAGTGAAGCGGCATCGCGCGAAAAATCTCCATCGCCTGCTCTGGTGTCAGCCGCGCCTGCCCCGCCGCAACCGCGCGCAACAACCCCGGATCACTCGCGCTATACGTCGGATGCTCAACTGGTGGTCTGTAGATCATGATTCAGTACCGAGCGGCGTAAGCCGCCGGTGCCTTTCCTCCGCAGTTCCTGTATTCAATTCCCGATCTTCTCAGTTTTCAATACAAACTGAAAAGATTCCCGACATCTCAAGCTTCATCGTACGGATCCCGCACGCGCGCCATGCTGGCCACGCGTATCGGACGCGCCGCTGGCACTCCCGGCCATTCGCGCCGCCTGCGACACCTGGGCGGTTCCGGCAACCCCGCGCGGCCACTCCCGCATTCAAGGCAGGTGAATCACACCCAACGCGCCGCCGATACCGCAGCACCGCACGCCCCCGTGGGCAAGGACGGTTCAAGTATGCACCGCGTCTCAACTCCACACGTCAGCGACGCCGTCCGGCAACTCCGGATGTGGGTCACCATCGCCGCAACGCTCCTCGGAGTCAGTTGTGGTGTGCAGATGCTCACGTACGCCTTCGCCGCGTACACCGACACGCGCTTCGAGGAAGTCCGCACCGTCAAAGCCGACAAGCCCCTGCGCGTCGTGGTTGCTAGCACGCCCGAATCCGCGCCCGCGCACGAGGAGCCCGGCGTCGTTGGCGGCGTGCGCACGACTCAGGTAGAAAACGGCAAGGCCGCCGGCGAAACCACCCGCGTCCATTCCGCCACCGATGCGGTGCTCAAGCGTTCCAGCGACATCGCCTGCGGCGTCGGCGTCATCTCCGCCGTCATGCTCGCCATCCTCACCATCCTCGGCGTCGCCGTCGCTGGCGGCGCGAACGTCCCCGGCGTGGAGCGCGTCACCACCGCCTGCGTCTGGTCGCTCGTGCTCGCGCTGCTCTGCCTCCCCTGGCAACGCGTCATGCCAGGCCTCGGCGTGCCCGGCATCTTCGCTGCGTACGCGGACATGACGACCACGATCGACACCAAAGCCCTCGGCTTCTCCACGTTCGGCTCCCTCGCGCTGCTCATGCAGTGGATCATCGCGCCGCTCACCGCCATGTTCACCGCCATGGGCGTCGGCCTTTGGTTTCGCGCCGGCGTCGAACGCGGCATCATCGTGACCTCCCCGAGCCAGCTCGATCGCGCTGTGGAGCGCGAGGTCGAGATGATCCAGAAACGCGGCGTGGCCTCGTCCGCTCCCAAGTCCGTCGGCGCCCTGAATCAAGCCATCGGCGACACCGGCGAATCTACCGATCCCCGCCGCGGCGCGCCGGCAGGCACGCTCTCCGCAGTCGAGCGAGCCCTCAACGAAGCCGCCGCAATCGCCACCAGCGCGGCCCACCCCGAAGAACCCGGCATCACCCGCCGCCGCATCCCCCGAACCGTCGCCGACGCGGACTTCAAGCGTCCCATCTGAACAGAGGCACGGGCGCAAGCCCGTGCATTGCCCCGCTGTGATCCCAGGTGATCTTCAACGCGCTGGTGCGATCGATATCCAGGTGCCCGGGCTTGCGCCCGCGCCTCCGTTATTTCGCCAGCTTCGCCACCAGCCGCCACACATCATGTGGTGAGAGCGTGCGACCCGTGTGCGCGTTGAACTGCTCCACGAGCGCATCAAACTGTCCGCCATACGGCAACTGGTCGCGCTGCCCCAGCGAGCCGACCGTCTTCACGACCTGATCGCGCAGCCATGACTCTTCCTTGAGTTGCAGCTTCACCGGCAGCGTTGCCGCCTTGCCGGACTTGGGCAACTTGCCCGCCTTGCGAAGGTTGTGCAGGCGGCGGAACATCTGGTACTTGTCCATCTCTGGATAGGTGCGCTGCGTGCTCGTGAAGAGCGACTCGAACTCATCGGTGTACGGCAGATCATCCAGCGTGCGCCCGCACTGTTTGTACGCGGCGATGAGCGAATCAAACTTCAGGCCCGCATCACGATCAGAGTCCGCGCCGTTCTTGCCACTGGTCGGGAAGAGGGAAGCCGGCTTGGGCTCTTTGATCGCCGGCGATTTCTTCGCAGGTGCTGGCGGCGGTGGGGGAGTTGAACGCGCGGCCGCGGCGGTCGCCGCCGTGAGCATGTCCAGCGGCGTCGCGGCGACATTCGCCAGCCAGTCGCGATAACCGCCCGCTCCGAGACCAGCGTGGCCGCTGCTCCGATAGCGCTTGACAACGTTCGCCGAGCCGAGATGGTCGAAGATGTCTTCTTCGATCTTCGCCGATTTGCTCATCGCGCGACAGGCGTCGCGAATCTCGTCGATGTCCAAGAGTGCGAGCGAGTGCCGCTTCGTCTTGTCGCAGAGCCGCACGAGGTGTCCCACAATCTGGTGCGCCGTGCGGAACGGAATGCCCTTCTGCACCAGATACTCCGCGAGCACGGTCGCATCGAGGTGGCCGCGGTTCAGCGTCGATGCGATGTGATCCGCGTTGAACGTCGCGCTCGCCACGATCCGCGATGCCATCTCCAGTGAGTCCTTCAGCGTGTCGAAGGCCGCGAACACATGCCGCTTGTCTTCCTGCAGGTCGCGGTTGTACGCGAGCGGAAGACCTTTGAGGATGGTCGAAAGGGCGGCGTAGTTGCCATAGATATTCCCGCACCGGCCGCGGATCAGCTCCAGCATGTCCGGGTTCCGCTTCTGCGGCATCATGCTCGAACCCGTCGTGTACGCCTCGCCAAGCGTGACGAATCCGAACTCGGTCGAACAGTACAGAATCCACTGCTCGGCCAGACGCGAGAGGTGCATCGCGGTACGCGAGCAGGCGTGCAGGAAGTCCATCGCCTCATCGCGCGAGGCGGTGGAGTCGATTGAACTCAGCGAGGGAGATGCGAATCTAAGATCCGCCGCGGTCTGCGCCCGGTTCAGCGGCAGTGTTGAACCCGCGACCGCGCCTGAGCCCAGTGGGGAGGCTGCGAGACCGTCTTCCCACGAGGGCATGGACTCAAACAGTCGCGCATCGCGGGCGAACATCGCCCACCACGCCATGCACTCCGCACCCAGCACCGCCGGCTGCGCCCGCTGCACATGTGTGTATGTCGGAATGATCACATCGCCCTGCGCACGCGCGAGCTTGATGAACGACTCTTGCAGTCGTCCCGCCGCGGCGGCAAGCGTGCCGCACGCCTCGCGCAGCCAGAGCCTCAGATCCAGCGCGACTTGATCGTTGCGCGACCGCCCGGTGTGCAGCTTCCGCCCCGCATCCCCGATCTTCTCTACCAGCGCGGCCTCGATGCACATGTGCACATCTTCAAGCTCGACCTTCCACCCCTTCCACGCGCCCGGCACGCCGACGGCTGTCGCGCCCGCAGGCGAACGCTCGATCTCCCGGGTGATCTCCGAGAGCCCGCGCTCGATGGCGATGTAGTCCTCGCGCGTGATCAGCCCGGTGCTTGCGAGCATCCGCGCGTGGGCGAGCGACCCACGAATATCCGCGGCGTACATCCGCGTGTCATACGAGAGCGACTCGACGAACCGTGCCGCGAGCGGGTCGGTGGCGGAGCCCTCGCCGTGCTTGGCGTGCTCCCAGGGTTTGGCGGATGAGGGAGTTGGAGTGGACTTCTTGCTCATGGCGTGTGTGTTAGTGACCTCTGGTGTATTCGGCAATCGTGCCGTTGCGGCGGATGTGGATGGAGCGGAAACCGCCGGGGGTTTCGGGGAGCCGCCAAGCGGTAATGTGCCAACCGTCGGCGTTGGACTTGCTGGTGATGTCGTAGCGGGCGGAATCGGACCATGTGTCATTGATTCGGACTGCCGAGCGTGCGATTTCGATCGCATCGGCGTCGGTGGTGGGGGCATTGAAACGAGGAAGGTAGAAGAGGTCGGCATCTTGGGCCGACTTTGGTGCGCCGCTGAACTTCGCCACCCACACCTGACTCGACGGCTTCGTCTCGCCTTCTACCTTCGGGCCGCGCTGCGCGGTCCACATCATGTAGTTGCCATCATCGGAGAACACGGGCAGCACATCGGCACCGCTCGCGTAGCTGATGCGGCGTTTGCGGAGCTGCGAGGTGGGTTTTGTGGACTCTGATGATTCGGGCGTCTCAACCGCGAACGTCTCGTAGTTGTCGTGGCCGATCTCGCTCGTGCCGTAGATCAGGAACTGGCCGCTGGGGTGCCAGAAGGGGGCCCAGTTGACGTGTTGATTGTCGGTGACCTGGTATTCGTGCGAGATGCCGTTTGGCATTCCGGTTGAATCGAAGGTGAGATCAGCGATGAAGAGCTGGAGGAGGTCATCGCCTTTGCGATCCGAGCGGTAGCAGATGCGTTTGTTGTCGGGTGAGAAGAAGGGGCCGCCGTCGTAGCCGTCGGCGTGGACGAGTTCGCGGTGTTCGCCGGTCTGGGTGTTGTA
>JBGANP010000113.1:0-10773 GCA_044222255.1 Phycisphaerales bacterium
GCTCGATGATCGCGTCCTGCAGGGCATCGTGATAGCCGCGCGGACTGGGACGGATCGCTCCGCCGGGCGATGTCGGAATCGGAACGCTCGCCAGCGAGGCGATCATGCTCTCGGACGCGATGGCATTCGGCTGCTCCACCGTTCCCGTGCCGCCGATCGCGGCCATGTGACGGCAGAGAATCCTGCGTGCCTCCAGCGTCTGCCGGCGGTTGTGCTCCATCAGCCCCATCAGCCCGCCAGGAACCAGCGACGATAGAAACTCGATCGCCGCGGGAATGCACAGATACGGCGTGATCTCAAACGTCCCCGTGTAGTCGTGCTCGATGCGGTACTTCGGCCGATCCGCACGCGTGGAGTTCGCGCCATGCGAGATGATCAGCGGCCGAATGCGTTCACGCTTGTCATCGCGTGCCCACAGAAACGCCGAGCCCTTGGGCGTGCAGAGCCACTTGTGGAAGTTGCCCGTGTAATACGTCGCGCCGAGCGTGCGCAGATCGATCGGGATCATCCCCGGCGCGTGCGCCCCATCAATCAGCGAGTCGATCCCGCACCGATTCAACTCATCCACGATCGGCTGCAGCGGCAGCACAATCCCCGTAGCGCTCGTCACATGGCTGAGCATCACCAGCTTCGTGCGACTGCTCACCGCGCCGAGGATCGCGTCCGTCACCTCGCGTGCCGATCGCACGGGGAACGGAATGTGGGCCGAAACAAACTTTGCTCCCTGCGTTTCCGCGGCCCATCGAAGCACGTTCTCGCAGGCGTTGTACTCGTGCGTGTTCGTCAGCAGCTCATCGCCGGGCTGGAACTTCAGCGAGCGCACCACCGTGTTCACGCCCGCTGTCGCATTCGGAACAAACACAACCCCGTCCGCATCGCAGTTGACCAGCTTCGCAACCGCCGCTCGCGACTGATCCAGCAGCCCCTCGGCCAGTTCAACAAAGAACCGGATCGGCTCGCGCTCCATCAGGTCACGGAACTCGCGCTGCTTCTCAAGCACCACGGTCGGACACGCGCCGAACGAGCCGTGATTGAGAAACACCACCGACGGATCGAGCCGCCAGTGAATCGCAAACGCGGATGGACGAGGCCGGGGCCGGGTGCTTTGGAAGAGCGTCGCGTCGGACATCCCGGTCTCCGGAAGGAATCAGCCGCGAACATCCAGCGAACGCCCGATGGAGACCGCCGTCGCCGCCGCGTTCTTCTCCGCCGGATGGCGATAGAGCTGCAGCGTCGAATCGGTCGTCTGTGTCGGCGTCGGGCCGGAAAAATCCACCCGTCCGGGGACGGTCGCCCCCACCAGCTTCTGGGCCGCGCTCGGGAGCTTGGCGCTCGGGCCGCTCGGCTTCGCCGCGCTGATCTCGGTCGCCTGCGCGTTCTGCGTCGCTCGCGACGCGGCCGTCTGCTGCGTCGGGCGAACGCCGTACGCCTGGGCGACGTGGAAGGGAATGGTCGGTGGGATGGAGGGTGTTGAACTCATGGGGAGGTTGACCATCGGCCGCAGCACCGTGATTCACACAAGCTTTTCAATTGTGGGGACGACCACCCGCCGAACCGTTCAGTGATAACTGGTTTCTGACCTCGACCACACCCCTGACATCGCCGTTCTGACTGCGCATCTCCTGCGCCGTCCCGAGCGTGACCTCCCGATGCGGCCGCTGCAACATGCCGCAGTAGCTTCCGTATGCCTCGGGATGCGCCTTGTGCGAAGTCACCTCATCGCGCACCACCGTGAACCCGCCTTCGGTCTCAAGTAGACGACGCACCTTCTGTTCGTTCATCGCGTGCGGGTGCATGTGATCGACGTGGTTGGAAAGGTCGACGAAGATCCAGAGATGCCCGCCAGGTGCGAGCAACCGCGTCATCTCTCGCACGACCATCGCGGGGTCTTTGACATGATCCAGACAGTTCTCAATGACGATCAGGTCCGCGCTCGCGCTCGGGAGCGGGATCGACTCGCCGCGGGCAGCGACGTATACCACGTTGTCCGCGATCGGTGGGAGCAGGTCTTCCTCGACATACCCCCGCGCGATCGGGTCCACCGCCACGCACCGCTTCCACCCCTTGGTCGCCGCGGCGACCAGCGGATACGGCCCTGCGCCGATCTCGATCACGCTCCGCGTGCTCGCCCAATCGTGAATATCGCCCGGCTGCCCGACCGGCGGCAACGAGAGAAACTCGCCCATCTTGACCATCTTCTGCTGGGTCCAGCGCCCGAAGACCTCGGCAAATGGAGCCCCGAATCCCTTCTCGGAGCCGCCCTTCTTCACGAGCCAGCGCCAGTATTCCAGTTCCGCGTCGTACTTCCGCTGGTCGGCATCGAGCTCATCCAGGCGGCCGTGAACGGTCGCTATGTCGGCCCGCACCTGGTTGATGCCCTCATGAACGGGGACAAGGCCGGGGCGGACGAGCCGGTACGCCAGATGCTTCAGGCGTGCTTTGAGCGAGTTGGAACCTCCGTCGGGCATTTGTAAAGGATACGCAATCCCCACGTTCTCCGCCCGCCAGCGCGTTCTCGCAGCGTGAATGTGATATCCTCCAGACTAGGAACTTCCTCCCCATGGCCGACCCCTTTCGACGAGATGAACCCGCACGACCCGGTGCCTCCACGCCCACGCTGGCGCGGGAGGTGGTTTCCGTCAAACGCCGCCTCATCGACGAAGCCACCGCGGCCGTCGGCATGCTCGAAGCGTCGCTCGCCTCGCTCTGGGAACTCGACACGCAGTCCGCCGGCGAGATCCTCAAGCGCGATGATCGCATCGACCGCGAGGAAGTCGCGATCGAGGAAACCGTCTTCAAGCTCATGGCCCTCCAGAGCCCCGTCGCCCGCGATTTCCGCCTGCTGGCCTTTGTTCTGAAGGTCAATGCGGATGTGGAACGCATCGGCGACCACTCCTGCTCGATCGCGAAGATCACCTTCAAGCTCGCGGACCACGGTCCCATCGCGTGGCCGACTTCGCTTGTCGAACTCGGCCAGCGCGTCCCAATGGCCTGCCACAAATGTCTTCGCGCCCTGCTCGATGAGGATGCGACGCTGGCCAAGCAGGTCGTCGTCGAGGACAAGGTCATCGATAAACTCAATCGCCAGCTCTTCGACGAGACGATCTCGCTCATGCAGAATCGAGCCGATGCACACGCGCTTGGCCTGCTGGTCTATCGCGTCGGGCGCGAGCTTGAGCGCGTTGGCGATCTTGTGACCAACATCGCCGAAGATGTCGTGTATCTCGCCACCGGAGAGATCATCCGCCACGAGAAGAAGCGGCTCCGCGAAGAAGCGCAGGGCAACGCGGGATCCGCGTCGTAATCCCCGCCGATTCCGTTGATATTCGCCGCGCGTGCCACACCCGCTCGATCACGGGATGAGCCACGCCAGCCACTTCGTGCGCCGCATCAACCACGCGAACGCAAAGCTGGCAACCACATCGAACGCGAACACCACAAGGTCCACGCCGAACGATGGCGCGAACCCGGCCTTGGCCACGACCGTCACGAACGCCTCAAGAAAGAGGACGTGGCACAGATACACGCCGAATCCGAGCTTGCCCATCGATGCGATCCACCGCGCCGCCGGCCCCTGCCAGGGGGCCAGCGCGATCATGAACGCAGCCGTAGCGGCGACGCGATTCAGTACGTGCTTGGGGAGTTCTGTTGTCAGTGAGAGGTACATGCAGCACACGACCACCGCGGCGCACGCCACGGCATGCCGCACTTCCACACGCGGCCGAAACCCCGCGAGCATCCACAGTCCGATTCCCAGACCAAACAGGAAGCCCGGCGCCCGCGCGTACAGGTGAAAGAGCGGCAACTGATCGCGCCCATACCCGAGAAACTCCGGCTCCGGCAGGATCAGCACCGCCGACGCCGCCACAACGAACAACACGGCGACCCCGGCCATCCGCGTCCGCGAGCGCAGCGCCCACGCCACGATGGGAAGTGTGAGCAGCGTGATGATGAGCAGATACGGCAGAAACCAGAGGTGATACGAAGCGCCGAAGAAGAGCAGGTCCCATTCCCACTGGATGCCCGATTTCTTGTGGAACACCACATAGTTCACCACGCGCGCCGCGAGATAGAGCAGACTCCACACCACAAACGCGCCGTAGATTCGCCACGCCCGATGCGCCGCAAACGCCAGCACCCCGCGATCCGCCCGCCGATGCAGCGCAAACACCACAAAAAAGCCCGCAAGCGAGTTCAGAAACGCCGTGCCCCACGAACCCGCCGGGCCGAGGTTGTGATCGTTCCAGAACGGCGATCGTCCAGCGTGGACCCAGATCACGCCCATCGCCGCTAGCGCACGCACGATGTCGAACCCGATGATCCGCTCTGCGGATGTCGAACCGACGAGCGGCGCAAGGCCCCCGAGCAGCGCGACCGGACTCGCCGCATTTTCGAGGCGCGGCGGTGATGCGGCCACTGTTGCGATCCCATCGGGTCGAATCGTCGGTCCTCCACACGCTCACGAGTCCGCGCACGCCAAACGCCCGAGCGGACGACGGCCCCGCTCACTCTATACGAACTGTCAGCGATCATGATGCACACGCAACTCTGATTCACAACGGCCACAGATCGCCACGCGAATAGCAAAGTGATTTCCGATCAATTCAGCGAAAACACTGACCACTCATCACGGCGCAACCCGTCGCGTGTCAACTCTTGTACAACCTGGTCATGCCCTGGCTCATAGCGGCCATCGCATCGCGCTCGATCGGCGGCGTGGTACTGCGATAGAGATGCGCCTCACCATCCGAATAGGACCGAACCTGCAACATCGGCTTCCGACTGCGTCTCGACGGTGAGCGACGGAGGTTCGACAGAACCCCGAAAGCCAAGAGCCTCATCCGAGTCGACAGGACGCCTGACCCCATCTCTGCGACCCGTGCATCAGGACGTTCCGGCGGAGGGGAACTCGGGAGCGAACTGGAAACACCAGACACCGATGCCGAAGTGGGTGGACCGGGTCACGGCACAGAGGAGCCGATCGCCAGCGCTGATCCAGGCGATGCGGGGGAAACCGTGCCGCGGGCGATCCGCACAAGTGAAAAATCGGGGCAAAAAAGAACAACGCCCAACGTGTGAACGTCGGGCGTTGAGATAGAAGACAGTTGGAAGAAGGTCCATTCGCCGGCTCTTGCGAGACGACTATCCGATTGCTCGGACGAGAGTGTATTCACGATACTCGTTCCGCATTGCTGCGGAGTGGGAGTCTAAGGAAATCCCTTAGAAAGGAGGTGATCCAGCCGCAGGTTCTCCTACGGCTACCTTGTTACGACTTAGTCCCAGTCACCGATCTTGCCGTAGACACCACAGTGATGTGGCGGCTTCGGGCTCTACCGGCTCCCATGACTTGACGGGCGGTGTGTACAAGGCTCAGGAACTTATTCACCGGAGCGTAGCTGATCTCCGATTACTAGCGATTCCAACTTCATGAAGGCGGGTTGCAGCCTTCAATCCGAACTGGGGTGCGTTTTTTGCGATTTGCTCCGCCTTGCGGCCTCGCGTCGCTTTGTACGCACCATTGTAGCACGTTTGCAACCCTGGATGTAAGGGCCATGAGGACTTGACGTCATCCCCACCTTCCTCCGCTTTACAGCGGCAGTCTCGCTAGAGTCCTCGACATTACTCGTTAGCAACTAGCGACAGGGGTTGCGCTCGTTAATGGACTTAACCAAACACTTCACAGCACGAGCTGACGACAGCCATGCAGCACCTGTGCACGTTGTACTCTTGCGAGCCTCATTCCTGTTTCCAGGAACTAATCCGTGCATGTCAAACCCAGGTAAGGTTCTTCGCGTTGCTTCGAATTAAGCAACATGCTCCACCGCTTGTGTGAGCCCCCGTCAATTTCTTTGAGTTTTAGCCTTGCGACCGTACTCCCCAGGCGGCACACTTATCAATTTCTCTACGACCAATACAGGGTAAAACCTGCACCGATCTAGTGTGCATCGTTTAGGGCGTGGACTACCAGGGTATCTAATCCTGTTTGATCCCCACGCTTTCGTGCCTCAGCGTCAGGAAAGCCCCAGCGGGTTGTCTTCACCCTTGGCATTCCGATCGATCTCTACGCATTCCACCGCTCCACCGATCGTTCTACCCGCCTCTAGCTTCCTCAAGACTTGCAGTATGCTCTGCGGTTCCTGGGTTGAGCCCAGGGCTTTCACAAAGCACTTACAAGTCCGCCTACGCACCCTTTAAGCCCAGTGATTCCGACTAACGCTCGGGGCCTCTGTATTACCGCGACTGCTGGCACAGAGTTAGTCGCCCCTTCCTCTGAAGATGATCATCTTTTCTATCTTCTGACAGTGGTTTACACGGCGAAACCGCTTCATCCCACACGCGGCATTGCTCCGTCAGGCTTTCGCCCATTGCGGAATATTCGTTACTGCAGCCTCCCGTAGGAGTCCGGGCAGTGTCTCAGTCCCGATGTGGCCGGCCGTACTCTCATACCGGCTACCCGTCTTCGGCTTGGTGGGCCATTACCCCGCCAACTACCTGATAGGAATATCGCTGCTCCCAAGGCGCCTTGCGGCTTTGCTCTCTCGAGATCATGAAGTATTACGCACAGTTTCCCATGCCTATCCTCCACCTCGGGGTACATTCGATAGTATTACTCACCCTTCCGCCACTAACCCTTGCGGGTCCGTTCGACTTGCATGTTTTAGCCATGCCGCCAGCGTTCAGTCTGAGCCAGAATCAAACTCTTCAATTGAAATCCTTTGCTATGCGACACGTCTTGCGACGGATCGCGGTGCTTCAGAATAGTTGAGAGCTGACCTGTAAAAAACCAGCGACTTGCGTCACTGGCCGGTCAACCGAATGTCTTGCGACACCCGGTCGCCACCGGAGGGCTAACTCCGGCAGCTGAACAGGCAATCTACATAATAAGCATGTGTGACAGTGTTCGTACTTGCGTACTCGCACCGTCACACGGGGGTGCTTGCTATGGTCCTTGAAAATGCCTGCCTTGAGAGCTGTGAACTCTCAGAGCATATTCGATCGCGACTGGGTTGCAAAACCCACGGCAAGTGCCGCTGTCGGACCGCACATTCTCGCGGACCTTCTTCCAACTGTCTTCACTTTGCAAAGATGGTGTGACTGATCGCCATCCGGCGACTTCGCCACCCGCCTCGTCGTTTCTTTCGGAGGCGGGGAGAAAGAATAGCCCCCTGCCCGATGCTGTCAAGCGGCTTGTCCAAAGTCGCCGCAATTGTCTCTTCAAACCTTCAAGATTGCTCAGACAAAGTCGCGCAAAGCCCTGTTCTGTCGAGATTTGCGCTCAATCGTAGCTGTCGGTTGGTGTGTCGTGGTTTTCCGGGGGTGTTCGCGCCAAAACCGCGCCCCAGATCACCGATTCCGGCACCCTATCAGATCCCTTTTCGGCTTTCCGCTCATTCCGCAGACACTCCCCCACTGCTCGACAGGCCCCGCGGAGGGTGCTGGAGGTCGTCGTCACATCGTCCACCACGATGATCAGGCGGCCGCCCAGCCGGGGCACCCGCCATCCCGATCGCGCCCGGAACGTCCCGGCCACGTTTGCCTCGCGCGTGCTGGGGGCCACCAGCGTCTGCGAGGGGCGGTGCTTGCGGGAGATCGGCTGGCGGATGATGCCGCTGGTTTCCGTGGCGACGCCGCGGGCGATTGCCAAGGTATGGTCAATTCCGCGGCTCCAGCGACGAACGATCGACATGGGCACCGGCACGATGATCGGCGGGCCGAGCGGAATCGTCCCAGCCGCGATCGCCTCCTGCATCTGGGCTTGGATGGACTTCCCGAGCACCCGACCCAGATCCCAGCCGAGTTTTCGCCAGCGGGTGAACTTCACCTCGCAGATCCAGCGATTCAGCGGTGACTCGTATTCGCCGAGCCGGATGATCCGCTGCCAGGGAGGCCGTTTGGAATCGCCGGCCTGGCACGCGGCGCAGAGGCCATCGACGGCCTCGTGCGGGCCGACGCTCAGGGCGCAGCGGCGGCAGTAGTCCGAGGGCTTGTCGGGAGCCCAGTATTCCTCGGCCATCCGTTCCGACAGCGGCGAGGCGACGACGTCGAGCCAAGTGTGCTCGATTTCCGACCAGGCACGGGCGAGCCGCGAGCCTGGGGGTGCACGATGAGGAATCGAGATCTGAACTGACGCACGAAGACGGTCGCGCCTGGGCGAGTTTCGAATGGTTGGATCAGGCCCGGCATGCGGGTCGGGTCCGGGCGGGCGAAACTCGACGGGTGCGGGGCGCGGAGGCCAGACAAACTTCGCGGGGGTTCCCGCGCCGTCGTCCGAATCGACCTTTGGCAATGTCCATTCACCCATGGGCTGCCTCGCTGGGGCGGAGCATACCAGAGAGGACGTCAAATTGAAGGGTGATCAGTCGCCGCGCTGGACTTGTATCCGCGGAATTCGCTCCCAGGGCGTCGCTCATCCCGGGCGTGTGATCAGCTTGCGAGCTTTTCGCGGACCAGATCAGCGCGTGCTTCCCGCCGCGTGTTCTGGTCCATCTCCTGCCCGAGCACACGCTGCAAATGCGCCGGCTGCGTGAGCAGAATCAACTGGTTCACATCCTGCTCGCTGACGCCCTTCACAAGTCCCGTCACCACGCCAAGCCGCACATCCGAGAGCAGTACGATCGCCTCTTCCGGCGAGAGCAGTCGCGCATTACGAAGAATGCCGATCGCCCGCATGACCTTGTCCTCGACGAGTCGGCGTCGCTTTTCGAGCAGAGCGCGGCGGGCCTGCCTTTCGTAGTTGATGACCTGCGGGATGATCTCCTGCTCGAACTCGCGGAGCAGGATCGCCTCGGGCTTGCCGAGTGTTGTCTGATTGGAGATCTGGTAGAACTCGCCGGCGGCCTCGGAGCCCTCGCCGTAGTAGCCGCGCACGGCGAGATTCATGTCGCGCGTCGCACGCTTCATCTTGTCGAGTTCGCCCGTGAGTTTGAGCGCGGGGAGATGGAGCATGACGCTCACGCGGATGCCGGTGCCGACGTTGGTCGGGCAACACGTGAGGTAGCCAAAACGCTGGGAATACGCGTATTCCAGCGTTCGTCCGGATCCGCCGACATGCGAGCACTTGCCCTCGATGAGATCATCCACCTGATCGATGCGCTGGTACGCGGCGGAGAGTTCGAATCCAGAGAGCAGCACCTGCAAACGCAGATGGTCCTCCTCGTTCACCATCACGGAGACGCTCTCATCCGGGAGCGAGATCGCCACGCCGCGGGCCTCGCCGCTTGCGTTTGGAGGCGTTGTTTCGGCGGTTGAATCGAGCTTCGCGGCACCGGGGACGACGCCCTTGGCGTGTTCCTTGGAAATCAGATGACGCTCGAGCATGAGCGTGCGGTCCAGTTGCGGGGCCTGGTGGACATCCACCCAGAGCATCTGCTGCGCGATGCCGCAGGTCAGGAGCCGTTCGCGGCAGAGATCGAGCACTTCGGATCGCTGTTGTCGTGAGGCCTTGGAAAGAAACGGATACCCGGCGACGTTTCTCGCAAGGCGGACGCGAGAGGAAACGACCACATCCGAATCAGCGCCGAGGCCACGGAGCCAGTCCGCGCCGCGCTTGACCGAGGCCGCCGTGAAGGGCTGCTTGGGCATCGTCATGGCGCGCCCTCCGGGCCGCCGCGCGGAGCATCGGGATTCTGCGAATCGCCGTGCGAGCGGTCGCCGGTCGATCGCGGCTTGCGCTTGGGGGCGGGCGCGGGCAGGGTTCCCGTCTGCGGCATGCCCTCGAGCCGGAGGAGTTCATCTCGCAGCTTCGCGGCCTTTTCGTATTCCTCCGCGGCGATCGCATCGGCGAGGCGATTCTTGAGCATCGCGATGCGTTCAACGAGCAGCTTGGCAACTGTCTGCGGATCGATGGCGGGAGCGGCAGCGCGTGCGGCGGCGGGTTTCGCCACGGCCGCAGCAGGAGTTGCCGGCAGGCCCGTCAGCCGTCGTGGAGCTTTGCCCTTGTGGCTGGTTCCGCCCTCGTGCGCACGAGCGAGCAGGGGGACGAGCTGGTTCTCAAACTGCGAGTAGCAGGTGGCGCACCCGAGCAAGCCGTTCTGGCGGAACTGGGCGTAGGTGGTGCCGCACTCGACGCAGGGCGTTGTCATCGCGGGAGTCTGAGCCGGGGCCTGCTGGGCCGCGGGGGCCGCGACGTCTCCCTGCTGGAGCATGAAGTTCGAGAGCAGCGTCGTGAGCGGCGCGGGCACCTGCGGGGTGGCGACCCCGTCGGCCTTCGCGCACTGCTCGCACAGGTGCTTCTCGCGGCGCTTCCCGGCCTCGATCCGCACCTCGTGGACAGTCGCCTCATTGTCGCAGCGATCGCACTTCACAGTGCAATCGTATCGACACGCGAGGCGGGGCGCGTGGACGAAAAAGCCCCGGAATTGACCGGGGCTTCGGAGAGACATGGGATGTGGTGAGCCCGACCGGCAGCTTGCGCTGCTCGGTGCTGATTCACTTGGCAGCGGCTGCGGCGGCCTTCTGCTGGCGGGTGTAGCCGTACTTGCGCTTCAGGGGCTTGATGACCAGGCCCTGCTTGATGGCGCGAGTGGAGGCCTTCACGCGGGTCGGGGACCCGTCGATCATGGCCGTCACCGTGTGCAGGTTCGCCTTGAACTTGCGGCGGGTGATGCCGGTGGGCTTGAGACCGAAGCCACCCTTGCTGACGGCTTGGCCGCGCCAGGTGCGCTGCTTGCCGAAGGAGGATTTGCGGCCGGTAAAATGGCAGACGTTTGGCATAGGAAAAGCTCCGACTAGGGCGGGAAGGGTAGGCAGGACTTGCTCGATCGCCAACTCTTT
>JBGANP010000114.1:0-11189 GCA_044222255.1 Phycisphaerales bacterium
GCGCCGGCGAGGGTGGCGGACTGGATGAAGCGGCGGCGGGAGAGTGGGGGGAGGGAGGGGGTGGGCATGGTGTGCTCGCGACGACGTGGTGGAATGGGTGGTGGGAGTTTACAGGAAGGAGGCGAGAAGTGCCAGAGGTGCTCGTAGCCCGTGATGTTGTTTTCATCTCGGGGGTACTGACGCGAGATATCGCCCGTCGGTTTCACGCCTCAGCCCGCTTGTGCTGCACGGCCCCAACTCGCGAGCAACTCCCTCCGAGTCCGCACTCCCTTCTTCCCATAGATCACCCGCGCATCCCGCCACACCATCTGCTCCCGCACCCCCAACCTCTCCGCGATCACCCTCATCTTCTTCCCCTCCATCAGCATCTCCTCCACGTGCTCTCGTCGCACACGCACCCGCTCCTCCACGCGCCTCTCCTTTCCATGCAGAAACGTTCGCCGCACGCGCCCAGCCCTCCCTTCCCGTGGCCGCTCCACCTCATGTCCATACAGCAGGCCCCCGCTCAGGTGCGAGACCATCTCGTTCCACCCATGCCTGTTCGTCATCGCGCAGTGCCTCACACCCCAGCACTTCGCGCACGCTAACGCCCGCGCCGCCATGTCCTTGCCCCACTCCTCCATGCCCGGCATCACCGTGTCCTTCGCCCCGGGCACATGCACGCGCGGCAGCATCACGCCGGACACTTCCTCCTCGCCAACCACCATCGGCCGCAGATCGCCCATCCACTTTGAGATCGTCCACACCGGCATCGGGCAATACAGCGAGTCCACGCGTTTCTCGCACGGAAGATGGATGTACATCTTTCTGTTTCGCTCGCGCAGCGCGGCCCCAGGATTTCGATCACGATGTGTTTTCAGCACGCTCTCCGCCGCGTGGCGATCCACGCGCAGCATCCGCCCCGGGCAGACAAACTGCCACCCGCGAAACCGCGCCTGCTTCTCTTTCCGCCATTTTCGAAGCACCGGCTCGCGCCGGAAGATCTGCCCGAACTCCTCGGGAATCTTCTCCCAAAGCCCCATCCACGATTCGCCCCACTCGCGCCCGCGTTCGTTGCGAGGCCCGCCATCCGTGTTCGGATCGATCGGGGAGTGTGCCCAGATGAAGGCCACCGGGTGGCCGATCTTCCCCACCGATCGCGCCGGGTAGCGATTCACTTTGAACACGCCGCGCTTGATCCAGCCGCGCAGCGATTCCTGGTGCCGCCCGAGCATCGCCGCGGCCTGCGTCCAGTCCATCCCCGGCCAGTCGATCTTTACCGGCCGCATCAACGCGCGCAGCGAATCGCCGTTGATCCCCACCTGGTGCGGCGGATGCTTCAGCGGTGGCATGCCCTTTGGCGCCAGTTCCGGCGCGACGATCCAGAATCTGTTGATGCGCGTGTCCGAAGCCCGCAGACGCAGGCACCAAGGGCGCACGGGACGCTGCATGGTCTTGAGTTTCAAACGAGCGAATCGCCGCGCGGCCTCGGCGGGGTCATCACGAAGTTGTTGCGAGACCCGCGTCCATGCCTCCATCAATGCCCGATCGATGCTGTCCATGACCCACCCCCTTGTGCGCGGCGCGAGCGTGCGCACGCGGTGCTCGCGCCTCATGCCTGAGCCATCCCACGCGCGGCTGTCGTGCCGAGCGATCGCCTGAAATCGTGAATGTTCCGCCCCGACATCAGCCGCATCATGGCGGCGATGTTTGGTACAAGATAGGGTATTGTGATCCGGCTGTCAAGCCGCATTTTTCATGCGAAAATCCAGCGATTGCGAGCTTTTCTGGTATGCTCGCCCCCATCGCAGACGCCTTCGTGGGGCTCATGCCGGAACCGCGCCGTTCCGCTCGCACTCTCAACCGAGACTTCCTCAACTCGCCCCAAGCAAAGGAGCACGCGGCATGGTTCTGGGCATCGAAATCGCGGCGACCATTCTCGGGCTGTACATGCTCATCACGGGCAAGACGATCGGCAAGAACGCGATCGCGCATGTGCAGCTTCGATTCCTCGGCGCGTTCCTGATCACGCTGCTGCCGGTCGCGTTCGTGGCGATCATGATCTTCGGCATCGTCTGGCTGATGTCTCACCCCGGCTCCAAGCCCGAGACCATCGGCGATGAGATCAAGTGGCCCGCCATGGGGATCGAGTTCGGCATCGCGGTGGTGTACGCCGTCATCGGCACGTTCTGGGAGAAGGCGATCCGGCGGAAGGTTGAGGCGGGGGGATGAAGCGGGGGATTGAAGTGGGCGTTGAAGTGGGTGAGTGAGGCCGCGTTGGAATGAGAGCGGATCGTTTCTCCGATCGCACGTACGATCTTCACATGACCACCGCCATCGCCCATGCCGCGCCGCCCATCACCTGCGCCGTCAACCGGCTCGTTCCGTTTGTTCACGTGGCGGATGTGGACGCCTCGCTCGCGTTCTATGCGATGCTGGGCTTCTCGCCGCAGAATGTGATGAAGGACCCGCGTGGCCGCGCCTTCTGGGCACGGGCACAGAGCGGCACGGGCGAGATCATGCTCGCCCGCGCCGATGGGCCGATCGACGCGAGTCAGCAGGCCGTGCTCTTCTATATGTACAGCGACGATGTCGCCGCGCTGCGCGGGCATCTGCTCGCGAGCGGCCTGCGCGATGCCGGCGTGTATTCAGGTGCGGCGAGTCCTGACGATGGTCCACGCTCGGTCTTCCATATCTCGCATCCGCACCACATGCCCGCGGGCGAGATGCGCATCGCAGATCCCGATGGCTACGTGATCCTCGTCGGTCAGCTTGGGTGATGTACAAAAGAGCCTCTCGCGTCAGCGAGAGGTGTTGATCCTTCGCGACAAGTTAGCCCTGGCGCACATGCCCCAACGCCTCTCCCTCATCGCCCTCACCGTCCGCGACTACGACGAGGCCATCGCCTTCTACGTGGGCATTCTCGGCTTCACGCTGCTTGAAGACACCGATCGCGGCAACGGCAAGCGGTGGGTGCGCGTCGCGCCGCCATCGAAAGCAAATGCCCCCGGCGTCGACCAAAGCGCAGCCATCCTGCTCGCCCGCGCCGTCACCCCCGAACAGCTCGCCAGCGTCGGCAACCAGACCGGCGGCCGCGTCTTTTTGTTTCTGGAGACCGACGACTTCTGGCGCGACTACCGCGCCATGCTCTCACGCGGCGTGCGATTCGTGCGCGAGCCGGTGGAGGAGCCATACGGCACGGTCGCGGTCTTTGCGGATGTGTATGGAAATCTCTGGGACTTCATTGGTCCGAAGCGAATGCCGGAAGCGCCGAAGCTCGCGTAAGCCGGGAGAATGGCCGCGCACCACTCGGTGCGGAATCGCTCCGCCGCGAGATGAACATCTCACACAAACTTCACGGCGAGCGTGACTTTCGGCCCCGCCAGCGCCTTGGAGACCGGACACGAGGCCTTCGCCGTTTCTGCGAGTTCCTTGAACTTCGCCGCGTCCATCCCCGGGACTGATCCCTCCAGCTCCAGCTCAATCAAAGGAATCCCAAACCCCGCCCCCTCCTTCTCGAGATGCACCTTCGCAACAGTCTGTAGCCGCGTGGCCGTATGCCCCGCCCCCCCAATCAGCGCGGAGAGTTGCATCGTGAAACAGCCGGCGTGGGCGGCGGCGATGAGTTCTTCGGGGTTGGTGCCCCCCCCACCTTTGCCGTCGGCGGTGCGGGCGCGGAAGTCGTAGGGAGCGTCGAGGGTTTTGCTTTGGGCGGTGATGTGGCCTTTGCCTTCGGTGAGGTTGCCGGACCAGACGGCGGTGGCGGTGCGAGCGGGCATTCGTGGGCTCCTTGAAAGCGACGAACCATATGGCTGATCGTGATGCACGCCGTTACTTGCCGCGCGGAGTGGCTTTCTTCTTTGCGGTCTTTTTGGCGGCGGTCTTCTTGGCGGGCGTTTTCTTGGAGGCGGCGAGTTTCTTGCCGGTTGGGTCTTTGCCTTGCGCGGCGAGGGATTTGATGTAGAAGTCGACGTACTTCTTGAGCGTGATGCGTTTGAGGGTGGCGGCGATGACGTCGAGGGCGAGGTCGTCGAGTTTCTTGAAGCGGATGCAGGCCTTGCCCATGTCGAGCTTCTTGCCCGACTTGGCCCATGCGGTGCGGAACTGGGACTCGGCTTCGCCGTGGCCGTAGATGCACATGAGGTAGATGGACATGTGGTTTTTCTGCGAGGCGATGCCGGCGTATGGCAGGGGCTGCTTGGGATCGCAGTGGTAGCCGGGGGGGAAGATGGAGTGGGGGACGGCGTAGCCGATCATGCCGTATTGCATGGCCTCGGTGAAACCGGATTTGCCATCGGGGCCGCGGTCGAGGTTTGCGAGGAAAACTTTGCGGACGGCCTGGAGTGCGGCGCGGCGGTCTTCGGGGAGGGAGGCGAGGTAGGCGTCGACGGTTGGGGCTTTGGATTGCATGTGGGAAGTGTATCTTTTGTTGTTGATCGTGGTGAGGAGGTGAGTTCGATTACTATGGGGGCGTGGACACGACGCCGCACAAATCGGAGGATGTCACGATCCTGATGAACGCCGCGGCGGGGGGGGATCGGGGGGCGGCGGATCGGTTGTTGCCGCTGGTGTATGAGCAGTTGCGGAAGGCGGCGCAGGTGGATCTGGCGGGGGAGCGGAGCGGGCACACGCTTTCGGCGACGGCGCTGGTGCATGAGGCGTATCTGAGGTTGGTGGGGCCTGCGAGGTGGCTTGGGGGGGGCGGGGCACTTTTACGCGGCGGCTGCGGAGGCGATGCGGCGGGTGCTGCTGGACCATGCGAGAAGGCCAGAGGGCGGGAGAGGCGAGGATCGAGGGGCGGGCGGGGGCGGGTGGAGTTCGCCTCCGTTGCGGAACTGGCGGTGGCGGAAGATCCTGAGGAAATCGTGTCGTTCGATGGCGCGCTGCGTCGCTTGGAGGTGGAATCCGGAGAGATGCGGCCCGGAGTCTGCTGGCTGCGGTTCTTTTTGAGGCTGAGCGTGGAGCAGACGGCGCAGGCGATGGGCGTTTCCGAGCGGACGGTGAACCGGCTCTGGACGTTCGCGCGGGCGTGGCTGCATCGGGCGGTTCGCGAAGAAGAACGGAAGGACTGAGTCATGTCGTCACGCTCGGAACGGGTTCAGAATGTGCTGGCTGGCGCGAGCGAGCTGACGCGCGAGAAGCGCGGAGCGTATCTGGATGCGGCGTGCGAAGGGGATGCCGCGCTGCGGGCGGAGGTGGAGTCGTTGCTGGAATCGCACGATGAGGCGGGACGCTTCATGGGGCACCCGGTTGTTGAGGGGGCAGATAGGGATAGGGACAGGGCGTCCGAAGCACCGACGATGATCGGGCGGGGAGCGGTGGTGGGAGGTGGGATCGGCGAGGGACCGGGGAGCCGCATCGGGCCGTATCGGATAGTGCAGGCGATCGGGGAAGGTGGGTTCGGCTCGGTATTCATGGCGCAGCAGGAGCAGCCGGTTCAGCGGAAGGTGGCGCTCAAGATCATCAAGCTGGGGATGGACACGCGACAGGTGGTGGCGGTTTGAACTAGCGGCAGGCGCTTGGCGGTGCTAGACCACCCGAGCATTGCGAAGGTGTTTGACGCGGGGGCGACGGAAACGGGGCGGCCGTACTTCGTGATGGAGCTTTGCACGGGGGAGCCGATCGATGCGTACTGCGACCGGAACAATCTGAGCATCCATGAGCGGCTGGAGGTGTTCGCGCAGGTGTGCAACGCGGTGCAGCACGCTTTTACGAAGGGGATCATCCACCGGATATCAAGCCAGGCAATGTGTGGTATCCACGCAGGATGGGCGGGCGGCGAAGAGGTGATCGACTTCGGGATCGCGAAAGCGACGGCGAGCAGGCTGACGGAGAAGACACTCTTCACCGAGCACAAGCAGATCATCGGCACGCCGGAGTACATGAGCCCGGAGCAGGCGGAGGGATCGCTTGACATCGATACGCGCACGGATGTGTATGCCGAAACGGGCGTGATGCTGTATGAGTTGCTGACGGGATCGACGCCGTTCACGAGTCAGGAGCTTCGCTCGGCGGCGTATGCGGAGATCCAGCGGATCATCCGGGAGGTGGAGCCACCGACGCCGAGCACGCGGCTGAACCAGAACACGGAGACACTGGCAAACGTGGCGGCGCGGCGAAAGACGGAGCCGCGGAAGCTGGGAACTTTGGTGCGCGGGGAGCTGGATTGGATCGTCATGAAGGCGTTGGAGAAGGATCGCGCTCGACGCTACGAGACCGCCAACGGGCTGGCGGCGGATATCCGGCGATATCTTGCGGGCGAAGCGGTGGTGGCTACGCGCCGGGCACGACGTATCCTTCCGAAGTTCGTCGCCGCCGATGGCGGTGTCGGCCAGGCGCCGTGGCAACGGCGGCAACAGCAGGGCGTCGCGTTCGCGTAGCCGGTGGAGTGGCGAACGACCAGGCGATGTGCGGTGTCGTCGCAGCGATCAGAGCCAGACCTTGGGCAGGCCAGGCCGCGCGTCCAGGCCGCGGACAGAATCAAGCCGAGGTCAGAAGCCGAAGCCAGGAAGCAGGAAGCGGAGGCCACGAAGCAGAAGAGCATCGCCGAGGGCGTGGTGAAGTTTCAGGCCGACATGCTTGCTGCGGTCGATCCGGCCAACTTGCCCAAGGACCCGACGACGGGCGAGCCGCTGAAGGACAAAGTGACGGTAGTGCAGGCGCTGGAAGCCGCGCTCAAGGCGGTCGACGGAGGCTCGCTGAAGGACTCGCCCCTCGTTGAGGCCGGTGTGCGAACCACCATCGGCGACACCTTCACCGCGCTGGGCCGGTACGAGGCGGCCGTGCCCGTGCTGCGCAAGGCGCTGGAGATCCGAAAGGCCAACTACCCGGAGGGGAGCCTGGAGATCGCTCAGAGCCTGGATCGTCTGGCCGATCCGCTCTCGCTGCTGTCGAACCTCAAGGAGGCGGAACAGCTCCTCCGCGAGGCGCTGGCGATGCGGCGTCGTGCCCTCCCTGCGAGCGACCCGTCGGTCGGCACGGCGATGAACAACCTGGCACGTCCTGCACCTGCCGTGCAAGTACGACGAAGCTGCGAGGAATCGCTCCTGCTGCCGAAGCGGTGCAGTTGGAGGCGCTGATCGCGGACAACCCGGGACTCGCGCGCACCTACGACAACCTCGCCCAGACCTTTGACCAAACTCAACCGAGCGGGCCGAAGAGTTCATGCCGCAAGGGCCCTCAAACGCGCGCCTGCACGGCCTACCCGCAGGCACTTGAATCACTTGCTGGAGCCGGAACAACTCGCGACGATGCTGATGTCGGCCAAGAAGTTTGGCGAGGCCGAGCAGTTAGCGCAGAGTCACGCTCGCCACCAGCCAGGCCTGCCCGCCCAGCGGCATCGCCAGCACCTGAGCGGTCTCGGCAGCGCCCTGCGGAGTCAGCAAACTCGCCGAGGCCGAGCGCGTCTACCGCGAGTCGCTGGCCATCAGGCGGGCGATCCTGCCGCGCGGGCATGAGTCGATCGCGTCGTCGCTGAACGGGCTGGGGTTCTGCTCAAGGAGATGAACAAGCTCGATGAGGCCGAGCCGCTCTACCGCGAGGCACTCGCCATCCGACGCGAGTCACTCCCCGCCGGACATCCGAACATCGCTTTGTCCCTCAACAACCTGGCGGTGCTGCTCAAGGACCAGGGCAAGCTCGCCGAGGCCGAGCCCTTGTACCGCGAGGCACTGGCGATCCAGCGCGACGCCCACACTCCCGGACACCCAAGCATCGCCACGTCGCTGGGCAACCTTGCGGTGCTTCAAAGACCAAAGCAAGCTGGCCGAAGCCGAGCCGATGTTACTGGCACGAAGCGCTGGAGATTCGCCGCGAGGCCCTGCCCGCGGGGAGCGTGGAGATCGCCAACACCCTGAGCATCCTGGTCGCGGTCCTGCAGGAGCAAGCAAAGTTCGCCGAGGCCGAGCCCCTCGCTCGCGAGGCAGTCAAGATCTACCGCGTGAAGCTGCCCGCAGGAGATGAGAAGGTTGCCAGCTGCCTGAGCAACCTCGCTCGCGTGCAACACGGTCTCGGCAAGTCCGCCGATGCCCGCGCGGGATGGGACGAGGCCATCGCCATGCTCCGCAAGATCTCGCCCGATGGCTCGGCGCTCCTCGCCCGCGCGCTGTGGCGCTCCGGCACCGCCCGGCTTGAGAACAAGGACGCCGCGGCGGCCCTGCCCGAACTCGAAGCAGCGGCCGCCATGGCCGAGAAGTTCCTCAAGCCCGAGGATAATCAATTCACTGAATACCGGGAGACACTTGCCAAGTGCAAGGCCGCGCTGGCGGGGCAGGGGAAGGATGGGACGAAGGGAGACAAGTGATGCTTCGCTTCGGGGATTGCAGGCCGTAGCATCCCCCATGCGCAAGGAACAAGCATCAGCGGGCGGGGCATGGCCGGTGGCGAGCGGAGGCGGAAATCCCGATGAGTTCCGCCGCGCTTCCACGACGTACATTTGCGATCATTTCGCACCCGGACGCGGGCAAGACGACGCTGACCGAGAAGCTGCTGCTGTATGGCGGCGCGGTGGGGCTGGCCGGGTCGGTGACGGCGCGGAAGAACCAGCGGGCGACGGCGAGTGACTGGATGGAGCTGGAGAAGCAGCGCGGGATCTCGATTTCGTCGACGGTGCTGCAGTTTGACTATGACGGATATCGCGTGAATCTGCTGGACACGCCGGGGCACAAGGACTTTTCGGAAGATACGTATCGCGTGCTGACGGCGGTGGATGCGGCGGTGATGGTGATCGATGCGGGCAAGGGCATCGAGCCGCAGACGCGGAAGTTGTTCGAGGTCTGTCGGCGGCGCGGCGTGCCGATTTTTACTTTCATGAACAAGTGCGATCGGCCGACGCGCGAGCCGCTGGAACTGCTGGATGAGCTGGAGAAGGTGCTGGGGATCGGGGCGTTTCCGGTGAACTGGCCGCTGGGGAACGGGCCGAGTTTTCGCGGGGTGTATGACCGGCTGAGCCATCAGGCGCACATGTTTGAGCGGACGGTGGGGGGAAAGTACGCCGCGCCGGTGGATGTGAAGGGATTGGATGATCCGTCCATTCGCGAGAAGCTGGATGAGCATGTGTATGTGCAGGCGCGGGAAGAGGTGGAGATGTTGCAGGGGGCCGGGGAGACGTTCGATGAGGAGCGCGTGCTGGCGGGGGAAGTGACCCCGGTGTATTTCGGGAGCGCGGCGAACAACTTCGGGGTGCAGTTGCTGCTCGATGGGTTCTTGAAGCATTCGGCGGCGCCGGGGCCGCGGAAGTCCGTGGGGCCGAGCGGGACCGACGAGCGGATGGTGATGCCGGAGGAGAAGGATTTCAGCGGGTTCGTGTTCAAGATTCAGGCGAACATGGACCCGAAGCACCGGGACCGGATCGCGTTCATCCGGATCGTGTCGGGCAGTTTCACGCGCGAGATGACGGTGGTGCATGTGCAGAGCGGGAAGAAGATCCGGCTCTCGAATGCGCAGAAGTTGTTCGGGCAGAATCGCGAGACGGTGGAGGATGGGCAGGCGGGGGATGTGGTGGGGATCGTGGGGCACGATGTGCTGCGCATCGGGGACACGCTGGCGGAGGATCGGACGATCGTGTTCGATGAGATTCCGAAGTTCACGCCGGAAGTGTTCGCGTATCTGAACAACCCGCAGCCGGCGAACAGCAAGAAGTTCCGGTTGGGCTTGGAGCAGTTGATGCAGGAGGGCGTGGTGCAGGTGATCTACATCGGCACTGGGCAAGTGAAGACGCCGCTGCTGGCGGCGGTGGGGCCGCTGCAGTTCGAGGTTGTGCAGTACCGATTGCAGGCGGAGTATCAGGCGGAGTCGCACCTGGAGAGCTCGCGGTGGACGCTGATCAGGTGGTGGAGGAAAGAGGGCGCGGATGCGGAGTGGTTGCCGGAGACGGTGATGGACTCAACGTTTGGCGTGGACCGCGATGATCGGCCGGTGGTGCTGTTCGCGGATGAGTGGGCTCTGCGGAACTTCACGCAGAGGAACCCGGGGGTGGAGTTGTCGGCGTTGCCGTTTGTGGGGGAGAAGAAGTGAGCTTGTTCTCGAGCCGTGCTACATGTTCTGCACGAGCATGGCGTGGCCGCATTTGAGGGCGGCTTGGGCGCCCATCAGGAGTTCGGCGATTTTGATGGAGAACTCGACGGCGGTGCCGGGGCCCTGGCTGGTGATGAGTTTGCCGTCGTGGCAGACGCGGGTGGTGCAGTGCTTGACGTCGTGGTCGAAGCGGCGTTCGAGGCCGGGGAAGCAGGTGGCGTGTTTGCCGGAGAGAATGCCAAGGGGCGCGAGGACGATGGCGGGGGCGGCGCAGATGGCGGCGATGAGGCGGCCCTGTTCGTGGTGGCGCTTGATGAGTTGAGAGACCAGGTCGGACTTGTGGAGGTTTTCCGCGCCTTTTCCGCCGCCGGGGATGATGAGGGCGTCGAAGAGAATCTCGCCGAGTTCTTCGATGGGGCAGTCGGCGCGAAGAGGGACGTGGTGGCCGCCGACGAAGTCGATGCGGTTGGATTCGCCGGGTGAGGAGACACCGGCGTATGTGACGTCGACGCCGCAGCGGTTGAGGACATCACCGGGGGTGATGGCCTCGATCTCTTCGGTTCCATCGGCGATGAGAACGACGGCGGTCTTGCTCATGGGCAGATCCTCCGGGGCGGGTTTCGAGAGACTCTATGCGATTCGCGTGTGCGGAGGGGAATGTTCGTATTGTGGGGAATGGAACAGGGAAATGTGCCGCATATGAGCGTGGAGGAGTTTCGCCGCCGGGGGAAAGAAGCGGTGGACTTCATCGCGGACTACTGGGAGCGTGTCGGAACGCTTCCGGTGTTGTGCCCGCTGAAACCCGGCGAGACGATGGGGAAGATGCCGCAGCATCCGCCGGAGCGCGGCGAGCAATGGGAGGATGTGCGTGCGGACCTGGAGCGCGTGGTGGTGCCGGGGCTGACGCACTGGCAGTCTCCGAACTTCTTCGCGTACTTCCCGGCGAACGGATCGTTTCCTGCGATCATCGCGGATTTGATCTCGACGGGGCTGGGCGTGCAGGGGATGTTGTGGGCGACGAGCCCGGCGTGTACGGAGTTGGAGACGCGGGTGTTGGACTGGCTGGTGGGGATGCTGGGGTTGCCGGATTCGTTTGTGTCTACGGGGAATGGGGGAGGGGTGATTCACTCGACGGCGAGTGAGGGGGTGTTGACGGCGTTGGTGGCGGCGCGGCATCGAAGCAATCAGGATGGGTG
>JBGANP010000011.1:0-63203 GCA_044222255.1 Phycisphaerales bacterium
TCTGCTTCGCCGTCGCACCGGGCTCATACTGATCCAGCAACGCGTCGTACAACTCGCCGCCTGCGGGAACGCCAAGACATTCGGCCTTGCGGCGCGTCAGCGAGATCATCTTCTCCAGCCACGGCTCGAAGAGCGTGAAGTCGCTCTTCTCTCGAGCTTCCTTCCAGACTTCCTGCGCCTGCGAACCGGTGCGGGCCAGATCGGCGACCAGATCGGTTGGGATCTTCGTCGCATGGTCGTAGTCACGTCGCATCTCGCGGATGTTGCGGGCCTCGGGCGCGGTCGCGTACGCCGTGAGCGAGCGGTCCTGCTCACACTGGCCGATGAGGTCGCCGATCGAGCGACTCGTCGCCTTCTCGTGGGCGAGCGCCGAGATGAACGCGATCTGCTCGGCCCGCTGCTCGGCGGCCGCCGGGGGCATATAGGTTTCCTGATCCCAGTTCAGGAGCTGCGAGATCGAGGAGACCGTCCCGACCTCGGTCAGGAGTTTGCAAAGGTGCGAATAGTGCGCGGGAACTGAGGACATAGCGAGCTCCAAGGCCTTGAGGGGAGCCGGGAGCATATCGAGCCATATCCGCGAAAGTCGCTATTTCTTGGCCTTGCGGAGAGTCTTGGCCGGAGGTGCGGCGGGGGCGAACAGCTTGGCAAACCCGTCGGACTTGGCCGCCAGCGCGAAGTCCTTGCCGGTGATGCCGGCCGCGTCGTGGGTGCTGAGCGTGAGCGTGACCTTGTTCCAGCGGATCAGGATGTCCGGGTGGTGCTGGTCGACCTCGGCCTGCTCGGAGACCTTGTTCACGAACTTCATCGCCTCGACGAAGTCCTTGAACTGGTACGTGCGGTGGATCTGACCACCGGTTTCGGCCCAATCGGGCGCCGCCTTCATGGCGTCCAGGACTTGCTCAGCCGTCATCTTGTCCATCGAGAGCCGCTCCTGCACTGGGCAACGCGGAAAACGCCGCGAGCCGCCCGATCACGGAGTCGAGTGTATCGTCCTCGGCCGATTGGCACGAACCCGCCACCGACGCAGCCAATGACGCAGCCAACCGACAGCCCATCCCCCCCACCGGTCCGGACCACACGGCTCGCGCCGTCACCCACCGGGGCGCTCCATCTCGGGAATGCCCGGACGTTTCTCATTACTTGGGCCATTGCCCGCAAACGCGGTTGGCGACTGATTCTGAGGATCGAGGATCTGGACACGCCGCGGGTGAAGCCGGGCGCGATCGAGGCGATTGCGGACACGCTCTCCTGGCTCGGGATGGAATGGGATGCGCCGGTCGAAGGGCCGCGCGAGAATCCGCTGGTGCAGTCGAGCGATCTCGAGCCATATCGGGCCGCGATGCGCACGCTGGTGGAAAAGGGGCTGGCATATCCGTGTGATCTGACCCGTGCGCAAATCGAACAGGCAGCGGGTGCGCCGCAGGAGGGCTCGCACGAGGTAGCGTTTCCCGCCGTGCTGCGGCCCGATATCGCGGGGGCGCCGATGGACTTTGACATGGCGCAGCGCGATGCGACGCGGACCGCGCGCGGCGAAGGGTCGGGAGCGAACTGGCGTTTCTTCTGCGAGCCCGGCATCGTTGAGTTTGCGGATCGCTTCGCGGGCCCGAGCGCGTACGACCCGAGCGAGACGGTTGGCGACTTCATCCTGTGGACCAAACGCGACCAGCCGAGCTACCAGCTTGCGGTTGTGGTGGATGACTATCGGCAGGGCGTGAACGCCGTCATACGCGGCGATGACCTGCGCGATTCGGCGGCGCGTCAACTGCTGCTGTATCGGGCGCTTGGATACTCCTCGGATCGGGATGGGCCAGGCGAGCCGGAATACTGGCACCTGCCGCTGGTGGTCGGAGCGGATGGGCGTCGGCTGGCCAAACGGCATGGCGACACCCGTGTGGAGACCTATCGCGAGCGGGGCGTATCCCGCGAAGCCGTGATCGGGCTGATTGCGCATTGGTCCATTCCCGGCCTTCCCCGGCGAGACATGACGGCCGACGAGTTCAGGGTTCGCTTCGATCCTGCTACGATGTCCCGGAAACCGATCGTGTTCACCCCAGAGGACGACGCATGGCTCCTGTCTCGACGCGTGCAAGCATGATGTGGCTGATGTGGACTATTTCGCTGCTGCTCTCTTCGGCCCTGCACGGGTGCGATTCGCCGGCTGCGACCGCGACACTGCCAGTGAACGGTGGAACGACAAACGTGACCATCAAAGGCAAGGTCTTCAAGCTCGATGTCGCGGCCGACAGCGCCGTTCGCTACAAGGGCCTCGGCGGGCGCACTTCCATTCCGGAAGACGGCGGAATGATCTTTGCATTCGCCCGCCCCGACTGGCGCGTGATGGGCTTTGTCATGCGAGACTGCCCGGTTGATATCGACATCCTCTATCTCGATGGCAGCGGACGCGTTCTGACGACCTACGAGATGAAGGCCGAAGCCCCGCGCGACCCCGCGAAGGGCGAAGGCCAGCCCGGTGAGCAGAACGTGGGGCCGTACGAGGCCGCGCCTGAAGCAGTATTCCAGCCGCTTTCCTGCACCTTCGTGGTGGAGCTGAAGGCCGGATCCATTCAGAAACTTGGCGTCAAAGAGGGTGACAAACTCACCTTTGACGTGGACGGCCTCAAGCAGATCGCCAAGTAGGCCGATGCTGGCCCCGTCCGGACAACGGCGGCGTGACCGCGACCAGGGATGGTCCGGAAACCATGGGCCCGCCGCCAGTCCGGCATTCCGCGGCCGGCGCGCCATCATGCGAACACACTGCATCGCCCTCATCACCGAGACCACGCTGCTTGAGGATCCCTCCCACTGGTGGGAGTCGATGATTCGTGCGTGGCCCGCGGGCGTTCCGCTTCCCAAACTCGACCGTCGCGCCGGCGGATGTGCTGCGCATGGTCGAGCAGGGCAAGGCCCACACACACTGGGACGCGGCCGTGCTCGCGCTCGTGCGCCGCTTGATGAAACTACCGCGTGCCATGTGCTGGACTCTCTACAACAGGCAATGGTCCCGACGCTCATGCTCGTGCACGGGCCGACGCAGCGGATGGACAACTTCCACCCCGGCGCGGTGCTCGTGCAGCCGATGGATGCACCGCCAGCCTCCACGGCCGCGATGCTCTACGCGATCGCGGCGCGGCAGACTGGCCGTGCGGCTCCATGGAGCAGAATCTGAAACTCGCGCAGAGCTTTCAAGGCGAGACTTCCGCCGAGATCGACCGGCTGCACCAGGAGTTGCTGCTCGCGGCACGCGTACAGCGCGACTTCATGCCCAAGCACATGCCCGTGGTTGAGGGCTTTGAATCCTCCGTGCTCTTCCGTCCTGCTGGATTTGTTTCCGGCGACACATACGACGTCGCGCGGCTGGACGAGCACCACATCGGCTTCTTCCTCGCAGACGCAATGGGCCACGGCGTTCCCGCCGCGCTCATGACGCTGTATCTCACCGGCTCGCTACCGCGCAAGGAAATCACGGCGACAGGGTACCGGATCGTCTCTCCGGCCGAAGCGCTCAATCGACTCAACAACGGCTTGCAGGAGTGCATGGCGGGCCCGGCGCGCTTCGCCACCGCCGTCTGCGGAATCGTGAACACACGCACGGGGCTGATCACGCTCGCCTGTGCCGGGCACCCACCGCCATTGCGGATCGGGCCGCACGGCGTGCGTCCCGTCGAAGTCTCGGGCATGCTGCTCGGGGTTGTGGCGGATTACGAATACGAGCAAGTGCAGATCCGCTTGGAGCCCGATGAGTTGCTCGTTCTGCACTCCGACGGCATCGAGGGTGCGTTCGCGCCGAAGAACATTGCATCCGCGGATCTGCCCACCCGCCCGCGCTCCGCCGCACTACGACTACCTCGCGAACATGCGGGCGCGGCGAATCGATGAAAGATCTTTCTTCTGCGATGATGCGGCTCTCGCACGACATCGATGCGCAGACCGGATCGCTGCATCAGGATGACGATCTGACTGTGCTCGCGCTGCGAACCGGCCCGGCGACGCCAAAGGTACATTCAGCGTGGGAGCAAGAGCACGCACGGCTGAACGACTGATTCTGCCTGCCACCCCATATCAGCGCACGCGCGTGTCGCTCTCGAGCATGCCATCCTTCAATCGCACGATCCGCTGGCAGCGCTTGCTGATGCGATCGTCGTGCGTCACCATGACGATCGTCATGCCGCGGCCGTGCAGTTCCTCGATGAGTTGCAGGATCGACTCGCCCGTAGAGGAATCGAGATTGCCCGTTGGCTCGTCGGCCATCAGCACATGGGGACCGGTGACCAGCGCGCGAGCGATGGCCACACGCTGCTGCTGCCCGCCGGAGAGTTCACGCGGGCGGTGACTGAGGCGATCGCCAAGACCGACGAGCGTGAGCGATTCGATCGCCCGTTTCCGACGTTCGGCCGCGCCGAGGCCCTGATAAAAGAGCGGCGTGGCGACGTTCTCGACGATCGTCTCCTGCGGGATCAGGTTGAACGCCTGAAACACAAAGCCGATCGTGCGTCCGCGAAACTGCGAGAGTTCCGCATCGTCCATCTGCGCGACATCCTTGCCATCCACCAGATACTGACCCGCGGTCGGCTTGTCCAGGCAGCCGAGCATGTTCATCAGGGTGGATTTGCCTGAGCCGGAGGCACCCATGATGGCGAGATACTCGCCCCGCGGAATGGAAAGATCAAGCCCCATGCCGCCGCGGCCGACGGCCTCGACGAGCACGGAGCCATCGGGCTTGTAGTACGTCTTGCGGACGCCGATGAGCTGCGCGATCGGACCCGCGGATGCGGGTGATGGAGAAGCGGAGATCGCGGCGGAGGGGGCGGTCACGGCAGGATGGTACCGGGGCGAGAGCAAAGGGATGCGATCGCGGCGGTACGAGCGATTACGAGGCCGATTGCTGATCCGCACCATCAAGCTGCACACGGGCCAAGGCCGTCATGGTGTCCGGGGCGACCTGGAAGACCTTGTCCAGACCGGTCAGCAGCATGACAGACCAGACCTCGTCGCGCATGGCGGCAAGCACGAGCTGCTTCTTCCCTTCCGTCACGCGCTTGCGCAGGCGCAGGAGCTGGGCGATCTGCGAGGAGTTCAGGTAGCTCACGCCCCCGAAGTTCATCACGACGTGCGGCGTCTTTTCAACCGGGATCTTCTTGAGCTGCGAGAAGAGCGCGGAGATCTCCTCCGAGAGTTCGGGCTCATCGGCCAGATCGCAGAGGAAGATGCCTTCGGACCATTCGGTGGGCATAGGTGGAGAGTTCGGAAGGGGGAAGTCGGCAAGGGGAAATGAAGGCACGTGAGAGGCGAGACATACAGAAATCGGGGGCGATCAATCTTCCTTCGCCACTCTCGCCGCGGCGACAACCGTGTCGCCCTCGTCGAGCTTGGTGACGCGGACGCCCTGCGCCCCGCGCCCGGTTTCGCGGATCTCCGCCGTGGGCATGCGAACGGTCATGCCATTCTTGGTGGTCACGACGACATCGTCGCCCGGCATGATGCCCAGCGCGGCTACGGACTTGCCGTTGCGCTCGCTGGCATCGATATCCACGCGGCCCTTGCCGCCGCGCGACTGGGAACGCATCGGACCGGTTTCTGGCGCGACGCGGTACTCGTCGATCGGCGTTCGCTTTCCATAGCCATTCTCGCTGATGGTGAGCAGCGTGAGCGAGGGATCGATGGTGGTGGTCGTATCGTCGGGATTGCGGCGCATCGGCACGCGAACCGCACCGATGACCTCATCGCTCTCGGAGAGTTCGATGCCCTTCACGCCCGCCGCGGGGCGACCCATGACGCGGGCATCCTGCTCGTCGAAGCGGATGGACATACCGCTCGCGGTCGCGAGAAGCACATCGTCATCGCCGGTGGTTTCCAGCACATCGAGAATCTCATCCGCTGGCTTGCCGTCCCCGCCTTCCTTGAGCCCAACGGCAATCAGGCCGCTCTTGTTGACGTTGCGATAATCCTTCAGCGGCGTGCGTTTCACGATGCCCTGCTTGCTGATGAAGGTCAGGAAGTGGCTGGACTGCTCGAAGTCCTTGATCGCCAGGAACCCTCGCACCTTCTCGCCGTCCTTGAGTTCGATGAGATTGACGATCGGCCGACCCTTGCTCGTGCGCGGCATCTCGGGAAGCTCGTAGACCTTGATCTTGAAGCACCGGCCCTTGTCCGTGAAGCAGAGCAGATCGTCGTGCGTGGAAGCCACGAACATGTGCTCGATGAAGTCCTCTTCCTTGGTCGCGCCGCCGATGATGCCCTTGCCGCCGCGCCCTTGCTGGCGATACGTGCTCAGCACCACGCGCTTGGCGTATCCCTGATTCGAGATCGTGACGGCCATGTCCTCGACCTGAATCAGTGCGCCAATGTCGATCGCGGAGCCGTCGCCCCCATCCTGAATCTCGGTCACGCGGTCGCCGAGGTATCGCTTGGTGTCCGCATTACCGGGAACCACCACTTTCGTCGTGAGATACCGGGACTTCATCTCTTCGCAATCTGCCTTGATCATGGCGCGGACGCGCTCGGGCTTGGCCAGAATGTCCTCGAAGTCGAGAATCTGCGCCACCACCTGGCGGTAATCATCTACCAATCGCTCGATCTCCAGCCCAACCAGCTGCGAGAGACGCATGTTGCAGATCGTCTCGGCTTGGATGCGGCTGAGCATCACGCCCCAATCCCCCCCACTGCCACCCTTCTCCTTCGCGCGGCGGACCATCTCCATCAGTCGCGGCGGAATCTGGGCCGCGAACGGGTGCGAGTCCAGGATCTGGAACTTGCGGGCCATCAATTTTTCAATCGCCTCGACGCGCGTCTGGCTGGAGCGGATGAGCTTGATGACCTCATCAATATCACAGACCGCGAAGATCATGCCTTCCAACACATGGGCCCGCTTGCGGGCCTCGTTGAGGAGGAAGGTCGTGCGGCGACGGATGACAATCGTCCGATGCTCGATGTAGTACTTGATCATCTCGATCAAGCTGAGCGTGCGCGGCTGGCGATTCACCAGCGCGATGTTGTAGATGCTGAACGTCTGCTGCAAGGGCGTGAACTGGTAGAGCTGATTCTCCACCACCGCCGGGTCCGCACCGCGTTTCAGTTCGATCACCACGCGCACCGGGCTCTTCGCGCTCGACTCATCGCGTGCATCCGAGATATCCGTGATCTTCTCCGCCTCGATCGCCGTCGAAATGCTCTCGATGAACGTGCGCAGACCCAGGTTGTATGGAATCTGCTCAACCACCAACTGCTGACGGTCCTTCGACCCTTCCAGCGGCTCGATGCGAACCCGCCCGCGAAGCGTCACCCGCCCGCGCCCCGTGGAATAGGCCTCGGCAATGCCGCCGCGCCCGAGAATGATCCCGCCCGTCGGAAAATCCGGCCCCTTGATGCCGCGCCGGACGACCTTGTCTTCCTCCACCACATCCGTCATCAACTCGCCGAGCGTGATGTCGTGCTTCTCGAGCACGCGCACGATGCCATCGAAAATCTCGACAGGGTTGTGCGGCGCGAGCGATGTCGCCATGCCCACCGCGATGCCCACACCGCCGTTGATCAGCAGATTCGGGAACTTCGCGGGCAGAATCATCGGCTCCATCAGCCGGTCGTCGTAGTTGGGCTGGAAATCGACGGTGTCGAGCTTGAGATCATCCAGCATGTCCACTGCGGCGTGGGTCATGCGGGCTTCGGTGTATCGCATGGCCGCTGGCGGATCCGGCGCGATGGAGCCGAAGTTGCCTTGCGGATCGATCAGCGTGGAACGCATGCGCCAGTGCTGGCCCATGTTCACAAGCGTGGGATAGATGACGCCTTCGCCGTGGGGGTGGTAGTTGCCCGAAGTGTCGCCGGCGATCTTGGCGCACTTCAGGTGCTTCTTGCCGGGACGCAGATTCAGATCGTTCATCGCGACAAGAATTCGCCGCTGCGAGGGCTTGAGCCCATCGCGGACATCGGGCAGGGCCCGGTCCATGATCGTGCTCATCGCGTACGTGAGATAGGAATCCTGAAGCTCGCGCTCGATCTGGATATCGATGATGTTGCCGCCGCCCCCACCGCCGCCGTGATCGCCCGGCGTGATGCCGCCACCGGGAGGCGTTCCATCACCCGGAGGCGCTGCGCCGCCGACGGCGGCAGGCGGAACAGGTGAGCCCTTCGGCTCGGTCACCTGCGAGGGCTTGGATGCGCCCGATCCGTCCTTGGACGGCTCATTTGACGAAGCTCCGCCTGACGATCCCGACGCTGATGCTCCGTTTCCATTCATGGCTTTGTGCGAAGTTGCCGCCTTCTGCGGCGTGAGTTGCGGAGTCAGTTCCGTCGTGGCGTTCTGCGTCTTCTCGGTATCCGGCATCCGTGCGAACCTCCGGCCAAGGGGCCAGGGAAGGGGCGAAACAGGCGTGATTGAGGCGAGCAGGCCGTCCTGATCATCACTCAACACGGGCAAATCGCGGCAGAAAAACCGTCGCGATCAGGGCTCAAAACCGTCCCGAAAACGGGGCGGAATTCAGACCCCGTATTGTAGCCAAACCGGGTCAAAATTGCATCTTTCCACAGCGAAAAAACAGGCCGGTTTTCTCGGTGTTTTCTGCGATTTTTGAGGATCCAAGATTCGCGTGTTTTTTCGGTCTCTCGACTCAGTCCGAAGGGGCGTGTGGGACCCCTATTTCGGCTTCGGAGCATCTGCGCCGGGGCCCGCCGGACCGATCGCGGGCGGCTGCTGCGCGGCGCTGAGTGCATCCAGAGACTTGATGAGTTCCACGACAAACAGCAGCGTCATGCTCGTCGCATCCACCGGCAGCGAGTTGTCCCACGTCGAGGCCCGGATGCCGCCGATCGCGAGCTTCGGATCGGGATACATCCATGCGGATGCTTCATCCACCTGCAACTGCCGCAGAAACCGCGCGGCCTGCATTAACCGCACAATCTGCTCGGGCCGCTCGTTAGGCTCGGTGAGTCGCGGATCGCGGAGCATGGTGGCGATGAAGGCGAGCGGGCGGACGCACTGCCAGGTGGGATATGGGATGCCGCCGCCCTTGCCGTCGCCAGCAGTGAAAATGATGCCGCCGGTCATGTCGAGCGTGTCTTCGGTGGCGTCGGCGATGGAGAGTTGATGTTTCCAGCAGTCGGATCGCATTTGGCGGAGGGCGATGGCGGCGGGAATCTCGTCGGCGACGGCAACCACCGGCTGCGCATCTAGTTTCCCGAATCGAGTCAACTCCCTGCGAAGATCGGCACGCGCATTTCCCACTTCAACGGTCGCCCAGCCAAGAAACGGCATCGCCGACAATAATCGCGATGCACTGGAATCCTTGAGCAGAGGAAGAACGGCTCTTTCCATTTGGTCCGCTGTCGAGCTTGCATTGAGAATTTCTATCGACCCGCTCATTCCAGAATTCTCGATTGGGTACTTTGAGAGGATCAACGCTCGCACCGATTCAATCCAGAGCGCGGTACCCTGAGGTGCGGGTCCTTGGAAGTCTGTGTCGACAGCCGAATCATCGTCTGTCCACGCACGGAGATTGTCTTCCAAAGGAAACCCTCTTGGAAATACTCTGTATGTGAGTTGCCGAAGATTCGCTTCTTGCAAATCAAGCGATCCACGTTCGACCGCGCGAGCAACATTCCCAGCCAAAATCAAACCAGCCAGATCGTCAACCACGAGATCGGTTGTCATAGAGGCAGAGCAGCGCAAGGCATACGCTGCGAGCGCGGCGGAGGGATCCGGCTCCCACTCCGTCGCGCTCACACCCGATGCCAGCACGCGCACTCTCAGTGTGTTTACTGGTTGTGCCGCCGGATGATCCTTTCCTTGTGCTCTGATGAATCGCTCAGGAGCGCGAGCGATCCATGAAGCCGTTCTCGCACGAATCGACGACTCGAGTTGATGCTTCATCGCCAGCAACTCGACCCGCGTCATCGGTGAAGATGCGGAGAGGAGTGTGCCACCCCGATACAACATCCGCGGCGACCCGAGTACATACGACGACACCACCTGCCCCGCCCGAAACCGATAGATCCGCACCCCGCTCGCCTCCCGCAGCTTCTTCGGATCATCCAGCGCGGTGGCCGCGCCACCCTCGCCAATCGCCTTCGAAGCCACCGCCCCCATCGCCCTGTGCGGCAGCATGTTTCCCAGCATCATCTGCGAAGGAAAGATCGCGTGCAGCGCTCCTTGTTTCCCGCCCGCCTCCCCGCCGATCCGCGCCGCGACCCCATCCAGCCCCGGCCGCAGCGTCACTTCCGCATCCTCCCACGTATTGAACTCCACCACGCTCAGCGGCCCGGCGAGTTCCACGCTGATCAGAATGTCCGGCGTCACCAGCCTTACTGCCGCATCTCGCATCGCATCGTTTGGCACACCGAGCTTCGGATCGGCCTGCTGCATCGCCGCGAGAATCGCGCGGCGGAGCACATCGCTGGAAAACGCCTCCGGCCCGGCAATCGCATCCGACCACGCCGCGCCGCGGCCAATCACTTCGCCGCGCAGCTTGAGCGTAATGCACGCGCCGACGGCCTGGGGAACCTCGGAGTTCTCGGGCCCTTTGGGCGACGGGTCCGGCGGCCGTCGCCACTCGCGGATGTGCTTCTCGGCGATGCGGAAAGCGCGGAGGGTGGCATCGGGTGTGGGCGTCTGCGCTCTCGCCGCATCGGTAAACACCAGTAGAAGCACGCACGCGAGCGAGGCGAGGACCGTGCGTACGCCGCTGACACCCCCCCTCCGCCCTTGCGGCGCTCGGGCACCTCCCCCGCTTGAGCGGGGGAGGACGGGGGCGCGGAGCGAGGAACGTCCGAGAACATTCGGTGTCATGCGGCTCATGTTCGTCTTCTGCCCTGTTTCGTGGAGCCACCGTGTGGTATTTCCACAACGCGACTCGGTGGATTCGTGCAACGCGCCCGGCTCGTGGTAGACTGCTCTTGTACTGCTATGGGACGCGCACCCCGCGTGGCGCGTCGGGAATGGGGTTTGGGGAGCAGGCCGCGAGCATGGACGCCGCGTTGGCACAGCCGTTGAAATGGATTTCCGGCAGACAACCGGAGATTTGACCATGTTCATCGCCCTGACCCTCGTTGACGACCACCGCCGCAAGCTGCTGATCCTGACGGCGCTCTCGTTTCTGGCCCTTTGCTGAAACGCTCGCCGTTCGCCCGCCCACACAAGGGTAGGACGAATTGGGATTCGGACAGTTCACACCAAGCACACACGTCTTCTGCCTGCAAGCAGCCAGACACACCCGCGAAAACCCCTCGCCACGCGAGGGGTTTTCGTTTTTGTTCGCGGCATTGGCTTACCAGCCCATGCTTCGGGCGCTTCGCCCGAAACACAACCGGCATGTCGCGCAGAAACCGGAAGAACAAAGGCATCCGGGCCGCGACGGCCCGGACCCATCCGATCATGGGCCCATAGGCCAACGCCACAAATGAAAAGCCCCTCGCACATGCGAGGGGCTTGGGTTTCTCACAATGCTCCGGCCGGGATCACCCGAGGGTGATCTTGTCGGTGCCCATGGCGCCGTGGTCGTCCATGCCGCCGCGCTTGGGCTGCTTGCCCTTGCGTGCGCCCGCATCTTCCGCCGCGGGCTCGCCGCTGCGATCTGCACCCGCCGTGTCGCCCCACTGGGCGCGCTTGAGCGAGAGGCCGATCTTGCGGTCGTCGATGTCGACGCGGAGGATCTTGACATCCACCTCGTCATTCGGCTTGACCACATCCTGCGGGTTCTCGACCTTGTGGTCGGCCAGCTCGGAGATGTGGAGGAGGCCTTCGAGCTCGGCTTCCAACTCCACGAAGACACCGAAGTTGGTGATCTTCGTGACCTTGCCGCGAACGACCATGCCCGGCTTGTAGGCATCGGGAATCGCGTGCAGCCACGGATCCTCGGTGAGCTGCTTGAGGCCCAGCGCGACGCGCTGCTTCTCGCGGTCCACATCCAGAACGACGCAGCGAACCTTGTCGCCCTTCTTGAAGACCTCGTTGGGGTGCGTGATCTTCTTGGTCCACGACACGTCGGAGACGTGCAGCAGTCCGTCGATGCCGGGCTCGATCTCAACAAACGCGCCGTAGTTGGCGAGATTGCGGACGGTGCCTTCGATGACGGTGCCGGGGGGATACTTCTCGCCGACGAGTTCCCAGGGATTGACCTCCGTCTGCTTCATGCCGAGGGAGATTTCCTGCTTGTCCTTGTTGATGTCGAGCACAACGACCTCGACGGGGTTGCCCGGCTGGACGACCTCGCTGGGGTGGTTGACGCGCCGCGTCCAGGACATCTCGGAGATGTGGACGAGGCCCTCGATGCCCGGCTCGAGCCGGACGAACGCGCCGTAGGACATGATGTTGACGACCTCGCCCTTGACGCGAGAGCCGACGGGATACTTCTTCTCGATTTCCTCCCAGGGAGAGGTTTCCTTCTGCTTGAGACCGAGAGCGATCTTCTCCTTCTCGCGGTCGATGCCGAGGACCTTGACCTCGACGCGCTGGCCCATCTTGAGCATGTCGCTGGGGTGATTGATCCGGCCCCAGGACATATCCGTGATGTGCAGCAAACCATCGATACCGCCCAGGTCCACGAACGCGCCGAAGTCGGCGATGTTCTTCACCTCGCCGGTGACGATCATGCCTTCCTTGAGCGTGTCCATCAGGCGCTTCTTCGCCGTCTCGCGCTCCTCTTCGATGAGCTTGCGGCGGGAAATAACAATGTTCCGGCGCTCGGTGTCGATCTTGAGCACGCTGGCGCGGATGTCGCGGCCGATGTACTCGCCGATCTCGCCGGGACGACGAACATCCACTTGCGAGGCGGGCAGGAAGACCGGCACGCCGATGTCGACGAGGAGGCCGCCCTTGATCTTCCGCATCACGCGGCCTTCAACCACATCGCCCTCGCGGGTCGTATCAACCAGCCGCTGCCAGTTGAGCATCCGGTCGGCCTTGCGCTTGCTCAGCTCGATCAGGCCCGTCTCGGTGTCGATGCGCTCGAAGAGCACCTGCACCTTGTCGCCGACCTTCAGCTCGGCGGCGTTGTCAAACTCTTCACGAGGGATCAGACCCTCGGACTTCAATCCGACCTCAACGACGACATCGTCGCCGGCAAAGCCGATCACGCGCCCTTCAAGGATGCTGCCCGGGGTGAACGAGCCGATCTGCTTGCTCAGCAGGTCGTCCATCGTGCCCACGCCGGCGGTCTTCGCGCCGAACGCCTGCGCGAGCAGGGCCGTCGCCTCGTTGTCGTCCAGCATGAGGGATGCAATAAGATTCTCGTCGATCATTCTGCGTATCTGTCCTTGATCCGCCCGCGCTTCGTCGCGCTCAGGCGAATCCTGCAAATGTCCAGCGCTTCGACACCCATCGCCTTCGCTCGTGGCTCCGTGCGGCGGCGTTCATCGCCCCGCGCCCACGCGCGATGTCCACTTCATTGATTGTGTGTGGAGGGTGTTGCCCCTCAGGGGCGGCTGGAGGTGCGAAACTGCCGCTCTCGCAACACGCGAGAGAACCGCGGCCAAGGCCCGAAGGCCAAGACGGGATTGTTGGCCTCCCGCCCTCATGTTTCCATGAAATTCCTGGTTCCCGTTCGGTCACTCGTGCATGTCGTCTCGAACTTCCGCAGGTGTGTCCGAGAGCTGCTTGAGAATGTCCGGCAACCGGCTCGCAAACGCTCCGCGCGCCAGCACGACATCCGCCCCGGCTCGCTTGGCTTCCGCGAACATTTCCACGGCCACATGCGGCCCAAAGACCACGATCCGCACTGCTTTCGCCTTTTCGTCCGCCCCCTCACCTCGCAGCCGCCGTATCAGGGACATGCCCGCATCCCCCGATTCCAGGTCAACGATGAGCGAACGAACCGGGGAGTCCACCAGCCGGGCCTCCAGCATCTCCAGGTTTCGCGTCGGGCGGCATGAAATGCCCAGAGCATCCGCCGTGGACTTGATTCTCGTCGCCCATAGCAGATCGGCCGCACAGAAGCATACCATCTAGACCCCCGTTTCGGGATATGTGAAACGTTTTCAGAGCGTATACATCGCCCGCCGCACGTCGCGGCCGGCCGACCCAGAACCACCCCACACTTCGTCCGTCGGGCACACACCATGTCAAACAGCTCAGTCGCCGCCCCAAACTCGAAAAAGAACTCACAGCGCCGGGAGCTGTTCAAGAGCCCCGTGTTCGATGAGGTCGGTCTTCCAGTGGACCCGGACAACCTGTATCTCCAAACCGTCGACACGATGCTGACGGCCGCGGAGATGATGGAGCTCCCGCACGAGATCCAGCTCATCCTCGCCCAGCCCAAGAACGAGATCATGGTCCACTTCCCCGTGAAGATGGACGACAACTCCTTCAAGCTCTTCAAGGGCTATCGCGTTCAGCACAACAACGCCCTCGGCCCGTACAAGGGCGGCCTCCGCTTTCATCCCGATGTGCATCTGGACGATGTGAAGTCGCTCGCCTTCCTGATGACCATGAAGACCTCTCTGGTCCGCGTGCCCTTCGGCGGCGGCAAGGGCGGCATCAAGGTCGATCCCCGCAAGCACTCGACGGCCGAGATGGAGCGCATCGTCCGCCGCTTCACCACCGCCATCGCTCATCAGATCGGTCCTGACTACGACATCCCCGCTCCCGACGTCGGCTCCAACGCCCAGCACATGGCGTGGATCGCCGACACCTTCACGTTCCTCTCTGAGATGGGCGGGCACCAGCCCGAGGCCGTGATCACCGGCAAGCCCGTTGGCTACGGCGGCTCGCTCGGCCGCGAGAAAGCGACCGGCCAGGGCCTCGTGGACACGCTCGTCGAGCTTGCTCCCGAGCTGGGCATCAAGGTCCAGGGCATGCGGTTCTCGCTGATCGGCTACGGCAACGTGGGCTCGTGGACCGGACGCATTCTCGGCAAGATGGGCGCGAAGCTTGTCGCCGTCATGGACCATACCGGCGCGATCCACAACGACAACGGCATCGATACCGAAGCCCTCGCCACGCACGTTGCCAAGAACGGCGGCGGTGTCGGCGCCTTCGCTTCCGCCTCGAAGTGCTCCACCGAAGAATTCTATAAGACAAAGGTGGACTGCTTCATTCCCTGCGCCCTTGAGCAGATGGTGAAGGAGCAAGAGGCCAAGTGGATCGACGCCAAGTGCCTTGTCGAGGGCGCCAACGCACCGACCACGCCCGCGGGCGATCGCGTCCTGACCGAGCGCGGCATCGAGGTCATCCCGGCCATTCTCGCCAACGCCGGTGGTGTGACTGTTTCCTACTTCGAGTGGGTGCAGAACAAGTCCTGCGTCACCTGGGATGCCGAGGAAGTCGATCAGGCCCTCAACCGCCACATGGTGGCCGCGGCTCGCCGCACAACGGCGGCCCGCAAGAAGTTCAGCTGCGACATGCGCACAGCCTCGTACATCGCCGCCCTGGAAAACATCGGCAACGTCTACAAAGTCCGCGGCATCTTCCCATAACTATTCACAGCCAAGCAGCACAAGCCGCCCGTCCCAGCCCGCATCTCCAAACCCCGAGCATCCCGCTCGGGGTTTTTCTATCTCCGCTTCTGATTCCTTATCCAAATCTCCACGCGTCTACATCCAGATCACCACCAACCCCGAACACATACGGCGCGGCCCCCCATCGCCGTAGACTCAACCATCCCGCCGCGTCCGTGATCTCAGGAGTTCTCGCATTCCAGTATTCGTCAAATCATCCGAGATCGAAGCGAGCGCGCGTGACGTGTTCGCGTGGCACCAGACGCCGGGCGCGTTGAAGACGCTGATTCCGCCGTGGGAGCATGTCACGATCCAGCAAGCTCCCGCGTCGCTGGGCAACAACGACATCGCGATTCTTGTGATGCACATCGGCCCGCTGAAGCTCAAGTGGGTCGCACGCCATCGCGACTTCATCGATCGCGGTGATGAGGGCGGCGAGTTCACCGACGATCAGGTCTCCGGCCCGTTCGCATCGTGGGTGCATCGGCACAGCGTGCGGGCGATCAGTCCATCGCAATGCGTGCTGGAGGATCGCATCGAGTACACACTCCCACTCGGATCGCTCGGCAGCGTGTTCGGCGGCGGGCATGTCCATCGCAAACTGCAGCGTATGTTCGACTTCCGGCACGAAGCCACCAGATCCGCCGTGCGGAAAGCGGGGACCCCGTGAGCACACAGATACTCGGCTCGCAGCAGCCCCCACGCTGGATGCGGCTCTGGCTCATCGCCGCCGGGCTGTACAACATCGTCTGGGGCGGAGCCATGTCGCTCGCGCCGGTCTGGACGCTCAAGCTTCTCGGCGTGGTGCCTTCTGGTGAATACCTCTGGCCGCAGCTCTGGGCGTGCATCGGCATGATCATCGGCGTGTACGGGCTCGGCTTCCTCATCGCCTCGCGCGATCCGGCTCGTCACTGGCCGATCATCCTCGTCGGCCTGCTGGGCAAGGTGCTCGGGCCGATCGGCTTCATCGCCGCGGCATCGCGAGGCCAGTTGCCGTGGTCCATGGGCGCAAACATTCTCACCAACGACCTGCTCTGGTGGGTCCCGTTTACGATGATGCTCTGGAACGCGGCCCGGGCGTCGCAACCCGCCCCGCCGGAAGGAAGCGTCTCGCTCGACACCGCGCTCGATGCGCTTCGCGACCAGACCGGCCGCTCCCTCCGCGAGCTCACCGATGAACGGCCCACGCTGGTCGTGCTCCTACGCCACTCGGGCTGCACATTCTGCAAGGAAACACTCGCCGATCTCGCGAAGCAACAAGCCGCAGTTCAGAAGGCGAACGTGGGACTTGCCGTCATCGGCATGTCCCCCACTTCCGACGGGCTGAGAACCACTGGCGAGTCGTACGGGCTGACCACCGCAGCGTGGTTCGCAGACCCGGATCGGCTTCTCTACCGCGCACTCGAACTTTCGCGGGGCAGCTTCTCCCAACTCTTCGGACCGCGTGTATTGATCGGCGGCATTCGTGCCGCGATGCACGGGCATGGCATCGGCAAACTCGAAGGCGACGGTTTCCAGATGCCCGGCGCGTTCGTGCTTCATCACGGGCGAGTCGTCCGCGCCTATCGCCACGCCACCGCTGCGGATCGCCCCGATTTGCTGGAGTTCGCGTGCCCGATCAAGTGATCAACCTCCTTCCGATCATCCATGCCGGAGCCACATGCTTCATGGTCGGATTGATCTGGTTCGTGCAGATCGTCCACTATCCGTTGATGCGCCGAGTCTCCGCGGATGGGTTCCCCGCGTATGCCCTCGCGCACGAGAGACGAACGACGTGGATCGTCTGCCCGATAATGCTTGTCGAGGCGGCCTCCGCGCTCCTGCTCGCATGGCCGGCTTTCGCAGGGGTGAAAAGCAACACTCTGCCGTGGATTGGCCTTGCGCTGCTCGTGGTCGTCTGGCTTTCGACGTTTGCTGTGCAGGTGCCGCTGCACACCCGGCTCGCTTCCTGCTTTGATGACGCCGCATGTCGTCGGCTCGTGCACACAAACTGGATTCGCACAATCGCTTGGACTTCCCGCGGAATCGTTGCACTCCTGATGCTGCGATAGCCGTGCACGAAAACACTCTGATCAACCTCCGTATTGGAATCATCGAAAGGGATCGGCATGTCTGGGAAAAAGTGCCTCGTGATCGGAGCGGCGGGCGGCATCGGGCGCAAGCTCGTTGAAATCCTCCGTCGCGACGGCTGGTCCCTGGTCCTTGCGGGCCGCACACAGACTGCCCTCGATGAGATGGCCGCGACCTGCGGCGGGCAGACCGCGTGCGTGGATGCGAAGGACTTTGACGCGGTGGATGCCGTGTTCACGGCCAACCCCGGCATCACCGGCGCGGTCAATCTCGCTGGGTCGATCCTCCTCAAGCCCGCGCACCTGACGACTTCGCAAGAGTTTGACGAGACGATCGCTCAGAACCTCCGCTCGGCATTCGCGCTTACCCGCGCCGCAGGGAGACACATGAAAGGCACGGGCGGAAGCGTTGTGCTCATGTCATCGTGCGCCGCCGGAATTGGCCTGCCGAATCATGAGGCGATCGCGGCGGCCAAGGCGGGCGTCGAAGGGCTGATGCGCTCGGCTGCGGCGAGCTACGCGGCGGCCGGGATCCGCTTCAATGCGGTTGCGCCGGGACTCGTCGCCACGCCGATGGCTCGACGGATCACGGAGAATGAGGGAGCCCTCAAAGCATCCGTCGCAATGCATCCGCTGGGCCGCATCGGACGGCCAGAGGAAATCGCGCGTGCGATCGCGTTCCTCCTTGATCCCGAGAACTCGTGGATGACCGGGCAGGTGCTCGGCGTGGACGGGGGACTGGCTCGCGTGAGGGGGCGTTGATCAACATCCCAGCACGGTTCACGGGTACTCCTGCCGGGTCGGGCGAATCAGGACATCGCTCATATGGACGTACGGCGGCTGAGAACAGACGAACGAGATCGTGCGGGCGACATCCGCGGGTTGCAGCACCGGGCCGATCTTCTCGACCACGCCCTTGAACCACTCGTCCTTGTATCCGGCGACACCCTGAAACTCGCTCACGACAAAGCCCGGTTCGACCAGCGTAACACGGATGCCCTTGGGTGAAAGCTCGCGGCGGAGGCCTTCGGCCAGCCCGTGTACGCCGAACTTGGTCGAGCCGTACATGCTCGAATACGGCGAGACGTGGCGGCCAACGACCGAGCCGATCACCACCACATCGCGCGCTCGCTGCTGCCACTTGCCGCCATCGCGCTGTTCCATGTCGGCGGTCAGCTTTTCCGCGGCGGTGCGCATCAGGCGTGCGGCCCCGAGGAGGTTGGTGCGAATCATCTCTTCCCACTCGCTCGGATCGCTCGTGACCACCGAACCGGAGAGGCCGCGGCCTGCGTTCACAACGATCAGATCGGGCGCGGCCCCCCACTGCGTTGCGCTCGCGGCGAAGAGAGCGTCGATCGTCGATTGATCCGCCGCGTCCCCGGCGACGCCGATCGCGCGTCCCATCCCCATCGAGTTCAGCCGATCCGTCACCTCGCGGAGTCTCTCGGCGCGGCGGCCGTTCAGGACGACACGAGCCCCATGGGCAAGCAGATCCTCCGCCACGGCCAGCCCGATTCCCGCGCTGGCCCCGGTCACAATCGCCACACGATTCGCAAGCGTTGAACTCATGCCCCATGCTACGAGCCCTCCGCGGGAGCGGAGGAACCCGTCGTGCATTACTTGGAGCCCCGTCCATCCCGCAACCGCTTGTCTTCTTCCGCGCGGCGTTTGCGAAGTTCTTCTTCCTCTCGCCGGCGCTGATCCTGAAAGGCACGATCGTCGCGCGATGCGCTCGGGGTTGTTGGCCGGTCACCCTCCGGCACCACCTTCGCCGCGGGGGCTACGGCTCCCGGCGGAAACATCTTGCGAAACTCGGCTTCCTCGACGCGTTCCTGGGCGCGGGTGGTCACGTTGACACGGAAATACCGAGTCGGCACTTTGCCTACGGGGTCTTCCGAGAGTCCGTACACCCACTTTGTCTCAGGCACGACGCTCAGTCGTGCGGACCAGATGCCGCTGGAGCCAACGGTTGTTTCCACGGGGGCATCGCCGGGCATGCCGTAAATGCGCACGCGATGGCCGGTGACGCCCGCGCCGCTGACGCCGACATTCACTGTCGCGAGGACGAAGTTGGATTTGTAGGTGGCGCTGATGCCGCTGAGGTAGGTTTCGATTCGGTCGCGGCCGGGTCGGTCCGCGGCGCCGAGGGACTCGATATCCGCCTGCACTCTGGAAAACTCCGCGAGCGTGGGAAGCACGCACTTGGCCTCGTAGTTCGCGATCTCGACATTACCCAGCGTACGAACCGCGAATCGATTCACCACGACGGGTTTGGCAGAGGCACGATCAAGGATGCTCTTCAAGGGGCTCCACTCATCGGTTCCGCCGAGCACGCTCTTGTCTCCCGCGCCGGGTGTGGGCGTGCGGAGATTCTCGAAGCGATAGACGGCATCGATGTTCCGCTTCGCCGGGCCGGAGTCGGAGCAGCCGCACAGACAGATGATCGTCACGCCCGCCGCGATTGCCCAGAAGAGTTGCAGTGCAGTCATGCGCATAGCAAAGCACGTTTGGGGGCAAAGGGCAAGTTGTCGCAGAATGCAGTGAGTCCGCCGTGGCAAGGGAAGTGGACAGATCGCCGGATCGCGCCAGGGATTAACCAGCGCGGCCGGGGACGAGCGAGCGGGAGAGAGTCCTGCATCTGCGGGTCTGGTGGTGTGGAGGGACATGATGTGCTCCTTGACGTGTGTGGAAGGCGACAGAGACTCGGTATTGGGCACTCAAAAAAACGGGCCCGCCATAGAGGGGCCGAGATACCGATTTGTGCGCGCAAACGCGTATCGCGCGGAGAGGAAAACGCGCGTAAGTCCTTATCAGGACTGGTTGAAAAAAATCTGAGAATTCCGTGTGGCGGGGCTGAATGTTGCGCGGGTTTGTGCGCCCAAACCCGCGCAAAATCCCCGGAGGAGGGGGGTGCATACTGGTCAGCATTCGCGTAGGTTGCCAACATCCCGGTCGTTCGGCGAGGTGCCGAAAGACCGGGGCACGTGAGTGGGAAAGGGGTGAGGTGATTCCAGAACGCACCTCGGGTGGGCGAACCGCCGTGAAACCCGTTGGAGCGAGATGGTGAATCTACGCTTTGAGCATGTTTGGCTCACATCTCTCCATCGCCGGGTCCATGGTCAACGCTTTGAACGAGGCGGAGGGGCTGGGGATGGACACCGTGCAGGTGTTCACTAAGAACCAGCAGCAGTGGTCTGCCAAGCCATTGGACCCTGGGATGGTGCGGGAGTGGCACGCGAAGGTGGGCGCGCTGGGGTGGCAGGGGCGCACGGTTTCGCACGCGTCGTATCTCATCAATCTGGGCTCGCCGGACGAAACGCTTTGGAAGAAGTCGATCGACGCGATGGTGGACGAGATCGAGCGGTGTCAGACGCTAGGGATTCCGTTTCTTGTGCATCATCCCGGCGCGTACACGACATCGTCGCGCGAGGAGGGGCTGGCCTGCATCGCGCGGGCGTATCGAGAGCTGTTCGACCGCACGAAGGGCTCGTCGGTCGTCTCGCTCCTGGAGAACACTGTCGGGAGTGGCTCGAACATGGGGCGTGAGTTTGAGGAGATCGCCGCGCTGCGCGACATGATCCTGACCGAGACCGGCGAGCCGGCGCGGCTGGGAGTCTGCTTCGATACCTGCCACGCCCATGCCGGGGGCTACGACCTCTCGACCGCTCCGTCGGCGACCGCCGCGCTGAACGAGTTTGATCGCGTCGTGGGGCTGAAATGGATCCGCGTGCTGCACCTCAACGACTCGAAGGGGAAGGTGGGCAGCCGTCTGGACCGACACGAGCACATCGGGCAAGGGACCATCGGGGATGCCGGTTTCAAGGTTGTCGTCACCCGCCCGGAGTTTGCCACTCTCCCCAAGATCCTCGAGACGCCCAAGGGCAGTTCCGACGATGGAACCCCTTGGGACACGCTGAACCTGCGCCGATTGTGGACATTTCAGAATCGCAAGCCGATAGAACAACCACAATCGGGGAGTCAGAAGGTCGAGCCCAAGCCGAAGCCCGCCGCGAAGGGGACCACCAAGCCGCGTCCGGCCGCATCTCGGAAGTAGTTCGGCTATTCTCACGCCCTTCACTCAGGACGGACCCGCCCGAACACGGGACGGGAGATAAGGGTCAACGGATGCGAGGACGCATGACGAGGAATCGATCGACGCTGGCTCTCTCGCTGTGTACCGCCGCGGCCATTCTTGGCGCGTGTGAGAACAACGGTGGTAAGGCGCGCCCATCCGAAAAGCCGACCGTAAAGAACACGGAGACGACCGCGGCCGCCGCGGGCCATGTCGCGGTCGCGGAGGAAGCGATCCGGAACGGCGACCTGGAGAAGGCTCTCGCAGAGTTCTCGAAAGCGATCGAGATCAATCCGAACATGACCTCCGCCCATCTCGGGATGGCGGACATCTACCGGATGCAGAACGACTACAGCCGGGCCGAGCAGCGGTACGCGAAGGCGGCCGCGCTGGAACCCAAGAACTTCGATGCTCAGTACTTCCACGGTCTGATGCTGCACCTGCTGGACCGCCTGCCGGACGCGATCCAGGCGTATCTCCGGTCGCTGAATCTGCGGCCGAATGACTTCAAGGCGAATCTGAACGTCGCGACGGCGTACTACCAGCTTGATGAGAACTCTCAGGCGCTGCCGTATGCGAAGCGGGCTGTTGAGCTCAATCCGCAGGATGGACCGGCGCGGTTCAATCTCGGAGCGATTTATGCCGCGTTGAATCGGCATGGGGACGCCGTGCGTGAGTATCAGCAGGCGGCGGAGTTCATGCAGCTCACGCCCCCACTCCTGCTGAATCTGGCCGACTCGCTCGCGAAGCTGGATCGCTACGAGGAAATGTCCAACGCGCTGACGCAGGCGATCAAGAACGATCCGTCCGCGATCGCGCACGAGCGGCTGGGCTTCGCGCGATTCCGCATGGGGCAGTACGAGCCCTCCAAGCAGTCGTTCGCTGCCGCGCTCAAGCTTGATCCGGACTATTACCCCGCGCTGAACGGGATGGGCGTCTGCCGGCTGAATGACTGGATTCGGTCCAACCGGCAGGACGCAAAGGCGAAGGATGAGGGGATGTCGAGTCTCCGGCGGTCGCTGCAGATCAACCGGGACCAGCCGCAGATTCTGGAGATTCTGACGCGGTATGGGCGGTGATACTCTCCTGAGTATGGTTTTGGGTACCGCCACGCTCCGCGTGGCGGTTTTGTTTTCATGACTGTTGCGTAGAACACGAGGGGAACGCCCATGCCACGAAGGGAAGACACATACCCTCTGCTCCCATGCCCTCGCCCAAACTCCTCGAAGCGTTCCAGACACCCTCCGACACGCCGTTCGTCATCGAACACGTCAACGAGGAGTTCACATCCGTCTGCCCGGTCACCGGGCACCCAGACTTCGGTGTCATCACGCTGCGGTATCAGCCCGCGCCGGGGAAATCCGCGGCGGGGAAGCGTGGGTGCGTGGAGCTCAAGTCGCTGAAGATGTATTACCAGTCGTTTCGCAACGAGGGCATTTACTACGAGGCGGTGACGAACCGCATTCGGGATGATCTCATTGCACTGACCAAGCCGGTGTGGTTGCAGGTGATCACGGATTGGCGCGGGCGCGGCGGAATTCGCTCGACCATCCGCGCCGACCATGGCAAGGTGCCGGCACAGTTCCTCGGCCAGTGATTTCGGCATTGGTCCGCAAGACACCGCCAGGGTCATCTCGACTTTGAGTCCAGCCAGATCGTGATTGGACCATCGTTCACCAGAGCCACTTTCATGTGGGCCCGGAAGACACCTATCTCAACGCGCGCGTGGATGGCCTGCACCATATCGACGAACGCGGCGAACTCGCCCTCGGAGCGGTCGGGCTTCATGGCTTTGTCGAAAGAGGGGCGGCGGCCGCGGGCGGCCTCGCCGGCGAGCGTGAAGTTCGGGACCAGGACGATCGTGCCGCCGACATCGACGACGGATTTATTCATCTTGCCCTGCTCATCGGCGAAGATGCGGATGTGGGCGACTTTCTCGGACATCCAGCGGAGATCGTCGGGGGTGTCGGCTTCCTCCAGACCGGCCAGCACGAGGAGGCCGCCATCGGGGGCGTTTGCACGCAGCGTGCCCTCAACTTCGACACTTGCGCTGGCAACCCGTTGAATCACGCACCGCATCGGACCTCCTGCGAGTTGAATGGCAATCGCCGGACTGAACAAGCGGAGTGAATCCGTCGGGCAGCCGGCATCGAACCACCGTTGTGGACGCGTCAAGCATACAACCCGGCATGGCAGGATCGAACAACATCCTGATGTGGTTCCGCGCCGATCTTCGGGTGGCGGATAATCCCGCGCTGCATCGCGCCTCGATCGACGCGGCGGCGGCGGGAGGAGCCGTTCTCGCGGCGTTCACGATCTGCCCGAAGCAGTGGCAGTCGCACGACATGGCGGGGGTTCGGGCGGACTTCGTGCTGAGGCATCTGCGAGAGCTTTCGGCAGATCTCGGGAAGATCGGGATACCGCTGCTCATTGAGACCATCCCCGACTTCTCGGCCGTGCCGAAGCAGCTCGGCTCGCTTGCTCGCACGCATGGCTGCGCGGCGATCTACTGGAACAAGGAGTATGAGCTGAACGAGATCCGGCGCGATGCGGCGGTGGCGACGGCGTGCCAGAAGGCGGGGATTCGCTCGCTCGCGTTCACGGATCAGGCCATGATCGAGCCGGGGGAGGTGCGGACGGGCGAAGGCCGTTACTTCACGGTGTTCACACCGTTCAAGAAGGCGCTGTATCGCACGATTGAGGAGCGGGGCGGGATCAAGGTTGTTGGCAAGCCGAAGAAGCAGCCGGAGACGGGGATCGCGGCATCGTCGGTTCCCGAGGAGATCAAGGGCTTTGCGTCGCATGTGGACTATTCTGCAACTCTCTGGCCTGCTGGTGAGAGAGCGGCGACAAAGCGGCTGGAGGGGTTTTGTGCCGCGAAGATCGGGAACTACAAGCTCGAACGCGATCGACCTGCGCTTGATTCCACGAGCGCGCTGTCGCCGTATCTCGCGGTCGGATCGATCTCATCGCGCCAGTGCGTGCTTGCGGCGATGGAGCACAACAAAGGAATGCTCGATGGGCCGAGCGCGGGAGCAACCTGCTGGATCAGCGAGCTGGCATGGCGGGAGTTCTATCGGCATTTGATGATCGGCTATCCGCGTGTGTGCATGGGGCACGCGTTCAAGCCGGATGCCGAGCGGCTGCCGTGGGCGTGGAACGAGAAGCACTTCGCGGCGTGGTGCGAGGGGCGAACGGGATTTCCGATCGTGGATGCGGGGATGCGGCAACTTGCCGCCACGGGGTGGATGCACAATCGTGTGCGGATGATCGTCGCGATGTTTCTGACGAAAGACTTGTTCATCGATTGGCATCAGGGCGAGCGGTTCTTCATGCGGCATCTGATCGATGGCGATCTCGGCTCCAACAACGGCGGGTGGCAGTGGTCGGCGAGCACGGGCACCGATGCGGCCCCTTATTTCCGCATTTTCAACACGTTCAGCCAGAGCCGGACGTGCGATCCGGACGGGGAGTACATCCGCCGCTGGGTGCCGGAACTTGCCTCGTTGGAAGGCGGCGAGAAAGGGCCGATTCACGACCCATCGGAACTCCCGCCGCTCGCTCGCACACGACTGGACTACCCCGATCCGATCATCGATCGCACAAAGACCAAGGATCGCGTGCTCAAGGCGTTCCAGTCGCTGTAGCGTTCGTGCCGATGCAGTCGTCGGCACCCTATGGACTTCCTCACCGGCTGGTATCCCCTCTGGCTTCTGATCTTCGACTGGGCGCTTCGAATCGTCCTGGCGACTCACATCATCATGCGCCGGCGGCCGGTCGCGGCTTCGCTGGCGTGGCTCTCGGTCATCCTGTTCGTTCCGATTTTCGGGCTTTTTTTCTACTTTCTCGTGGGCGAAACCCGGCTTGGCAACAAACGCGCGGCCGCGTATGAGAAGCTCACCAAAGGACTGGAGTCCGAAGCCCTCCGCCTCCTCACGCAGCGCGGCATGGTCTGTCGCGAGGTCGCCCCGGAGTTCGACCAGATCGCCGAGTTCGGCACCGCTGTTTCCGGTCTACCGCCGCTCTCCGGGAACGAGCTCTCGTTGCTCCGTGATAATGCGGGCGTCCTCGCCGCGCTGGAGCAGGACATCGATGCCGCCACCAACCACATCCACATGCTCTTCTACATCTGGTGCGACGATGCGGGCGGGCGTCGCATCGGGGATGCGCTGATTCGAGCTGTGAAGCGAGGTGTCCGAGTCCGGGTGCTGGTAGATGGCGCGGGGAGCAGCCGATTTCTTCGCAGTCCACTCTGCAAATCCATGCGAGCCGGAGGCGTCAGCGTCGTGGAATCGCTCCCCACTCGCCTCTGGCGCATCGCCTTCTCCCGGCTGGACCTCCGCAACCACCGCAAGATCGCTGTATTCGATGGGAAGATCGCGTACTGCGGCAGCCAGAACCTCTGCGATGCCACCTTCCGATCATCCAAGCGAAACACCGGCGAGTGGATCGACGCCACCGTTCGCGTCGTCGGCCCCGCCGCACAGGCGCTCGCCGTCACGTTTCTCCGCGACTGGCAACTCGACGCGGAGGAACACATCCGGCACGTGGACGACTTTCTTCCGCCACTCACCACCGGTGAGGATGCGGAGTGCATCGTGCAGGTCGTCCCCTCCGGCCCCGGCCCAACTCCACAGGCGATACACCAAGCCCTCCTCACCATGATCTACTCCGCGCGCGAGGAGATCATCATGACCACGCCCTATTTCTCGCCGGATGATGCGTTGATGCAGGCGGTGTGTGCCGCGGCGACGCGCGGCGTTCGTGTCGTGATCGTCATGCCCGAGGTCTCGGATTCCCCCCTCGTCGCCGCCGCGGCACGTTCGCACTACTTGGACATGCTCGAAGCCGGCGTCGAGATCCATCACTACAAGGGCGGTCTGCTCCACGCCAAGACTGTGACGCTCGACCGCAACATGGCCCTTGTCGGCTCGACGAACATGGACCAGCGGTCGTTCTTCCTGAACTTTGAGGTCACGCTCTTCATCTACGACGATGATTTTGCATCAGTTCTGCGGTTCTTGCAGACGGAGTACCTTGCCAAGTCCGATCGCATCTATCTGGACGAGTGGAAGAAGCGTTCGTCCTTCGCCGTGCTCCGCGACAACTCCGCGCAGCTGCTTGGCCCATTGCTCTAGAGCTTCGCCCCGCCAAGCCAGACCTCGCCCGGTACCGCAGCGACGATGCGGCCGGCGTGCTCGCCAGCGGCGCTGCGCAATCGTGACATCGGCTCGTGCATCGGCTCGCGCCCCAGCACAAATGTCGAGTGGTGCATCGGCAGTATCACGCCGCGCGGCGTGCCGCCGGACAGACGCGTGTACATATCCCAGACTTGCTCCGGCGTGGCGTGCGCGTGCTCCCATGGGTCGTACGCGCCGATGCCGAAAACCGCCAGATCAACGCCAACCGGTCCGAGCGTATCGAACGCGTGCGTGTGCGCCGTATCGCCCGCGAAGAGCACCCGCCCGCCCACGCTCTCAAGCAGATACGAGTTGAACCGCCTGTGGCGATCCAGCGCGGTTCGCGCGCCCCAGTGCTCGGGCTGCATCGAGTGAACGACGACGCCCGATTCTCCCAGCCGCAACGACTGGCGCCAGGGAAGTTCCAGCACCTCGCCGAATCCGGGCGGGATCAGCTTACGCGTGTGCTGCGCAGTTACCACCATCGCACCCTTGCCGGGTCCGCTCGCGAGCCGCTTGAGCGAGGGGCGATCCAAATGATCAAAGTGCGCGTGCGAGAGCATCACGACGTCGATCGGGGGCAAATGGTCGACATCCGCCGCGGGGGGGCAGACTCGGGCCATTCCGATCGTCACGCCGCCCACGCTCATTCCGATCCGTCGGCTGAACACGGGGTCTGTGAGAATGTTCAAACCACCGATGCGTAAGAGCACCGTGGCGTGTCCGACCCAGAACGCCGCGAGATCGTGCTGGCCGAGCTGTGCCAGCCCCGCCGCCGGATCCAGCCCCGTGTGCCGATGCTTGCGCTCCCGCACGGATGCGATGACCTCGCGCGTGTACTTGGGCACGGCCGCCCGCGTGCCGTGAAACGCCGATTTGAACCCCATGCGCCGGGGCGTGCCGCCCTTTCGCGTGTCATCAAATCCGCTGTTTCCCGGTTGCGCCGCCAACGAGCCATTTCCTTCCAAAACACCCTGCCCGCCCTGCAATGTCGATACTGCTTTCAAGCCGAACCGTAGTGCCTCTTTCTACTACGCGACAAATCCGCGATCGTTCAGCGTCTTTGCGATCATTCACCGTACACTCGCCCTGCCATACCGGCATGAAACACCCCCGCGAGACCGCACAGGAAACCCCCATGATCAAGCTTGGCTTCTATGGCGCAGCGGGCGAGGTTACGGGATCCTGCTATCTGCTGACAACCGACCGCGCCCGCGTCCTAATCGACATGGGCATGCATCAGGGCGAGCGCGAGGCCGATGAACACAATCGCCGGCCGCTCCCCTTCGACTCCCGTGATCTCAGTGCCGTCGTCCTCACCCACGCCCACCTCGACCATTGCGGCCGCCTGCCGCTGCTCGTCAGCGCGGGCTATCGCGGGCGGATCCACTGCACCGCCCCAACCGCCGACATCACCGACATCATCCTCAACGATTCTGCCAAGCTCCAGGAGAACGACTCCGAACGCTTCAACAAGCGGTTTCGAGGCCCCGGCGAGCCCGCCGAGACGCCGCTCTACACCACGGAAGATGTCGCTCGAACCCTCCCGCTCCTGACGACGCAGAAGTACAACGAACAGCGCGAAATCGCTCCCGGCATCACGATTCGCTTCGTCGATTCCGGACACATTCTCGGCGCCGGCAGCGTCCACATGACCGTGAACGACGGGCCGCGGACGATCCAGATCGCCTTCTCCGGCGACATCGGGCCGACACATTCCCCGATCCTCCGCGATCCGATCACGCCCGTCCCCGCCGATGTTGTGCTCCTCGAGTCCACCTATGGAGATCGCGATCACAAACCACTCGATGCCACCCGCGCCGAGTTTCTCACGATCTTGCGCGAGGCACAGGCCGTCGGCGCCAAGGTGCTCATACCCGCCTTCGCGGTCGGTCGAACCCAGGACCTCATCTACCACATGGGCCAGTTCCTCCGTGACGGCGAGCTCCAGCGGCTGAACGTTTATGTGGACAGCCCGATGGCCGTCGCGACGACCGACCTCTACATCCGCCACAAGGAGGTCTACGACCAGGATTCCCGCGACCTGCTCGCCCAGCGGCTCTCGCCCCTCCAGTTTCCGGGCCTCACCTACACCCGCACCATGGAGGAGTCCAAGCGACTCAATACCGCCAAGGGATGCATGGTCATCATCGCCGCCAGCGGCATGTGCACCGGCGGGCGCATTCTCCACCACCTCTATCACAACCTGGCCAATCCGAACACCCACGTCGTCATCGCGGGATTTCAGGGCGTTGGCACGCTCGGTCGCCGGCTCGTGGACCACGCTCGAAGCGTTCGCATCTTCCGCGAGGATGTGCCCGTTCGCGCAAAGATCCACACGCTTGGCGGCTTCTCCGCCCATGCGGGCCAGTCGGGTCTCGTCGCGTGGGCTGCGCCGTTCCAGCACTCCAAGCCCCGCCTGTTCCTGACGCACGGCGAAAACGGCCCGCGGAACGCGTTGCTGATCAAGCTCAAGGAGCGCTACGGCATGGAATCCGCGATGCCTCTGTACGGCGACGTCGTCACGCTCTGATCGTCTCTTCTACCGACGTCGCGCCAGCACCTGCCGCGCGGCGTCGCGGACGATCGGCTCCTCGTCCTCATCCACCGCGATCGCGCGAACTCTCTCAAGCAATCTCGCATCCGGGCGGGCTGAGAACGCATTTCCGGCGATCACCAGCCCGTTCCGCCGCAGCATCGCGACACTCGCTCGCTTTCCCGCCGATGGCCCGAACACGCGAGAGCGATCCTGCTCGGTCCACCCGATCACGTCGAGAATCGGCAGCCGAGCCCGCACGCCGGATTCATCGGCGTACGCCGCGTTGACGCGGCCGTCCAAGATCGCGTCATCCTCGTGTCGCCGATTGAACGGACAGACATCCTGGCAGACATCGCACCCGATGAGCCGATCCCCTACGCCCGCGTGCAGCGACACATCAATCGTGCCGCGATGCTCCAGAGTCAAATACGAAACACACCGCGTCGCATCCACGCGATACGGCGTGATCGCCCCCGTCGGACACGCATCGATGCACGCCGTACACGACCCGCAATGGTCCGTGCCTTGAAGTGGCATGGGCGTACGAGCCCATGGTTCGGGAACTTCGCCCGAAGCGGTTTTTTCCGCATTGCTCTCAGACCCCACCATCTCCAACGTCGTCGCCACACCTCCAAGCAACAGATAGCTTCCCAGCCGCGGCTCAATCACCAGTGTGTGCTTGCCGACAAACCCGATCCCCGCTCGCACCGCGTGCTCCCGTTCCATCGCCGGCCCGGTATCCGTAAACGCGCGAAACTTCGCGCTCGGATGCTCCGCTCGCAACCGATCGCAGAGCGCGTGCAATCGCTTCTTGATCACCGCGTGATAGTCGCGCCCGCGTGCGTATTTCGCCACCACACCCTCGGCCCCACCATCCCCTGGGCCCTCATTCTCCCCCGCGCCCCGCGCCGCGTATTGATCCGCCACCACGATCACGCTCCGCGCCCCGGGCAGCAAGCACCCGACATCCAGCCGCTCCTCCAGCATCTCGGCTAGATACCCCATGTCACCGTGCTGTCCCTGCGCCAGCCACTCCAGATACTCATTCCGCCGTGATGTCGGCTCGGCCGGCGCGATCCCCGCTCGAGCGAAGCCCATCGACAGGCACGCCCGCACAACAGCATTCCCGAGTTCGCACGCGGCGTCGCTCACATGATCATCGTATCGAAGCCGCCGGCGCCTATCGGCGCGTGCCGGCCTTCTTATCCGTGGCACGGGCGTCCCGCCCGTGCGCCTTCGCACTCACCGGGGGGTTCTGCTCCACCTTGCCGCCGAGCCATCCCCACATCGTCCGCGAAGCCGCCGACAGCGTCTCCTCCGCTCCCGCCAGCCCTGGCACCCACGCCCGATCCCACTCGAACACCAGCGGCCCCTCGAACTTCGCCGCCATCAGGTTCCGCACAAACTCCTGGCAGGCCAGTTCGCCCTCGCCCAGCGGCACAGGTACGCCGTCCTTCGCATCCTTCATGCGAGCAATCCACAGCTTGTCGCCGAGCAGTCGAACCGCCTCGGCGGGGTCCTCTCCATACTGCACACCAACCGCCTGCGAGTAGCTCGCGCCCAGCAGCGGGTGATTGATACTCCCGATGATCTCCATCAGTTGGGTGGCCGTCGCGAACGAACCACCGTTCTCGATCGCCACTTGCACGCCCGATTTGTCCGCGTGATCGACGACCAAACGCAGACGATCGGTGATCCGCTTGAGCGCGGCCTTTCGGGCCTCGCGGGCCGGGTACTCAAACGCAAAGACCCGCACAAGGGGGCACTCGATACCCACCGCAAGATCGATCGCTCGCTTTCCCTCGCGGATCGACTTCTCCGCCGCGCTCCCAAACACGCCGACAACCGGAGGCCAGATCGGTTCGTCAAATCGAACGCCAGTCGCAAGCACCAGCGGCTCGACACCGCGCTCGCGGAACATGGCGCGGGTCTTGGCCTCGCTGGTCATCGCCGGGTCGCACGCGAACTTCTTGGAGTCATCGCCGAAGGTGCGCAGCTCGACCGCCTCGAAACCGAGCGCGAGCGCACGCTCGGCCACCTGCGTGAGTGTCCATTCCGGGCAGGCGACGGTGCTGAACGCGGGCTTGAGCATGAGCTGGCAATCCTCCATCACGAAACGGGCCGCCGCGCCCAAACATGACGCGGCTCGGGCGCAATCCTAACGGTGCCCCGGCTCGCGTGCCACTGAGTAAATCCCCTATCCGCGCGGCAGAACCACCGCGAAATCCGAGCCCTTCCCCACCTCGGATCGAACGGTGATCTGTCCCCCGTGCTCCTCGATCAACCGCCGGGAAGTGGGCAATCCCAGCCCGCTTCCGCCGCTCTTGGTCGTGAAATACGGCTTGAAGATCTGCGTCAAGGTCTGGGCGTCGATGCCGGGGCCGGTGTCGATGACGTGCAACTCGGCGGTGCCTTCGTTGCCAGCATCCGAGTTGGCGCGTCCCAAGCCCTTTTCCACCCGCGTGCGAAGCAGCAGCTCCTTGGGTGTTCCCGTGCTTGGCGTTCCCGCCATCGCCTGCGTCGCGTTGATGATCAGATTGAGCAGCGCCTGCTTCACCGCCCGCACATCCACGCTCGCGCGGATCGTACCGGGCGCGAGTTCCGTTCGGATCCGCACACCCAGCCGCTCGGCCTCCGGCAGGTAAAAATCCGCAAGTTCAGCGACGATCTCATTGAGATCAACCTCGCGCTTCTCCAGGTGAATCTGCCCGGCGAACTCCAGAAAGTCCTGCAGGATTCCCCGCAGCCGCTCCGTCTCGCGTTGCAGCGCTTTGGTCCGATTCAGCAGTCGGCTCGCCTCGTCCTGCCCGAGATTCAGTTCCTGAATCCCCTCGACCAGAAGCTGCGCGTTGAGCCCAATGGTCGAGAGCGGGTTCTTGATCTCGTGTGCGAGACCGCCTGTCATCGAGCCGATCTCCGCCATGCGTTCCGCCTGTCTCGCCCGACGCTCCGCGGCACGTACTCGATCAACATGCCGGCGCAGCACCACCCACGACGCGCCCGCCGCGACGAAGCCGCCGATTCCCAGCCCGATCAATGCTGATGCGATATCCACGCCGCGAGCATAGTGCCTTGAAGAGATCACATATACCGTTTGCGATCCGCGCGGCCTATTTCTACCGCCGCGGCGATCGCGAATACGTCCGCTTGGGCACCACAACCTCCAGCGATTCGGTCCGCACGACGCGCGTCGCGTGCCAGCCCTTGTCCGTCAGTTCCGCGTCGTACGAGACCGCTGACCCATCCTTCAGCACCCTGAATCCATCGCCCAGGATCTTGCTGTAGTGGACGAAGATGTCCTGGCCCTCCGGTCCGATGATGAAGCCGAACCCTTTCTTCGGGTCGAACCACTTCACCTGGCCGGTGACGTCGGTGATCTTCTGTGTCACGCCTTCAGACATCGAGTACCCCCTTGGCGCATTGATTCACGCGATCGGGCAGCCGCCCTCCGCGCTCTGGCCCTGGAATCCTGCAACCGAAGAGAACCACCCTCATCCCACACCCTGCCGGCTCGCCAGTCACACACCACGTCCGCACCCGCCGCCCAGCCGCAAACACGTGCGCCGCAACAGAACAGGATGATTCGAACGCGTTACACATGTCTTGTCCACACGAGAGAGCCGACTTCTCAGAGCAGACTACCAACCATGCAAGGGTTTCGCCAAGACACTTATTGCGGGGGTGTGCATAACTTGCTTTCCAAAGCACCCTGAAAAAGACGACCGCGACGCGTTCGCCGCGCGGTCCTGATTGCAACTTCCTATCGATGCACGACTTGTGACAACCGACAAGCGGGCGTCACAGGACGTCGTGTGGCCAAATCAGCGGCGATCGCCACCCCGGCCACGACCTCCGCCACCGCCGTCGCGGCGACCGCCGCCGCCATCGCGACGACCGCCTCCACCGCCACCGCCATACCCACCACCGCCGCCACCACCACCGGAATCAACGCCGGCCTCAGCCAGTGGGGGATCGCTGATTCCTTCTTCGATCATCACTGCCTTGCGGCTGAGCTTGATGCGGCCCTGATCGTCCACCAAGATGACCTTCACCTTGATGGTGTCGCCGATCTTGACCACCTGCGTCACGCTCTGAACATACTGATCCGAGAGTTCGGAGACGTGGCACATGCCGTCAGTGCCGGGAGCCAGCTCGACGAACGCGCCGAAGTCCTTCACGCTCACGACCTTGCCGGTGTAGACCGTGCCGACCTTGATCTCCTCGGTGAGCGCCTCGATCTCACTCTTGCACGCTTCGATCGCCTCGCCGTTGGGCGCGGAGATCATGACGGTGCCGTCGTCCTCGACGTCGATGCCGACGCCGTACTTCTCCTGCAGGCCGCGGATCATCTTGCCGCCGGGGCCGATGAGCTTGCCGATCTTCTCGGGGTTGATGTGGATCGTGACCAGACGCGGGGCGTACAAGCTGATGCTCGGACGCGGCGCGGGGATGATCCGCTCCATGATGTCGATGATCTCGAGACGACCCTTCTTGGCCTGCTCGAAGGTGCGCTCGATCTGCGCAATCGAGAGGCCGCGGGCCTTCAGGTCGAGCTGGATACCGGTGATGCCCTCGCGGGTGCCGGACACCTTGAAGTCCATGTCGCCGAAGAAGTCCTCTTCGCCGATGATGTCGGTGACGAAGACCTCGTTCTGGTCGTTCTCGTCAGTAAAGCGACCGACGGAGATGCCCGCGACCGTCGCCTTGATGGGGACGCCCGCATCCATCAGCGCGAGGCAACCGCCGCAGACGGAGGCCATCGACGAGGAGCCGTTGCTCTCGGTGATATCGCTCACGACGCGGATGGTGTAGGGGAACTCTTCCGGGCTGGGCAGGATGCCCATCAGCGAACGCTCCGCCAGTGCGCCGTGGCCGATTTCGCGACGGCCGGGGCCGGTGATGCGCTTCGCCTCGCCGGTGGAGAAGGGCGGGAAGTTGTAGTGCAGCGTGAACTTCTTGGAATACTCGGGCAGCAGGCCGTCGATGATCTGCTCGTCCTTGCCGGTGCCGAGCGTGACGGAGACCAGCGACTGCGTCTCGCCGCGCTGGAACAGGGCCGAACCGTGCGTGCGCTCGAACACACCAACCGCGCCCGTGATCTGGCGGAGCTGCGTGGACTGGCGGCCGTCGGCGCGGTGGCCGTGCTCGACGATCAACTTGCGGGTCGTCTTCTCTTCCAGGCGGCGCGCCGCGTCCTTGGCCTGGCCGCGGGCTTTCGTCGTCTTGGCGAAGGTCTCGTAGTTGCCGCTGGCGTCGACCTTGAAGTGCTGGTCGAGGATCTCGCTGATGAGCTTGTCAACGGCCTCGTTGCGGTCCTTCTTGCCGGGTATGCGGCGAGCGGCCAGCATGCGATCCGCGGCGAGCTTCTTCACCATGTCGGTGATTTCTTGCGTGGGAAGGAGGCGATCGCCGTCGCGCTTGGGCTTGCCGGCCTTCGCGACCAACTCGTTGATCAGGGCGAGGGTCTGGTGGATGGCGTCGTTGCCGGCCTCGATGGCTCCGAGCACGCCCGCCTCATCGACCTCGGCCGCGCCAACTTCGATCATGTTGATGCCGTCCTTGTGGCCCGCGAGGACCAGATCAAGGTCGGAGTATTCGAGCTGCGTGACGGTGGGGTTGATGACGTAGCGGAGGCCATCGTCCGTATGCACGCGGCCGACACGCACCGTGGCGGTCGGGCCTTCGAACGGAGCATCGCTCATCGCGAGCGCCGCGCTGGCTGCCGTACCGGCGAGCACATCCGAATCGTTCTCGCCATCGTGGCTCATGACGAAGACCTGCACCTGGATCTCGTCCACGAACCCGTCCGGGAAGAGCGGGCGCATCGGGCGATCGATCATGCGCATCGTGAGAACTTCCTTCTCATTCGGCGCACCCTCGCGCTTGCGGAAGCCGCCGGGGAACTTGCCCGCGGCCGACGCCTTCTCCCGGTAGTCCACCGTGAGGGGGAAGAAGTCCAGACCTTCGCGGGGCTTAGCACGAACGACGGTCGCGAGGACCGTGGTGCCGCCATAGGTGGCGAGAACGGCGGCGTCGCAGAGCTTTGCGATCTTGCCGGTTTCGAGGATGAGCTTGCGCCCGCCGATTTCGCGCTCAAGGCGAATGGATCCGAGTGGTGATGTCATGTCTTCTACCTCTGCACCCAAACGGTGCGTATGGACCGAACCTCGCGGACCTCCCGCTGGGCGTGCAGGGGGGTCTACGCATGGCCGGCCACTCTGTGATCATCCGCGGGGGAGATCCCGAAGGCAGAAGGCGAAGGGCTGTCCGGCTTTTTCAAGCACAACAGCCAACCGCCCACTGCCACCCGGTCCCAAATCCGCGAACGCCCCTTATCCCCCCACCATTCCGCAATAAAAAACCCGCGTGTCTCTCGACGCGCGGGTTCGTGTTGTTTACTTGCGCAGACCCAGCTTGCCGATCAGGGCGGTGTAGCGGTCCTGATCCTCGCGGGCGAGATACTTCAGGAGGCGGTTACGACGCGACACCATCTGCGTCAGGCCGAGGCGGCTGTGGTTGTCCTTCATGTGACCCTGCAGGTGTTCGCTGAGAGCCGTGATGCGCTCGGTCAGAACGGCGATCTGGACATCCGGAGAGCCGGAATCCTTCGCGTGAGTGCGGTGGGTCTTGATCGCGGACTGCTTACGCTCGGCAGAAATCATGCTCGTATCTCGTTGCGTGGAGGATTGCGTTCTGAGTTGCTTGGAACAGCCCCGTCCCGACCCGTTGGGGCCGCTTCGAGGCAGATGCAAACAGTAGGCAAACCCCCCCTTCCGATCAATCGGGGCGCACCCGACAGCCCGAACCATTGCCCCGGGTTTGTCCGGGTCTATTCTCATGCCCCCATGAAACTCTCCCGCCGCGTCAGCGATCTGAAGGCCTCCGCGACCATCGTTGTCATGAACCGCGCCAAGGACATGCAGCGTCAGGGTATTGACGTCATTTCCTTTGCCGCAGGCGAGCCGGACTTTGACACCCCCCAGCCCATTAAGGATGCGGCCATAAAGGCCCTGCAGGGCGGCATGACCAAGTACATGCCCACGATGGGCGACCCCGAAACACGGGGTGTCCTTGCCGAGAAGCTCACAACGGTCAACCGCATCCCCAATGTGACGGCTGACCACATCGGCATCTCTTCCGGCGGCAAGCACGCCTTGTACACAGCGTTGCAGTGCCTATTTGATTTTCCGGCCCATGGCGAACAGCCGCTGGAATGTCTGTTGCCGGTGCCATCCTGGGTGAGCTACGCGCCGCTGGCGGAGCTCGCGGGCGCGAAGGTGGTTGAGATCCCCAGTTCGGTCGGGTCGGACTTCAAGGTGACGGCGGAGCAGATCAAGGCAGCCATCACGCCGCGTTCGCGAGTGCTGATTCTCTGCACCCCCAGCAACCCCTGCGGCACGATGTACAGCGAAGCGGAACTCCGCGCCATCGCGAAGGTTGTCGATGAGGCGAGCAAGACGATCGCCCCAGATCTGGTCGTGCTCGCCGACGAGATCTACGAGAAGATCACCTACGGCGGCATCCCCCACTTCTCCATCGGCTCTGTGCCGGAGATCGCCGAGCGCACGATCACACTGAACGGGCTCTCGAAGGCATACTCGATGACGGGGTGGCGCATCGGCTACACCTGCACCTCCGGCGCGTGGGGGCTGAAGTTCATGAAGGCGATGGCCACGCTGCAGGGCCAGATGACGACGAACATCACATCGTTCCTCTATCCCGCGATCCGAACCGCGATTCGCGAGTGCGAGCCGGAGACGCAGAAGTTCTGCGCGGCGTTTGGCAAGCGGGCCGCGTTGATTCATCAGCGGATGTCGGCGATTCCCGGGCTGATCGTGCCGCGCCCCACTGGCGCGTTCTACGCCTTCCCCGATGTCTCCGCCCACTTCGGAAAGAAGTCTCCCGCCGGTGCGGCGATCACTTGTGCCCAGTCATTCTGCGAAGCGTTGCTGGCCGAGGTCAAAGTCGCGGCGGTTCCCGGCGAGGACTTCGGCGGCTGCGGCAAGAACCATGTCCGCTTCTCCTTCGCTTGCTCGGAAGAGAACATCAACAAGGGCATGGATCGACTGGACGCGTTCGTCCGCTCGCTGCGCTGATTACGGCGCAGGATCCGGCGGATCATCCGGCACCGGGTCCGAGGCATCCGCTGGCTTTCCCTTGCTCGTCGGTCTGGACACCGCCTTGGCCGCCTTCGTCGTCGCCTTCACTGATCGCGGGTGCGGCAGAGCCGGCAACTGATGCTTCGCCCGCGTCGCGTTCTGCTCGGTCAGAAGAGCATCGAACTCCGCGAGTTTCACTTCGTCATAGAGCCCCTTGGTTCGCACGATCAGCACGATCGCGGGATCGGCGGCGTTCAACACCGGATCGGGCCAGCCAATCGCCAGCCAGAGATCCAGATCCGTTTCCACGGGCAGAATGCCGGGATACGTGAACACCCAGTCCCCGACGCGATGCGCCGGCCCATCCAGGGCGGGATCCGCGAGCAACCGAGTACGCAGCGACCGCACGCTCGTGCCCATGTGGAAACCGAGTTGGCTCAAGGTCATGTTGGCGACGGTGCAGTCGCTTGTGGTCGAGTTCGAGTTGAGCAGAATGAACTCACCCGGGCCGCATTGACTGTCGAGCAGCATCTCCGCCGCGTGCGCCGGGTATGTCTTCCCCTCGCTCGCGATGGTCTGGAATCGGCTGGACATTCCCGAGGCCGCGTGTGTACTGGATGTCCATACTGTCGGCATCGGAACCGTCGCCATCGCCGTCGACGTATTCCGGACCCCCACCATGACCAGTGCGATGAAGCCCCCGATTATCAACGCGATGATGACCACAATCGGCACCGCTGTCACCAGCGCGGCCCGCAACTTCGACACTTTCTGCGCCCGCGAGAGCATGAACCCCGCCGTGATCGACCACCAGATCGCGCCGATCGGAGTCAGATAGAACCCCAGACACGGAATTCCCGTCAGAAAATTGTTTCCCGCGCTGTAGCAAAAGGCGTGAAGCGTGCGCGGGAAGCCCGTTGCCGTTCCTCCAGAAATGCGCAGCAGACCATGCGCCAGCCATGCCCACAAAATGACCAGCAGCGGCCCGACGATCAGCGAGACGATCCCCGCCGCGACCATCCCGAAGCTCGCGCCCATCCCGCTGGAAGAAGCCACCCCCATCGCGATGATCCAGAAAAACAGGGGCAGCCCGCTTAACAGGAGTTGCGAGACCACATGGATACTCATGTACCCGATGGCCCGACCGGCGCTGCTCGCCTCCGGCACAGCGTCGATCGTTCGATTCGGATTCCCGATCGCCATCCCCATCGTGACGAAGAACGCGGTGAACCAGTTCCTCTCCCGGCGCTCCACCCAAGGCACCACCGTCACCTGCGTCTGCCGCTCGCTCACTCCCTCCGTCGGGAGCAGCACCATCTGGTCCATGTCGATGAACTTCGCGCACTTCACGCACGCGAACGTCCGCGGGACGAGATGCCCCTTCGGCCCCGTTCCGTAATACGCCTGCTCGCAGTGCGGGCAGCAGAACCGCACCGAGTTCAGGATGAACTCGTGCTCGCTCGGTAGAAATGGCGTCCCGCACTCCGGACAGCGCCGGTCGGTGAGTTGCCAGAGGGGATAATCGCAGGACTTGCAGCGCATGGCGGAGGATTCTTGGCCGCGGAGCGTACCAGATTTCAGCGCGGCAGGCCGATCGCCGGATCATGCTGAAACGCCGCGGTTTGGCCGACCCGCCAGAGAAGCACATCCCTGCGAACCCCCGGGCGCGTCAGCCAGATGATCATGAAGGTCGGCAGGGCGCAGTACCACGCGATCGAGAGGATCGCCCCGAACCAGACAAATCCGCTCATGAACGCGCCCGCGACGGTGGCTCCGGGTCCGCCAATCCCGCTCTGCCCAGCCATCGCAGCCATCTGCTCCTGCTGCATTCCCGCCGTGACGACGGTGACCGCGAACGCCATCGGGATTCGGACGATCGCCCACCAGAGCAAGAGCGTCGCGCTCCACGCCCGGTGCATCAGCAGCCCGATGCCGCCCGCGAGCAGCATCGCCGCAATCGGCACGCCGAGGCCATGCACAACGGACGTCGAGACCGCCCAGTTCCGCATTGCTGCAAACGGATCAACTTGCACGGTTGAGTTTGGCGTGTAGTGGGTCCAGCCCGACATGCTCGAGAACATCCATGGAGCAATCGCGCTCCACAGACTTACGAGCGTGCCCGATGCCCCGAACACGATTCCGATGATCCCGATCGGCACCGGCCACACCGCCGCTCGCGGCGGCTTTCCCAGCGGCCCCGCGATCGTCGGCGGGGCGGGCGGCAATGGCGAAGTTCCGAACACCGGCGGCCCGACCGGCTCCGGCTCTCTGAACTCTGCGCCTTCGAAGTTGCCGGGGATCATCTGGCTCATGTCGTGATCGCATCACTCGGAGTCGCCCCGGGAACTGTGACGACCGACTGCTCCTGCACCTCCGCCAGCCGCAGCACGATTTGCTTGCCGGATCGATCATCATCCTGCTGGCGCACCCAGACCCGCTGCTGCTTCACAAGTTCGAGGATCGCGAGAAACAGCCCGATCATCTCCGAGCGCGGCCGATTCTCGAAGACCGATACAAACTCGATCTCCGCGACTCCCCCACCCTCCAGGCCAAGCGTTTCCGCGGCGCGGCGCTTCAGCCGGTCCACGATGTCCTCGGCGTGCAGTTCGATCGGTGTGTCATCCATCGCCACGCGATGCTCGCCAACGCGCGTGAGATCGACCGTTTCGATGATCCGGCCGAAGGCCTCGACCAGATCGATCAGTTCGATGTCGTCCAGATCGACCGGCCCGGTCTGTTCCTCAACAACCGCTTCGACTTCGGGCTTCGGAGCAAGCGCACGCCCCGCGGGGAACATATCCTCCCACTCCCGCTTGAACCGGTTGAGCGTGTCGCCCGCATCGCGATACCGCTTGTACTCCAGCAACTGCATCACCAACTCTTCGCGCGGATCGAGCGTCTTCTTCTGTTTCTTCTCCGCACCGTCGGACTCTTCAGTCCCGTCCGCGTTCACCGCATCCGTCGGCGGCGCGAGCATCCGCGACTTGATCTCCATCAGCGTCGCCGCCATGACTAGAAACTCGCCGGCTCGCTCGATATCGATGCGGCCGCGCCCCGCGCCATCGTGCATCGGGTCCGCGATGTCCTCGATGTACCGCAGGTACTGCTCGGTGATGCTCGCGATCGGAATGTCTGAAATCTCCACCTCCGCGCGCCGGATGAGGAACAGCAGCAGGTCCAGCGGACCCTCGAACGCATCCAATCGCACCATGTATTCCGCGGCCGGCATCCTGCTTCTCCGCCGTGGCATGGGCCTCCTGGCCCATGCGTTCGAGGTGTGTCGCAACAAAGTCCACGGGCAGGATGCCCGTGCCACTCCAGCATACCCTATCCCAATGCCGCAGCGACCGGCCTCCTCCAATCCCAAGCCTCACTCCCCCACCCCTTCCGAACCGCCGGGGGGCACGGGTCTGACCGCCCAGGAACGGCTTTTCGCGTCCAAACTCCTCGCGGCCGAGGCCGCCGCCGTCTCCGCCCTGGCCGCTAATCTTGGCCCGGAGTTTCATGCCGCGGTGGATCTGATTGTCCGCTGTGCGGATGCCCACGGCACGGTCCTGATCGCCGGGCTGGGCAAATCCGGGCTGATCGGCCAGAAAATCGCCGCGACGCTCTCGTCGCTAGCGATCACCTCCCACTTCGTCCACCCCGCCGAGGCGGCCCACGGCGACCTTGGCCGGTTCCGCCCGGCCGATGTCTGCATCGCTCTCTCCTATTCCGGCGAAACTGATGAGGTCATCAACCTCGCGGCGACCCTGAAACAGGACAACGTACCGATCATCTCCATCACGCGCGGCTCAGAAAGCGCGAAGGACTCCCGATCCTCGCTCGACCGCCTCGCCACCGTTTCGCTTGCGATTGGCGCGTGCGACGATCCGGACCTTTCTCCCGCCCCAACCTGCTCCACCACCGCCACGCTCGCCCTCGGCGATGCCCTCGCCCTCTGCGCCGCCCGCCGGCGCAACTTCACGGATGACGACTTCGCGAAGCGCCATCCCGGCGGCTCGCTCGGCGGTCTGCTCCGTCCGATCACCGACCTGCTCCGCTTCCGCGTCGGCACAACACTCAACGTGGTCCCCGATGATCTCTCCGTGGCGCAAGCGCTCAAGCACTCCGAAACCGGCGACCGCCGCTCCGGCGCGATGCTGCTCGTGGATCGGAAATCCGGCCTGCTGACAGGCCTCTTCACCGATGGCGATCTCCGCCGCCTCATCGAGCGCGACCGCGGCGAACTCGATCAACCGATCCGTGCGGTGATGACGAAGAACCCAGGCACGCTTCCCGAAACCTCGCTCGTGCGCGACGCCGTGAACATGGTCCGCGAGTTCCGCCGCGACGAGATTCCCGTCGTGGATGCGAAGGGCTGCCCCGTGGGTCTCCTTGATGTGCAGGACCTCATCGCCCAGCGGCTGATCCGGAGCGAGTGATGTCCAGCACTTCCACCACCGACAAACTCACCAACGCGCGGCACATCCGCCTCCTCGCCCTCGATGTGGACGGCGTCCTCACCGACGGCTCCATAAATCTCGATGACAATGGCGTCGAGACCAAACGTTTCAGCGTGCGCGATGGCCAGGGTCTGGCCGCGTGGGTCAAGATGGGTTTCGAGGTCGCGATCATCACGCGCCGCTCCGGCCAAGCCCTCCAACACCGGTGCCGCGAGTTGGGCATCACCCGAATCGTGCAAGGGAGTTTGGACAAGTCCGCCGCGCTGGATCAGATCATCAAAGAGACCGGCATTCCCGCCGCGCAAATCGCGTACATCGGCGATGACTGGCCGGACATGCCGCCGCTCCGGCGCGTGGGCCTTCCCATCGCACCCGCCGACGCCGATCCTCGCATCAAGGAACTCACCGCAATCGTGACCGTCGCCCCCGGCGGCCGCGGCGCGGTGCGTGAAGCCATCGAGCGCATTCTCGCCGCCCAAGGTTTGCTGGAAAAGACGATCGCGATGTACGACCGTCTGAGTTGAGCGATTCTCGATGTAAACTCTCTCCCACGAACCGGGCGTTCCGCGATCCTGTCGGATGCGCTCGGTTGACGCCTCAACCACGACCCAATACACGACTCCGTCGTACCATTCCCACCAATGCCCGACCGCTCCGTCCGAACCTTTGCCGCCAGCGCGAGCCGCTCCACCGGACTGCTCATGGCAGCCGCGCTTGCGCTCATCTTCGCGGGCATCATTCTCTTCGTCGCCGTCGGCAATCGCTCCGCGCCTTCCGGCCCAGCAATCCCCGGAACTGTCGTGGACATCGGCAAGGCACCGGACACCAGCAACGCCACATCCGATCCCAATCAGATTCAGGCCACCAGCGCTGCCCGCATGCAGTTCGCCGACAAGGCCGACACCACGCGGCTCTCCTCCGAACTCGCCTTCGATCGCCTCGACCCCGTCGGTCCCGGTTACTACACGCTCACCCAGCCGCGTGCGTGGCTGTACATGAAAGATGGCCGCATCCTCTACATCCGCGCCGACAATGGGCGAGTCCGGATGCCCAATCGCAACCAGATGCCCGAATCCGGCGAGTTTCGCGGGAGCGTGCTCGTTCGGCTCTTCGCACCCCCAGAAGCCGACGCGACGGGCCATGTCCGCCCCATCGATCCTGAAAAGGACATTCCCGCGATTCTCGCCGCGACCGATTCCGTGGCGTTCGACTCGGTCTTGCTGGAACTCAACACCCCCGATCCGGTCGAGGTTTCAGCGAAGAACCTGCTCTTTCAGGGTGAGGGGCTTCGCGTTCGCGCCAATCAGGTGAAGGAGCGGATCGAACTGCTGAAAACCAATGGCAAGTTCGTCCGATTCAATCCCACCATCAAGACCGAGCGTCGCGTTGCCGCAATACAGCCGACCGCTGCCCCGGCGAGTCCTGCCGCAGCACCCGCCACAAAGCCGCCGACCGATGTCGCGGCGGTTGAACCTAAGCCCACCATCTCTCTCGCTCCTGCTTCCCCCGCCCTCGCCGTTGCGCCTCCTGCTCCTCCTGCGAACAAGGAGCAGATGTACAAGGCCATCTTCGCCGACGGCGTCACCGTCTCACAAACGACACGACGGATGACCGCGGACACGCTCGAGATCTTCACCCGGCTCATCAACAACCAGCTCCCCGATAACGCCTTCGGCACATGGCCGATCGCCCCATCTGCTGCGACGTCAACCACCGAGCCGCCAGCAGTCGCCGCCGCGACAACTCCGACCGCCACCTCGCCCCCTGCAACGACACCCACTTCCGCTCCCCCGCCCGCGACAGAAACACAGCCCGTCGCCGCCGCACCCGTCATCAAGAAGAACCCCAACAGTCTCTTCGTCTCCGCCGGGAGCGAGGACATTGTCATGACTTGGACGGGCCCGCTCGTCCTCACGCCCATCGTGGATCAGGCCGCGCCTCCCGAACTGCAGAACGGCGTCCACCTCGCAGCCCGCTTCTCCGCCGACAAGCCCGGCGGACAAGCCAGTGTTGATCTGCTGGATTCATCCAACGACGCGCACGGCGAGTGTGCCCGCGTCGAGTACTCCGCCACAACTCGCACGCTCTCGCTCCTCAGCGGCCCGGATGCTCCGCTCGTTCGCTTCGAGGCCCCCGGCTCCGGGCTCCTCACCGCCCCCAGTGCCAAGATCGACCTCGGCACCGGCATCGCCAACATCCCCGGCGGCGGCCAGTTGCTCGCGCTCCGCTCCGGCGCGATCGCCATCGGCTCGCAGCTTCCGCCCGCCGATGCGAACACTCCGATCCCCGCCGATCAGCTCCGCCGCATCAGTTGGACAGATCAGGCCGATTTCCGCTTCCGCACCGAGAAGGGCAAACTCACCGGCGCGCTGGACTGGGCCCAGTTCAAGGGCACCGTGCTCGCGCAGGATCGCACTTCCTCTATCGGCGGCGACACCCTCACCACGGACTTCGCGCCCGTCGGCCGCCAACCGAGTGCCGTCAAACGTCTCAAAGTTGAGGGCAACGTCCTCGCCATCGCCGGCCAGCGCGCCTTCGATCCCAACCGCCCGCAACCCGCGATCGATCCGTACATCACTTGCGACAAGCTGGTTGTGGATTTCAATCCATCCAAGGTCGCACCGGATGACATGGATCCATCGCTCGCGGTCGCCTCCGGCAAGGTCAAGGCCGCGGACAAGACCTCCGCTCTTCGCGCCGCCCGCTTGGAAATCGCCATGGGCCGCGAGGAGAAGAAGCCGACAGAACTCGTCGTCATCGATGTCCTCGCCGCCGGGGATGTTCAGATCGACCGTGCCGACGGCGTCTCCACACGTTCCGACACGCTCCGCGCCAGCCCGCTTCTTCGCACCGCGCAGCTTCTGGGCAAGACCGTCACGCTCACCCGCGGCCCATCCACCATCACGGCGACGCAGGTCGATCTCGACGATGCCGCGAGCAGCATGATTGTCTACGGCGTCGGCTCCTTCGAGCACATCCAGACCGAGCCAACGCAACTCGTCGATGCCTCGGGAAACTCGCCGCTCGCCTCGCACTCGCCCGCCTCCTCGCGCATTACCGCCTCGTGGACCAAGGGCATGATGTTCAACAACATCGCCGGCACGCTTGAGTGCAGCGGCGATTCCGTCGCCGTGGCCGCCGCGCCGCTGGAAACCCAGACGCTTCGCTCCGAGAAGCTCAGGCTCTGGCTGACGCCCGCGGATCAGGTCGAGACCCGCAGCTCGCTGACGAACACCGTCGGCACGGGCCCGATGATCATCTCCGACAGCCGCCGCCTCCTCCGAGCCGAGGCCATCGGCGCCTCCGAGGATCGCGAGGGCGCGGCCAACGCCACCATCGAGGTTCGCCGCTACGCCCCGCCCGCGGAAAACGCCGGCGAGCGCATCCTCGACCAGCTTTTCTACATCGAAGGCCCGCGCATCCTGGCTGATGATGTCAAGGGCACGATCACCATGCCCGCCCCCGGCCGCGCCATCATCCGCGACCAGCGCGCCGCCAACACGCAGACACAGCTCTCAACTTCCACCGGCCTGCCGATGGCTTCCAGCGGTGCCAAGGGCACCTCCAAGTTCACCTGGGCCGGCTCGATGGAGTTCGCCCGCGCGGCGGGCACGATCAGCATGAAGAAGGATGTCGAGCTCATCCACCTTCCGCTGGGAACGAGCAACGTCACGCGTCTGGTCGCCCAGCAGATGGACGCGACTTTCAATCTTCCCGCCGACACCAAGCCCGCACCGGGTGCCTCACGCTCCGCCGAGCTCGTCCGCGCCGTCGCCACCGGCGCGGTATACGCCGAGAGCGGCCAGCAACGCCTCATCGCCGACACCTTTGCCTACAACGCGCAGGCGGGCACCGCCGAAGCATCCGCCGCCGGCGGAAACCGCGTGACGCTCTACGACGATCGCAAGGGCAGCCAGCTCGTGGCCCGCAAGCTCTTCTGGGATCTGGTGAAGGACCGCGTGGAGATCATGGAACCCGCGCCGGTCACCACGCCGCGATAGTGCCACTGACTTGCGGTTCCCCCGCAAGTCAGTGCGTGTACGCAGGGGTCGTCAGAAAAATTGCAACCTCACGCCCGCTCATGCTGACGTGCGATCCACGACTCCATACTGCTCTCGCTCGCCGCGCCCACGCAGCGGGTAGTCCTTCCGCAGCGGATGCCCGGGATACTCCTCCCACGTGAGAATCCGCCGCAGGTCCGGGTGGTTGTCAAAGCGAATGCCGAACATGTCGAACACCTCGCGCTCCGGCCACTCCGCGCCCGGCCACAGGTCGCAGACCGAATCCACATGCAGCGCGGGGTCATCAAGAATGCCATCCGTCGGCAGCGACGGCGACACGAACGCCTTGACCAGAAACCGGTCATCCCGCTCATGGCAGATCAGGTTGTACACCACGCCAAATCGCCCCGGCATCTTCGTCGGATACCCGAGATAGTCCACCGCCGTCACATCCGAGAGAAAGATGTACTTGCAGCGCGGATCATCGCGCAGGAACTTCATCACCTCGTGCAGGTCCCGCGGCTCGACAATCAGCGTCGTCTGCCCACGGAACTCGGTCGCCCGGAACTTCTTCGCGGCAAACTGCGACTTCACAATGCGAAGCGTCGGATGGTCAAGCGTTGGGGCGGTCGGGGCGGGAGTCGTCATAGGCCCAGAGTTTAGCGTCCTTCCCCCGTGGCATCGGCCTCCCGGCCGATGTTTCGGGCGCCTCGCCCGAAGTCACCGCTGAACCATCGGGCTCTCAATGAACCCTGCAATTTCAGGCCAATTGCGCCGCGATTGACCAACCGACACACTACCACCCCCATCATCCGCCAACCCGCCGTAACTCTTCCACCACAACCGCTGCCTCGGCCTCGAGCACCACCATTCCCACCCCCTTCGGCACCCACTCCATCGCCAGCTTCGCCGCCTGCTTCCCAAGCTCCCCACCAACCCCTCCCACCGCCACCATCGCAAGCCGCTCCGACGGAAACAACTCGATCGCCTCGTACATCCGCCGCAGGTGATCCTCCGCCCGATCCATCATCGCCGGCGACAGCATGCTCGCCGGGTCATAGCAGAGCGACACCCCGCGCTCCGCCGTCCACGAACTCTCCAGCAATCTCCGGCACCCCGGCACATCGCTTACCACGTGCCGCGCGTGCGGCCGGATCACCACGCCACTTTCACCGTCGCGCGCCTCCACTCGCTCCCGCAGCGCATCCCAACCCTTCACGCCCCACGTCCGGGGATCCTCATCAAACACCCCACCACCCTCCACCTCCGCAAAACTCCCGCTCCACACAATTTCGTTTCTCGCCACATCCACACCGGTCGAACCGAGCAGCGATCGCCCGCTCCATCGCAACGCCGCCGCGGAAATCGCAGGCCCCGCAGCATGCCACAACTCCCCGCCCCCCTCCGGAATCACCAGCACTGTGTGTCTCATGTTCGGAGGCCTGTCGGATTTCGTACGTGCCGGACCTCGCACATTCGCAAAGTCCGCTTTGGTTACACAGTCCAGCGTACGGCCCCGCGAGTCCGATCGTCGCCTTTCACGCCACTCAGCGTGGTTCGTTCACCGCCAGAACACGGAGGTTCGGCCTCATGCACATCACTCCCAAGTTCGCCGCCAAGCTCCCCGTCCGTATCGACATCTCCTGGATGCGTGCCCTCGCGGGCCGCGATCAGGCAACTCCAGCGCCCGATTCATCCCCCGCCGTCGCTCCCGAGCAAGCCCGGATCATGAACCAGATTCTCGAGCTCAACCCCTCGGCGAGCATGGACTTCCTCGGCCAGTTCTCCCCATCCGCCCTCGGGGACTATCTGGAGCACCTGACCTCCGCCTCCGGCCCGCGCGGCCGCACAGCGCGAAGGGGACGGCCGGAAAATACACCGGCCGTGACCGTCCGCACCGCCAAGATCTGATGCGGCCACTGACGAGATCGATTCGTTAATCCTTGTGAACAAAGCACTTCGGCGCTGGTGGACGTGGCGTTGCACCAGCGCCGCTGTGCATTTTTGCTGTTTTCACTCAAGCGTTGCCGAGCCGCTGATTTCGTCAATCTGCACCCCACATCCCACCCCGTGGTAAAGTCACCCTCTCGGGCCGTCCGATAAACCTTCGCTGCAATCTGACCGCTTGGTCAGACGGGAGCAGGACCGGAGGTCCGCTCAGTCATGAGCCCATGGTGGGCATCGCGCGGCGATTCGACGGGCAGGAGGCCCATCACCGCCCGGCGGAACACCCTTCGGAGAACATGGACGTGACAACAACTTCCCTTCGCACCTCGAATCTGATCAAGACCGCCCTTGTCATCGCCTCCGCTGGCCTCGCCTGCGGCTGCGAGATGAACAACCAGAGCGCGTACAAGTCGCCCTCGAAAAACGCCGGCGCGAACACGACGGATATGGCCGCCGCGCCTATCCCCGCGACCGCCCCGACATCCACGACTCCGGATGCGCAAAGCGGTTCCATGATGATGACCTCGACAACGGTCATCCAACCGCCGCCCAGCATGAACAACATGGGCAAGGTGCCCACCTCGACAACTTCCTACCGCCCGGGCCAGAAGCTTGAGCCGTTCTGGATCAGCATGATCGCCGAAGCCGACCGCGCCGTCTGGGATGACCAGTTCAAGGCCGACAAGGGCATGGAAGTCCTCGGCACGCGCACCGCACCCAACATGCCCATGTCAAAGCCCACCAGCGGCGACGGCATCGAGGGGCTCAGCCACGTCACCATGGCCCCCGAGGGCGCGGACTTTGATCCTTGCGTCTCGCGCGACGGCCGCTTCATCGCCTTCGCCTCCACGCAGCATCGCCCGACCTCGGACATCTATATCAAGTCCACCACCGGCCGCACCATCACCCAGCTCACCTCCGACGCCGGCAACGACGTCATGCCCGCATTCAGCCCCGATGGCCAGCGCATCGCCTTCTGCTCCAACCGCAACGGCAACTGGGATGTCTATGTGATGCCCATCACCGGCGGCCAGGCGTTGCAGGTCACCGGCGATGCCTCGCACGAACTCCACCCGACGTGGTCCCCCGATGGCAAGAAGCTCGCGTTCTGCCGCCTCGGCGAAACCTCTGGCCGCTGGGAGATGTGGACGATGGATGTCGGCGGCACCAGTTCCGCCGAGTTCCTCGGATACGGCATGTTCCCGCAGTGGTGTCCCGTCGCCCACACGGGCATGGACGGACGCGACAAGATTCTCTTCCAGCGTTCCCGCGAGCGCGGCGACCACGCCTTCAGCATCTGGACGCTCGACTATCGCGCGGGCGACGCGTCCAGCCCCACTGAAATCGCTTCCTCACAGGGCCAGGCGCTCATCAACGCTTCATGGTCGCCCGACGGCACTCGCGTGGTCTACGCCACCATCGCCAACCCCAACGACCTCGCCTCGGCCTCCGACAAGATGCCCCAGAGCACGCTCTGGATGACAGCAGTCGACGGCTCGCAGCGCGTCGTCCTGACCTCCGGCCCCTTCATGAACCTCATGCCGACGTGGTCCACCGATGGCCGCATCTACTTTGTCTCGGATCGCACAGGCGTTCCAAACATCTGGTCCATCGGCACCGACAAGGCCATTACCGCCGCGACCGGCCACGCCCCGACGAAGGGTCCCGCCACCGCCGTGACCACCGTTCCCGAAGAGTCCACTTCCCCCGCCGCCGGCCACTAATCTCCGCTTCCGCGCCTTCCCGCCTCTACGCCTTCTTCCCTTTCAACTTCCGGCTCTCCGGCCTCACCGCCGCCGAGCCGATTCCATTCCGAGTTTTCGTCGCGGGCGAAGGATTTTCCCGCGTATACGGCAGGACGCCATGACAACCGTACAGACCATGCTCTTCCGCGCGGCACGCGCTTCGGCTTTGGCCGCACTCGTGCTCGCGCTCATGATTGTTTCCGCCTGCGCTCCGAAGGAGTCTCTCTCTCCTCCGGATGTGCTGGTCGCTCCCTACAACGCCGTTCGCGGCGATGTCCTCTGGGCCGTCGCCCCGCTCGCCAACGAGTCGGGCGTCTCCTTCGTGGACACAGGCATGATCGCCGACGAGATCATCCACAACATCGACCAGGTCCGCGGCCTGGCCTGCCTACCTCTCAACCGCACGCTCGGCGCGATGCGGGCACGCGGCATGACCAGCGTCGCCACTCCTCTGGACGCTCGCAACCTCGCGAATGCCCTTGGCGTCGACGGTCTGATCGTTGGCACCATTACCGCCTATGACCCCTACAACCCGCCGAAGCTCGGCATCAAGCTCGCCCTCTTCGCACGCAACCCCGGCGTGGAGGCCCCTTCACTGGATCCTCTGAAACTCCAACTCTCCTACACCGAGTTTGATCGCCGTCTTGCGAGCCAGTATCTCACCAAGCCCGTCGCGACGCTCAGTCAGCATCTTGATGGCGCCAACCACGAGGTGCAGATGGAGCTTCGCCGCTACGCCACCGGCAGGCACGAGCCCGAATCCGCTCTCGGATGGAAACGCATCATGGCAAGCATGGACCTGTACACGCAGTTCGCCTCGTTCGTCGCGGTCTCGCGCCTCATCGACCAGGAACGCCTACGTCTGGCGCAACCCCCGCACCCCGCGACCGCGACGGCCGAACCGACCGCCCCCACGCGCTAGCCGCGGCCCGTTCCCGGGCCGCACCAGCGGCCCGACGGAACGTAAGTCATGCCCGGCAAACCATCCCCACGAAACTTCAAGAAGGCGCAATCGCCCGTCACAGTGAACATCTCGCACGCCTGCGAGTGCGTCACCCTGAGCAAGGGCCCGCACCGCTGGACCTTCTCCTGCCAACCGGGCGAGGAACAGTCGCTGCTGATGCGACTGGCCGAGCTGGCCAAAGCCGAAGATGTCCCCTTCGACTGGTTTGACGCCGCGCTGGTCAGCCACCAGTTAAGAAACCGCCTGCTTCCGGGGCTGGCGCGGAACGACCCCACCACGCCAAATCCATCGCCCTGAATAGGCCGGATAAAGCCGGACCCGAATCCGGCCGACGAATCCATATCAGACGTTCAGTTCTCGCACCCGACCTTGTCCCTGTTCCCCTCAGCACCAGACACGCCCGCAACGCCGCACCATGGATGGTGCGTCACCAGGAGTAACGGATTATGACGAATCTGCCCATCATCGCCGGCTTCACCAGCTATCTGATGGACGAGCGGCACTTCAGCCACTACACCGCGCGCTGCTACGGCGCGGACCTCCGTCAATACATCGATTTCCTCGCCGAAGAGGGGAATATCGAAGTCAAAGAGGCCAACGAGCAGACCGCCTTCGACAAGATCGGCGGCACCAGCAACGGCGATGTGGCCCACACCATCATCCCCCCCACCGTCACCAAGCTCATCTGCGATGCGGACCCAGAGTCCATCCGCGAGTTCCTCTCGCACCTGGGCACAAAGGAATACTCCGCGGCCACCATGGCCCGCAAGATCGCCACCCTTCGCTCGTTCTACAAGTGGTCCAACCGGCGCGGCTTCACCAAGACCAACCCGATGACCGCCATCCGCACGCCCCGCCAGGCCAAGCGCCTGCCCAAGGCGATCACCGTCGAGCAGATCGAGAAGCTCCTCGCGACGCCGAGTGATCGCGATGTCCTCGGCCTCCGCGACCGCGCGATGCTCGAAACGCTCTACTCCACCGGCATCCGCGTCAGCGAGCTCGTCGGCCTGAACGCCGACGACATGGACGAGCCGGGCGAAGCACTCCGCGTCCGCGGCAAGGGCAAGAAGGAGCGCCTTGTTCCCCTCGGCACCCACGCGATGGGCGCTGTGAAGCTCTACGTCGCGATGGTCCAGTCCGACCCGCGATGCGCGACATGGTGGGGCCCGGATGCCACCGGCCGCGCCAAGCCGCTCTTCGTCAACAAGCACGGCAAACGCCTCTCCAGTCGCTCCGTCCGCCGCAAGCTCGACAAGTATCTTATCTCCGCAGGCCTTGATCCCGACATCAGCCCCCACACACTCCGCCACTCCTTCGCGACGCACCTCTTGGAGAACGGCGCGGACCTCCGCAGCGTGCAGGAACTGCTCGGCCACCAGTCCCTCAGCACGACGCAGATCTACACCCACCTCACTACACAGCGCCTGCAAGCCGCGTACAACCAGGCCCACCCGCGGGCCGAGTCGGCCTGAGCCAACGCACCATCTGTTTCCCTCAAGAGCCACGCCCCGCGTGGCTCTTCTCAATTCTCACTTCGTCTCCGCCGCCCCGAGTTCAAAGAGCGCCGCCGCAATCTGATCCGCCACCATCTCCGCCGTCTGCCCCGGATCAACCAGCACCACCGCCCGCAGCACGAAGTCCGCATCGATCACCACGCAGCACGCGTCCGCGCCCGGCGCGAAAAGGTCGATCGTCCCCTTCGGCTCGGTTGTCCACAGCACATCCGGGCCCCACTTCTCTGCCTCGCCCTTGAGAATTCCCAGCAGTTCATCCGGCTTCGGCGCGGCCATCGCCAGCACCGGTGCATACCCGAACTTCGCGATCGCCGCGCCCGGTTCATGCTCCGCCTCTCCCGGCATCCTCGCCTTGAACGCATCTCGCCGCATCCTCGCGAGAATCGGCGCGAGCTCATCCGCGTTGAACCGCCCCCCCGCGTTGTTCGGCGGCCGTCGCACCATCACCAGCACCACATGCTCCGCGGGGCGCACCCCCGCCGCGAGCGCATCGACCGGCGGTTGCAGCAGCGCGCCGAGATCCCACGCCGGGCCCGCCGCCTGCGTGATCGGCATCGGCGGCACGCGAAACCCGACCCGCAGCGTTCCCGAACGCGGCCGCAACTCATCCATCGACGCCACCGGCAAACGGCTCCCAATCGCGATCGCTGCCTTCGCCGGTTCGCACGGAATGAACGGCGAAAATCCCAGCGTCAGCGTCGTCTTCTTCTGGGTTACTTCGATCACCAGCGATCGCAGCCGCGTTCCCTGCATCGTGAGAGCGACCGTTCCCCCTTCGCATGTGCCGCGCAGCAGACGCCTCCCGGGCTGCTTCGCATCAGGATCGACGCTTTGCCAGACGATTCCCGACGCGTACGGCCAGAACTGCGAGCACGTCTCGCCCGGGCCGCACGCCGCCAAGTCCATCTCCGGCAACAAAACCGGCGGAAGGGCCTCGGCCAAAGCGCTCGAACGCAACTCCTCGCTGATCGGCGCCCGAAAGTACGTCGTCGGATCGCGTGTATGTACCGCCGTCAACGACCCTTCGGAAGCCCAGATGTGCAGTTGCCCCAGTTCCAGCCCGACTGCGCTCACCGAGTTCTGCAACGACATCGGTGTCCGCGTTGTGTTCCCTGTCGCGCCACCCTCCACCGTCTTTGGTTTCTCCCCCACCGCACGCGGCTGCACACGCACCACCATCGACGACCGCGCCACCTTCGTTCCCGTCGCAGGTGCGGGCGCGGGCGTCCGCAGTTCCACCTGCACACGCTCGCACGTCGGCCCTGCGCGATAAAACGCCTGCAACTCTCGCATCGCATCCGCCACGCTGGGTGGTTCAGCCGACACAATCGCAGCCGATGCCGCCACGCACATCATTCCCAACATCCACCGCGTGTGCGTTCTCGTTCGCATCTGTTCATTCCTTCTTCGCAGGCATCTCATCCACCAACGCCCGCAGCAGTTCGCCCACCCGCCCGCGTCCCGGAACCATCATCTCCGGCGCGATCGCCGCGAGCGGCTCCAACACAAACCGTCGCTCGTGCAACCTCGGATGCGGCACCGCCAGCCCCGGCTCATGAATCACATCCTCACCATACACCAGCAAATCCAGATCGAGGGTCCGCGGTCCCCAGCGTCCCTCAGCCGCGCGATCCCGCCCTCGCTCCCGCTCGATCTCGTGCAGACGCCCCAACAGCGCTCGGGCACCGAGTCCAGTTTGCACCACCACACATGAGTTCAGATACTCTCCGCCCGCCTCCACACCCGGCGTGCCGACCGCTAGGGTCCGAATCACCGGCCCGCGCGCGACCACAATCGTCTGCGGTAATCGCTCGATGGCCTCGAACGCGAACGCCACGTGCGCATGCCGCGCCCCCACGTTTGATCCGATCGCAATGGCCGCCAGCACGCTCGACATGCACGCAGGATATCGCTCGCAAAGCGAAAGCCCCCGGGCTAGACCCCGGGGGCTCGCGAAGAAGAGGGATTTTCGTGCCGCGCGGCCCCTTGGCCGCGCCGAGTGTCAGTCAGGGGTGGGCCGGTTCCAGCTCGCGCGAGCGGTGCTGCATCTGCGCTTTCAGCCGCGCCAGGATCGAGCTGTGCATCTGGCTCACGCGGCTCTCGGAAAGGTCCAGAGTCGCGCCGATCTCCTTCATCGTCATCTCCTCGAAGTAGTAGAGGATGACGATGAGCCGCTCGGCCCGCGACAGACCCTTGGTGATCAGGTCCTTCACGTCCTTGCGCTGGATATCGATGAACGGGTTGTTCTGCGAGTCGTCCTTGATGACGTCGATCTCGCGGACATCCTTACTTCCGTCGGATGAGAAGCACTTTCGCGTCAGCGAGAAGGTGCCCACCGCCGACGAGTCGCGCTTGTACTTGTCGAACTCCTCGCCCTCGAGATTCAGAATCTCGGAGAGTTCGTTGTCGGTCGGCGAGCGACCGTTGGTCATCTCGAACGCCTGGCGGGCGCCCTCGACCTTGCCGGTGCGATGACGCACAAGGCGCGGCACCCAGTCCATCGAGCGAAGCTCGTCGAGCACCGCGCCGCGTATACGCGGGGCGCAGTACGTCTCGAACTTCACGCCTCGGGCGAGATCGAACGCGTCGATCGCGTCCATCAGCCCGAAGAGCCCGGCGGACATCAGATCCTGAATGTCCACCTCGTCGGGAAGACGGGCGTAGATCCGCTCGGCGTTGTAACGCACAAGGGGCAGGTACTTCTCCATGAGGAAGTTCCTGATCTCCTTGGATTGCTGCTTCTTGTACTGCTGCCAGACCTCCCGAATGGGAAGCTTGTCGAACTTGGTCGGCAGTTTAGAGGGTTCGGCGTGCTCTACGGCGTATCTGTTGCCGCTGCGAGCGCGCGTTCCCGACGATGTTGCGCGAAGACGTGACATGGCCGCTCCTTGACCACCTTGACGGATCCACGGCGACAATCACTGTCGCCCCGAGTCCGTACTCCTTGACCCGCCAATCCATGGCGATGTCGTGGGGAAGTATAACGACGACTTTGAGAATGCAACTCCGTGCATTCTTTGTGGACAACTATGCGGATAATTTCAAGGACTGAGCTGACGGCTCACCCTTCGCGCCCGGAATCGGGCGGTTCAACTGATACTGCTTGATCCCCTCCACCACCGTCCGTTCACCGATCGCGCCGACGATTATCCCGACGAAATACCCAACGACCAGCGCCACCAGCGAACGCGCAAGAATCGTCTCCGCCGGATTGCCCGCGAACAGACCCGCCATGATCCCCACCGAGAAAGCGGTGAGGGCACAGCTGGCACTGATAATCTTTGTCGCGATGCCCGGGGCCAACTGAAACTCCCTGTTTTTCTCAACTCAAGTCGTGTGGGCAGGTACCTCGGCGTTTTCAGGACTTGAGTTCAACGGGGGTCACGGATTTACATCTTTTGCGACGGTCTGTGCCGTCTGTAACGGATATCCCAGCAATCTCCGAACCAATCCACCGACGCCGCGATCCACCCCCCTGTCACGTGGGCGCAGGCGCTTCCACGCGGTCTCCGGGCGCTCGATCCCCAGGAAATTGATGATCGCAACCGCCAAATCAGCGGTGTTTTTGCTCGCCATCGTTCCCGGATCCATGATCGTGAACGGTTTCTGCGCCCGCACCGCTTCGCCCACGCGCACATCCTGCGCGACAAAGCCCAGCATCGGGAGCCGAAGTCCTAAAAACCGCTCACACACGCCCGCGATCCGCGCATGCGTGGCGAATGCCTCCAACGGCTCGCGCGTCTGGTTCACAATCAGTGCGATGCGATCCGCTTCCGCGCTCGGCGGCACGTCCGATTCCATCACCAGGCACTTGATGAGCGCGTACGCATCGGCGATCGCCGTCGGCTCGGGCGTGGTCACCACGATCGAGAGGTCCGCCGCGTGCAGAAGCGATGTCACACCCTGGCCGACGCCCGCCGCGGCGTCAATAAGCACCACATCCGCCTCGGCCGCGAGCTCCACCAGCGCGCTCACCAGCCATCGCCGTTCACCCGCGCTCAGATCGGCCATGCGCCCGATTCCCGCGGAGCCCGGCACCAGCTTGAACCCGCCCGGTGCATTCACCACAATGTCCTTGATCGATCGCTTCGCGCCGTCATGCATGGCCAGCCCGCCCGGGCCGAGCACATGATCCAATCGCGCCGAGGGCATGATGCCGCAGAGCACATCCGCGTTCGCGGTGCCCAGATCGGCATCCAGCAGCGTGACCCGCAGCCCCCGCCGCGCCAGCGCGATCGCCGTGTTCACCGCGATATTCGTCTTTCCGACGCCGCCCTTGCCGCTGGCGATCGCGACGATCCTCGCCTTCCTCGCCGCCTGCAACGTGGCCATCCGATCGGCCGTGAAAGCATGCCGCGGCCCCATCCGTGGCACGGGCGTCCTGCCCGTGTTCCGCGTTTCTTCTTCCGGATGTCCCATCATCCGCCGCAGCGAAGACGCCTGATCTCCGCTCGGCTCCACGACCCTGACAACCTCCTCAACCCCCTCCGCCTCCAGCCCGAGATCATCAATCTCCGCGTCAATCGACGCGAGATCAAACTCGACATCCGTGATGAGCTGCGACCACGCCCGATCCGGCCGCACGGCGACCGTCCGGGGTTCCTGAAGTGTGTTGGTGATCACCGCCCGCCTCCCACTCCGACAAGCATCTGCTCGCGTTCAGCACTTTCCACGCCCCGGCGTGGCTGACGCGCGGGAGGCGCGGCCCCGATCATCGCGTTGTCGAGCACCATCCGGGCCAGCCGATCCGGCTGTCCGCGTTCGATGTCGTCCGGCACTTCCTGCCCGGTCGTGATGAAGGAGAGAGCGGTCCCGAGCCGCCGCGTCACGTTCACGATCACGCCAAAGTTCACCGCCTCATCCAGTTTCGTCAGAATCACCCGATCCGGCCGCAGCGTCGCAAACGACTCGGCCGTCCGCATCAGCACCGGCTCGCTCGCCGCGCTCGATAGCACCAGATGCACTTCCGTCGGATTCGCCGCATCCACGAACTGCCGCAGCTCTGCGATGCGATCTGCGTTGAACTGGCTGCGCCCCGCCGTGTCGATCAACACGACGTCGTATCCGCGGAGAGACGCCACGGCGTGGGCCATCTCTTCGGGCGTCATCACCACCTTCAGCGGCAGTCCGATGATCCCCGCGTATGTCCGCAGCTGATCGACCGCCGCGATCCGGTACGTATCGCTCGTGATGAGCGCGACCGACTTTCCATGCCGCAGCTTGTACGCCGCGGCCAGCTTCGCGATCGTTGTCGTCTTTCCCACACCCGTCGGCCCGACCAGCGCGATCACCAGCGGCTCGCCCTGCCGCGTCTGCGGCACATTCCCGGCATCCGCCACGGGAATCAACCCCGCGATGTGTCGAAGCACCGTCGTCCGCACGATCGATGCGTCGTGCATCTCGCCCGGCGTGAGTTCATCGCGCACCGCACCGATCACCGCATCCGCAATTTCGCGGCTGACCGACGATTCCAGCAGCCGCAGATAGTGCTGAAACAGCGCCTCGGGCATCGCGCCCGCCGCCACGCCCGCGCTCGACGCCGGGTTGCTGTGCAGCACCTGGTTTACAAGCATCTTGATGTCCGCCAACTCGCGATACACGCTCGCATCCGCCGAACCATCAAGGGATACGGGCACCGGCTCCCGCCGCGCCATCTCTTCCCGGGGAACATACATGCCCGACTGCGCCGCTTGCTCGGCCACGCGTCGTCCCCGAACGGACATCAGGGTCGGCTCTTCCGCAGCTCTCGCGGCCTGCGGCTGCGTTTGCTGCGGCACTGGTGCGGGGACATGCGTCGGCTTCAGCTCCACGCGAGCCGGCATAGCCGCCTGCCTCTGAGCGCCTGCTGGCGTTCCGGCATTCCCAGCCATTTCCGCCGCCCGTCGATACGCGTTCGCCGCGGCCGTCGCCGCCAGAATCGGCTTCTGCGTTCCCTGGCCGCCACCCTGCCCAGCCCCCACCGTCTCAACCTTCCCCTTCGGCTGCGCCCCGCGACGTGCCGCGTTCACCGGCTCGTCCGCCGCTGTAATCTCGATCATCGTCTTCTTGCCGAAGCCAAGCAGGCCTCCGACCTTGACAGAACGCGTGTGCAGAATCACCGCCTCCTTGCCGAGGTCTTTCTTGACCGCGGTCAGGGCTTCGGCCATCGTTGCTGCGCGATAGGTCTTGAGCTTCATGCTGTGCCGTCCCTGGCGATATCCGAGAGCATCCTGCCCAGCGGCGCGGCGAACGCCGCGATTCCAACCGATCCCCGTGCCCCAACCCGTTCCGACCTGCCCATTGTCAGGGATCACACCCGTCCCGTCAACTCCGCCAACGATTCCGCACTTGATTCCTGTCGGTCATACGACCCCTGTGGAAACCCGGTGGACAACGCCTCAGGCCGCCACCGCGGAGTTCACGCTGGATCCGACCGGCCCGGGCGGCCCCACCAGCGCCATCGACTCGATCTCGACCCCCGCCACCGCCTCGTTGTATCCCAGCACAGCCACATTCGGCAGATGCGGCTCGAGCAGTTGCCGCACCACTGCCCGGACCTGCGGCGATGCCAGCACCACCGGCTGATGCCCCGCCTGAGTCAGATTTCGCAACGCATCCAGAATCTGCTGGCTGACTTGCTGAGCCACCCGCGCTGGCATGTTCACCACCGTCGCACCGGCTGAACGATCGATGTACGAGTTGATCACATCTTCCAACGCTGGATCGAGCGTCACGCATGCGATCCGGTACCCGGCGTTCCCCGCCTTGCCATTTCCCCGGCTCGCTGGGCCAATATCAACGGGTGAGGCGTACTGCTGGCAGATCGTGCGGCGAAGCGCATGGCGGACGTATTCAGTCAGCACATCCAGGTCCTTCGTCTTGGAGCCCCAGTCGCTGAGCGTCTCCAGGATCGTCTCCAGATCGCGCACCGGCACCCGCTCGCGGAGCAGGTTCTGCATCACCTTCTGCAGGTCGCCCGGCTTGACGATTCCCGGCACCACCTCGTCGACCAGTTTCGGCGCCTTCTCCTTGAGCTGGGTGACGAGGTTGTTCACCTCTTCGCGGGTCAGCAGGTCGCCGGCGTGGGTCTTGACGATCTCGGTCATGTGCGTTGCCAGCACGCTGGTCGGATCGACCACCGTGAAGTTCATCGTCTCGGCCCGCGTCTTGAGCGCAGGGTCGATCCACCACGCATCAAGGCCGAACGCGGGTTCCTTGGTCGGCTCACCATCAATTCGGCCGGTCGCGATGCCGCTGTCCATCGCCAGCAGCCGCCCGGGGATGGTCTCACCCTTGGCCACCACCGCGCCCTTGATCTTCACGCGATACTCGTTCGGCCCAACCTGCATGTTGTCGCGGATCCGCACCGGCGGCAGGATGAATCCAAGCTCCACCGCCAACTGCCGCCGGATCGCCGAGATGCGATCCAGCAGATCGCCGCCCTGCGTCGTGTCCACCAGCGCAACCAGTCCGTAGCCGACTTCGAGTTCCAGCGTGTCCAGTTTGAGCAGCTGTTCCGGAGGGGGCCCCTCCACGGGCTTGGTCGCAGCAGCCGTGACCTTTGCCTCTTCCGCCTTCTTCTTATTCTTCGTCGTCTTCTGCAAGCTGTATCCAAGCCCGGCCAAACCGGCCGCCGTCACGAGCAGCGGGATCGTCGGCAGCGGCGTCAGCGCGAGCATGCCCAGGAACGCAGCCGTCACGAAGAGCCCGATCGGCTGGCTGGTGAGCTGGCCCGTCAGCTCGTGCCCAAGCTGCTGCTTGGATCCCGATCGCGTCACGATCAGCGCGCTGGCGATCGCCACGATGAACGAGGGAATCTGCGCCGTCAGCCCGTCGCCGATGGTCAGCAGTGTGAAGACGTGGGCGGACTTGCCCGCCTCCCACCCGCGGTCGATCGTCCCCACGGCGAAGCCGCCGATGATGTTCACGAACGTGACGATAATGCCCGCGATCGCATCGCCGCGCACGAACTTGGAGGCACCGTCCATCGCACCGAAGAAATCGGCCTCGCTGGAGATCTTCTCGCGGCGGCGCTTGGCCTCTTGCTCGTTGATAATGCCCGCGTTCAGATCGGCATCGATCGCCATCTGCTTGCCGGGCATCGCGTCCAGGGTGAACCGGGCCGCGACTTCCGAGATGCGCGTCGCGCCTTTGGTGATGACGACCCACTGCACGATGACCAGAATCAGAAAGAGAATCACGCCCACAAAGAGCGAATCACCCGCGACGAAGTTCGCGAACGCCGAAATCACATGCCCCGCGACACCGACCGCCTCCTCCGGCGTCGCCGCCTTGGCCGTCAGGATCAATCGCGTGGATGCCACGTTCAGCACCAGCCGGAAGAGCGTCGTCGCGAGCAGGAGCGACGGAAACACGCTGAAATCCAGCGGCTGCTCCATATAGATGGTCGTCAGCAGGATCAGCACGCTCAGCGCGATGTTCAGGCAGATCAGCACATCCATGACCGCCGTCGGCATGGGCACCAGCACCACCATCAGCAGCAACACGAACCCGATCGGCACGATCAGTCCGCGATGCTTGTGCAGGCGATGGAACATCGCGGGAAGCGAACCTCCCGATGCGGCAAGAGCAGGTTGAAGGGGTTGCGTTTTCGCCATCCTGGCTCAATCCATGGCACGGGCATCCTGCCCATCCTGTCGAGCCGCTGCTATCGACCACTCGCGCCAAAGCCGTGCATTCCTGCGCCCATCTTCTGCGCTGCGCGGCACTCTTTGCGCGAACGCTCGCCGTTTTCCAAAACGACAACACCCCGCGATCGCTCGCGGGGTGTCGTTTGTTTCATACTGGACAGAGCGAGACGGAGTGGTGATTACCAGCCGCCGCGGCCACCGCCGCCGCCGCCACCGGAGCCGCCGCGGCCGCCGCCACCACCACCGCCGCCGCCCCAGCCGCCGCCGCCACCGCCGCGGCTGCCGCCACGACCGCCACCACCGCCGCCGCCGCCACCCTCGCGGGGACGGGCTTCGTTGACGGTGAGGTCACGGCCGTCGAAGTTCTTGTCGTTCAGAGCGGCGATCGCCGCGCGGGCCTGCTCGTCGTTGGAGAACTCAACGAAACCGAAGCCGCGGGGGCGGCCGGTGTCGCGGTCCATGACGAGGGAGGCGGAGGAGACTTCGCCGTGCGCGGAAAACAGATCGCGGAGGGCCTGCTCGGACGTATTGAAAGAGAGATTGCCGACGTAAAGCTTCATGACGCTTCGATCCATATTGCCCGAGAGTGAAACGGTTGCCGCTGCTTGAACTCGGGCCGAGAGGAAGCGTCGGAGATCCAGAAACAATGCCCACATGGGCGCTGCGAGAATCGCCGCAAGCGTAGGCAGGGTCAAGGAGGTGGGAAAGGGGGTGTTCCCTGAACAGGGGGTCGGGGTTCGGCCCCGCATTCCGGGCACGCTGCCCCCGCCGCCAAACCCTTCAGGTCATACCCGCACCGCACGCAGCATCCCCGCGCTTTCCGCCGCTTCCCGCGGATCGCCCGCGGCACCTGCCACAGCGTCCATCCCAATCCCCACGCCGCGACCGAGTAGATCGCCACGTTGTACGCGAACCCCGGCCAGATCGGATGCACCGGCAGCATCCAGTTCCCCCATCCTCCCGCTATACGACCGACCTTGAACGCCCCTGTCGGCACTTTGCGTTCCCCGGGAAATGGCCCGCCTTCATCCGGCCGGCTCCATCGGGTCAGGGCGCGGAAGGGCACGCCGCTCAGCACACAGTCCATCCCTTCGCCAAACCCCGTCACCGCCTGCATCACATTCACATCCGGATCGGAGGCCGTGTACAGCAACCGATCCCGATTCCACTCATGGGCGCGGCTCAGATGCGTCGGCCGCACCTCCGCATTCCCCATCCGCCCGCCCAGCCCCGGCATCGGGCCATTCCTCCGCGGCATCGGATGCGGCCAGTCCCCGTTGTATCCCTCCAGCACACCGGTCGTCGGGAAGTACAGCGGCTGGCCATGATCCGCCACCCACGCCGTGCCGAACGTCGCACCGATCCCGCTCAGCAGGCACGCGAGCGCCGCGCACACAATTCTGGCCCCCCCGATCGTCGGCATGAGCATCATCACCACACGCATGGCCCGAGCATACCCGCGAGCCGAATGTCGGCTGCGGCTTCACATCTCTACTTCTTCCGCGCCGCCCCACACTCCGGACACCCCGCCTCCGCGGCCAATCCCTTCAGGTCATACCCGCACCGCACGCACATCCCCTTCGCGCGACGCCTCCGCCGCCGGAGCGCGAGGGGAACCTGCCAGAGACCCCACGCGAGCGCGGCGTAGAAGAGGGTGTTGAGGGCGAAGCCGGGCCAGATAGGAATACAGGGCAGACCGCGAGTTTCGTACACGTCTGCGGGGGAGGTTGGGCGACTCCACGGAATGCCGTTATGCACAACATACGCCCCTGACGCTTTCACTTGGCGAAGGTCATACCACGCCGTGAGCACCGGCCATCCGGTAGCGTGCTCCAAACCATCGACTTCAAACTTCGTGGAATCAAGCGTTACCTCCCGGGCATGGCCCCATGATGGCCATCCCAAGTCCTCGCTTACAACATCGACGCGCTGAGCTTCGTCTATGGCGAGCACGAACGGAGGGATTCGCATCCCAAAGAAGCGGGTTACTTCCCATGTCCGACGGGTCGCGCCGGGGCAGGTGTATTGCCACACCGCGACCATGTTGCTCAGCCCACTCTCCACCCTCCAGACGGAGATGAGGCGTTGCTCCCAGCCCACCTGCGGCAGAAACGCCGCCAGCGACCATGCAATCGCCAGATTCAGCATCGCCCCCACGAGCAACCAACCTCCAGCTGCGAGAGCATGTGAAAGCCGCGACCTCGGTTCATCAACGCCCATCCTGCCATCCTACGACATCCCCGAACAAAACAGCCCCGAGCGTCTCCGCCCGGGGCAGCGATTGTCTCTCTTTGAACTTTGCACTTTGAACTTTGAACTTTCTCAAGCCGCCATTTTCATCTCCCCATCCCCCATCGAAGTGGAAGTGATGAAGATCCCCCTCCACTCCCGATCCCGAAGTTCACATTGAACTGCGCCGGCATGCCGCGGACGGTGCTGCGGCGTGCGGTGATCTCGTAGGTCACGCCCGTCGCGCCGCTGGGGAGCGTCTCGTCGGTGAATTCGCGGGTGCCCTCGGTAGAGAGGTTGTTGTCTTCGCCCGAAGGGCGCACGAATGTTGCCGGTGGTGCAGCGAGCC
>JBGANP010000115.1:0-10883 GCA_044222255.1 Phycisphaerales bacterium
CAGAAGAAAAAGGCGATGCAGGCGCGGCAACACTAAAAGGGCTTACTCAGCGGGCTGCGGGCGAATCGTCGACCCACGCGATGGTTTCTTTGGCCTCGGCCGCGAGCAACGCGGCTTTGTGCCATGCCGAGAGGTCCGGGGCGGCGAGCAGATCCGCGACGGCGAGTTGCAGGATTGTGCTGCCGGGAAGCGGCTTGAGCTTGAGCGTGGCTCGCGGGGCACTTCCGCGATAGAACCATGCAATCTCCCGGCCAGATGACCGCTCGCGGAGCCGCACCGCCACGACAAGTCGCAGGGCTCCGACACTCCAGCCGAGTTCTTCCTTGATCTCGCGGCGGATGCAGCGGTCGGGGTGCTCCATGGGCTCGCGTTTGCCGCCAAAGCAGGCGAGTTGTCCGGGCACATTCGCGGACTTCGCGGAGCGGCGCTCGATCAAGTAGCGGCCCTCGGCATCGATCAGGATGGCGCAGCAATAGTCGGGCCAGCCGATGGGGTCGGCTGGCCAAGGGTTCCGGGGTCGGTCCGCGGAAATGGAGATGGGGCGAGAGTCCGCGGGCACGATTACTTCTTGGGAGCCTCCGGTGCCGCGGGGGAGTTTGCGGGGAGCAACGGCGAAGAATCGGGACCGCCGATGGCCTTCATGGGAAGCTTCATGGCGGTGCGGACCTGCTCGGTGATGTCCACACCCTCGGGAGAAACGGAGACCGGGCGGCTCAGGAACTCTTCGACGAGTTGGCGCGGGTCGTGGGCGCGAATCTCGCCTTTCTTGTGGGCCATCACATAGGTGTAGCCGAGCGAAGTGGCGACTTTGCGGGCTTCGGCGCAGATCTTGGAGTAGGCATCGGAGAACTGGCCGGTGACGAGATCGGTATAGCCGTCGGCGGCCGCCTGGCGCTTGGACATGTATTCCTCACGCTTGGCCTGGAAAGTTTTGAACTTCTCCTGAGCGCCCGCATCCTTAGGGTCGGAGGCCTGGAGTTCCTTCTGCATGGCCTCAAGCTGGGTCTCGAAGGGAATGAGCTGGGCCTTGACCCGCTCCTGCTCCACGTTGCGGGCGGGCATGTACTGCTCGCTCTCGACCATGCGCTCCACGAGCTGATAGACATCGCAGGTGGCGATCTTGGCGGAATCCGGCGCGGCGGGAATGCCGGAACCGGCACCCGCGGGGGAGACGATGCGGAAGCCCGCGGTGTGGCCGGCGAGGGCGATCAGAGCGACGAAGAGGGCGGAGTACGCGAAAAGGCGTTCGTTGCGACGCATGGGGAGTCCTTTCGAGGGAGCACGCGTGGAGCGTGCGTGAGACGGCGAACTGTATCGGGGAAGCGGGGTGAAAGTTCGTCTACCGTCGGTCGTGTCGGAAGCTGCGTCCATCCGGGATCTGTACCGCGCCCTTGACGGGTGCATGGCGGCCGATGCGCGCCGAATCCACGCGCGGTTGCGCGGGTTGGAGCGGAGCGGGCGACATCAGGGCGGTGGCGCGGATGGTTCAGCCCTTGCACGGATACGCGATGAAACAGCCAGGTCGTCCGCACGTGTGGAGGCGAGGGCGAAATCGATTCCGGCGATTCGGTATCCGGATGATCTGCCGGTGGCGGCGCGGAAGAATGAGATCATCGCGGCGATCCGAGATCATCAGGTCGTGGTGGTCTGCGGGGCGACGGGTTCGGGCAAGACGACTCAGTTGCCGAAAATGCTCCTGGAAATGGGGCGAGGCACGCGAGGGTTCATTGGGCACACGCAGCCGCGGAGGATTGCGGCGCGAGCGGTCGGGGCGCGGATCGCGCAGGAACTTGGCGGGACGCTGGGCGGAGTGGTGGGGTACAAGGTGCGGTTTACGGACCAGACGAGCGAGCGTTCGCTGGTGAAGGTCATGACCGACGGCATTTTGCTGGCGGAGACGCAGCATGACCGGTATCTCTCGCAATACGACACGATCATCATTGATGAAGCCCATGAGCGGTCGCTTAATATCGACTTTCTGCTTGGCTACTTGCGGCAACTGATCGCGCGGCGGTCGGACCTGAAGATCATCATCACCAGCGCGACAATCGATCCGAAGAGCTTTGCGGATCACTTTGCGATTCAGAGTGCGAGAGAAGAGAAGGGCGGTTGGGGGCCGCGTCGGGTGGAGGTTCCGATTATCGAGGTGAGCGGACGGACGTACCCGGTGGAGTTTCGGTATCGGCCGCTGGAGGCGCAGCATCCGGATGAGGAAGATCGAGATGTAGAGCAGGGGATTCTGCACGCGGTGGATGAACTGAGCCAAGGGGTTGAGAGCGATCCGACGGGCGGCGGTGACATTCTGGTTTTTCTGCCCGGCGAGCGAGAGATTCGCGAGGCGGCAGAGGCGCTGCGGAAACATCCGCTGCGGCCGACGCACAAGGTGGATGTGATTCCGCTCTTTGCGCGGCTGTCGGCCGATGAGCAGCAGAGGGTGTTTGATCCGGTGCGTGGGCGGCGGCGGATCATTCTGTCAACCAACGTCGCGGAGACTTCGCTGACGGTGCCGGGGATTCGGTACGTGATTGATGTAGGGCTGGCGCGAATCAGTAGGTATTCGCCGCGGATCAAGGTGCAGCGGTTGCCGATCGAGCCGATCAGTAAGGCCTCGGCAAACCAGCGTGCGGGGCGATGCGGGCGAACAGAGCCGGGGACGTGCATCCGGTTATATTCGGAGGAGAACTTCAACGCGCGAGATGAGTTCACAGATCCGGAAATCCTGCGGACGAATCTCGCGAGCGTGATCTTGCAGATGAAGGCGCTGGAACTTGGGGACATTGAAGATTTCCCGTTCATCCAGCCGCCGAGTTCGCAGAACGTGCGTGATGGGTATGACACGCTGCTGGAGATTCATGCGCTGGAGGGCGGCGGGCTGCGGGCGGACTTGACGGACATCGGTCGGCGACTCGCGAAGCTGCCTCTGGACCCGCGCATCGGGCGGATGCTGATTGCGGCGGATAGCGAGCGGTGCATGGCGGAAACGCTGGTGATTGCCGCCGCTCTGGCGACGCAGGACCCGCGCGAGCGGCCGATGGAGAAGCAGACGGAAGCGGATGCGGCGCACGTGATCTTCCGTGAGGAGGGGTCGGATTTTCTTGGTCAGTTGAAACTCTGGCGCGAGCTGCACAAGCAGCAGAAGCATCTGTCAGGCAATCAGTTCCGCAAGTGGTGCCGGGACAAGTTCGTTTCGTACATGCGGTTCCGCGAATGGCACGACACGCACTCGCAGCTGCGCGAGTTGATGACCGAGATGGGATACCGGATCAACGAGACGCATGCGAAGCCGGAGCACATCCATCGTGCGATGCTGACGGGGTTGCTCTCTTCCATAGGGCGTAAGAACGATGCGACGCAGAAGGATGTCGCGATGGGGGATGGGGACTATGACGGGGCGCGGGGGATCAAGTTCAATATCTTCCCCGGCTCTGTCCTTTTTAAACAAACTCCGAAGTGGATCATGGCGGCGGAGATTGTTCGAACGACGCGGACGTACGCGCGAACAGCGGCGACGATTTCGCCACAGTGGATCGAGTTGCTGGCGCAGCATCTGGTGAAGCGGACGTACGCGGACCCGCACTGGGATGCGGAGCGTGCCGAGGCGGTGGTGTATGAGTCGCAGATGCTGTACGGACTGGAGATCGTGAAGCGGCGACGGGTGCCGTATGCGAATATCGATCCGGCGGCGAGCCGCGCTTTGTTCATTCAGCACGCGCTGGTGGGCGGCGAATATCTCACCAACGCCAAGTTCTTCGAGCACAACCACACGATCACGCGGCAGGTGAAGCACTTGCAGGAGAAGGCCCGCACGAACGATCTGCTGGCGGATCAGTCGGCGCGATTCGGGTTCTTTGACAAGCGGCTTCCGCCGGATGTGGCGACGGGCGGGCAGTTTGAGCAGTGGCGACGGCGAGCGGAGGGACGCGAGCCGCGGCTGCTCATGATGGAGAAGAAGGATGTGCTCGCGCCGGGGGTTCAGGAGCCGGCGGCGGAGCAGTTTCCGGATTCGATTGCGATGGGAGAGGATGGGGCGAAGGGGAGAAAGGCACATAGGGAGGATGGCCATGGCACGGAGGTGGGAGGGCGATTCCTGCTTGAGTACAAGTTTGATGCTGGCGCGGCGGATGATGGGATCACGATCATCGTGCCGGTGGATCGCGCCCAAGAGCTTTCGCAGGAGCGGCTGGAGTGGATGGTGCCGGGCGTCGTGGCGGAGAAGGTAGAGGCGTTGATTCGGGAGTTGCCGCGCTCGCTGCGGGCGAGCTTTGTGCCTGCGCCGCTGACGGCCGAGGGGGCGGCTTCGCGGATGAAGTTCGGGCGCGGGGATTTCGTCGAGTCACTCACCAGTGCGTTGCGAGAGATGACTTCGATCTTCGTCGCGCGGGAGCATTGGTATCCCGAGCGATTGCCCAAGCACCTGGTGATGAATATTCGCGTGGTGGATGCACGCGGCAAGGTTGTTATGGTCAGTCGCGATCTCGGTGTGATCCGGCGCGAGTTCGCGGGACAGGCGGAGCAGTCGCTGGTGCGGCTGCCGCCGGGACCGTTCAATCGATCGGGTATCTTTCACTGGGAGTTCGGGCCCTTGCCGGAGAGTGTCGAGATCGCGCACGGCGGCCGCGTGTTCACGGTGTATCCAGCGCTCAGCGATGAGGGCGCGGCGGACGATGTGGCGATTCAGCCATTCGTGAGCGCGGACAAAGCCCGCACGGCCCACGCCGCCGGACTGCGGCGGCTGTTCTATCTGCATACGCGACGGGAGTGCCGATCGCTTATTCAGACGATGCCGGGGATTGAAAAGGCGTTGCTGCTGGAGAAGGCGCTGGCGAGCGCGGCGTATGTGGGGAAGGCGTCCAAGCCGTTTGTTGAAGAGTTGGCGGAGTTGGTGGGGCATCGGGCTTGGGAGAGCGCCACGATGCGTGGCGATTTGACCGATGTGCGCAGCAAGGAGCAGTTCGACAAGCGACTGAACGCGGCGTGGACTCGGATCGGGTCCAGCGGGGCGGAGGCGTTTGCGCTGGTGGAACGCATCTTGCGCGAGCACATGGGGATCGTCGCGCCGATGGCGGAGGTGGGGGAGGGGGGGCGGCCGGAGTTTGGTGCGGCGATGCTCGATCTCCGCGTGCAACTGGCGTACTTGTTTGCCGGCGGGAGTGGTGGGGGTTGGTTGCGGACGCCCTATGAGTGGCTGCGCGAATATCCGCGGTATCTGGCCGCTATTCGGAGGCGAGTGGAGAAACTCGGCGGCATCGACGGTCTCACGCGCGACACGCGGCTCATTAACGAGATCACCCCGTGGATCCACAAACTCCGCATCCGCGTGGAGCAGGGCACGCCATCGCAGCGCGGCGATCCGGAACTCGTCAAGTATCGCTGGATGCTGGAGGAATGGCGTGTTGCGCGGGGGCGAGGGTGGGCGGCAGGAGACGATCCTCCCGGTCTCTGCGCGGCGCGTGGAGGAGCAGTGGGAGAAGATCGCGAAGGAGTGATGTGGGACCCAGGGTGTGGATGGCATCGAGCCACCGCCGCGCTTTCTGGTAGATTGCCTCTCCAGCAAAAGGAACCCCCCACATGGAACTCCTGATCCCCCTCTGGCTCCCCATCCTCCTCTCCGCCGCCGCCGTCTGGTTCTTTGCCCTCATCGCCTGGACGGCCCTGCCCCATCACAAGCAGGATTGGATCGGTCTCCCCGACCCCCCGCGGGGCGAGGACGGATTCATGGAGTACATCCGCAAGAGTGGCATCAAGCCGGGCAACTACATCTTTCCAGACGGCCGCGGTCGCGCAGCGATGCAGTCGGAGAAGGTGCAGAAGGCATGGAAGGAAGGCCCGGTCGGGCACCTCAGCGTCTGGCCAACGCCCCTCACCATGGGCGGCAAGATGGTCGCCACCTTCATCGTCAACCTCGTCGTCAGTACCCTCATCGCCTACCTCACTCGCATCGCGATTCCTGGTCCGGCTTCATTCGCAAAGGTCTTCCAGGTCGCGGCTACCGCGGGCATCCTCGCCTACTGCTTCTCGTCCATCCCGAACGCGCTCTGGTTCAGTGCGTATAAGCGCTCCATCGTCGCCAGTGTCATCGACGGCCTCGTTTACGGCGCGACCACCGGAGCCATCTTCGCCTGGCGGTGGCCACACTGACGGGAACGGCTCCCCACCCACCGTGCGATTCAAGATTGAGGCGCGGCCGGCCAGGGCCCGGCCTCGGGGTGTTGGTTCATCACGGCGCGATCAAGCGGCGACGGCGTGCGGCGATCAACCCGCCTAGGCCCAGCAGCATGGCGGTGCTTGGCGCCGGGACGAGCGAGAACACGCTCGGGATGCACGACACCAGCGGCGCGCCACCCTGAGCGGTGCCGAATGTGCCAAAGGACGTGACGCCCCCGGTCACGATCGACTCGTGCGACCATGTGATCTCGTAGGTGCCTGCCGGGAGCACCCCGCCCAGCGAGAACGGAATGAAGAAGTCACCCACGCCGTTGGTCGAGGTGTTGGACATGTTGACGTACGAGATGGGCGCGAAGACATCTCGCAACCCGAAGGCCGCCGTCACGCTGTGATACGAACCGGTGTTGAAGGTATTGCCCTGCGCCACGCCGTTCCAGGTCCAGGCCATCGGCGAAGAGATGCTGAACCGAAACAGCCCGCGTGCGGAACCGCGTGCCGCCTCAAACACGTTGGTGCCAAGAGAGGGCGCGACGGCGGATGAGAAAATCTCCGCGGATGTGCACGCCTCGAGCTGCACACTCGAGAACACGCGCCCAAGGCCAAGCGGACCCGAGGGCGTGAAGGTCGCGCCGAGTTCCGCATAGCCCTTGCCACGGGTGGGGCCGGTCACGATCTGACGATCCTGCACGAAACTGAAGTCGTTGCCAAGCGATTCGGTGATGGTACCGGTGGGGCCAGACGTGATGGATCCGCTGCGAACGACCATGCTGGCGTTATCGACGCTGTTGGAGAACGTAACCGTCCCCTGGGCGAAGACCGAGGTTGCGACCGAAGCGATGAGCACGAACGATGCGATGTACTTCATTTCTCTCTCCTTGGGACTTTCGTCCTCGATTGGCCCAACGGCACCGATGGCTCCGCCGGGCCTTTGCCTTCCAACATACCAGAGATCTCAGTCCGTGCGGCTAGGAATCTCGGAATGTTCGGTTCCTCCCGTGGTTCCCAAGCTGCCATCAGGAGTGCCGGCGCCTCTGGTTGCAGCGGGCCACCAGTCACGAAGTCGGCCCACCGGCGATCCCTACGATCTGTCCCCGCTGCTGGCCGGGACCAGTCGGATGCATCTGGGTCTGGAGTTGGGGGCTGCCAACCGGAGTCAAACATGGATCTGCTGAGTCGAACACTGGCGTTGCCGCGTTTTCGTTCTCGTGTCGCCCGGCGATTGGATTGGCTGGTGGCGCCAAGCGTGCCTCTGCTCGCCGCGGCCGCCATGTGGCTGGGTGGACCGGCCCCGACGGCACGGGCCGACGAGGTGTTCAGCAACTTTGATCCCGACGGCGCCTTCCACCCCGGGTTCAACTCCGTCGCGGCGTCGGCGCGGGGCGCGGGGAGCCCGTTCGGCGCGAGGGCGACGAGATTCGCGGCGGCGTTTCACGCAACGGGTTCGGACTTCACGCTCGATTTGGTGACCCTGCCCCTCTCGCAAGCGGTGAGCGCGGGGATCGGCGACTTCCTCGTGGTGCGTCTTGCCGCGGAAGCCCCGGGAGGATTGGGGATGCCCGGCGCGACGATCGAGGTGCTGAGCATGAATCAGCCCGTCCCGCAGTTCGCCAATCCGTTCACGACGACCGTGACGTTCAACTCGATCACGCATCCGCGTCTCATCGCGGGCGTGCACTACTTCATCGTGACGGAGCTCTCGGAGTTCCCCACGCTGGCGGGCGCACAGCAGGTGGACTTCCGCTGGTACCTCAACACCTCCGGAACAACCGTGCCGGCCTGGCAGCAGCAGAGCCAGACGCTGCCGACCGACCCGTGGGATGGCGTGTCCCAACTCGATAGCGTCGCGTTCCGCATCGATGGCACGCCCATCATCATCGGGGCCTGCTGCAACCCCGCGACGGGCACATGCGCCATCGTGGAAGCCGCGAGCTGCCAGTCGCTCGGGCTGCGGGTGATCGACGGCGTGCAGACCTGCGACCCAAGCCCCTGCGACCCGCCCCGCCCCGCGGACTTCGACGGCGACGGCGTGGTGAACGTGCAAGACATCTTCGACTTCCTCGCCGCATGGTTCGGGGGCTGACCGAAGGTCGGGCCACGTGCCGGTCGGTGGCACTTGGCAGACGCATTCCGAATGCGGGCCGTTTTCGCACCGGAGAGCCGAGAATCATCCTTGCATCATGGCGCACGAGTAGTACACTCACCATGCAGTGTCCACGGCGGTCGTGGGCATGGAACCAAGTGGGAAATCTTGGAAACAAGGAGATGAGAGATGCGTACGAAGCTTCGAGTCGAGGGTCTGATGACTCTGGCCGCGATCGGCGTGCTGACCGGCTCCGCTCTGGCGCAGCCTGCTCAGTTCCAGGTCAATGGAGTTCCCGACTTCTCGCAGAACAACAACGGTGCGTGGCGGAACTACTGCGCCCCGACCGCTGGCGCCGACTTGGTGTACTGGTTCTCGAACTCTGATGCCGCCCTGCGACGCGGGCAGCTGTACGGCCCCGGTGCCGCGGCAGATAACGGCGTCAACACCAACATCGGCGGCGTCCCGCCCGCAGCGGGCACAATCGCACAACTCATGGGCACCACGCCCGCGGGCGGCACCACCCTGGTCGGCTGTGCGAACGGGTTGGACGGGTATCTTGAAGCGAACGACAGCCTCGCGGGAAATGCGAACTGGAACACGCAGATGGTGCTTGCGGCGAACTTCGCCTTTCCCTCCGGTCAGAACTTCTTCACTTTCCTCCAGCAGCAACTCTCCTCCGGCGCTGGGGTGATTCTCGCGGTCGCCTGGCCCAACGGCGCTCCCGGCGGCTATGAAACCCCGGACAACTACAGCGGGTCCGACAGCCCCAACGCTGGCATGGGCCACGCTTTCGCGATGACCGGCTACAACACGCTCGGCGCGATCCCCACGATATCCGTCAACGATCCGGCCAACAACCTTCTCGCCGGGCACAACTGGGCTGGCGAGAATACGGCGATCAACCTTAACGTGGGCATGGGCGGCCTCCCGAACACGCTGACTATCGGGGTTGGTGGATTCACGGGCACGGTGTACGGCGCTGTGGTGACGATCCCATCGCCGGGATCGCTCGCGATGCTGGGCCTCGGCGGCCTGCTCGCCGCCCGTCGCCGCCGCTGATCCGGCACGCATGCTGCAATCACATCGCTTCAAAGGCGAGGGTCATTCCCTCGCCTTTTTCATGCGCCCGGTTCGTTCACGCGCGCCATGCCCCGACCGAACACGCCGCCTCGCCCGGCACATCGACGTTGGGAGGATGTGCCGTTCGTCAAACGGTGCCAGACGGGTGGCCCGGTCTTTCTCCGCCAGACAACCGGGGGCGTGCCACCGGCTTTCCGGTGCTTTGATGGGGGCCGGAACGCCGGTGCTTGCTGCAAAGGAGACATCACGCAACTGGTTCCCCGCACCAACGTCCGCCCACCCCCGCAAGCGGAGTCGGTGGCGGCTGGCGACAACGTCGTGGCACGGAGGTCAGACCGCCCGCCGCCGCAGACGAACCCCCGCCCCCCTCCCCCTCTCGTGTCCGGCACCACCTTCGGGCGCGCGCCCGAAGATGGTGGCACGTCATGCGCGACGGTGCGGCCACCTGCCCGCCTGCCCACGCTCCATCGCCCACGCAAAATACACTACCATGGCCGGACTCATCAAGCACCGAGGAGATCGCCCCGCCGCGGGATGATCATCGAGTGCGGCGATGAGGTCAGGAACTCTCAGAATGAGCGTGCATACTGCCGGGGTGACCGCGTCGGGCGCGAAGGCCCGTTCGTCCATGGGCTCCGATGCGGCGAAGTTGTTTTATCCCGCGGCGTCACTGATCCTGCTGGTATCCGTGCTCTGGGGCTTTTCACAGTACTGGTTCAACGGCGGGCGCGGTGCCGGCGGGCGCGAGATCGCCCCGCCCATGAAAACGCTCGTGCTCGTGCATGGCTCGGTCATGGCGGCGTGGACGCTGCTGTTCGTGCTGCAGCCGATGCTCGTGCTCGCGGGCAAGCGGAAGGTGCACATGCTGGTGGGCAAGGCGGGCGTGGCGCTGGCGGTGGGCGTCGTGGTGCTGGGGACGATGGTCGGCGTGATCTCGGCGCGGCACACACCGGTAGAAGTGCGGATCTGGGGGCTCTCGCCCGAGCGGTTCCTGGCCGTGCCGCTCTCGGGGGTGCTCACGTTCGCCGCACTGGTGGCGATCGGGATCGCCTACCGCAGGAAGCCCGCCGTGCACCGGGCCATGATGCTCTGCGCGACGCTGTCTGTCTGCACCGCGGCGATCAGCCGGATCGCGCCGCTGAGTGATCTGTACATCGGCACGTTCCTGGAGACGGCGTTCGGCCCGTTCTTCATGATGGCGGTGCTGGGCGTGGCGCTGCTGCTGGTTCGGTGCGCGCTGATCCGCGGGATCGATCGCCCGCTGGCGTGGGGCACGGCGGCCCTCATCGGCCTGTCGCTGGCCACCATGGCCCTGATCCGCTCGGGCGGCTGGGACGCCATCTCGCCGATGTTCATGCGGTAGGGACGGGTGCTCGTGCCACCGGCCGCGATCTGAGCGGTCGGTGGTGTCGGGTCGGTTCACCAAGGCACACCGACCGCCCACCCCCCTCAAGCTGCGGTCGGTGGCACGCGAGATCGGTGCCACCCGCCGAAGTCGGTGGCGGCTGCCGACAACGTCGTGGCACGGGAGGTCAGACCACCCGCCGCCGCAGAC
>JBGANP010000116.1:0-11828 GCA_044222255.1 Phycisphaerales bacterium
ATCACAACCGTCAACGTCAAACCCGCCGCACCCCCGGTCGTCATCGCCCCCTCTACCTGGAAGCCCGGCCAACCCAGCAAAACCGCCGACGATCTCCTCTCCGCCCTCGAAAACGCCGACGCCAACTTCAAGTCCCTCCAGTCCGATCTCCAGAAGACCAAAACCCGCTCGGAGCTCGAAGGCGGCGGCGACCTCATCTACTCCGGCCGCGTCATGTTCAAATCCGATCCTCCCGCCACTGCCGGCGCGAAGCCCTCGCGCATGTTCCAGGTCGACTTCACCTCCGTCATCTCCGACGGCGTCAAGCGCGCCGATCTCCGCACCTTCATCTTCGACGGCCAGTGGTTCGTCGAGCGCCAGCCCGATGTCAAGCAGATCCACAAGCGCCGCATCGTTCCCCCCGGCGAAACCATCGACCCCCTCGCCATCGGCGAAGGCCCCTTCCCGATTCCAATCGGCCAGAAACGCGAGCGCATCCTCCAGCGCTTCACTGCCGAACTCCGCCCCGTCTCCGACTTCCCCGATGCCGAGCGCCTCGGCGGCGTCCTTCCTCCCAATCTGAAGGACACCTACCAGCTGAAGCTCATCCCGCGGCCCACCTCCAGCGAGTCCAAGCAGTTCCAGGAAGTCCGCATCTGGTACCGCACCTCCGACCTCCTCCCCCGCATCGCCCGCACCGTCGATCGCGATGACGCCATCAACGTCTTCAACCTCACCAACATCAAGCTCAACGAGCCCCTCCCCAAAGACGCCTTCGACGTCTCCGTCCCCACCGGCTGGGATGCCCAAGTCGACGAATACCGCAAACCCGCCGAAGCCCCGTAACTCCCTGCTCCACACGCCCGGGATGAGCGACGCTCTGGGAGCGAATCCCGCGGATCCGTACGCCGTCAGTGACGCCAACCCTGCCGCCGACTTTCGAGCGCAGCGAGAACGTCGGTCCGGGCGACCAGTTGTGTGCGGATCCCCGAGATCCAAAGGCGCCGAACACCCCTCCCCCACGTCCGTATATCCATATATCACGCATCCCTTCGGACCGATGAATACCTCATGATCGTTCCGAACACATCCCCTTCCCGCTCGCGCCATCTGCTCTCCATGTCGCTGCTGTGCGCCCTCTGCGCCGGCACCACCCTCTCCCCCTCCGCCCTCTCCCAACCCCCTTCCGTTCAACCAGCCGCGCCTACTTCCGACTCCCGCACCCAACCCGCGCGCCTCTCCCCGACTCCCGCCTCCGTCGAGTCCCTTCTCTCCGCCGCGTATCTCTCCCCCGATCAACTCAAAGACGCACGCATCCGGTTCGGTCGCTACACGCCCGATGATCTGGACACCCCCGCCCGCGTCGCCCGCGCCGCCCTCATCCGCGGCGTCCTCTCCGACCCCGCCCTTGCCCCCTCCGACACCGACGCCGATCCCATCGACCGCGCCGAAGCCGCCGCCCAACGCGGCGACTTCACCGCCGCCCGAACGCTCCTCGACACACTCAAGCAACCAACGCCGCGATCCACTCGCATCCGCGCCTCCATGCTCGAAGATGAGGGCAAGTTCGAGGATGCCATCACCGCCGGCGCGCCCATCCTCAAAGACCTCGCCGAAAACAAGATCACCGAGCCCGACGACATCGTCGAGGCCGTGACTCTCGCCGCGATGAAACTCCGTCTCCGCGGCCCCGCCACCAAATCCGGCGCGACCACCAGCGCGGCCGACTACAAAGCCCTCCTCAAACGTCTCGACGACATCGTCAACACCGCCGACCGCCTCTCCTGGCCCGCGCTCCTCGCGCAAGCCGATCTCCTCGCCGCACGCGACAACAAGGCAGAAGCCGCCGCCGCCATCAGCCGCGCTCTGGACCTCAATCCCTCCAGCGCACGAGCGTGGTCCATGCTCGGCAAGCTCATGGTCGAGGGCTTCAGCTTCGCGCAGGCCGAGGCCATCGCCAAGCGCCTCGATCTGCTTTCTTCTGATTGGCCTGGCCCAGAAGGCGGCGATCCCGATCCGCTTCCCGATGACTTCGCCGCGCTCGATCCCGGCAGCATCTCCCCCGACGCCGCGGCCATCATCGCCCGCGCCCTCCTCCGCCAGTCCGAAGGCACCCAGGCCGTCAAAGTCCTCAGTCCGCAACTCGAGAAATATCCGAACTCGCCGCGCCTCCTCGCCCTCAACTGCGCCGCCCTCGCCGTCAGCTTCGATTTCAAAGCCGCCGACGCCGCGCTCGCCGACTTCGACAAACGCTTCGGCAAATCGCCGCTCGCCCACTACGAAGTCGGCCGCGCTCTCAGCGACGCCCGCCAGTATGAGCCCTCGCAGCTCCACCTCGAAGAAGCCGCGAAGCGCCAGCCCTTCGCCCCCGAGCCGCACATCGACCTCGGTCTGATGCTCATGCAGGCCGGAAAAGACGCCGATGCACTCCGCGCCCTCGAACGCGCCTTCGCGCTCGATCCCTTCAACGCCCGCGCCGACAACTCTCTCCGCCTCGCCCGCGAGCTGCAGACCTACGAGCGCATCGAGACCCCGCACTACATCATCCGCTGCAAGCCCGGCGCGAACACCGATGGCGGCCCCTCCGACACGCTTCTGGCCCGCGACATGGCCGCGCCGCTGGAGCGCAACTACGCGATCGTCACCGGCAAGGACAACGGCGGCATCGACTACGAGCCCAAGCAAAAGACCATGATCGATCTGATGCCCGACCACCGCTGGTTCGGCGTCCGCATCGCGGGCATGCCCGCGATCCACACCATCGCCGCGTCCACCGGTCCCGTCATCGCTATGGAGTCGCCTCGCGATGGCCCCAATCACCTCGGCACCTACGACTGGGTCCGCGTGCTGCGCCACGAGTTCGTCCACACCGTCACGCTCGGTCGTACCAACAACCGCATCCCGCACTGGTTCACCGAGGCGAGCGCCGTCTATCTCGAGCAAGCCCCGCGCGACTTCCAGACCTGTCAGCTCCTCGCCGGCGCGCACCGCAACAACAAACTCTTCGACTTCACCGAGATCAACCTCGCCTTCATCCGCCCCAAGAAGCAGACCGACCGCTCGCAGGCCTATGCGCAGGGCCACTGGATGTACCAGTACATCTCCGAGCGCGCCGGCGCACGGGCGCCGCTGGACCTGATGGACAAATACGCCGCAGGAGTCCGCGAAGAAGAAGCCTTCCAATCCGTCCTCGGCATCAGCCGCGCACAGTTTCTCGCCGACTTCATCATCTGGTCCAAAGCCCAGATCATCGAGTGGGGTCTTGATGTCCCCGAAGGCACGCCGCAACTCCGCTCGCTCCTTGCGCGCGAAGCCCTCATGCAGCACCCCGCCGGTAACGGCGGGGCTCCGCCCGCAGACGCCGACACCAAGCTCGCCCTGCAGCGCATCGCCGATGGCCACCCCACCGAAGACGACGACTCCGTCGATCTCCCGGAGCCCACACCCGAGATGGTCACCAAGTGGCTCGAGCAGTTCCCGCGCCACCCCGATGTCCTCGAACTCGCCGTCGACAACGCCATCCTGCAGAACAAAGGCCGCGCGACGCCCGAGATCGAACCGCTCATCAACCGCTACGCCGCCGCGCGGCCGGTGGACCCCAAACCCCACCGCCTCCTCGCCCGCATGTATCTCGATTCCGCCGCCACGAACGCCGCAAACCTGAACGAGCAGGCCGCCAAGGCCATCCCGCACCTTGAGTTCCTCGACCAGCGCGAGCAGAAGCTCCCGACGTACGCGATGGAACTCGCCCGCCGCTACGCCGCACGCGGCGAGATGCCCAAGGCCGCCGCGAGCGCCGAACGCGCCACGCAGATCGATCCGTTCAACGCCGTGACGCGCGAACTCGCCGCCACCATCGCGATGCAGTCCAAGGACCTCGCCGGTGCGGAACGCCACATCGAAGCCCTCGCCCAGATCGAGCCCACCCGCGACATCCACAAGCAGCGACTCGAAGCCATCCGCAAGCTGCGTGCAGGACCGGAATGAGGTGGTCACATTTAGTGACCACCTTGACCGCATACAAGGCCCCCATCGCTGGCTTTGCGGCACTTTTTGATCATTTGAGGTGCTCGCACATTGCGACCACCTCGCGCCGTTGACCATCGGGCGAACTCCTATTCTTGCCCGTATGACCGCGGCGCCAAATGATCCCATCGTCGGCATCGATCTCGGCACAACCAACTCGTTGGTGGCGGTGGCCAACTGGCCCGCGAGTGCGGCGGGTGCCGCGCCGCGCATTCTGGCCGATGAGCAGGGACGCAACATGCTTCCATCGGTCGTGCGATTCGACGCGCGTGGGCAGGCGATCGAGATCGGGTATGAGGCCAAGCGGAACGCGGTCGCGCATCCGCTCTCGACCATCTCATCGGTCAAGCGATTGATGGGGCGATCGATGGCGGATGCCGCGGCGGATGTGCCGTATCTCTCGTTCCGAGTGGTCGAGGGCGCGCAGAACACGGCGCGGATTGAGATTCCGCTGGATGGCAACGAGTCGAAGATCGTCTCGCCGCAAGAGGTCAGTGCGATCATTCTGCGGCGGTTGAAGGAGCAGGCGTCGAGGGTGCTCGGCGTCGAAGTCCGTCGCGCGGTGGTGACGGTGCCGGCATACTTCGATGATGCGCAGCGGCAGGCGACGCGGGATGCGGGACGGCTGGCGGGGCTGGAGGTGGTGCGGATCGTGAACGAACCGACGGCGGCCGCGCTCGCGTATGGGCTGGGGCTGCGCGAGAGTGCGGGCGTGGAGCGGCGGACGCGGCTGGTTGTGGTGTATGACCTTGGCGGCGGGACGTTCGATGTGTCGGTACTCAAGATCACGCCGAGCGAGGGTGTGAGCGCTTCGGTGTCGGCGGTGTCGGACTTCTTCCAGGTGCTCGCGACTTCGGGCGATACGCATCTGGGGGGCGATGACTTTGACCAGGCGCTTGTCGCGCTGTTCACGCGCGAGATCGGTGAGAAGTTCGGGGCCATGACGTTTCCTCCCGAGACGGTGCAGGCGCTGCGGCAACTGGCGGAGAGTGTGAAGATCAAGCTCTCCGAGAGCGAGAGCACGAGTGTGCGGATCGATGTCGGCGCGGGGCGGATGTACGAGCGGAGCGTGACTCGGGCGCAGCTCGAAGAACTGATTGCGCCGTATGTTGAGCGGACGATCGGGGCGTGCGAGCGGGCGCTCAAGGATGCGAAGCGGGCGATGAGAGATGCGGCGGTCGATGCTGTCGTGATGGTGGGCGGGGCGACGCGGACGCCGCTGGTGCGGCGACGAGTAAAGGAGTTCTTCGGGATCGAGCCGTATACCGCGCTGAATCCGGACGAAGTTGTTGCGCTGGGGGCGGCGGTGCAGGCGGGAGTGCTCGCGGGCGGGTCGAGCGCGAAGGCGGGATTGCTGCTGGATGTCGTGCCGCTGTCGTTGGGAATCGAGACGGTTGGTGGGGCGATGGCGAAGCTGATCGTTCGGAACACGACGGTGCCGGCGCGGCAGAGCGAGATGTTCTCAACGAGCGTGGACAATCAGACGGGGATCAAGCTGCATGTGTTGCAGGGCGAGCGGGAGATGGCGGCGGACTGCCGCTCGCTGGGGAGGTTTGAGATCACAGGCATTCCGCCGATGCCGGCGGGGATTCCGAAGCTGCGGGTGGAGTTCGCGGTGGATGCGTCGGGAATTCTGACAGTGCGCGCGACAGAGGAGCGGAGCGGGAAGCGGTTGGAGCGGCAGATCGTGCCGAATCACGGCCTGACGCAGGAGGAAGTCTCGCGGATGGAGCGGGAGAGTTTCACGCACGCTCGCGAGGATATGACGCGGCATCGGATCGTCGATCTGATCGCGAACTGCACGCTGGACCTTGGGTGGATCGGGAAGCAACTGACGCGATTGGGGGCGGATGTGCCGGCGGAGTTGCGGAGTGATCTTGAGTCGCGGGTCGCTGCGCTGCGCGGGATGGTGGAGCGGGCGAAGGAGGATTGGAAGTCGGTGGATGCGGATGCGATGTACAAGGCGAAGGAAGAGATGGATCGGGCGAGCGTGCGGCTGCACGAGATTGGGATTGCGCGGAGTTTGCGGGAGGGGAGTTGAGGGTTGCGGTGGGCTGGTGTGATGCGGATGGTTTGTGGTGGTCGTGCGCGAAGCGCTGGCGCCGCTGCGCGGCTTGAGGTGCTTTGCACCTCGGGAACAAACCAGGGGCTTGCTCGAAGACTCGCTGCGCCCCTGGCAACGGGTCGTACGCCCGAAGCGGGCGGAAGGCAGTTGGAGCTGCATCTGACTTACTGGAGGGAAGTTGAGGCTTGGGCGTCATGTGGATGTCAAAGAAAAGACACTGGCGCCGCTGCGCGGCTTGAGGTTGCTTCGCAACCTTGAACGATTTGCGGGGCGTGGATTTCCGGGGGCGGCGTTTGCCGCTGCGCGGCGGCACTCGCCCCCGGCTACTGGAGGTCAGGCCGTCGGCCTGGAAGGCAAGATGCAGAATTCAGGTGGCGACAGGCACGCGGAACTCGCTCTTTATCGCGTGAGGGTGTAGGTGGTGCGGAGGGGTTGGGGGTCGGTGGAGTTTGTGGGGATGAACTGGACGACGATGGTGGGGGCGGGAGCGTCGGCTTCGTGGCGGGACCAACGGACGAGCCATTCGGGAATGCCGCCGAGGTTGATGGTGTAGGTGCGGGTGATCATCTCGTCGTACGAGAGGGCGTTGCGGACGGGGTCGGCGAGGTCGGCATCCCAAGAGCGAGCGGGTTGCGCGGCGGAGGGATCGGCGGCGGATGTGGCGGGGGGCGCGGCTTGGAAGAGTTCGGCGCGGAGTTTGCCGAAGGCCTTCATGCTGCGATCTTCGCTGTCGCGGAAATCGATGTGGAGGAAGAGCGCGGCGTCGCCGCTGGGGTCGGTGCCGACGCGCGTGAGTGGGCTGACGACGACCTTGACGGGCGTGCCGGTTGCGGCGCGGGTGCCTTTGATGAGCGGGGGCGTGGGGTTGGATTCGCTCACGGTGACGCAGCCGGCAAGGAGCGTGGCGGCGAGTGCGCACGTGGCGAGAGAGAAGATGGTGCGAGTGTTGATCATATTGAACCTCGTGGGGATGGTACGGAGGGGCGGGCGCGGCCGCACTCGGGGCAGGGGGCGTCGCCTTCGAGACCGGCGAGGTCGTAGCCGCAGCGGCGACAGTGGCCGGGGCGGAAGCGGACTCGATGCGCGAGAATCGCACCGGGAACGAGCAGAGCCAGCGTGGGATAGATGAGCGGCAGAGAAAGCTCGCCGCGTACGGGAGTGTCGCGGATCGCGGGCGCCCACTGGAGCGGCTCGTCGCTGCGATCCGCGAAGAAGGGGCCGGCGTGCGAGAGCGCGGCGATGTCCTGCGACCAGTCCGAGATGGACCATCCCCAACTGATGAGGCCGCCGGAGCACTGGATGGCATGGTGCGAACCGATCACGACACCGAGGGCAAGACGCGTGGAGAGGATCAAGAAGATGGCGCAGAGCAGACCGGAGATCAGGAGGATCTTGGAGAGCATGCGGAGTTGGGCGTGGGTGAGTCGCATGTCAGGGTGATTGGGAGTTCGGGCGGCCGCATTCGGGGCAGGGGGTGTTTGAGGGAAGGCCAGAGAGGTCGTATGTGCAGTTCTTGCAGAGGCCGGGGGGGCGGTGGCGTGTGCGGTAGGTGAAGAGTGCGCCGAGGGTGGCCAGAGGAAGCGCGAGCCACCAGAGTGGGAAGGCGTAGGCGTGCCAGGTGGAGTTCGGCAGCACTGCGGGATCGAGCCAGAGATCGTTGCGATAGCCGATGTTTGCGTTACGGAAGAACTCGATGCCGCGGGGGTAGGAGGTGACGAGGGGAGAGGAGTCGTAGTCGAGTTCGAGCCAGCCGCGGGAGAGAATGAGTTGTTGCGAGCCGGTGAAGCCAAAGGCGATGCCGTAGAAGGCGGAGGCGAGCCAGAGGGTGAGGAGGAGGAGACCGAGGATGAGGGTGGAGAGGGAGAGGAGGCGGGGGAGATGGCGGGGTCGGGTGGGCATGGGAGTGGGTGGCGGTGATGGAGTTTAGGGGAGGGAGAGACTTGCTCTGGCTTTGCTGCGCTCGGCACTTCTGGATGATGAGGTCTCGTGGCCCCCGCGTTACCGCGGGGGTACTGCATGAGGGGTACGCCCCCTCCGCCTTCGCTGCGCTCGGCACCTCCCCCGCTGGAGCGGGGGACGTGGGGTTGCGGTGTTTTTCTTAGCGTGTGCGTGGACTTGCGGTCACTTCGGGCGACGCGCCCGACACATGGGCCGGTAGGCCCATGCCACGGCGGAGAGAATCGATAAGGGCGCGTTGGGTGGATTCGAGGGTGGTGATGGCGCGGGTGTTGTCGTCGAGGGCTTTGAGGAGGACCTCGATGGTTTTGTGGTCGCTGAGGAGCTGGGTGTGGGCCTCGGTGAGTTGCTTGTCGCGGTCGGTGGCGGCGCGGCGTTCGGTGAGCCACATCCAACCGATGAGACCGGCGGCGCCGCATTGGGCGAGGGTTGTGGTGAGGGTGGGGTCCATGGGGGGCTCCGAAAGAGGGGCAATGGGCAATGGGCAATCGGAAGAAAAACGCAAAGGCACTCGGGCCGCGGCGGCCCGAACATGGGCCAGTAGGCCCATGCCACTTCAGGACCATGCGCCGAAGTGGATGAAACGGGCCTCGTATTCGACGGAGGTTTGGCGGGCGCGGTCGAAGGGGGCGAGGAGATGGAGGGAGACGAAGGAGACGTTTTTGAAGGTGTGGGCGTTGAGGTCGATGAGATCGCCGACGGTGGGCGGGTCGGTGAGTTGGGCGGTGATGGTGTTGATGAGATCCCAGAGGTCGGCGTCGGTGGGCGCGATGAGGCGGCCGCGGATGGTGATGTCACCGTCGAGGGGGCCGATGGATTGGCGGCCGGGAGTGGTTGGTGAGAGCGCGGTGTTCTCGATGAGCTGCGAGCCCATCGGGCCGACGATGAAGCGGTGCGGGCCGGAGGAGAAGAGGTCGAGGGTGTTGAAGGAGGAGGGCATGGGTGGCTCCTGAGGAAAGTGCAAAATACAAAGTGCAAAGTGCAAATGCGGAGAGACGCACCCCCTCCGTCGCTCGCTGCGCTTGCGACACCTCCCTCGCTAGAGCGGGGGAGGAGGGGGGAGTTAGTCGAAGGTGGCGGGGGTGATGGTGATGGGATTTGTTGTGCCGTTGCTGGTGGCGTGGAAGGTGAGGGTTCTGGTGGCTTGTTTGAGGGCGGGGAGGTCGGTGTGGATGGAGGTGAGGACGCAGGTGATTTGAGACGCGGCGGCGGGAGAGCTCGGCGGCGGGTGGGGAGAAGTAGAACGTGAGCGTGCCTTGGGTGCCGAGCGCGGGAGTGTCGAGATCGTCGGTGGTGATGCGGCGCTGCAGGCGAATCTGGATGGACTGCTCGGGGACATCGGCGAAGGTGGCGAAGGGGCCGAGGTCGGAGAAGTCTTCGATGAGGCGCTTGGGGAGGTGATCGACGGCGAGGGTGGAGACGTCGGACCAGGTGAGGAAGCGGATGAGTTCGGGGGAGAGGAGGAGCATGGGGGGACTCCGGGAAAGTGCAAAGTGCAAATGCAAGTGCAAATAGGGATCAGAGGAGGGCTTGGGGGTTGCGGTGCGGAGCGGGATACACCCCCTCCGTCGCTGCTGCCAGCACAACACCTCCCCGCTGGAGCGGGGGAGGAGAGGCAGGTGTCAGGTGCGGAGGAGGTGGAATCATTGTAGAGGTGCAGGTGGCGTCGGCGAGGGAGTCGTTGTTGAGGTCGATTTCGGCGCGGGCGCGCCAGCGTTCCTGGGCGAAGCGTTGTTGGTACATGCGGGCGCGCTGGGCGTGTGGGGAGTCGTCGGAGAGGGCCGCGGCGGCGGCGGAAGATGAGGTGGAGAGCGCCGAGGGATTCGGCGAGGGTGAGGTCTTGGGGGTTGAGGATTTGCGATTCGGTGACGGGGTCGATGGTGGTGGGCGTTGCGCAGATCCTGCCTTGATGCCCAGCATGGCGAGGAGTTGGCGGTGGGTGAGGGCACGTTGGGGGGCGAAGGTGATGATGGAGACGGCGCTGCTGGCGCGATTGACGGGGACGATCTGTGGGCCGGCGGGGTCGGGGCGCAGGAGGGAAACAGTGAGCGTGGAATCGTCGATGACTGTGAGGACTTCGAGGGGATGCGATCGACCATGACGATGTGGCCGGGCGCGATGCCGGTGCCAGCGAGGAGAGGGTCATCGAGTGTGAGTGTGCCGGCGGCGAGCGAACCCGTGCCGAGGGCGAGGGTTTGCGCGAACCAGGAGATATCGCGGAAGAGGGTGGGTTCGAGGGTGAGGAGGTCGCGGTCGGATGAAAACATGAGGCACCTCGGGAAAGAGGGAGTGGTGAGGAACGCGAGGGGGAGACGGACCCCCTCCGTCGCTTGCTGCGGCTCCGCGACACCTCCCCCGCCAGGGCGGGAGGAGGGAAGGCGGCGGGGGCGGGCTTGCGTCCGTCCCGCGCGGGAAAGGCGAGAACGCTGACCGTGTCAACTGGTGGCGAGACCACGGAGCAGGGCGTGCGCGTTTTCGTTTTTGAGTTCGAGCGTGTACTCGCCGAGGACCATGCCGGTCTCGGAGTCGCCGGTGGCGGCGAGGGGCTTGTAGTGGAAGGAGCGGCCCTGGAGGGGCATGACCTGGAGGCGGGAGGAGTCGAGCAGGAGGATGGAGTCGGCGGGCATCCAGCGGGAGAGGATGATGCGTTGCACGCCGAAGTCGGACTCGTAGAGGTTGATGAGGGCGGTGAGTTTGTCGGTGGAGGCGGAGTAGAGGCGGGAGTTGGAGAGGAACTCATTGACCTTGCGCTTCTGGAAGCCGCCGCAGACGATGGTGTCGATGGTGCCGGCGGATTGGTCCCAGACGGCACGGAGGGCGGCGTTGAGGACGGCCTCGTTGAGCGTGGTGCCGGAGCCGCCGCCGGCGGGGATGGAGCCGGAGTTGGGGACGAAGATGTTGGTGGCGATGGAAGGAATGATGCCGTTCATGGTGCGGCGGACGGAGCTTGAGCCCTGCGGATTCGCGGCGGGGGCGACGCCGTTGATGACGCAGTTTTCAAGATCGCGAAGGAGCTCGCGAAGGCGCTCCTGCTTCTGGTAGTCGGCCTCGGTGCCGACGGCGGTTGCGGCGTGGCGACGCGCGGCCTGCATGGAGCCGGAGACCTCGACACTGGAGGTGAAGATCTGGGTGTAGTTGCGCTTGCGGGTGCGCGAGGTGTATTGCGTGGCGGGGCGATCGTCGCCCTCGATGGCGGCGTTGCCGAGAATGAAGAGACGCTGGGCGTTGGAGAGAGCGGAGCCGGGCGTGCCGCCGTAGCGACGGACGACGGTGACGACGTTGGTGGCAATGGCGGTGACGAGCATGACCTCGCGGGCGCCATCGGGCTTGACCTGATCGCCGACGCGGAAGCGGGAACCGTTCGCGACGGTGATGGCCGTGGCGTCAGTGGCGTTGGGAGAGAAGGAGGATTGGTTGACGGAGTCGGTGTTGGGGAGGAGCGTGTCCTCGATCCATTCGTGGATGGTGGAGGCGGCGGCGTGCTTGGGATCACCGATGTGATCCAGCAGGGGCGTTTCGAAGGGGCTGACGATGCCGATGACATCGGAGACATCATCAACGAGTTCGGGGAGGTCGGTTCCGGCGGTGAATGTGGCTTTTCCTGTAAACGGCATGGGTGAATCCCCCTGTGAGTTGTGCGTCGTGGGCGCGGCGACAGTGCGGCGCGTGCGGACGCGGGTGTGGTGAGTGGTGTTTTGTGGCATGGGCCTACTGGCCCGCGCTTGAGATGTGCGTGGTGGTGGGACGAAGGGAGTTCCTGAAGCGGATGTGGGACACACCCCCTCCGTCGCTTGCTGCGCTC
>JBGANP010000117.1:0-10500 GCA_044222255.1 Phycisphaerales bacterium
GTGTTTGTCGATGAAGTCTTCCGGGAGCATTGCTTTCGCCGCGAGTTGCTCGCGGAGGCGTTTGCTGCTGCGGCAGTTGAGGGCGAGCCAGTCGTCCTTGATGGCGCTGAGGCAGGAGGGTTCGCAGACGATGATGGCGCGGACGTTGGGGTCTTCGATGGCGGGGCGGAGGGATTCGACGGCGGCGTCGATGGCTTCGATGGCGGTGGCGAGCATGCCGACGGAGATCATCGAGCGGCCGCAGCAGTGAGAGCCGGAGAGGTTGACGTTGTAACCGAGGGCACGTAGGACTTTGAGCGCGGCGTGACCGATGTGGGATTCGTTGTAGGTGGTGAAGCAGTCGGAGAAGAGTACGAGACGGGAGGTCGGATGTGCGATGTGCGATGCCGGATGTGAGGAGTCGATGCTGTAGAGCGAGCGCGAGAAGCGCGGCATCGTGCGTTTCTCGTGGAGGTTCATCACGCGGTTGATAACAGCTCGCGCGGGGCGGGTGTTGTTGAACCAGTTGGCGAGGTCGGGGGCGAGGGAGCCCAGGCGATTGAGAATGCGTACGTTGCCGACGAGAAGCGACGAAAGCGGCACGGCGTTGTGCTCGCCGGTCCCCCCGTGGCGGCTGGCATAGCCCTGCGCGAGATACTCGGCTTTTAGACGTGCGATGTCGACGTTGCTTGGGCACTCGGACTTGCACGCCTTGCATGACAAGCAGAGATCAAGCGTCTTCAGCGTCTCTTCATCGTTCCACGCCGGCGCGGCGTGCCAGACGCCGAATGGCTTGTGGTGCGGGCCGAACTGTCCGGTGATCGCAAGCCGCAACGCGTTGCCGCGGCCGCGGGTGGAGTGGCGTTCGTCGAGGGTGGCTTGGAAGGAAGGGCACATGACGCCGCCACGTTTTCGGCAGACGCCGGCGCCGTTGCATTGCTCGACGGCGTGGCCGAAGCCTTCGGAGTCGGAGTAGTCGAAGAAGGTTTTGATCGGGGGAGGGGAATGAGAAGGTGTGCTTTCACTCTTGGCATTCACCTCTGGTAGCAAGCTGCCAGAGCCCCCAACTTCGTGACCGGCGAGTTCAGCATCGACGCGGAGGTTGGTGGTGATGCTCTCGATCGGACCAGCGCCGACGATGTTGCCGGGGTTGAGAAGGCCTTGGGGATCGAAGGCGTGTTTGACCTGGGCGAAGGCACGCATCAAGTCGGGGCCGAAGAAGCGTTCGAGGAGGGGGCCGCGGACGCGGCCGTCGCCGTGTTCGCCGGACATGATGCCGCCGCAGGAGCGGGCGAGATCGGCGGCTTCGACGGCGATGGCGCGGAGGCGTTCGCGATCGGCGGGATCGTGGATGTCGATCATCGGGCGGACGTGGAGGACACCGACGGAGGCGTGGGCCCAGTAGGCGGCGCGGGTGCCGTGGCGGGTGACGATCTCGCGGAACTTACGGACGAACTCGCCGAGGCACTCGGGGGGCACGGCGTTGTCTTCGACAAACGTGATGGGTTTGCGCGGGCCGGGCATGCCGTGAAGGAGTGGCTCGCCGGCTTTGCGGAGGAGCCAGGCGTTGGCCATGCTGGGGGCGTCGGTAAGTTCGCGGATGGAATGGTCGGCGATGGCGGGGCCGAGGGCGCGGCGGAGGGCGGTGAAGTTGGCGGTGATTTCCTGCCTGGGGTTGGCAAGGTCGAAGGCGAAGTACTCGACGTAGAGAATGGCGGCGGGGTCCGCCGAGAGGTTCTGGGTGGAGGTGCCCGGGCTTGCGCCCGGGCCTCTGACGGAGGGCATGATCTCGAGATAGCGGCGGCACTCCTCGTTGCCGCGCGCGGCGTCGAGTACGACATCGTCGAGGAGTTCCACGGCACTGGGATTGGTTGTCAGAATCGGGCCGACAGCTTCGAGTGCCGCATCGACGGAGTCGAAGGCGAGAAGGGCGAGGCCTTTGGCCTTGGGAGTCGGATTGAGCTTAAGCGTTGCGGCGAGGGTGACGGCGAGGGTGCCTTCGGAGCCGCAGAGGAGTTTGGAGAGGTCGAGGGTTTCTGGCGTCGCGCCGGCTTCGATCTGATCGAGGATCATGTCCAGCCCGTAGCCGGCGTTCCGGCGGACGGTTTTGGGGAAGCGCTCGCGAATGAGCTTGGAGTTCGCGCGGACGATGGTGATGGTGCGTTCGGCGAGGCGACGGGCGGTCGGGTTCGTGGCACCGGCGTTGGGGCCGAGCCAGAGCCGCTCCCCGGTCGTTAGAGCGACCTCGATGCGTTCGACGTTCTCGCTGGTGCGGCCGTAGAGAATGGAGCGTGCGCCGGCGGCGTTGTTGCCGATCGCGCCGCCGATGGCGCACTGGCGGGTGGTGGCGGGATCCGGAGCGAAGAAGAGGCCGGTGTTGCGTTTGGCGAGGGAATCGTTGAGGTCGTCGATGGTGATGCCGGGCTCGACCTCGCAGGTGCGTCGATCAACATCGACCGAGCGGATCGCGCGGCAGCGGGGGGTGAGATCGATGACGACGGCACGGTTCGTGCATTGACCGGCAAGGGACGTGCCGCCGCCGCGAGGGAGGATGGGGATGGAGTGCTGGCCGCAGAAGCGGACGACACTGGCGGCGTCGTTGATGGAACCCGGGATGACGACGCCGAGGGGCTGGACCTGGTAGAGGGAGGCGTCCGTGGAATACAGGAGGCGATCGTGGTCGCCGAAGCGGACTTCACCGGTCTCGCCCGCGACTGAGGCAAGCTCAGCGGCTAGACGTTGGAGGTGTGGATCGGAGATGAGCCCGCCGGGGCCGGAGATTCCGCCGCGGGATGAGTGGGGGGGGTGGCGGGAGTTGTTGAGAACGGTGAGTTGCGGCATGGTTTCAGAACGGTGGAAGAGCGTTGTGGGTGAAGAAGAGAGTGTAGATCGGTTGAGAAAACGTGAGACTTGCAACTGCGACGGGCCATTAGGGGGTGGGGAGGGTGCGCGCGTGGCATGGGCCGGAAGCCCGGGCCACGGTAAAGACGGTACCCTGATCAACAACAACGGAGCCAACACATGTCTGCTAGTACTTCTCGTCGGTCTGTCGTGCGTCTTGTTTCTCCTTTCGCACTGGTCATGGCTGCGGGCTGGGCGCTCTCGCTTGCGCCGGTGGCTGGCGGGCAGGAAACGCCGGTGGTTGAGAAGTCCGTGATCATGAAGCAGGAGCCAGCGGCGGGGTCTCCTTCGGGAGGAGTTCGCGTTGGGACGAATCTGAGCCAGGCAGCGCCGATTGGCGTGAATGTGCCCGAGCCGCTGCCGGTGCGGAAGATCATGCTGTATCGCTCGGGTGTTGGCTATTTTGAGAGGTCGGGCGAAGTGACTGGAAACTCGGAGGTCCAGCTTCGGTTCAACACAGATCAGATCAACGACATTCTCAAGTCGATGGTGCTGCTGGACCTGAACGGCGGGCGGATCGACAGCGTGTCGTATGGATCGAAGGAACCGCTGGCGAAGCGGCTGGCCTCGTTCGGGATCAACATCGCGGACAATCCTGGGGCGGGGGAGATATTGCAGCGCCTGCGTGGTACGCCGGTGAAGATCACGATGCCGGATGGGGAGTTCAGCGGCACGATCATGAACGTGGAGCAGCGGCCCACGGTGTATCAGAATGGCGGCGGGAGCGGACCGGCGGCGACGGTGCACAATCTGCCGTGGATCAACCTTGTGACGAAGGACGGGGTGCGCTCGCTGAATCTGGCGAACTCGACGGGGTTTCAGATTCTGGATGCCGCGCTGGCAGAGGAACTGAACAAGGCCCTTGGCGCGCTCGCGGAGTATCGAGCCGACAGGACGAAGACGGTGGATTTGCGCTTCGCGGGAACGGGAAATCGGCGCGTGGTGGTGGGGTATGTCCACGAGATGCCGGTGTGGAAGACGTCGTATCGGGTGGTGCTGCCGGATGTGGATGCGGCGGGGGCGACCAAGGGGCAACTGAATGTGCAGGGGTGGGCGGTCGTAGAGAATACAACCGATCAGGATTGGAACGGCGTTCAACTGTCGCTCGTGAGCGGGCGACCGGTGAGCTTTCAGATGGACCTGTATGAGCCGCTGTTCTCGGCGCGCCCGTGGGTCGCGGTGCCGACGATTCCGGGGGTTTCGCCGCGGATGTTCGAGGGGGGGATGGCCGATGCGTCGGGAAACATCTTGCTCAACAAGCCGAAGGCGGGCGAAGCAGCCAAGATGCTGTACGCGGATCGCATGGAGGCAGGCAGGTCCGTCGCTTCTGCTCCTCCTGCGCCCATGGCGATGCGGGCACCGGGGAGCCCGCGTGGATCTGGCGGCGATTTGGATGGTGAAAAGCTGTATTTTGGCGTGACGGCGGGAGACATCGTGGACGGTGCCGCGAAGGCGGCTGCGCAAGCGCAGATGGTGGGTGAGGTGTTCCAGTTTCAGGTGGAAGCGCCAGTCTCGATCGAGCGGCAGCGATCGGCGATGATTCCGATCGTGTCGGCGAAGGTAACAGGACGGCGGGTCTCGATCTACAACGCGGCCGACGGCTCGCAGTTCCCCATGCGCGGCGTCGAAGTCACCAACGACTCCGGAATCGCGCTGCTGCCCGGGCCGATCAGCGTGTTTGACGGGTCTGCGTACGCGGGAGATGCGCAAATCGGGCAGATACCGATGGGCGACAAGCGGATGCTGGCGTATGCGCTGGACCTCGAGATGGCTGTCATCACCAAGCCGGAGACGCGGACATCGTTGACGAAGATCACGATCGTGAACGGCTCGCTCCGCCAATCGTTCAAGGACCGCTTGACGATGACGTACGACTTCGCGAACAAGGATGCGCAGCGCGGCCGCGTGTTGATCCTCGAGCACCCGAAGTCCGGTGACTACGAACTGGTGGACACGGAGAAGCCGACGGAGCTGACGCAGGATCTGTATCGCTTCACGCTGCCGATCGATGCGGGGAAGAGCCGCAAGTTCACGGTCGCGCAGGAGCGGACGCGATGGGAAGAGACCGGCGTCGTGAGCTACGACATGCCGACCCTCCTGCGGTTTCGCACCGAGGGCAAACTCTCGGACAAGGTGCTGGAGGCCGTGAAGAAGGCGGCGGACAAGCAGGCGGCGATCAACGGGACGGAGCGGACGATTGCCGAGACCACCGCGCGGATGAACGAGATCGGTCAGGATCAGGATCGCATCCGGAAGAACATCGGTGTGATCGACAAGGCGAGCACGCTCTATGCGACGTACATGACCAAGTTCACGGATCAGGAGACCAAGCTTGAGGCGATGCGCGAGGAGCAGGGGAAGAACCAGAAACGGCTCGACGAACAGCGCAATGATCTGGCGGAATACCTGCGAACGCTGAATGTGGAGTGAGCGGGTTCTGAACGTGCGGGATGTCCGATTCCGGCCCATCCAAAGGCCCATAAGCGACCACCGCGGCCTACGGAACTCGGAATCGGGAGCAATTCCGAGGACAGTTGCGGCAGAGATTGGCCGGACGCACGGATGTCGGCCTATATTCACCCCACACCACTCGGGGTGTAGCGCAGCTTGGTAGCGCGTTTGACTGGGGGTCAAAAGGTCGCAGGTTCAAATCCTGTCACCCCGACTTGTTAGAGAGTGAAGCCCTTCGATGAGCACATCGAAGGGCTTTCTCGTTGTGGGGATGGGGCGTGCGAGAGTTCAAGCGCTCGCAAGGAATCCGATAGAAACGAGCGATTTGGGGCTGACTGTGGCAGGATTTGAACTCTTGCCATCTCCGCGGGGCATTCTGGCCGGGCGCGGCAGCTCCTGCGCGAAGGAGCAGGCATGCCGAGATTGCTCAGGTCACGCGCGCGTATAGCGAAGAGTTCAGGACGAGAAATGCACTGCGTGCGATGTTCCGCTCATGCGGTCGAGATCGATGGTGAGGGGCGTGCGGGTTCGCCGACTACTTGGTCACCGGCACCTTTTTCTTCAGAATCTCGGTCCAATTGAACACGACGTTCAGTGAAGTGACGTCGTTGGTGATCTCGGGCTTGAAGTTCACCAGAAACCGGTCGCCGGCGATCGGCGCGAAGCTCTGGATGCGCAGCTTCTCAAAGTCCGCGACCTCAACGGGCGCGGAGAGCGTCAGTTGGGGCTCAAGTGTCACCGTGATCTTCTGAAGTCGGTCCCGCTCATCGACCACGTACAGAGACTTTCCATCCGGTGCCCATACATGGCTCCGATTTCCGCCGTCCCGGACCCCGAGAGTCTTCACCATGATCGGTCTGCCGGTCTCTCCATTCGGTCGTAGCTCGGCAATCCAGATCTGACTCTTGCCGGACTCATCACTCATAAACGCGAGTACGCGTCCGTTGCTAGAGAGCGTGGCGTACAAGCGATTGGACTCCGATGGAAGAAACGGAATGAGATCAGCGACGGTTGCCTCTTTGTCACCCAGTGGTAGCCGCATGATCCTTGATCTGGCATCCCCCGGCTCGCGCAGCGTAATCAAGAGCCCGGCGTTGCCTGGGAGCCACGCGCTGGGAAAGGCCAACTGATCGGCCTTCGCAGGCTTGAAGACCCGGCGCGGCGTTCCCGATTCGGCACTCATCACATACACGCCGTCGGCGTCGTCCTTCCCGATCCGCAGATAGGCGATCTGCTTGCCATCGGGCGACCAAGCCGGGCCATCGCAATCGGCGTTTGGCTCGGCGGTCAGCTTCAACAGATCCGGCTGGTCGACGGGCGAGACCTGGAGCGCGTAGAGGTTCCGGGCGTTGGCGGTCATCATCAGCACGCGCCGACCGTCGGGTGACGGCAACATGTAGATCAGCCACTTCAACTCGCCAAGCCACGGCTCCAGCTTCCCGTCCGCGTTCAAGACGCTGACGCCATAGTTCCATCCGCCGGACGGCGGGGGCCTGTACATGAGCGTGCCCGATTCGGTGAGCCGGAAGAACCCGGGATTGATGGGCATGTCCGACGAGAGCCCGCCCCAGACCGCCACCGGCGGGCCCCGCAACTCCACGGCGACCGGGTCAAACGGCGCCGCGAGAATGGCGTCGGCCCGCGAGAACACGATGTGCCCGGAGGGGAGATAGATGTTGGGCCCGGCATCTTCGACCAGGATTTTCACGCGCCCCGACTCAATCTCCAGCGCACCCAGACTCGCGAGAAACCCTCGCGACCCGTAGGTCACCACATTCACCAGGAGGTGCCGCCCGTCCGGCATCTCGTTGCCCGACAGTCCGATGAACGCCACGTTGGGACGCCCGGCATCCATGGGGACCGATGCCGATCGATTGCCAGACTTCCAAAGTCGCGCGAACGAAGTTGGACCGTCTGAGACCAGAATATCACCGTTCGAGAGTTGCGTGAATCCCTGCGCGCCCGTCGACAGTTCGGCAACGGTCGTTGCAGGCGCCGATCCGTCAATCGGCACGATGGCGAGGCGCAGACCTGCGGATGACTGCGTGGAGGTGGCCGTGAAGAGGAGGCCTCGTCCGTCTCTGGTTGGGGTCGCCCAGAGAACGCCTTCAGTTCCGGCGAGCGGTTGAAACTCGTATCGATCCAGCGGGCGAACGTAGAGCCTTGTCGCGGCTTGGCCCTCCGCGCCGGCCTTTCTGGGTCGCCCATTGATCACGATCGTGCGGCCGTCGTCGGTGAGATTCCCACTCGAAACGACGAGCTCGGGCGGCATGTTGATGGCGACGCACCGTGGGTCAGCGATGACGCTGGGCCGCGGTCCAAACGCACGCCAGAGCCCGGCACCAAGCGCGAGCATCGCCAGTCCGCCGACCAGACCGATCAGGAGTGTCGGCATCAGCCTGCGCGTCTGCCGCGCGACCGGCTCGATGATGTCCGATTCCTTTCCCGCGATGGCACGCTCGAGATCCAGCCGCGCATCCCCGATATCGTGCAAACGATTGCGTCGATCTTTCGCGAGGCAATTCCGGACGAGTTCCTTGATTCTGCCGGGCGTGTTCGGCGGCAGCAAGCCGAGGTCCGACTCTTTGTGCAGGGTGGCTCCGATCGCGTCGGCGACGGTCTCGCCGCGGAAGGGCTGCGATCCGGTGAGCATCTCGTAGAGCACGCAGCCGAAGGAAAAGATGTCAGAGCGCTTATCGACCGCCTTGCCGCGCGCCTGCTCGGGGCTCATGTACCCCGCGGTGCCCATGATCACGCCGGGGATGGTGGGGGAGTGCGCGAATTGCGCGGGCGATGTCACCGTCGGTGACTCGGGCTTGGCGAGCGCAGCAACCGACGACGAGGGCGATTCTTCTGTCCGCGCAAGCCCAAAGTCCAGAACTTTCACCACGCCTTCGTGCGTCACCATCACGTTGCTGGGCTTGAGATCACGGTGGATGACGCCCTTCTCGTGCGCAACCTCCAACGCCTCGGCAATCTGCTTGGCAAAGTTCAACGCTTCGTCGACCGGCATCGGCCCACTGGTAAGCCGATCCGCCAGCGTCTCGCCCTCGACGAACTCAAGGATCAGATACTGATGCCCCTCGGCCTCTTCCAGCCCGTAGATCGCTCCGATGCCGGGGTGGTTGAGCGAGGCGAGGACCTTTGCCTCGCGCTGGAAGCGTGCGAGGCGGTCGGGGTCTTGAGCGAGATGCGCCGGCAGGGCCTTGATGGCCACCTGACGGTCGAGCCGCGTGTCCCGGGCGAGGTACACCTCACCCATGCCGCCGCGGCCGAGTTCACGCTCGATCTTGAATGGGCCAATGGTCGATGGATGCATGAGCTGTGAGTGTACGGGTTCAAGAGGTCACGGTGTCCGGCGAAGCCATTCGGAGGTCGCCAAACGCCGCGCCCTCTGCCCCCACACCCGAACGCCCTCCAAGAGAAGTTCTATTGGTGCAGTGTCACCCAGACTTTGGATGAATCCCGTGTCCTTTGGGGCAGGGCATTGTCCTCGGACGGTCGATGCTCCGATGCGGCGGGCTTCAAGCGCGAGCGGTCCGCGAACCACCTGCATTCGAGTTGCTAAGGAATCCAACCCGGCAACGCGGACGCCTGCTTCACCCAGCTTTCCATCTGTTTCTCGTCCAGATCATCGCCCTGGTAGATGTCGATCCAGCGTGCGTCCTTGCTCTTGGGGGTGCCGCCGGGGGGAATCGGTCGCAGAGATGTGCCGGCGAAGAACGTCAACTTCACGTAGTTGGTGAGGCAGTGGAGACTGAGGAACCAGCCCTTGCCCTCGATGCCGTAGAAGGGCGAGTTCCACTTCACGGCCTTGCGCACGTTGGGCACGGTGCGCACGATGATGGCGTCCAATCGCTTCCCAACATCGCGCTTCCATCCGGGCATCGCGGCGATGTACGCTTGCACGGGGGCATCGCCGTCGGCCTTGGCGATCTGCGGATTCCCGCCCGACAGAAGCACGACCGTGTCGCTCTTCTTTGCCTTGGCCGGCTTGGACTTCGCGGCAGTCTTGGATTGTGATTGCGAACGATTCTGGGCCACCGCGGCTTTCACGAGCGTCTTGAACGCGGCCGCGTCGATCTTCTCCCCTTCGTGGATATCGATCGCCCTGCGGGTGTTTCCTTCCAAGCTGGAGTTGAAAAGTCGCGACGGGTCTGGGAGATCGGCTCCTCGCGCGAAGGTGAGCTTCACGATGTTCTTGTACGTCTCGCCCGTGCAGACGATTCCGTTCTGCGACCAGACCGGGATGCCCGCCATCGCGTTCGAGGGCTTCTTCCATTTCCGCTCCTCGATCATCCCGGGTTCGGCTTGGAGGATCAGTGCACGCATCTGGGCCAGAGTTTTCTCACGCCAATCTCCCGACGCGGCTTGAGAGGCCGACTTTCCTGTCGTTCTCGCATGCCCCCGCGACTCACCCTTGGCCTTCTTCGTTTCCTTGCCGGGCATGGCCTTGTCCTGTGGCTTCTTTGACAGTCGACTCATGGCGAGTGTCTCCGGGCGATGCGTTGATCTCCTCACGGAGGCGGAGCATCCGACTTCCCGAGTGGAGGGGCGATGGTCGGGGAGAAACCCGCGAGGATCGACCATAGCAGGGGCCGAGGGAATAGGGCCGGAGCAGCGATCCGGGTAGTCGGCGACGCCGTAATCCCCCGGCATTCCCTCCCCCGCGTTTTCTGCACGCCATCGGTCGCCGAGGCCGATACGCTTGGCCGTGACCGATACCCGTGCATCCAACCCAGCCGCCGGCCCCGCGCTGATCATCAACGCGGGCACGCTTCCCGGACTCTTGGCCTGCTGGTCCGAGGGTGTGGTGCGGCCCGCCAGCGGCCGCGGATCGCGTACGGCGGCGGATCAGCCAACCTCCCCGATCGCCTGGTTCCCTCCCGATGAACGACCGGCCCGCACGCGTCGCCGCGCGGCCGTCGAGCGCCAGGTGGAACTCTGTTCGCTCTCGGGCTTCAGCGAACGGGTCGTGATGCGGTTTGAGCCCCCCGCCCACGCGGGCGTGCACGAGACGATCGCCTCTGGCGCACGCGACACCGCGATGCTCCTCTCCGCCGCGATCGAGGCTGCCTCGCTCGGGTTGTCGCGGGTCATCTGGCCGATCCACGCCGGGGCCGCCAAAGAGATTTCCATCGATGCCCTCGCGGACATCTGCGATCGTGC
>JBGANP010000118.1:0-10483 GCA_044222255.1 Phycisphaerales bacterium
CTCTGCGGCCCTCCGCGGTGAATCCTCCACCTTTGGCAAATGTCCCCGTCCGTTTCTGCCGAGAGGGCGCGCCGCTCGCTGCCCATCGTGGGCAACCCAAGCAAGCGAGCAGCCATTCCCCCAACTTCCCCCTTCCTACCCTCATCCCCCTTGCTGCTCTCCGCCCAATCCATCTCGAAAACCCACGGCCTCCGGACGCTCTTCCGCGCCGTTTCCATCAGCATCGCCGAAGGCGAGCGCGTCGGTCTCATCGGTCCCAACGGCGCGGGCAAGAGCACGCTCCTCAAGCTCCTCGCCGGGATCGGCGGCGAAGTCGGCGAGCACAAGCCCGATTCCGGGACCATCACCCTCGCCAAGGGTCTCCGCTCCGTGTATGTCCCGCAGATGGATGTCTTTGATGATGGCGTCACCTCGCGCGATGTCGTCACTGCTGCCGCGCTCGCCGGAGGCATCACCGCGGGTGTCCACGATCACCACGAGGCTGAGATCGTCGGCGATGTCATCCTCTCCAAGATCGGCTTCGACGAGAAGCACTGCACGACCCTTGCCAACAACCTTTCCGGCGGCTGGAAGAAGCGTCTCTCCATCGCCCGCGGCCTCGCCTCCTGCGGTGGTGAGCCCGATCTCCTCATGCTCGACGAGCCCACCAACCACCTCGATCTCGAGGGCATCGACTGGCTCGAAGAACTTCTCCTCCACCCGCCCACCAGCAACCGCAACTTCTCCTCCGTCTTCGTGACCCACGACCGCGTCTTCCTGGAAAACGTCGCGACCCGCGTCATCGAGCTCTCCGCCGCGTATCCGCAGGGAACGCTCAGCGTGCAGGGCAACTACTCCGAGTTCCTCCGCCGCAAGGAAGAGTTCCTCGCCGGTCAGGCCCGCGCCGAGCAAGCCCTCGCCCAGCAGGTCAAGAAAGACCTCGACTGGCTCTCCCGCAAACCCGAAGCCCGCCGCACGAAATCCAAGAGCAAGATCTTCGCCTCCTACGACCGCCAGGATGAACTCGCGGACCTCAAGACCCGTAACCTCGCGGGCGGGGGCGGCGGAGCCCGCGTCGATTTCACCGGTACCGGCCGCAAGACGCGGAAGTTCATCGAGGCCAAGGGAATCTCCTACTCCTTCCCGATGCAGCACTCCGGTGGCGAGGCCGGGACGACTGAGGCCTCACGTCGCACGCTCTTCAAAGACGTCGACATCCAGCTCGGCGCGGGTGATTGCCTTGGCCTGCTCGGTCCTAACGGCTCCGGCAAGACGACCCTGATCCGCGTTCTCACCGGCGAACTTGAACCCGACACCGGATCGATCAACCTCTCCGAGCCCAAGCCGCGCGTCGTCGTCTTCAGCCAACACCGCAAGGACTTCGACCCGGCGATGTACCTTGAAGAAGCCCTCTGTTCCGTCGGCGATGTCGTCCGCTTCCAGGGCATGGCGATGCACATCACCGCGTGGTCGCGTCGCTTCCTCTTCCGCGATGAGCAGCTCGTCCAGCCCGTCGGTTCCCTCAGCGGCGGCGAGCTCGCCCGCGTCCACATCGCTCGCATCATGCTCGAACCCGCCGATGTCCTCGTCCTCGACGAACCGACCAACGTCCTCGATATCCCCACGCTGCAAGTGCTCGAAGAGGCCCTCGAAGACTTCCCCGGCGCGCTCGTCCTCGTCACCCACGATCGCGCCATGCTCTCGCGACTCTCCACCGAAGTCCTTTCGCTGGACGGCAAGGGCGGAGCCAAGATCTACGCCCACCTGGATCAAGCTCTCGCCGCGCAGATCGCCGCAGAAAAGGCCGAGCAACTCGCCGCCAAGAAAGCATCAGCTGCCGCACAGCCCGCCGCGCCTGCACAGTCCAGCAGCAAGAAGAAACTCAGCTACAACGAGCAGCGCGAGTTCGACGGCATGGAAAAGAAGATCCACACTGCCGAAGAACTCGTGACCAAAGCCGAACGCACCGTCAACGATCCAGCAACCATGTCCAATCACATCGCCATGTCCGAAGCGTGCCAAGCTCTCGAAGCCGCCCAAGCCGAAGTCGCCAAGCTCTACGCGCGCTGGGAAGAGTTGGAATCCAAGACACGATAGCTGTCTGCTACGACCCGAAGTGCCCGCGCAACTCGGCCAGTTCCTGCTCCACTTGCGCGGGATCGCTCACCGTCTCCGCCACCACCTCGCGCAGGATGCGTCGAAAGCGCCGCTTCACCGTCTGCAGCATGTTGCTCGCCTGCGTCTCATCCGCCGCGCCGATGTGCTCCGCCAGTTTCGTCATGCTCAAGGGGCTTGTCCGCCGCATCGCGGGCCCGAGCACGTTCACGTTGAACCCGCGCCAATGCGGCTCCATCCCGTCCGCGAGGCACGACTCTTCCAGCCGCGCCAGCGCGTTCTCCATCACCGCCGCCGCCCACTCGCGATCAAAGACTTTCTCCGAATCCGGCGAGAGTGCGGGGATCGAGAGCGGCGCGCCGGACTCTCCTGACTTGCCCCTCGGATCATTCAACGAAATCGTCGGCTCACCGTTGCTCCCTCGTGGCCCGATCGTCGAAGCTCCGCCCTTGTGGACCTTGCCTAGGCGGTGCTGGTCGATCAGGAAGTTCCGCAGGGCTGACTTCAGGAACGACCGGAACCGCCCGCGTTCCGGATTCGCGCGGCCGATCAGGTCGCGTCCGATCACGACCTGCGTCAGAAACTCCTGCGTCAGATCGCTCGCATCATGTCCTGCATACCCCTGCCGCCGGATGAAGGCGTAGACCGGGCTCCAGTACGCGCGGAGCAGTTGCTCCAAGTGCGCACGGTCACCCCGGGCCCCCAGGACGAGAGACCAAATGGTGGATTGAAAGCTGGCCGCGGTGTTCGTCGGGTCCAAGGGCAGTGCTGAGGAGAGTGTCCGATCCCGGCCCGACAGGAAACGATCCTCCCGGTCCGTGCGTGTTCGCAAGAGCGTACGTATCCTGCCGTACGCAGTTGCATCCGTCTGGCTTTTGCAAGGTTCTTCATACTCATCATGGCATCCAAACGACACCCAACTCTTCCGCCGCGTGCGCTCATCGGCATGGTCCATGTCGGGGCGCTCCCGGGCACGCCGCGCAGCGGGGAACGCGTGGCGGCTATCGCGCAGCGCGCGGCCGTCGAGGCGAAAAAACTGGCCGATGCCGGCTTCGATGCCGTGATGATCGAGAACATGCACGATGCGCCGTATGTGCATGCGGGGGTGGATGGGCGTGGGCATTCGCCGGAGATTGTGGCCGCGATGTCACGTTGTGCGATGGCCGTGCGCGATGCCGTGGGGGATGCGCTGCCGCTGGGGATTCAGATTCTGTCGGGCGGGAATCGCGAGGCGCTCGCTGTGGCTCTCGCGTGCGGGTTGCAGTTCATCCGCTGCGAGAACTTTGTGTTTGCGCATGTTGCGGATGAGGGTTTGCTGGGTCGCGCGGAGGCGGGGCCGTTGTTGCGGTATCGCAAGCAGATCGGCGCGGAGCATGTGCGGGTGTTCTGCGACCTGAAGAAGAAACACGCGTCGCACGCGATTACGGGTGATGTTCCGATCGCGGATGCGGCGCATGGGGCGGAGTTCTTCGGCGCGGATGGGCTGATCGTGACCGGCGAGGCCACTGGTCGACCTACCAGCGAGACCGACATCGCCGAGGTTCGCGGCGCCACCAAGCTGCCGGTGCTCGTCGGCTCCGGCGTCACAGCCGATTCGGCGGCCGGACTTTTCGTCGCGGGAGCTGACGCTCTGATCGTCGGTTCGTCGATCAAGGTTCGGGGTGACTGGGCGAACCCGGTTGATCCCAAGCGTGCCCGCGAGATGGTCGCGGCCGTCAGGAAGGTCCGATCCCGCTGCGCATGATCTCGCCCGACTCCATTCCTGCTCCGCGCCGGCCGCGCAATCCGTTTACGCGCTCGGTGCCCGCGTTCCTCGGGTTGTCTTTTCTGCTGCTCATCGTCGTCGCGTGTCTGTGCACGCTCCCTTGGACGCTGGCTCGCGTCACTTCGCGCGGCGGAACGGCCGCGGCGGGGGTGCCGCGGTATGACGTGCAGTATCGCACGGCGCGGCACCTTCCGCCGTCGTGGTGGTGGGGGAAGACGCGCGAAGCGAGCGTGGACGACGCGGCGACTCGATTAGAGAGCACGGCACGTGCGATCGCGCTGGAAGATATTGCGACGGCTCGGGGCGTGACGGTGGATCAACTCGCCTCGGAGCATGTCGAGCCGACGCCGGAGCAGATCAGGCGGGCGACGCCGATGTACCTGATGGGGACGGATCTGCTGGGACGCGATCTGTTCATGCGGTGTCTGGCGGGCGGGGGGATTTCACTGGGGATCGGGCTGGCCGCCGCGCTCCTCTCGGTGTTTCTGGGGACGATGTACGGCGCGCTGGCGGGATACATCGGGGGGCGCACGGATGCGGTGATGATGCGCATCGTGGATGTGTTGTACGGCTTGCCGTATGTGCTGCTGGTGGTGCTGCTGGCGGTTGCGGCGGGGAGCGTGATGGAGGAGTATGTGTCGCGGCAGGGCGCACGCGCGGCGTGGGTGCGGGGGGAAATGGGAAGTGGGAAGTGGGAGGTGGGAAGTGTGGAGGTGAAAGACGCGCGGGAGCGGCTGATGAAGTTGGCGGAAGAGAAGTATCCGGCACGGGTGGTGTCGGATTCGGGGCGGGTGGCGTTTGATCTGGTGGTGCTGCTGGTGGCGATCGGCGGGGTATCGTGGCTGACAATGGCGCGGGTGATTCGCGGGCAGGTGCTGTCGCTCAAGAACCAACCGTTTGTCGAGGCGGCACGCGCGATGGGGGTGCCGGTGTCGGGAATCTTCATGCGTCATCTGTTGCCGAACCTGGTGGGGCCGATCATTGTGTATGCCACGCTGACGGTGCCGCAGGCGATCTTGCAGGAGAGCTTTCTCAGCTTTTTGGGGATCGGCGTGCGGGCGCCGATGCCCAGTTGGGGGAACCTGGCGGCGGATGGGTTGGGAGAACTGAACCCCATCAAGAGCCATTGGTGGCTCCTGCTGTTTCCGGCACTGCTTCTGAGCGCGACCTTGCTGGCCCTGAACTTCGTTGGGGAGGCGCTCCGCGAGGCGCTGGACCCCAAACGCGTGCGCCGTTGAGCGGACTTCCATTGGCACTGGCCGGGGCATCTGGTACGCTAGAAGCGTGCCGGAGCCGCGCGAACGAATCACTCTGCTGCTGAACGCCGCCGCGACGGGCGATGCGGATGCGGTGCGCTCGCTGATGTCGCTGGTGTATGACGAATTGCGGGCGATCGCGCAGGTGCGCATGAACGATGAGCGATCCGGGCACACCTTGCAGGCGACGGCGCTCGTGAACGAGGCGTATCTGCGTTTGCTGGGGAAGCAGGGGATCGAGTGGTCGGGGCGCGGGCACTTTTTTCGGGCCGCGGCGGAGGCGATGCGGAAGATCCTGATCGACCATGCGCGGTCCAAGGGCGCGCTGAAGCGGGGGGGTGGGAGGTCGGCGTTATCCATCACTTCCGTGGCCGATCTGGCTGCGGATCCGGATCCGGAAGGAATTTTGGCCCTTGATGACGCCATTGTGCGCCTGGAGAAGGTGGACCCGGACGCGGCCGCGGTGGTGCGGCTGCGGTTTTATGCGGGCTTGAGCGAAAAGGAGACGGCGGAGGCGCTCGGAGTTTCGGAGCGGACGGCGCGGCGGGAGTGGGCGTTCGCCCGGGGGTGGCTGAGGCACGCGATCGAGTCGGCCGAGCAGGAGGACTAGACAAGACCGATGGACGCATTGCTGCACGCACGCGCGAAGAGGATCATCGATGAGGTCCTGGATCTGCCCGAGGCGGATCGGACCGTCGCGCTGGATGCGGCGTGCGCCGGGGATCCGAAGCTGCGCCGGCACATCGATGCGCTGATCGCGGCGATCCGGACGAGCGATCGGTTTCTCAGCGGGCCGACGGTGATGGAGGTGGGCGGAAGTGGGGGTGCGGGGGATGCGGGGCGCCCGGATCCGGAGCGACCGGGATCGCGAATCGGGCCGTACAAGATTCTGGAGCGGATCGGCGTGGGCGGGTTTGGCACGGTCTTCATGGCGGAGCAGTCCGAGCCGATCCACCGGCGCGTCGCGCTGAAGATCATCAAGCTGGGGATGGACACGCGGGCGGTCGTGGCGCGCTTCGAGCAGGAGCGGCAGGCCCTGGCGATGATGGATCATCCGAACATCGCGAAGGTGCTGGATGCGGGGGCGACGGACTCGGGGCGGCCGTACTTCGCGATGGAACTGGTGAAGGGGCAGCCGATCACGGTGTTTGCGGATGCGCAGCGGCTGGGGATTCGCGAGCGGCTGGAGCTATTCACGCAGGTCTGCCGCGCCGTGCAGCACGCGCACACGAAGGGGGTGATCCACCGGGACATCAAGCCGACGAACGTGTTGGTGGCGATGGCGGATGGGAAGCCGATGTGCAAGGTGATCGACTTCGGGATCGCGAAGGCGACGCAGCGGCCGCTGACGGACAAGACGATCTTCACGGAGTTCCGGCAACTCGTGGGCACGCCGGAATACATGAGCCCGGAGCAGGCGGGCGGGTCGCTGGACATCGATACGAGGACGGATGTGTATTCGCTGGGCGTGCTGCTGTATGAGCTGCTCGCGGGGGTGACGCCGTTTGATCCCGAGCGGCTGCGATCGGCGGCGTTCGGGGAGCTGCAACGGATCATTCGGGAGGATGATCCGCCGGCGCCGAGCACGCGGGTGTCTGCGGCGACGGAGAAACTGCCGAGCATCGCGGCGGTACGGGATGTGGAACCGAAGCGATTGGGCGCGGTGATTCGCGGGGAGCTGGACTGGATTGTGATGCGGGCGATGGACAAGGATCGCGGCCGCAGGTATGAGACGGCCGGGAACTTCGCGGCGGATATCGAGCGATATCTGACGGGGGATGAGGTGGAGGCCGCGCCACCGAGCGTGGGGTATCGGATTCGAAAGACGATGCGTCGGCACCGCGTGGGCGTGGCGACGGGCGCGGTGGTGGCGGCGGCGCTGATCATCGGGCTGACGGCCTCGCTCTGGCAGGCGGGGGTGGCGAAGCGGGAGCGGGATGCGGCGCGAGCGGCGGCGAGAGATGCGGAGACGAGCCGCGCGGAGACGGAGCGGGTAGCAAAGTTTCAGAGCACGCAACTGTCGAGCATCGATGCGACGGGGATGGGGCAGCGTGTGCGGGCGGACATCATCGAGAGCGCGGGGCTGGTGCAGGCGCGGGATGGTGTGCCTGCGGAGGTGATCGAGTCTCGGCGGGCATTGCTTTCGGAGCTGCTTGCGGATGTGAACTTCACGGATGTCGCGAACCGGACATTGCAGACCAGCTACTTTGATCGGGCGATCGCGACGGCGCGGAGCGAGTTTCGCGATCAGCCGCTGATTCGAGCCGATCTGCTCGGCGCCATCGGCTCAACGATGCTCGACCTCGGCTTGCGGGACAAGGCGGCGTCGGCGCTCGCGGAAGCGCTGGAAATCCGGCGACGCGAACTGGGCGACAATGATCGGCGGACCATCTCGGCGATCACGATGTTGGCCACACTGCGAATGCTCCAGGGGGCGACTGGCGAGGGAGAGAAGCTGCACCGTGAGGCGATCGAGCGAGCCACCGCGACGCTGGGCCCTGAAGACAGTGTCACGCTCAACGCCCAGAACAATCTCGGCCTGCTGATGTACATGGACGCGCGAAACGAAGAGGCGGAGAAGATCCTGACACAGACGCGTGTGACGCGGCTGCGGCTCGCTGGCATCAATGATCTGGGAACCCTCAGGGCGACATCGAACCTCGCGCTGGTGCTCTCCGCACGCGGCCGCCTTGAGGAGTCGGAGCCGCTGTGGAAGGAAGTGATCGAGGGATATCGAATCGTCCGAGGGCCCGATCATCGCGACACGCTGGCGTCAATGTCCAGCTACGCGAACGACCTGATTCGACAGGGTCGGTATGCACAGGCACAATCGCTCACGGCGCAATCGCTGGAGATTCTCCGCAAGCGGTACGGCGAGGATCATCCGGAGACGATTAACATCATGCGACGCGACGGTCAGGATCTCAAGATCATGCGAGACTTTGCCGGGGCCGAGCAGATCAACCGCGAGCTGCTCGCCGCGTGCCTGCGGACTTATGGAGAGGACCACCCCGAAACCATGCTTGCGATGATGGAGCTCGGCGACGCGCTGGTCGGGCTGGGTCGGGCTGGTGATGCGTTGCCGCTGTTGCAGAAGGCGCTCGCCGGGCAGGAGAGGCGATTCGGCAAAGAGTCGCTCCCCACGACTCTCACAAGAACGGCGCTCGGGGAGGCATTGACCGAACTGGATCGCTTTGTGGAGGCAGAGTCGCAGTTTCTGACGACCGAGCGGGTGCTCGCGAGCTCGAACCACCCGTTCAACATCTCGATTCACCGCCACATCGCCGAGATGTACGAGGCGTGGGACAAGGCCGAACCGGGGAAGGGATATGGCGCGAAGGGGCGGGAGTATCGGGAACGATTGAAACGTGATAATCCGGGGCCGAAGGGGCCATGAGCTTTGCGATCATGTGGGGCGGGCGCACGTGGACGAACTCGGATGGTCCGAGTCCGCCAAGGGACGCTGAGTGAGGGGAGTTAAGTGGGCGATACAGGGCTCGAACCTGTGACCTCATCCGTGTCATGGATGCGCGCTAGCCAACTGCGCCAATCGCCCGGGTTGTGAGCGGGAGTATAGCCGGGGGAAGAGGCAATGGGCAACGGGGAGTGGGCAGTGGGGGGAAAAGCACGCGGGCCGCGATGGACCGTGCAGGGGCCGGTAGGCCTATGCCATTGGGGAAAATGCTGCGAATGAAAAAGGCGTGCCTTGCGGCACGCCTTTCTTGACTGTACGAATCGTTGAGAGGGACTTACTCGGCGACGACGATCTCGACGCGGCGGGAGTCCTTCTTGGTGGCCTTGGGGTTCTCGGAACCGCGGCCGACGGTGGTGATCTTGCCGCTGGAGACGCCGCGGCTGACGAGGTAGGACTTCACGGCGTCGGCGCGGGCCTTGGAGAGGCCGGCGTTGGTGCCGTACTTGCTCTTGTTGGCGGGGTTCTTGATGGGATCGGAGTCGGTGTAGCCCTCGATGCGGACGGATTGGGCGGACTTGATCTGAGAGAGGTAGCCATCGATGGACCGCTTCGCGTCACTCTTGAGTGAGGCGGAGCCAGAGGCGAAAAGGGCATCGCCAGCGATGACGAAGCGCTCGCTGCCGCCGCCGGAGTTGCCGCGGTTGCGGGTGCTGCCGCCGGTGCCGCGCCACTCGTTATCGGTGCCTTGGTTCATGGCCATCGGGGCCTGGGGCTGGGCCTGACGAGCGGCGAGCTCGGCGGCGAGGCGGTCCTTCTCGGCCTGGGTCTGCTGCATCTGTGTGGCGAGCGCGGCCTTCTCGGTCTCGGTGGACTTGAGGGATTCCTTGATCTGCGCGTTCTCATCGCGGAGGGCCGCGTTCTCTTCCTTCAGCTTGCCGGTGCAGCCGCCGAGGAGGACGCCGGCCGAGAGGACGGCGAGGCCGACGCATTTCCATGCGTTGCGACCGAGGAAAGAAAACTGATTCGACAGGGTGCCGTTGCTCATCGCTGCGTCTCCGTTCAAGCGTGTGCGGCCCTATGCACAGGTTGCACGGGCGCGAGGTGTTGTTGGCCCGAGCGCGTTCCATCGCGCTCTCTGGGTGGGTCAACGCTATCCAAATCGGCGAAACGGTCAACTTTCCTGCAAGAAACGGGGCTGTCGGTTGCGATTTGCCGCGAGCACATTCCCCAGCTTTCCACACCAGCGTCAGGGGAGGTTGATCGCGAAGCCGGTGAGCGAGCTCAGTCCCATCTCCACCAACGGCTTGGCAAAGAGAACGACGAGCGTTCCGACGGCCAGATACGGCCCGAAGGGCATGGCTTTTCCGGCGGGGCGGCCGGCGAGGATGCTGACGATGACGAACCAGAGGCCGACGAGGGCCGCGAGCGGGAGGGCGAGAGTGGCATCGACCCAGCCGAGGCAGGCGCCGATGCCGGCCATCATGTGGACATCGCCGAGACCCATGGCTTCTTTGCCAAAGGCGAGGGAGCCGAGTATGCGGATGGCCCAGATGAGGCCGCCGCCGAGGAGGGCACCCATGAGTGTGCCGCAAAGGGCCATGAGCCAGAGAGACGGAACCTGAGCCCCGAACAGATGTTGCGCGAGGATGCCGCCGAGCCAGCCGAGGGCGATGACGGGGGTGAGGAAGACGAGCTCTTTGAGCATCTCGCGGCGGGCGTGGGGGTAGGCGATCCACATGTCGGGGCTGCCGCCGTGGTCGGGCTGGGTGATGGCGGATTCGGGGGTCGGCGGGTTGGCGGGGTCGAGTGGGGGAGGTGCTATGAAGCGGCAGGCGAGGGCGGCGATGAAGGGACCGGCGAGGAAGCCGATGGCGAGGCCGCACCAGCGCGGCCAGTTCTGGGCGGGGGAAATCACCCAACCGGCATAACCCAGGCCGAGGAGGCAGATGAGCC
>JBGANP010000119.1:0-10397 GCA_044222255.1 Phycisphaerales bacterium
AAGAAGTTGTTTCCGCCCGCTGTTCCCTGCGTCGTGGACGCGAAGATGGTCGTCAGCGGCGATTGCGCCGAAGCGCTCGCGACGAGTCCGGCCGCACCGAGCGCGATGCCGAGAGCTCGTCCCAGCCCGTTTCGACCCGTACGCATTCGTGCGAAACGACATACAGACGCGTGCAATGAAGTCGTGAGACCCATAAACGCCACCTCTTTCTGAAAGAATGAATGCACACCACGCTGAAGCGGGCACATGGCCAGAACTGGCCTTGCGGAAACTTGACTAGTCAGTCTCGCACACTTCCGTGATTTGGTCAAGGGGTTTTCATCTAAGCGTGCTGATCTAGGCATGCTGAAAATACCAGTTGCTATGCGGCCAAACGAAAAAGCCCCCGCCTGCACAGGCGGGGGCTTCGGAGTTTGGTAGGGATTGGGAGCGAGTGGTTTTAGCTGCAGCCGCCGGCGAACCAGGCAGAGAGGAAGTCAAAGATGTTCTGGACGGCCAGTGCGGCAGGACCGCCGTTGCCGCCGACGTTGGCGAAGTTGCTGCCCGCGAACCAGTCGCCCAGGAAGTCGAAGATGTCATTCACCGTGATTCCGCCCACCTTGTTGTAGTCCGCGTAGCAGCAGGGGGAGCTGGTGGAGCCGCCAGTGTTGCAGGTGCTGGAGGCGGTTGGGAAGAACGCCCCGGCGGCTTGGCCGCCGACGAGTGAGCCCGTACAGGCCGCGGCGGACGTGATCGTTGAGTTGCAGGTGGCACCGCGGCAGCAGACGCCGGCGGGCGGCAGCGTGGAGGTAACCTCGAGCGTGTAGGGACCGTCGATGCACGCGTAGGAGGAGATGCGGACCTTGATGTGCTGGCCCTGCGTCATCGCGAACGGGAGGGTGATGTCGCTGGTCACCGGGGTGAGGCGGCCGCCGCTCAGACAGGCGAGTTCGCCCGTGAGCGAGCAGTCGGGGTAGATGGAGATGACCGGTTGACCGGTGTTGAGCTGGATGGCATGGAAGTTGAAGGTGTCGGAGAAGGGGGCGGTGAAGTCCCACCAGGTGTCCTCGCAGCCGCTGATCGAGCACGACGGCGCGGTTCCGGCGCCCGGCGTTGCCCCCGTAGTGGTGCCGAAGACCATCTGGCCCAGAGGCAGAACGGGGCCGGGGCACGCGTCATTGACGATGCAGGGGTTGCTGGTCGTGCATGAGATACCGGCGCTGAAGATCTGATTGGAGCCCGCGCACGCCGAGGCCTGCGCGAGGGCGCACGCGAAGGTGGTGGTGTTGCAGCACGCACCCACAGCTGCGCACGCGCCGCCGCCGCAGGTCTGGCCGCTGAAGAATATTCCCACGCAGAGGGACTGGATGGTGTCGGTGCACGCGTCGCCCGTGCAGCACGCGCCGGAGACCGCCGGAACCACGACGATGGCGAACGTGCCCGCACCGGTAGCGGTCGCGGTGTCGACCTGGATGCGGATGTAGTAGGTGGTGCCCGCGGTCAGGGTGGCCACAGGAACGATGGCAGCCGTGGTGCTGCTGGTCGCGGTGCCGCAGACGACGGGCTCACCGGAGGCGCCGCCGACGCAGGTGTCGTCATCGCACTGGAGGTGGGACATGGCGTCGGGGTCGGCACAGTCGCCGGTCATCACGGTGAGCGCCGTGGAGAAGGTGGAGCCGCAGGTGCTGATGGAGTAATCCCCGCTGGTGCCGGGGATGAACTTGTACCAGACGCCCTTGCTGGCGGTGGCCTCGCAGGTGGAGTTCAGACCGTCGCCGACGCTGGTGGCGGAGAAAAGCGTGCCCGACTGGCTGACGCCGGAGATGAGGGTAATCGCGCCGCAGGGAAGGTCGTTGGCGGGGGCGGGGGTCTGGATGCATGTGGAAGGAGCGGTGCAGGTGCCGCCCTGCGTCCAGACGCTGGTGGCGGTGTTGCAGGTCGGCTGGAGCGTGGTCGTGCAGGCGAAGGTGCAGGTGTTGCAGCAGGAGCCCGACGGAGGGCATGGGCTCGGGTTGCAGACCGTATTGTCGCCTTGATAGACCGACGTTCCCGTGCAAGCGGTAACGACCTGGACGCTGCACACTCCCGTGGAGCTGCAGCACGCGCCAGCCGAGACCGTGTTGATGATCAACGGGAATGAGCCGCCGACCGTTGTTGTTGCGTCAGCCTGGACTCGAAGGTAGTAGGTGGTGGACTCGCTCAGGAAGACAGCGGCAATAACCGCGGCCGAGGAGGTGCTGGCCGCTGTGCCGCACACGACCGGCTCGGTCGCGCCGCCCACGCAGGTGTCATCATCGCAGCCGATGATGGTCATCGACGACGGATCGCTGCAATCGCCGGACAGTACCGTCAGGGCCTCCGCAAACGTTGCGCCGCAAGTGCTGACCGTGTAGTAACTGGTGGCACCCGCGGGCACCGAGTACTTGAACCAGACGCCGGGACCTGGAGAAGCGACTTCGCAGGAGGACGGCAAGCCGTCGTTGGTCGTCGTCGCGCCCAGCAGGTTTCCGACCACGGTCGTGTTCAGGGAGAGGGTGATTGCCCCACACGCGCTGTCGTTGCTCGGCGCGGCGCCGAACGTGTTGCAGATGTTGGTCGGGCTGCATGTGGTGGCGGCGTGCCACACGGAAGGTGCCGCGCACGCGAGTTCGACCGTGGTGGTGCAGGCGAAGGTGCAGTCGGTATTGCAGCAGGCACCGGTGGGCGGGCAAGGAGAGGGTGAGCAGATCGAGTTGAGCCCGAAGCCGGTTTCCGTGGCGGTGCAGGTGCCCAGGGTGCGGACGGTGCATGCGCCCGACGTGTTGTTGCAACAGGCCTCCGTGTTGCAGGGGTCGGGGAAGCAGGTGGTGTTGTCGCCGTTGTAGACGTTGGTGCCGGTGCAGGCCGAGGCCTCACGCGGGGCGCACACGCCGCCGGTAAAGCAGCAGGCGCCGACCACCAGCGTGCAAGGGCTGGGGGAGCAAGTGGTGGAGTCGCCCTGGTAGACGCCCGCGGTGCCCGCAACATCGCCGTTGATAGCGCACCCCGCAGCGGAGCGGAGCTCGCACTGGCCCGTGGTGCCGATGCAGCAGGCGCCAAAGGCCCCACCGACATCGGTCACGGTGAAGTGGTAGTTACCACCGCCCGTGGCGGAGGTGTTGTAGAGACTGAGGCGGATGTAGTACGTCTGGCCGCCGATGAGGGCCACGCCCGTGACCACCGACGCCGCGGCGGAGCTGTTGGCCGCGCACTCTCCGTCGGCGGTGCCGGCGTTGCAATCGTCGTCATCGCCGCCGACGTAGGACCACGTGGAAGCGTCGGAGCAGTTGCCGATCGAGAAGATCTGCACCGTTGTGTCGAACGTCGAGCCGCATCCGGAGACGTCGAAGACGCTCGTGGTCGCCGGGGTGAATCGGAACCAGACGCCCTTGGTGGAGCGCACGGTTTCAGTAGGCACGGTGGGGCCATCGCCGGTGCTGGTGGCCGCAAAGTTATTGCCGATGTATGTCGTCCCGGCGGAGACCACCACGGCCGCGGCACAAAGATCGTTCACCGGCTGGGCGATGCAGTTGCCCGCCGTGGTGCAGGTCACGCCGGTGGCCCCGACCGTTCCGCCCTGCGCCGTGCAGAGTGCGGGCAGCAGCGTGCAGCAAGTCAGGTTGGCCGGGAGACAGCAGGAGGCGGTGACGCAGGGCGTCGGTGAGCAGAGCGAACCGTCGCCCTGGTAGAAGCCGGAGATGCCGGCGCAGCTCGCGCTGGTGAGGATCGTGCAGGTGCCGCCCGTGGCGCCGTTGCAGCACGCGCCATTGGCTGGACAGGCGGGAGTGGGAGGGCAGGTTGTGCCGTCACCGCGATAGGTGCCGCCGCTGGAGACGCACCCGCTGGCGGTTGCGCCCGAACACGCGCCAGTGTTATTGTTGCAACACGCACCGATGGTGCATCCGCCGGTGGAGGGAGATGCGCTATTGCGCGGTGAAGGGATGGCCGTCGCAAAGTCCGCGCCGTTCTGGTCGGTGTCAACGCATCCGCCCGCGGCGCGGAAGACCGCCAGCCCACTGCCCGTGGCAGACCCGGCGGGGGCGTTGGCCGAACCCTCGCGACACGTGGTGACAGTGGTGCCATAGGTCACCAGGTCGATCAGCGTCGCGTCGGACGCCGGGCAGCCCACGGCGCCAACCGCGGTGGTCACGCTCCGGAGGGAAACCTTGCCGGTTGTTGAAGCGAGCGTTGTGGCGGCGGTGCCATAGATGAGATCGGGTGTCGGAAGGTCGATGCCCGCCGTAGCCGGCGTGGTGAAGCACTGGATCAGGTAGTAGGAGAAGGGCTGGATGGTGCCCGTGAGGTTCACCTGGGCATAGGCGGTACTCGTTCCGGATGCAGAGACTGTTACCGACCAACCGGTCAGATTGATCGGGTTGGCGGTGCGATTGAAGAGTTCCACGAAGTCGGACTTGGGCAAGGCGGCCGTGCCCGCGCCGGTCGACGATCCGCCCCAGACCTGGCTGATGACAACATCGCCGACGGCCATCGCGGGGGTCGCGAACGCCGCGAGCGCGAGGAGCGAGGCAATGGCGGCGCCGAGACGACGATTCAGGCCAGCAATCATGCAAGGTCTCCTAGACAGTCACAAACGCGAATAGATGAGGGCTCAATGGCAACCCGTCCCCTCGTTTCAGTCTACAAGCACCCGGGCGGTCGTCAAGACATTCCTGTGAGTCAGCACCCCTGTGATAGACGGGGATAGCCCCAGCTGCGTTCCGCAGCTTCCGTATCCGTGGGTGTCTTGCGTGTCGCCGTCCGGTAAGGCCCTTTGCTCGAATGAGCCGGCATTCTCGAAGGCGTTCCAGAGGTGCGACTCAGCAACCGGCGAACCAGGCCGCGAGGAAGTCGAAGATGTCCTGAACACCGAGCCCGTCGGCGTGGTTGAAGTCGGCCTGAGCGTTTCCCGCGAACCAGGCGGCGAGAAAATCGAAGATGTCTTGAACGGTCAGGCCGTCCGCGCCGTTGAAGTCCGCCACGCAGGCGGGCTGGCTGCCGGAAATGGTGCCGGTGAGATTGGCAAGCACATCGATGCGTCCCCACGTGGCGTTTGCGACGAACGGGAACGAGCCGCGGAACTGGAAGAAGACGGCACGGGGCTGGGTTCCCGCGGCGGGTGCGATGGAGCCGCTGGCGATGATTCCTCCCGTGTTCGCGCCGGTCGTGGCGAGGTTGAATGGGCCCGAGCACTGCCCGCCCCCGTTCAGGACAAACTGACATGCAATGCCTTGGGCGGTGTAGTTCACGATTCCCGCAGCCGACTCTGAAATGCCTGTCCCCGCGAAGAGCGTCTCGCCCGGCGAGCCAAGCTGTGCGGGCAAAGTGATCCCCGCGCCCGGCGCGGCATCCACCACCAATCCAGTGAGGAACACGGGCGTGGGTGGACCAAACAGCGGAACAGTGCAAGAGAAGTTGGAAGGCGCCAAGTGAATCGCGCGAACGAGCACCGAGCCCGAGCCGGGAGTTGCTGGTGCGCCAAGATCCATTGAGATGACACAAGGAATCGTGACGTACTCACCGGTCGCGCCGGCGATGACGGCGCGAAACTGGGCCGTGGTCGGGGTGGTGAACGTTATCGCGGACTGGGCCAAGGCGCTTGGCTGACCAAGCAGCAACGCGGCACAGCCGAGGGCGAACGCAAGCACACGCAGAAAGGGGCGTGAGTATGGCATGGGGCAGGGAGTCTACCGCGCGACGGGCGCATGAAAAAGGGCGATATGTAATGCACATCGCCCTTTTGAGGGACTTCTTGCCGGCCCATCGGGCCTCGGGTGTTCAGGGGCACCCGGCAAACCACGAGGAAAGGAAATCAAAGATGTCCTGCACGGAGACACCACCGAGGCCATTGACATCGGTGCGAATATCGCCGGAAAACCACGCGGCCAGGAAGTCGAAGATGTCGTTGACGGTGACGCTGCCGGAGAGGTTGAAGTCCGCCGGGCACGGCCAGCCATAGAGGCGCGCGGTACGCGGGTTGGTGTTTGGAGGCCAGAGAGCAACGCCATTGGCTCCCTTGATGAGAATCTTCGTTTCGGCCTGCGAATACAGGCCGTTGCTGTCGGTGTCGATGGCGAGGATGAGTTCCGAGGCGGGAACGCTGCCCTGCGACGCGGGCGTGGAGCCGTTGGAAGTGATGAGCAACCTGCGGAGGCCGACATCAATATCGAAGCTATTGGCCATCACTTCGCCGGCGGGCAGGTTGAGTTCGGACCAGACCTGAACGATCTCCGAATCGGCGTTGATCGTGTCCGAAGCGTTGCCGTCGGTCAGGCGATAGACGGCCTGCACGTTGGCGGCGGAGGAGTCGTGCATGTAGATTGAAGCGCCATCGGAGACACACGATTGGCCGAGCGGGAGCGTGAACGGGCCGGAGGGCCCGGTGAACGAGGTCTGGTTGGTGACAAAGACGTTCAGGTCGGCGGCGCCGATGGCGACGGTGGCGGGGGTGTACGCGGCTCGCATGATGGCGCGCCCGCCCAATGCCGTGGTGCGGAAGTCGGAGAAGTACAGCGCGTTGTTGAGAATGCAGAGATCAAATGGGTTGGAGCTGGTCGCGCCTGCCGCGATCAGCGTGTTGCCATCCAGAAAGAGAGTCGCCTCGCCCAGACTCTGGGCATCGTGATCGCCGTTGCCGTCGGCCATGCGGATGACCCCATCCTGGGCGGAGGGAAGCGCGGTGGTTGTGCCCGCATTGGTGACATAGATGGCGTTCGCATCTCCGGCGATCCCGTTGGGCGTGGGGAGAAAGATGCCGCTGGCGCTGATCGACTGGCTGAAAAAGACCCGTGCCTCGCCGGAGTCATTGGCGGTACCGTTGAGGTTGTTGTCGCGGAGCGCGTAGATGGTGCGGGTGTCGCCGTCGCCGACGTACACAGTGCCGTCGGCGGCCTGATAGATGCTGAAAATCGCGCCAGAGGGAGCGGGAAGCGCGGATGCATTTGAAGCATCGAAGAACACGGAGATTTCGCCCGCGCCCGTGGCCACACCATCACCATTCAAATCTCGCACATAGAGGAGCCGGTCGTTGGCGATGTCGGAAACGATGACGCCGGCGGTCTTGCGAAAGATCGGCATCGGGGCGGTGGAGCTTTGAGCGAGCGCGTCGGCACAGCAGCACCCGATCGCTCCAAAGGCCAGAAGTGCGTGCAGCGAGGAACGGGTGATGCGAATCGACATGGACAAACTCCTCAAAGCGGCCGCGAAAGGCGGCGTGGATGGAGTTGAGTATAAGTGCGCATCGAACTTTCGACCCACGAAATCATGACGATGACCGCAGAAGCTCTCGACGCCAAAGCAAAAACGCCCCGCCATGGGGGCGGGGGGCGTGAGGGCACACAGTTATCCCGAGAGCTTTCAGTTGCGGCGGCGGCGTGAGGCGAGCATTCCGGCCGCGCCCAGGAAGAGGGCGGCGGCGCCCGGGGCGGGGGTCTGCGAGAACTTGATGTTGTCGATGCCGATGCGATCGACCTTGGAGCCGCCGATGGTGATGAGCTGGGTGAGGTCCAAACGGATCATGAGGCGGCTTGCGCAGATGGGATTGGCATCCCAATCAAACGTGCGGTGGCGGAGCGAGGGGGTGTCCGTGCCGGGGATATAGGTGGAAGGGGGATTGGCCGGGTCGTAGTCGAGTTGGTAGAGCGGCGTGCCGAAGCCGTCGAGCACTTGGATGGAGCGGGCGGGAAGGTCCTCGCCGATGCCGGTGACCGCGTTGAACACGGCGGCCGCGTCAAAGCGATGCAGGCAGACCAGGAAGCCCGGGTCGGCCGCGAGGGTGATCTCGAGAATGCCGGGAGTGAAGCCGCCGTTACGGTCACGGTACAGGACATTCTGCAGGTCGCCGAAGACGCGCGTGTTGTCCGGGGGCTGCGCACCGCCAAGCTTGAGCACGGGGGTGTAGATGACGCTGACGTTGGGAGTGATCCCGCCGTCGGAGCCATAGTTGAAGAAGCCGGGAGCAAACGATGAAACCCGATTGCCGTACGACGACGGGACACTGTCGGTGTTGGAGCCGTTGAAGTCGAACGTCAGCACGGTGGCTGAGGCATTGGACGCGAGAACGGAAACCAGGCCGACGGCGGAGAGAGAGGAAATGAGAGAACGCATAGAGACCGCCTCCTTGAACCTCGAGGGGTGCAAACACACACCTCGCAGATCAGTGCGAGAAAACCACGGTCTCTCTCTGGATTTTCCTCCCCTCTCTCTTCCCCAAAGCGGGGATACTCCCGCGTGGGCCTAAGTTATCACACTCCCACGGTTGGTCAATGGAGATTCTGGAAATTCTCGCCGGTTTCCGGGGGTTTTGTGGGAATCTGGGCAAGCTTGAGCGGTTCTGTTTCTCTGAGAGCACGGACGCGTCAAGTTGGGGGGTTAGGATCGCGGAATGTCGACGACACCGATCGCGGAAATCCTGGATGAGTTGCGTGCCGGACGGATGGTCATCCTGACGGACGATGAAGATCGCGAGAACGAGGGGGACCTGATCCTGCCCGCGCAGTTCGTGACGCCCGAGGCGATCACGTTCATGCTCTCGGTGGCACGCGGGTACATGTGCCTCTCGCTGACGCCCGAGGATTGCGATCGACTGGATCTGCATGCGCAGACAGGAGTGAACACATCGGCGCGGGGGACTCCGTTTACGGTCTCGATAGACGGGCACCCGAAGCATGGATTCACCACGGGAGTGTCGGCTCGGGAGCGGGCGCGATCCATTCTCATGGCGATCGATCAGAAGAGCGGGCCGGCAGACTTCGTTCGTCCCGGGCACATCAACCCGCTGCGCTCGCGCGAGGGCGGCGTTCTGGTGCGCACCGGGCAGACGGAGGGATCGGTGGACCTGTGCCGGCTCGCGGGGCTGTATCCGGCGGCGGTCATCATCGAAATCATGCGCGACGATGGGGAGATGGCGCGGTTGCCGGATCTGCTGAAGCTCGGAGCGGCGCACGGCATCAAGCTGTGCACGGTGGCCGACATCATCTCGCACCGGCTATCGCAGGAGAGTCTGGTGACGCGGATGGAACCGGCGCGGGGAACTCCCATTCGGACGCAACTGGGCGAGTTCAACCTCATCGCGTTCAGATCCGCCGTTGATCCGCTGCCGCACGTGGCGCTGTGCGCCGGGGGCGTGGGTGATCTGGACGACCGAGGGATCGTTCGCCCCAGCACCGCACCAACACTGGTTCGCATGCACCGGCGGCACCTGCTCGGCGACCTCTTTCTGGATCTGGACTCGGCCAGCGACGGTCCAACCGGGCGCACCCTGCACGCCGCGATGCGGATGGTGCAGCGCGAGGGGCGCGGGGCGATCGTGTATCTCCGTCCCGACTGGTGCGGCGAGGCGACCGGTGCGGGGACTGGCGCGCTCGAGCAGCGATTGCAGGCCATTCAGCGACCCGGAATCGGCGGCGGGCATTGGTCCGCGTCCGATGCTTCGATGTCGTCCGTGGTGCCGGCGCACCTGCGCGAGTTCGGGATCGGCGGGCAGATTCTGCGAGCGCTTGGCCTGAGCAAGTTGCGGCTGATCAGCAACCACACCCGCGAACTGCCGGGACTGGAAGGATTTGGCTTGGAAGTGGTAGATCGGCTCGCTGTGGCCGGCGAAGGCCTCTGAAATATTCGCAACCGATAGATAAATTGGCAAAAACCCACGAATTGGGGCTGGCGCACAGGGAAACCCGAGGTAGTCTCTGCCCCGCGGAGAACTGTCGACTGCTTCGCGACGTTCCAATGATCTGTCTTTCCCCGGGCCGAATGAAGCGTGTGTGGCGCTTCCATGAATCTGGCCCGTCCATGTTTTTTTCATAGGCCCCTCGAGGGCGCGCTTCCGGCTTGCAGGCCGTGCGTTGGCATGAGGACCAAGATGTCCAAACTGCGTATTTGTCGTTCATTGCTAGTGTGCTTTGTTGTCTTACTTGGGGTGGTTCCGGCCGCGTTGGGAGTAGTGAATGGAGTGCCCGTCCCGGCGTCGGACAAGCGATTCGATGCGGTGGGCATTTTTCTCCGGGCGTCTCCGGGGAGTCCCTGCGGCGGATGGGTGTCGGGAACATGCACGCTGGTCGGGCCGGACGTGATCCTGATCGCGCGCCATTGTCTTGACATCACGACATCCGATCCGCTCCCGCCGAACTCGGTGCGCCAGTATCGAGCTCGGTTTCGTCGAACCGCGGCGGGCATCTCGCAGAACTCGCTGAGCGTCAACTGGAACCAGTGCCATGGCACGTACCAGGAGTTCGACGTCGTGCGATTGGTTGATGCGTCCAACAACGGCTGCGACCAGGTGCTCGCGTATCTGTCCGGATCGCCGGCGGGCATCATCCCCATCGCCCCCGCTATCAGCAACGCGCCCCTGCACCCGACGGACATCCTGCTTGCAGGGTGGGGATACTCGGGCGAATGCTTCGGCG
>JBGANP010000120.1:0-10289 GCA_044222255.1 Phycisphaerales bacterium
GCCGCCCGCAGGCGAGAGAAAATCGTCAAGCAACATATCCGGCTCATTTCGAGCGTCGCGCGTCGATACGCCAGTTGGGGTCTGGACATTGCCGAACTTGAGCAGGAAGGCACCATCGGCCTCCTTCATGCGATCGAAAAGTTCGATCCCTCTCGGGGGGCCACTCTGGCCACATACGCCATGTGGTGGATTGACTCGATGATCAAGAAGGCGATTCTTCGGAACAACCACGTTCACATCCCGATACACGCGTCCCGGTTGATGGGCCGCTACAAGCAAGCGGCGCGCGCGTTCTGGCATGTTCATGGTCGCGATCCCACGGATGCCGAGCTGGCAGACGATCTCGCTTTGCCTCCGGGAGCCATTCGCCAGGCATCTCTTGCGGCGAACGCAAAGCGAGCCACCCTGCTCGGAAACATCTCGGCTCCGAGTCAGTACGCAGCTTCCCGGATCGCCGATCAGAAGCCCGAGCGCCCAGAGGAGATCAGCGTACGACACGAGCAGAAGGCCCTTCTGCGACGCCTTCTTTTGGGACTCAAGGAAAGGGAACTGGAGGTCGTGAGCGCTCGATACGGCCTCACCGGAAGAGAACCACAGGGCTACCGGGAGATTGGCGACTCGATTGGAGCGTCGCCCGAGCGTGCTCGACAGATCGCCGAGACAGCGCTGCGAAGGCTTCGCTTGAGAGCCCAGATGATCGAGCACGGTTTTTCCCATGCTGAATCAGCCAGCAGTTCGCAGACGGAAGAGCAACTTGATGTGGGGTGAATGCCAAGGCCGCCTGGAAACAGGCTGCTTCGACAGATGCGCAAAGGGGACTGTCGGCGCGTTGCATTTCTGATGTCGGGTCCGTGAATCTGAGTGAGCGTGCCGCGGACGCTTTCTCTGCAACTCTCACGCTCACCAGGTCACAATGCCGCACCGGTCCCGTTCCCTTGAGTCCTTCCCGACGAGGTACCCAGATGTCTCACGCTTGGGCGAGACCCTCCCGAATCGCATAGCGAATCAGGTCGGCGCGGCTGCTCACGCCCAGCTTCTTCATCATGCGTTCCTGGTGGCAGTCGACCGTCTTGGTGCTGCGCGACAGTTGACTGCCGATCTCGGCGCGGGAAAGCCCCTTGCCGATCATTCGAAGCACCTCCATCTCGCGTGTGGTCAGCGAGTCCAGGGGTGTCGACGGACGAGTTTCGATCTGGCTCGCTGAGCGACTGGGGTCACGAAGCGATCCATGCAAGGAGTCTACGGGCTGTCCGCAACGCTCCCGCACTTTGGGGCCCATGACAAAGGTCCCCTCGGAACCGCCCGCCAGTTCCTTGATTCCCGCGACGATGTCCCTCAGGTCATCGGCCTTGGCGAAGTACCCGCGAGCCCCGCAGTCGTAGGCCGCGGCCAGAAAGCTCTCACGCACGTGGGCGCTCAGGAAGGCGAAGCGGAGCCGGGGGTGCGACTGGTGGAGTCGATCGGCCACCTCGAACACGTCGGGCCCGGGCATCTCGATGTCGAGCAGCACGACGTCCGGTCGAAGCCGGGCGATGGTCTCAAGCAGATTCTCCGCCGTCGGGAGTCGCCCCACGACGCGAACGCTCCCGTCAATCGCGAACTGCGTCTTCAGGCCTTCCACGAGAATCTCATGGTCGTCGACGCACAGCACGCGAACCCCCGCGGACCCCTCGTTCGAGTCGAACACCGGGGACTTGTTGATCCGTTTCGCCCGGGTGGTATCCCCGCCCGTCGAATGTGGCGTGGTCGGCTGGGTGGACATGGGAGATCGCCTCCGTGTGCTGCGCCTCGGCGATGGCCTGAGCAACAGCAGCCCGAATCGAATCATAGCGTTGCGGAGATTCCACGACGATTGCATCCAAGGCGGCCCAGGCCCGCCGGGAGCGGGGCTGCGGGACTCCCATCACCACCAACTGTCCATCGCCCTGGCGTTTCCTCCAGGCGCTTGCGGTGCGGAGAGATCGGGCGTCGGGGTCGACGAGCATGATCTCGGCCGAGTCGTCACTCACCACCGTGACACCGGCAGCTTCCAGCAAGTGGCGGATCATGGTCGCCGTCCGGGGTTGAGAGATCGAGATCGCCGCACAAGTCCCGGGTTTGGCCCCCCCGTGGCCTTTGTCGGACTTCGCCGGAATTGTCAGGGTCACCGTTGTGCCGGTGCCGACCGCAGATTCCACGTCGACGCGGCCGCCGGCGTTTTTGACGATCCTCCATACCAGAGGTAGCCCCAGACCGGTTCCCAGCCCACGGGGCTTGGTTGTGTAGAACATCTCGAAGGCGTGCCGCTTCACTTCATCGGTCATGCCACAGCCGTTGTCGGAGACGACGAGCCGAACATGCCCGTTGGTCGCCGCGTGTGGAACGAACACCCGCACCACTCCCTGCCGGCGCTTGCGCTGACCGGGCGGAGGAATGGACTCGCCGGCGTTCACAATCAGGTTGAGCACGGCCTGCGTCAGCGCATGCGGAGCCACGGCCACTTGGGGAAGTCCCGCCGGGAACGACGCAGTGATCCGCACGTGTTTCGGCACGGCCTTGCAGAGAATCGCTCCGGCCTGCGACCACCAGCGATTGAGGTCGGTGGTGGCGCCGCCGCCGCGGGCGTCCTCCTTGGCCTCGGGGTCCATCGAGAGGAAGTGCAGACCATCCGCAAGTTGCTGGAGATACGCCACGCTCTTCTGAATCTCGCTGACATGGCGTGCGTCTTTGGTCGCACGCCGACGGCTCTCCTCCAACGCCCCGAGCGCGTTCAGGTGTGCACGGACGGGCAAAAGCACGTTGTTCATGTCGTGGCCGAGGCCTGCGGCGAGCGTGCCGATGGAGACCATGCGGTCGGCCGTGCGGAGCTTCGCTTCCGTCGCCTTGCGCTCGGTGAGGTCGCGAACGATCCCCGTGAAGACGGGGCCGTCGCCGTCTTGTCCCTCTCCGACGGCCAGTTCCATAGGGAAGGTGGTGCCGTCCTTTCGCTGGCCAACGACCTCGCGCCCGATACCGATGATCTTCTTCTCACCGGTCTTCATGTAGTTCGACAGGTACTTGTCGTGGTTGCTCTTGTAGGGGGCCGACATGAGCACACTGACGTTCCGGCCCAGGATCTCCTTGGCCGAGTATCCGAACATCTTCTCGGCCGCGGGATTGAACGAATCGATTATCCCGTGGTGATTGATTGTGATGATTCCCTCCGCGGCGGTGCGGATCACGACGCTCAGACGTTCCTGGCTTTCGCGAAGGGCAGCCTCCACTCGGAGACGATTGGCGAGCTCGGAGTTCAGGCCGTCGATCGCCTCGGCGAGCTGCGTGCCGCGTTCCTCGTACTTCAGGCCTATGTCCGTGTAGGCCTCGCGAAGGGCCTCTTCTGCCCGCTTCCGGTCGGTGAGATCGCGCTCGGTGTTGGCGATCGCCACGATCTTGCCGGCGTCGTCTTTGATCGCGGTCACCGTCAGCCACACATCGAGGAGTCGACCGTCCTTTCCCAAGCGCTGGCTCTCAAACGGTGCCACAATCTCGTCACGATTCAGACGCGCGTGCATGGACAGCGACTCGGCCCGCCGAGGTTCCGGGATGAACCGCGAAACGTTCATCCCCTTTGCCTCGGCCTCGGTGTACCCGTACATCCGCTCGGCTCCACGGTTCCAATCGAGGATCAAGCCATCTGTATCGATGATGACGATGGCGTCGTTGGAATCTCGGGTCACCGTGGCGAGACGGCGGGCCTCGAAGCGCACCTCGTCGGCGCCATGTGCGAGGCAAGTCGCTCTGCAATCGGGCTGCGGAGACCCTCGTTCTGCAGGGAGTTTGCGCCGTCGCCGCTCTTCTGCGGATGGTGCTTTCGGGCGATTGGCCACAGTTATATCGTACACCTCTTGGGATAATCGCTCCGTGCAGAACCTCCGAAAGGTGGCGAAGTTCCCGCAGTGCTATTTGACCATCGGCAGGCTCTCTCGCAGCGACCGGGATGCCAAGGGTGACCGATCCGCTTCGGTCCTCGCTCAGGAAACTACGCATTAGGGAATCTTCCACCTTGAGACCGGGCGTACGCGGGCCACGATAAATTCACGTAGATGAGATGTCGATCGCGTTCCGTTTGGGACGGGATGGTTGCCGCGGGTGAAAGCGGGAAGGAGCGTGTGTTTTTGCCCCCGACCGTATGTTCACTGCTGCTGGTGATCGGAATGCGCGACAACAGGTGCCGCGAAAAAGTATCGGTTGCCGTCATGAGGGTTCGGGGGGTACGGAGCGTCGTCATGAGCTTGATTCGAGCCAACGCCACGGTCGCACATGCACCTCGGTGTGACCCCCGCTCGCTCGTGCGTGCCATCACGCGGGTCGGCTACGGGGCAGAAGTCGAGCACACCGACAAACTCGCTCCGGGGCGTTCCTACCGAAGTTCTCGAAGGAGCGGCACATGGCGGACGTAAATGCGAAAGACCCCGCGCCGGCGTCGGAAGCCGGAAACACCAGCCCGGCCGAGGTGCTCGTGGTGGAGGACCAGTTCCTCATCGCGCAACTTGTCGCAGGATGCGTGCGCCAAGCGGGAGCCGTGGCATTGGGCCCGGTGGGATCCCTCGGGGAGGCGGAGCGACTGGTTGCGACGCATCGACCACGAATGGCCGTGCTCAACTTCCGGCTCAATGGGGATACCACCGCAGAGCTCGCCAGGCGCCTGCTCGCCGCTGGACGCACGGTGGTCTTTGTCACAGGCCAGGCGGAGCGCGGCACGATACCGGCCGATCTCCGCGGATGCCTGTGCATCGAAAAGCCCGAGATCGGCGACCGACTCACCGAAGAAATACGTCGGCTGCTTGAGCGGCCTCCGCCTTCTTCAAGCGACTGCTCCATGCCGAGCGGGCTGCCTCGCGGATGCCAAGTGATGGGAACCAGCGCACAGGACACGTGACACATATCAACGTCGCGCACACGAGTGAATGACGGCGGCACACCAAAGACTCGGCTTCGCCACCTCACCGCAGCGAACGCCTTTGGAAAGGAGCATCCCATGGCCGGAACAATGCGAGCGTTCGTCATGCATGGCATCGGCGAGGTCGGGATTATCGACAAGCCGATCCCGCGCGCCGGGCCCAACGACGCGATCATCCGCACGACTGCGGCCCTGATCTGCACCTCCGACACCCACACGGTGGCCGGCGCCATCGGACCGCGGAAGGATCTCACGCTCGGCCACGAGGCCGTGGGCGTGATCCACGAACTGGGCCCCGGGGTCGCCGCGACGGGGCTTTTCAAGGTCGGTCAGCGCGTCGCCGTGAATGCCATCACACCCTGCTACGCCTGCGAAAACTGCCAGCGGGGTTTCTCCTCGCAGTGTGGCGGGATGCTCGGCGGGTGGAAGTTCGCCAATCTCAAAGACGGGAGCATGGCGGAGTACTTCCATGTCAATGACGCCGTGGCGAACCTGGCACCCATCCCCGACGGCCTGACCGACGAGCAGGCCGCGTATTGCTGCGACATGCTCTCGACCGGATTTATCGCCGCCGAGCAAGGGAACATTCCCATGGGCGGAAGCGTCGCCGTCTTTGGCGAGGGCCCGATCGGAATGATGGCTACGGTGGGGGCGCGACTGTGTGGCGCAGGCCTGGTCATCGGCATCGAGAACAAGCCCAACCGCGCCTCCATGGCCCGGAAGTTCGGCGCCGACCTGATCGTGGACTACACAAAGGAAGATCCGGTCGAGGCCATTCGCAAGGCGACGGGTGGCAAGGGCGTGGACACGGCGATCGAGGCCCTCGGCTCGCCGAAGACCTTTGCCGCGTGCATTAGCGCGACGCGCCCCGGCGGCACGATCTCCAACGTCGGCTACCACGGTGATGGGGAGACGGTGCCCATCCCGCGACTGGACTGGGGCGTTGGGATGAGCGACAAGACGATCCGCACCGCGCTCTGCCCCGGCGGCGCGGAACGCATGCAGCGATTGATGCGGCTCATCCGCACCGGGCGGGTCGACCCGCTCCCGATGACCACGCACCGCTTCAACTTCGCAGACATCGCGCGGGCGTTCAAGATGATGCAAACCAAGGAAGATGGCATGATCAAGCCACTGATCACCTTCGGGTGAACGCGTAACACGAGCCGCAACGTGATGCACCGGCGATTGGGCATGCAGCGAGCCGCGAGTCGGCGGGGGGTGGCATGCCGATTATGGCCATTCCCTCAGCCGACGGTACGGGTACGCTCGGTCGGCCCAGCGGCCTCCCGGAGCACCTCGACGACTCGTTCGTCGGAGACCTCCGGAAAGTGGACGTAGAACTGACCGACCGCCCAGAACAGGTCCGGGACAGCCAGGCAGATCACACGATCGCAGAGGGTGCGAACCTCCTCGAGACGGTCTTCTGGCGCGACGGGAACGGCAACGATCAGCTCATGTGGCTTCTGCGCCCGCACCGTCTTGAGTGCGGCGATCATCGTTGAGCCAGTGGCGATCCCGTCGTCCGTGACGATGACACTTCGGCCAGCGAGTTGCGCACGCGGCCTCACCCTCCGGAACACTGCCGCGCGGCGGTGGATCTCCGCCATCTGGTGCTCTCGCTCGACAGCGAGGTGTCCATCGGCAGCCACGCTCATGCCGTCGGCATGGTGATTCAGATACACCACGCCGGACTCGGAGACAGCACCAAGAGCGAGTTCTGGTTGGTCCTGCGAACGCAGCTTGCGAGACAGAACAATGTCCAGTTCTGCGCCGAGAGCCGCGGCAAGGGGACGCCCTACCTCGATTCCTCCCCGGGGAATCGCGAGGACCACCGGGTTCACCAGAGGGACACTCTTCAACCGATTCCCAAGCTGCCAGCCGGCGTCCTCTCGAGACTGGAAGAGCTGCGAACTCATGGTGGATCCTCTGGCGTCAGATGCCGTAAAAACCACGTGCTCGCAAGGCTGGCGACCCGCTCGAGCGCCCCGGGCTCCTCGAAGAGATGCGTGGCTCCTGGCACGATTTCCATCGACTTCGGACATGCCAAGACTCGGTAGGCATCCTCGTTCATGTTAAGCACCGCCGGGTCGTTGCCACCGACGATGAGCAGCGTGGGTGCACGGACACCGCGAAGCTGGCCCATGGCCAGGTCGGGGCGCCCTCCGCGGGACACAACCGCCGCGATTGCACGCTCTTCGGCCGCCGCCACCAACGCGGCCGCGGCTCCCGTGCTCGCGCCGAACAACCCGATCCGGCGGTTGAGACCTTGATCGCTCGACATGATCCACCGAGTCGCGGCCAGCAGACGATCGGCCAGAAGCCGAATGTCGAAGACATTGGTATGGTCGTCGGCCTCCTGCGGAGTCAGGAGGTCCAAGAGCAACGTCCCGAGGCCCGCCTTGTTGAGTATCGAGGCGACGAACTGGTTCCGTGGGCTGAGCCGTCCGCTGCCGCTGCCATGAGCGAAAAGCACAATGCCCGGTGCCTTCGGTGGCACCATCAATGACCCGGGAAGATTCGCCGGATGTGCCGGAACAACCACCTGGGTCGAGTGTGCAGCCGCAACCACCATGAAGCCCTCCAGAGATGGTCAACACATGGGATAGCGTTATCTCACGCCTTCGATCGCGTCCTCCCTCCCGGCTGCGGAAGGATGTGTCTTGACCTAACACCGGACATCCGAGCGTGATCTTGCAGTTGACAACGAGCCGCCCTGAACGCTTCTCGCAACGCGGTATATGCGTTCTCGTAAAAATACTCAGGCCCGCGATCCTTGTCGACGGCAATTTCCGCGTCTGAGACGGTGATGTCTACTCAGACGGAGTAGTAGGGCTGCGAACGAATGAGCCGGCGCACCACGCGGCGGCGCCGGGTCGGGAGGAGAGGCTGGGCCTGAAGAAGTCAGCCGGCGACGGGAACCTTCTTTCCCGCGGGCTTGACCTCGACCTGCCGGGGCTTGGTGCCCGGCTTCTTGGCAATGCGGATGGTGATCACGCCATTGTCGGATTCGGCTGTGACTTTGTCCGCGTCAATCGAGTCCGGGAGCTCCACCATACGGCGGAACGAGCCGAAGCGACGTTCGGATTGGTAGAAGTTCTCGTCTCGTCGCTCGGTCGACTCGTTCTTCTCCCCCGAGATCGTGAGCGTAGTTCCCGAAATCGAAACATCCACATCCTTGGAGGGGATGCCGGGCACCTCGGCTCGGATCGTCACCTCGTTGTCCGTCTCGCTAATATCCAACGGCGGGAACCAACTCTGGGCGCGGAGCAACTTGGGCTCGATGGCGTCGAGACTAAGAGGCTCGGTAAAGAACCTGTCGAACGTCCGGTCCATCTCGTCACGCAGTCGAGCGAGGTCGCCGTTGAGCGGAGAGAGTGCCGCGGGGGAACGCTTCTTCCAGAGTGTCAGACTCATTGCTCTACCTTTCGCAATAGGGGCTGGACGCCGCCCGGAACATCCGGCGCAGCGAATCGCAAAAGGACGGCCAGCCCCGAGGCCGGAGCCGTCCCACATCTGATTACTGATAAGGATCGACCGTAGTCTTGTCCTCAACGTGCTTCACGCCGGGCGTAGCCCAAGCAATGCGTTCCATGGCGTTCTTCTCGCTATAGGACCGCACGGTGCCGGTGATCGTCACAGTGCCGTCACGAACAGAGATGTCCAAGTGTTTGGCTTCCCGCTCCGTCTGGCGCTGAAGGGCATCCTGAATGTTGCGCTTGACCTTGTTCGGATCGACATACACGTAGTTGACTGTGATTCTGTTGTTCACGCTCGTGACGCCCGTCAGTCGGAGGATTGCCTTTTCGGCGTTGTAGCGTTCCATCCAATTGTCCACGGTACCTTCGAGCGTCACTGCGCCGTTCGTGACTGTGGACTTGATCCGATGGTCAGGGACGGTGACATCCCATTTGAGCGCGTGGCGAATCGCGTTGGCAATGTCCTGGTCAGTTCGCTCCCAGAGGACGGGAATCTTGACCTTCATGTCGTCCACAACATCGAGCACCCCGTAGACGCGGTGGGCGGCATCGATCGCCGCGAGCCGCTTTGCGTACGAACTCACCTTGCCGGTGAGCGTGAGCACGCCCTGCTTCACCTGGACCCCCACCTCCGTTTCATCAACCGTGGGATCCCATTTGAGTTCGTCGAGGACATCTGCCTTGATCTGTGCATCGGATTTGGAAAGTGCTGTGGTCATCGAGAATCTCCATGATGGACTGCTGCGTGCGCCCCTGCACCGGCCGTGGGGAGCATTGGATACTAACAGCATGGTCGAGCATCAAGTCTGCTTCAATAGGGAGAGTTGCTAGATCGAGCAGGTCCGACAACTTCGCGCCGGAGAATGGGAAATTCAGAAAATTTCCCGATGGGTTCGGGATCGGTACTCCGCCATGCTTTGCTGCACGGGCATCTGGCCGGTGAGCGGGAGTATTTGCGAGAGGATTCCTCATGGTTACGGCTGAGCACGACGGCACTTTGACGTTCAGGATCTACGTTCCGAGCGCGGAGCGAGTGGATCTGATCGGAGATTTCACGCGATGGACGGACGGTGCCATCACGTTGAAGCGGGAGTCCGAGACAGCAAGCACCGCATTGGATGGGATGCAGCCACGGTCTCCGTCCACGGGCTGGTGGCGGGTGCGAGTGAGAATCTCGGATGGCGATCACGCGTTCAGCTATCGAATCGACGACCGCTGGTGGCTCCCGGACTACGCGGCCCACGGCGTCAGGCGGAATCCCGATGGCAACTGGACCAGCCTCCTGTTCGTTCCACCCAGGCCTGAGATCGCGCGTCGCCGGAGGCGGTATCGAAGTTGGGCCGGACGCGGGTGTCTAGGGCGGGATCCTGCGATCATCGTTCGGACGGCCAATCCGCTCGCGACCAGACCTGTTCCAGTTCGCGGCGAAGCACAGCAGCCATAGCCGCTCTGCATCAGATCCCTAGTGGAATGCGCCGCACCAATCTATGCGAGCAGGCTCGCCCAGCCGCAGTTCGCAGTCCATCGGAGAGTTCTTGGTCTGCCGCCTTTTCGTTTGCTAGCCACCACCGGATCATTCCTCCGGTACTCCCCCACTCAAACGCTGCCGAATTCCCATGAATTACACGCATGGGGCGCGGCAAGCGTGCGAAATGCGTCCAACATGCGTCCCGACTGGAACCCAACTAGGGCCGGACTCACGGCACTGGCAATTTGGGCCAATGAAAAAAGCCCTGCAAAACAGGGCTTTCTAACGAGGCGGACGGGACTCGAACCCGCAACCACCGGATCGACAGTCCGGTACTCTAACCAATTGAGCTACCGCCCCAACATGTGACCGGAACTTTGGCGAAAATCGCCTCGGAGCCGGGGGTGAAATGTAGTCGCAAAGC